>NZ_CP056087.1:3172898-3807477 GCF_001839655.2 Pseudomonas argentinensis
CTCGAAATGCGCGTCGGTGACCTGGGCCAGCAGGCGCGCCAGGGTGGTCTTGCCGACCCCGGGCGGGCCCCAGAAGATCATCGAATGCAGGGCGCCCTGCTCCAGCGCTTCGCGCAGCGGCTTACCACGGGCCAGCAGGTGCTCCTGACCGACGTATTCGTCCAGGGTGGTCGCCCGCAAACGGGCGGCCAGGGGCTGGGCGACGGGCGCGCTGCGAAACAGATCCACGACTTACCTACTCTTGAATGACGTCCGCACCCTCGGGGATTTCGAAGCTGAACTGCTTGTCATCCAGAGGCTGGTTCATCTTCACGCTCATGAACAGGATATTGGTGCGCTGGCCGATGCTGTCGATCAGTTGCATGTCGTTCAGCACGCCGTTGCGAAAGGACAGGCGCAGGCTGTCGAACAGGGTGTCCTTGGACTTCGGCTTGAGGATGAAGTCCACCACGCTGCCGCCTTCCTTGAAGGTGATCTCGAAGTTTTCGCGAATCTGCGACACGTCGCCGGACAGCAGCAGCGCCGGGGTATGGGTCAGGCGCTGATCGAGGGACTGGATGGTCACCTGCTCCAGATCCGGGTCGTACAGCCACACCTGCTTGCCGTCGGATACCAGCAGTTGTTCCATCGGCTCGTCGGTGTGCCAGCGGAACAGGCCGGGGCGCTTGAGGGCCAGCTCGCCAGCGGTTTCCTGCAGCTGGGTGCCGCTGCCATCGAGGGACAGCTGGGAAAAGCGTGCGGTGATGGTCTGCGCCTGGTTGAGCAGCTCGGTCAGGCGTTTGACCGCCGCCTCGTCGTCAGCGTGGGCGAACAGGCTGGCCGTGGTGAGAACGGCGAGCAGCATCAGGCGAATCAGGCGCATGGGGATCCTCTGTCAGATTAATCGCGGTTCTGCCCGGGTGCGATGACCTCGCGCGAGCCGTTGGTGTTCATCGGGGTGACGACGCCGGCCATTTCCATGGCTTCGATCATCCGCGCAGCGCGGTTGTAGCCGATCTTCAGCTTGCGCTGCACCGAAGAGATCGAGGCGCGGCGGCTCTCCAGTACGAAGTTGACCGCTTCGTCGTACAAAGGATCACTTTCGCTGTCTTCACCACCCTCACCGCCGCTGCCGCCGTCGAAGCCACCGCCACCGCCCTCTTCCGAGCCGGCGAGAATGTCTTCGTTGTAATCGGGGGCGCCACGCAGCTTCCAGGCCTCGACCACGCGGTGCACTTCATCGTCGGACACGAAGGCGCCATGCACGCGGATCGGCAGGCTGGTGCCCGGCGGCATGTAGAGCATGTCACCGTGGCCGAGCAGCTGTTCGGCACCACCCTGGTCGATGATGGTGCGCGAGTCGATCTTGCTCGATACCTGGAACGCCATACGGGTCGGGATATTGGCCTTGATCAGGCCGGTGATCACGTCCACCGAGGGGCGCTGGGTGGCGAGAATCAGGTGGATGCCGGCGGCCCGCGCCTTCTGGGCGATACGGGCGATCAGTTCCTCGACCTTCTTGCCGACGATCATCATCATGTCGGCGAACTCGTCGACCACCACCACGATGGTCGGCAGCGGCTTGAGCAGCGGTGCTTCGTCTTCCATGCTCTCGCGACGATACAGCGGGTCGGCCAGCGGCTCGCCGGCCTCGATGGCGTCCTTGACCTTGCGGTTGAAGCCCGCCAGGTTGCGTACGCCCATCTTCGACATCAGCTTGTAGCGGCGCTCCATCTCCGCCACGCTCCAGCGCAGGGCGTTGGCCGCCTCCTTCATGTCGGTGACCACCGGGCACAAGAGGTGCGGAATGCCTTCGTAGATCGACAGTTCGAGCATCTTCGGGTCGATCATGATCAGCCGCGCGTCTTCCGGGCTCGACTTGAACAGGATCGACAGGATCATCGCGTTGACGCCCACCGACTTACCCGAACCCGTGGTACCGGCCACCAGCAGGTGGGGCATCTTGGCCAGGTCGGTGATCACCGGCTTGCCGCCGATGTCGTGGCCCAGGGCCAGGGCCACCGGCGACTTGGCGTCGTCGTATTCCGGGGTGGACAGCACTTCGGAGAAACGCACGATCTGGCGGTTCTCGTTGGGAATCTCGATGCCCACCGTGGTCTTGCCGGGAATCACCTCCACGACCCGTACGCTGGTCACCGCCAGGGAGCGGGCCAGGTCCTTGGCCAGGTTGGCGATGCGGCTGACCTTGACGCCAGCGGCCGGCTGGATCTCGTAGCGGGTGATCACCGGGCCCGGATGGATCGAGTCCACCGTGACCTCGACGCCGAATTCCTTGAGCTTGATTTCCAGCAGGTGACCGACGCCGGCCAGGGACTCGGGCGAGTACTCGACCTTCTTGGCCTCGGCCGGGTCGAGCAGCGAGATCGGTGGCAAGGTGCCTTCCACGGCGCTGTCGACGAACAGCGGCACCTGCTTTTCCTTCTGCACGCGCTTGCTCGGCTCCGGCGCCTTGGGCGCGACCGGTGCGGAAATCATCGGTGCCGGGCGGCTTTCGCGTTCGCTCATGTGCTTGTTGAGCGACTCTTCGCGCTCGATCAGGCGTTCCTTGACCTTGGCCTGCTCACGGCGATCCTTGACCACCGGGGCGGCGACCTCGTGCACCCGTTCGTCCACTTCGCGCAGCTGGGCGACCAGTTGCTTGCGATCCTGGCGCGAACTCCACCAGCGATTGACCACGCTCTGCACCAGCTCCAGCAGGTCGAGGGTGATCTTGCCGGTCAGATCCATGACCTTGAACCAGGACAGGTCGGTGAACACGGTCAGGCCGAACAGGAACAGGGCGATGAACAGCAGCGTGCTGCCCTGCACGTTGAGCGCCGCGACGGTCAGTTGCCCGAGGCTCTCGCCCAGCGCGCCACCGGCCGAGGCCGGCATGTTGGCGCCGCTCTGGAAATGGATGTAGGCCAGCGCCGCACCGGACAGCACCAGGAACACCAGGCCGATCAGCCGCCAGGAAAACAGCCAGCCGCTCCAGTGCCAGGGCTCGTGGCGGGCCCGGAACACCTGCAGGGCCTTGATGCCCAGCAGCAGCGGAAACAGGTAGGCGAAATAACCGAGGGCCATGAACAGCACGTCGGCGAACCAGGCACCGGCCCGCCCGGCGGCATTGTGCACCTGCTCGACGTTGCTGGTGTGGGTCCAGCCCGGATCGGCCGGGTCATAGGTGAGCAGCGCCATCCACACGTAGAGACACAACGCCCCAAGAGCGATCAGGGCGCCCTCTTTGAGGCGATATGGCAATTGCTGACGCCAGGCTGGCGCCGGTGCTGTAGAGCTAGAGTTCTTCAAAACGCATCTGTTCCTGCGCTGCTAGCGCGCCGAATGATCGGTGGAGGACGAAACGCCGCCATTGTACGGCATGCCGCCGGTGCGTTGGGGAACCGATCGCCCGGCTGGCTCCCGCTCGTCCCGTGCTTCGGTGTAGCATAGCGGCCACTATTCGTCCGTGCGGCTCAATTTGAGCATGCATTCTCTTTTGTGACAAAGGCTTATGAGGTGTTTTTATGAGCGAAGTCAAGCATTCCCGCCTGATTATCCTGGGCTCCGGGCCGGCCGGTTACAGCGCCGCCGTATACGCCGCTCGCGCCAATCTGAAGCCTGTCATCATCACCGGCATTCAGCCTGGCGGCCAGCTCACCACCACCACCGAGGTCGACAACTGGCCGGGTGACGTGGAAGGGCTGACGGGACCTGGGCTGATGGAGCGCATGCAGAAACACGCCGAGCGCTTCGAAACCGAGATCATCTACGACCACATCCACACCGCCGAGTTGCAGAGCCGGCCGTTCACCCTCAAGGGCGACAGTGGCACCTACACCTGTGACGCGCTGATCATCGCCACCGGCGCTTCGGCCCAGTACCTGGGCCTGCCCTCCGAAGAAGCGTTCGCCGGCAAGGGTGTGTCCGCCTGTGCGACCTGCGACGGTTTCTTCTACCGCAACCAGGTGGTCGCCGTGATCGGTGGCGGCAACACCGCCGTGGAAGAGGCGCTGTACCTGTCCAATATCGCCAAGGAAGTGCATCTGGTACACCGCCGTGACAAGCTGCGTTCGGAGAAGATCCTGCAGGACAAGATCTTCGACAAGGCTGCCAACGGCAATATCAAGCTGCACTGGAACCACACCCTGGAAGAAGTGCTGGGCGACGCCAGTGGCGTGACCGGCGCCCGCCTACGCAGCACCCAGGACGGCAGCACCTGCGACCTGCCCCTGGCGGGCGTGTTCATCGCCATCGGCCACAAGCCCAACACCGATCTGTTCCAGGGTCAGCTGGAAATGCGTGACGGCTACCTGCTGGTCAAGGGCGGCAGCGAAGGCAACGCCACGGCCACCAGCATCGAGGGCGTGTTCGCCGCGGGCGACGTGGCCGATCATGTCTATCGCCAGGCCATCACCTCGGCCGGCGCCGGCTGCATGGCCGCCCTGGACGTCGAGAAATTCCTCGACGACAACTGAGGCTCCGGGCGGGGTAACGCCCGCCCTCCCCCGCTGCGGTCTCGCCCATGCTTACCTGGTTGCAACGCGACTCCCTGACCTTTCCGCCGCTCGACAAGGCGCTGCGCGAACCCAACGGCCTCTTGGCCGCAGGCGGCGATCTGCGCGCCGAGCGGCTGATCGCCGCCTATCGGCATGGCTGCTTTCCCTGGTACCAGGATGGCCAGCCGCTGCTGTGGTGGTCACCGGATCCGCGCACCGTGCTGTTTCCCGACGAGCTGCACGTCTCGCGCAGTCTGCGCAAGGTCATCCGCCAGGGGCATTTTCAGGTGACCTTCGACCGCGCCTTCGCCGAGGTCATCCGCGCCTGCGCGGCGCCTCGCGACTACGCGGACGGCACCTGGATCACCACCCCCATGCAACAGGCCTATATCGACCTGCACGAGCGCGGCGTGGCGCACAGCGTGGAAGTCTGGCAGAACCAGCAACTGGTCGGCGGGCTGTATGGGCTGGCCATGGGCAGGCTGTTCTTTGGCGAATCGATGTTCAGCCGGGCCGACAATGCCTCCAAGGTCGGCTTCGTCAGCCTGGTCGAGCGACTCGAGGCGTGGCAGTTCGAGCTGATCGACTGCCAGATGCCGACCCAGCACCTGCACAGCCTCGGCGCCCGCGCCATCAGCCGCCAGGCGTTCGCCGATTACCTGGCGCGCTTTCTGGATCAGCCCAGCCCGGCCGACTGGCGCGCCGCTGGCGACCGGTGACAGGCGCCCTGGCCCGCAGCTCGGCGCTGGCATACACTGATTCGAGGCCATTCCTGGGAGTCGATCATGACTGAGCTGGCTCGCCTGAAGTTCTACGCCACGCAGCCCCATCCCTGCAGCTATCTGCTCGAGGAACAGGCCACTACGCTGTTTCTCGATCCCAGCCAGCCGATGGACGTGGAGATGTACGCCGAGCTCTCCGAGCTGGGTTTCCGGCGTAGCGGCGATCACCTCTACCGCCCGCATTGCCAGCGCTGCACCGCCTGCGTGCCGGCGCGAATTCCGGCTGCCCGATTCGCCCCCAATCGACAGCAGCGACGCATCCTAAAACGCAATGAATCACTTGAAGTAAAAGCGGTAAGCCCTTCATTCAACGAAGAATATTATCAGCTATATGCGCGCTATATCGAGCAGCGCCACGCCGACGGCGACATGTATCCACCGAGCCGTGAGCAGTTCTCGACCTTTCTGGTGCGCGACCTGCCGTTCTCCTGTTTCTTCGAGTTCCGCGAGCAGGGCCGGCTGCTCGCCATTGCCGTGACCGACGTGCTACCCAATGGCCTGTCGGCGGTCTACACCTTCTACGACCCTGACGAAGAGCGGCGCAGCCTGGGTCGCTACGCCATCCTCTGGCAGATCGGCGAAGCGCTGCGCCTGAAGCTGCATGCCGTATATCTTGGCTACTGGATCAAGAACTGCAGAAAGATGAACTACAAGACCCAGTACCGCCCCATCGAGCTGTTCGTCAATCAGCGCTGGGTCGCCCTGACCTGAAATCGACGATTTTCCTGGCCTTTCGCTGCCGAAACAGAGGCAGCCCCTTGGCGTCAACCCTGGTTTTCAGGCACAATGCTTGCCGCTTTTGCCTGGGGCCAGTTGCGCCGGGCCATTCTCTGGATACCGAGGGCTTTACTGCATGTCGAAAGAAGACAGCTTCGAAATGGAAGGCACTGTCGTCGACACCCTGCCCAACACCATGTTTCGCGTGGAGTTGGAAAACGGGCACGTCGTTACCGCGCACATCTCCGGAAAGATGCGCAAGAATTACATCCGCATTCTGACTGGTGACAAGGTTCGCGTAGAGCTGACCCCGTACGACCTGAGCAAGGGTCGCATCACCTATCGCGCCCGCTAACGGAGCAAGAGCAGGGTTTTCTGCTCTGCTCCCAGCAGCCAATAAAAAGCCCGGCACTCATGCCGGGCTTTTTATTGGCTTATCGCCGTAAGGCAGCGCGGGGCGCCATAAGCACCCCGCCGTACCTCAGGCCATCTCCGCGGTGGTCTCGAACTCGAACGTCAGTTCGCCGTTTTCGAGATTCACATGCACCGTGCCGCCGTGCTCGGAGAGTTCGCCGAAGAGGATCTCCTCCGCCAGCGGTCGCTTGATGCGATCCTGGATGAGGCGAGCCATCGGCCGGGCGCCCATCTGCACGTCGTAACCCTGCTCGGCCAGCCAGTCGCGCGCGGCATCGCTGACCTCGAGCATGACGCGCTTGTCCTCGAGCTGCGCCTGCAGCTCGATGAGGAACTTGTCGACGATGCTCTTGATGGTGTCATGACTGAGGCGACCGAACTGGATGATGGTGTCCAGGCGGTTGCGGAACTCCGGCGTGAAGCTCTTCTTGATCACTTCCATGGCGTCGGACGAGTGATCCTGGTAGCTGAAGCCGATCGACGCCCGCGAGGCGGTTTCCGCGCCGGCGTTGGTGGTCATGATCAGGATCACGTTGCGGAAGTCCGCCTTGCGCCCGTTGTTGTCGGTCAGCGTGCCGTGGTCCATGACCTGCAGCAGCAGGTTGAAGACTTCCGGGTGCGCCTTCTCGATTTCATCGAGCAGCAGTACGCAATGGGGCTGCTTGGTGATCGCCTCGGTCAACAGGCCGCCCTGGTCGAAGCCGACGTAGCCGGGTGGCGCGCCGATCAGGCGCGACACGGTATGGCGCTCCATGTACTCGGACATGTCGAAACGCACCAGTTCCACACCCAGTGCCTTGGAAAGCTGGCGAGCCGCTTCGGTCTTGCCGACCCCGGTAGGGCCTGCGAACAGGAACGAGCCGACCGGCTTGTCCGGCGCCTTGAGGCCGGCGCGCGAAAGCTTGATGGCGGTGGCCAGCGAGTCGATGGCGGCGTCCTGACCGAACACGGTCAGCTTCAGGTCGCGTTCCAGGTTGCGCAGCAGTTCCTTGTCGGAGCTCGAAACGTGCTTCGGCGGAATCCGCGCGATCTTGGCGACGATGTCCTCGACCTGGGGCACGTCGATACGCTTGACGCGCTTGTCCTCGGGCTGCAGGCGCTGGAAGGCGCCCGCCTCGTCGATCACGTCGATGGCCTTGTCGGGCATATGACGGTCATTGATGTAGCGCGACGCCAGCTCCGCAGCAGCGCGCAGCGCTTCGTCGCTGTACTCGATGTCGTGGTGCTGCTCGAAGCGCCCCTTGAGCCCCTTGAGAATGCCGATGGTGTCTTCCACCGACGGCTCTACCACATCGACTTTCTGGAAGCGACGGGCCAGGGCCCGATCCTTCTCGAAGATGCCGCGGAATTCCTGGAAGGTGGTGGAGCCGATGCAGCGGATCTCACCGGACGACAGGGCCGGCTTGAGCAGGTTGGAGGCGTCCATCACGCCGCCCGAGGCCGCACCGGCACCGATGATGGTGTGAATCTCGTCGATGAACAGAATGGCCTGCGGGCGTTTGCGCAGCTCGGTGAGCAGCGCCTTGAGGCGCTTCTCGAAATCACCGCGGTACTTGGTGCCAGCCAGCAGTGCACCGAGATCCAGGGAATAGACCACGCTGTCGGCCAGCAGGTCGGGCACCTGGTTGTCGACGATGCGCTTGGCCAGGCCCTCGGCGATGGCGGTCTTGCCGACACCGGCCTCACCGACCAGCAGCGGGTTGTTCTTACGGCGTCGGGCAAGAATCTGCGCAACGCGCTCGACTTCGTGCTCGCGACCGACCAGCGGATCGATGCGCCCCTGGCGGGCCATTTCGTTCAGGTTGCTGGCGTAGGCGTCCAGCGGATTGCCCGAGGAAGAGGACTCGCCGCCCTCTTCGTCCTGCATTTCCGGGTCGGCCTCGGGGGACGCGCCCTGCCCCGGCACCTTGGAGATGCCGTGGGCGATGAAATTGACCACGTCGATACGGGCCACGCTCTGCTGCTTGAGCAGGAACACGGCCTGGCTTTCCTGCTCGCTGAAGATCGCCACGAGCACGTTGGCCCCGGTGACTTCACGCTTGCCGGAACTCTGCACGTGGAATACCGCGCGCTGCAGCACACGCTGGAAGCCCAGCGTCGGCTGGGTTTCACGTTCTTCGTCATGCTGGGGAATCAGCGGTGTGGTGGAGTCGATGAATTCCTGCAGGTCACTGCGCAGCTTGTCCAGGCTGGCACCGCAGGCGCGCAGCACGCTGGCTGCCGCTTCGTTGTCCAGAAGAGCCAGCAGGAGGTGCTCCACGGTCATGAATTCATGACGTTTTGCGCGTGCCTCCTTGAAGGCAAGGTTGAGGGTGACTTCGAGCTCTCGATTTAACATAGCTTCACCTCATGCCCAAGCGGCCGGCGTTAACCGTCCTTCTCGATTTCACAGAGTAATGGATGCTGGCTTTCCCGCGCGTATTGATTGACCTGCGTGGCCTTGGTCTCGGCGATATCGCGGGTGTAGAGCCCGCACACGGCGCGACCTTCGGTATGCACGGTCAACATGATCCTGGTTGCCACCTCGCGATTGAGGTTGAAGAAGGTCTCAAGTATCTCGACCACGAAATCCATGGGGGTGTAGTCATCATTGAACAAGACCACCTTGTAGAGAGGAGGCGCCTGCAATGCCGGCTTGGACTCCTCGACGGCCAGGTCTGATGAGTCGTCCTCATGCGGTGCGGGTCGATCCTGATTGAATGTTAGTCGAATCTGGCTACTTGCATGCATGCTGGATAAAAGGTTCGTGGAGGTGAATGGAGCGGGCCGCAGAAATAAGACCCGTTTATCGTCGTTTCGTGCGATGCCTTGACTATCGGCAAAAGGGTGTTACAACCAAAGGATACCCCTACGGGGTGAAAGGGCTTGCGTTCACTGGGGATTCCCGTGAACGCTGGATCTAATGTGGATGATACTCCAGCAGTGGGGTTCCTTGCAGAGGGATATCAGCATGCTAAGTGGTAAGGTCAAGTGGTTCAACAACGCCAAGGGCTACGGATTCATCCTCGCCGACGGCCGAGATGAGGACCTGTTCGCCCATTACTCGGCCATTCAGATGGATGGCTACAAAACCCTGAAGGCCGGCCAAGCCGTCAGTTTCGATATCATTCAAGGCCCCAAGGGTCTCCACGCCGTGAATATCAGCGCCGCTCAGGCCCTCCAGGATGTGCCTGCCCCGACAGCCAGCCCGGCACGGGCGACCGCCGTCGGAGCCTGACCTTTCACCTGTTCAACAACCGGCCCCAGTGGCCGGTTTTTTATGGGGCAAGCAGCCGCTCAACGCAATCGACCCGGTGTTAGCGAATGCTTCGAACGACGGAAAACGCATCTTCGCCATGGGCGCGAGCCACTCGCTACGTCGGTTTGATATACTCGGGCGCTGACTGAGTAGTCATAAGGGCGTCCATGCCTGGAGTACGGCTTCCAGCACCCGTCGTGCCGGTCTTGTCAGGCGATCCGTTACCGCCATCAGCCGGCCACGACACCCAACATCATCGGGATGGAACTTCGAATTCGCATCATTGATGCCGCGCTGTGGCCAGAAGCCACCTCACCCGGATCAGTGCCGCGCAAGTTCAGTAAAAAGAGAGTTAAATCAAATATGACCACACGCTCGAAGATTATCTACACCCTCACCGACGAAGCCCCAGCGCTCGCGACCTACTCCCTGCTCCCCATCGTCAAAGCCTTCACCGCCTCCTCCGATATCGCCGTCGAGACCCGCGACATTTCGCTGGCCGGCCGTATCCTGGCGCTGTTCCCCGAGTTTCTGACCGACGCTCAGAAGCAGGGTGACCACCTCGCCGAGTTGGGCGCCCTGGCCACCACGCCAGAAGCCAACATCATCAAGCTGCCGAACATCAGCGCCTCGGTGCCGCAACTCAAGGCCGCCATCAAGGAACTGCAGAGCCAGGGCTACGCCCTGCCCGACTACCCGGATGCCGGCGACAGCGACGAAGCCCGCGACATCCGCAGCCGTTACGACAAGGTCAAGGGCAGTGCCGTGAACCCGGTCCTGCGCGAAGGCAACTCCGACCGCCGTGCGCCGCTGTCGGTGAAGAACTACGCCCGCAAGCACCCGCACAAGATGGGCGCCTGGGCTGCCGACTCCAGGTCCCACGTGGCGCACATGGAGAGCGGTGATTTCTACGGCAGCGAAAAAGCCGCCCTGATCGACGCCCAGGGCAGCGTGAAGATCGAGCTGATCGGCGCTGACGGCAGCGCCACCGTGCTGAAAGAGAAGACCTCGGTGCTGGCTGACGAAGTCCTCGATTGCTCGGTCATGAGCAAGCAGGCCCTGCGCAGCTTCATCGCCGCCCAGATCGAAGACGCCAAGAAACAGGGCGTGCTGTTCTCGGTGCACCTGAAAGCCACCATGATGAAGGTCTCCGACCCGATCATCTTCGGCCAGATCGTGGCCGAGTTCTACAAGCCAGCCCTGGAGAAGCACGCCGCTGCCCTGCAGGAAGCCGGCTTCAATCTGAACAACGGCATCGGCGACCTGTACGCCAGCATCAAGAAGCTGCCGGCCGACAAGCAGGCCGAGATCGAAGCCGACATCAACGCCGTCTACGCCGAGCGCCCGGCGCTGGCCATGGTCAACTCCGACAAGGGCATCACCAACCTGCACGTGCCGAGCGACGTGATCGTCGACGCCTCGATGCCGGCGATGATTCGCGACTCGGGCCGCATGTGGAACACCGCAGGCGAGCTGCAGGACGCCAAGGCGGTGATCCCGGATCGCTGCTACGCCGGCATCTACCAGGCGGTGATCGAAGATTGCAAGGCCAATGGCGCCTTCAACCCGACCACCATGGGCAGCGTGCCGAACGTCGGCCTGATGGCGCAGAAAGCCGAAGAGTACGGCTCCCACGACAAGACCTTCCAGATCCAGGCCAATGGCGTGGTGCGCGTCAGCGATGCCAGCGGCAAGGTGCTGATGGAGCAGAAGGTCGAGGAAGGCGACATCTTCCGCATGTGCCAGACCAAGGACGCGCCGATCCAGGACTGGGTCAAGCTGGCCGTCAACCGTGCCCGCCTGAGCAACACCCCGGCGGTGTTCTGGCTGGACCCGGCGCGTGCTCACGACGCCGAAATGATCAAGAAGGTCGAGAAGTACCTGAAGGATCACGACACCAACGGCCTGGACATCCGCATCCTCGCCCCGGTCGACGCCATCAAGTTCTCCCTGGCGCGCATCCGCGAAGGCAAGGACACCATCTCGGTGACCGGTAACGTGCTGCGTGACTACCTGACCGACCTGTTCCCGATCATGGAGCTGGGCACCAGCGCCAAGATGCTGTCGATCGTGCCGCTGATGAACGGCGGTGGCCTGTTCGAAACCGGCGCTGGCGGTTCGGCACCCAAGCATGTGCAGCAGCTGGTCGAAGAGAACTTCCTGCGCTGGGATTCCCTGGGTGAATTCCTGGCCCTGGCCGCTTCCCTGGAGCACCTGGGCAACACCTACGACAACCCCAAAGCCCTGGTGCTGAGCAAGACCCTGGACCAGGCCACCGGTCAGTTCCTCGACAACGACAAGTCGCCGGCGCGCAAGGTTGGCGGTATCGACAACCGCGGCAGCCATTTCTACCTGGCGCTGTACTGGGCACAAGCCCTGGCAGCCCAGAGCGAAGACGCCGCCCTGCAGGCGCAGTTCGCGCCGCTGGCCAAGACCCTGAGCGACAACGAAGCCAAGATCGTTGCCGAGCTGGGCGCGGTCCAGGGCAAGCCGGCGGAAATCGGTGGCTACTACGCACCGGACAAGGCGCTGACCGAAAAAGTCATGCGTCCGAGCGCGACCCTCAACGCGGCCCTGGCTTCCCTGGCCTGAGTAGTTTGTTGATCTAGCGGCACCGACAACCCCGGCCTTGCGCCGGGGTTGTCGTTTTCAGTTCTCGAAAAAGGAGTCAGCATGACCTGGCACGCACATGTCACCGTCGCCACCATCGTCGAGCACGAGGGGCGCTTTCTGTTCGTCGAGGAACTCAAGGGCGGACGCCTGGTGCTCAACCAGCCCGCCGGCCACCTTGAACCAAAGGAAAGCCTGCTGCAGGCCGCGGTGCGCGAAACCCTGGAAGAAACCGCCTGCGACGTCGAGCTCACCGGCGTCAGCGGCATCTACCTGTACACCGCGCCGAGCAACGGCGTGACCTATCAACGTATCTGTTTTGTCGCCAATCTGCTGCGGCACCACGCCGACCGTGCGCTGGACAACGACATCAGCGGCATTCGCTGGCTCACTTACGACGAACTGCTGGCCGAGCGCGGTCGCCTGCGCAGCGAACTGGTGCTGCGTTGCCTGGACGACTACCTGGCCGGCGCCCGCTTCCCCCTCAGCCTTCTCCACGACCCCATGTGAATGCCGCCCATGCGCGCCAGACTGAAACCCGCCGCGCATCCTGTTAGAATCCCGTCCCTTTGAAGCCCGTATTGATTCCGACCATGCAAGATCCAGCCACCCAGCGCGTCATCGTCGGCATGTCCGGCGGTGTCGACTCCTCCGTCTCGGCCCTGCTGCTGCTCGAAGCCGGCTACCAGGTCGAAGGCCTGTTCATGAAGAACTGGGACGAAGACGACGGCACCGAATACTGCACCGCCATGGACGACCTGGCCGATGCCCAGGCCGTGTGCGACCGCATCGGCATCAAGCTGCACACCGCCAACTTCGCCGCCGAGTACTGGGACAACGTGTTCGAGCATTTCCTGGCCGAATACAAGGCCGGCCGCACGCCCAACCCGGACATCCTCTGCAACCGCGAGATCAAGTTCAAGGCGTTCCTCGACTACGCCCTGATGCTCGGTGCCGACCTGATCGCCACCGGCCACTACGTGCGCCGCCGCGATGTCGACGGCCGCAGCGAACTGCTCAAGGGCCTGGATGCCAACAAGGACCAGAGCTACTTCCTGCACGCCGTGGGCGGCGAGCAGATCGCCAGGACCCTGTTCCCGGTCGGTGAACTGGAAAAGCCCGAGGTGCGGGCGATCGCCGAAAAATACGAGCTGGCCACGGCCAAGAAGAAGGATTCCACCGGCATCTGCTTCATTGGCGAGCGGCGTTTCAGCGATTTCCTCAAGCAGTACCTGCCAGCGCAGCCGGGCACCATCGAAACCACCGAGGGCGAGGTGATCGGCAAGCACCACGGCCTGATGTACCACACCATCGGTCAACGCCAGGGCCTGGGTATCGGCGGCCTCAAGGATGCCGGTGACGAGCCCTGGTACGTGCTGCACAAGGACCTGGCCCGCAATGTACTGGTGGTCGGCCAGGGCAACGAGCACCCGTGGCTGTTCTCCCGCGCCCTGCTCGCCTCGCAGATCTACTGGGTCAACCCGGTGGCGCTCGACGTGCCGCGGCAGCTGACCGCCAAGGTGCGCTACCGCCAGGCCGATCAGGCCTGCACCCTGGAGCGCACGGCCGAGGGTTATCGTGCCACCTTCGAGCAACCGCAACGCGCCGTCACGCCGGGCCAGTCCGTGGTGTTCTACGACGGTGATATCTGTCTTGGCGGCGGCGTGATCGGAAGCGCCGAGCCCTGGAGCGAGGGCGCCCCGCGATGAACCCGATTCAGGAACAATTGATTGCCCTCGGCGCGGTGTTTCAGGCCGCGGTAATGGTCGACAAGATCGCCAAGACCGGCCAGGCCGGCGAAAGCGAAGTGACCTGCCTGATCGGTAGCCTGCTGGTACGCGATGCCAACGGCACCCTGGATGTCTATGGCGGCGATGACCTCAATCTGCGCGACGGCTATCGCGCCCTGGTCAGCGCTCTGGAGCGCGACCCCACCAGCCTGCAGCGCGAGCCATTGCGTTATGCCCTTGCCCTGCTCGGCCTGGAACGCCAACTCGACAAGCGCGGCGACCTGCTGCAGTTGATGGGCAATCGCCTGGACCAGATTCAGAACCAGGCCGAGCATTTCGGCATCGCCCACGAGAACGTCATTTCCTCGTGCGGGGCGCTCTACCAGGACACCATCAGCACCTTCAAGCAACGCATTCAGGTGCAGGGCGACAGCCGCTTCCTGCAGCAGCCGGCCAATGCCTCGAAGATTCGCGGCCTGCTGCTCGCTGGGATTCGCTCGGCCCGTCTCTGGCGCCAACTGGGCGGGCACCGCTGGCAGTTGGTATTCAGCCGCCGCAAACTGCTGCGCGAGCTGTACCCGATGCTGCGTGGCTAAGGGCAGGCTTCAGGCTTCAGGCTTCAGGCTTCAGGCTTCAGGCTTCAGGCTTCAGATTAGGTTTTCATTTCAACTAAATGGTTTAAAAGGTTTTTTCATTTAAAGCGCCTGTCCATCAATCGCTTTTACCTGCAGCTTGCAGCCTGCAGCGAGCGCCTTCATGTATGATATGCGCCCTTTTCCACGCCCGACTGTCCGAGAACGCCTCCCATGCAGCTTTCCTCGCTCACCGCGGTTTCGCCCGTAGACGGCCGCTATGCCGGCAAAACCAGCGCCCTGCGCCCCATTTTCAGCGAATACGGCCTGATCCGTTTCCGCGTTCAGGTGGAAGTCCGCTGGCTGCAGCGCCTCGCCGCCCATGAAGGCATCAGCGAAGTGGCGCCCTTCTCCGCCGAAGCCAACGCCCTGCTCAATGAGCTGGCGGAAAACTTCGCCGTCGAGCACGCCGAGCGCGTCAAGGAAATCGAGCGCACCACCAACCACGACGTCAAGGCCGTGGAGTACCTGCTCAAGGAGCAGGCCGCCAAACTGCCGGAGCTGGACAAGGTCAGCGAGTTCATCCACTTCGCCTGCACCAGCGAGGACATCAACAACCTGTCCCACGCCCTGATGCTGCGCGAAGGCCGCGACAAGGTACTGCTGCCGGTGATGCGCCAGATCGCTGCCGCCATCCGCGAGCTGGCGGTCAAGTTCGCCGACGTGCCGATGCTGTCGCGCACCCATGGCCAGCCGGCTTCGCCGACCACCCTGGGCAAGGAACTGGCCAACGTCGTCTACCGCCTCGAGCGGCAGATCGTGCAGATCGCCGCCGTGCCGCTGCTGGGCAAGATCAACGGCGCTGTGGGCAACTACAATGCCCACCTGTCGGCCTACCCGCAGGTCGACTGGGAAGCCAACGCCCGCCAGTTCATCGAAGGTGATCTGGGTCTGCAGTGGAACCCCTACACCACGCAGATCGAGCCGCACGACTACATCGCCGAGCTGTTCGATGCCATCGCGCGTTTCAACACCATCCTCATCGACTTCGATCGCGACGTCTGGGGCTATATATCCCTGGGCTACTTCAAGCAGAAGACCGTGGCTGGCGAGATCGGCTCCTCGACCATGCCGCACAAGGTCAACCCCATCGACTTCGAGAACTCCGAAGGCAACCTGGGTATCGCCAACGCGTTGTTCCAGCACCTAGCCAGCAAACTGCCGATTTCGCGCTGGCAGCGTGACCTGACCGATTCCACGGTGCTGCGTAACCTCGGTGTCGGCTTTGCCCACAGCCTGATCGCCTACGAAGCAAGCCTCAGGGGAATCAGTAAGTTGGAGCTCAATGCTCAGCGTATTGCTGAAGACCTGGACGCCTGCTGGGAAGTGCTCGCCGAACCGATCCAGACCGTCATGCGCCGCTACGCCATCGAGAACCCCTACGAGAAGCTCAAGGAGCTGACCCGCGGCAAGGGCATCACGCCCGAGGCGCTGCTGGCCTTCATCGACACACTGGACATGCCCGCACCGGCCAAGGAAGAGCTCAAGCAGCTCACGCCGGCCAACTACATCGGCAACGCCGTGGCCCAGGCCAAGCGCATCTGACCGACGGGCACGCCCGAAAACGCCCGGCTGACGCCGGGCGTTTCTTTTTATACGTATCTATCAATATCAAGGACTTATAGATGAATCCTGATGCTCCTCTTCAGCAATTGGGTGGCCTGAGCGCACGCGAATTCCTGCGCGATTACTGGCAGAAGAAGCCCTTGCTGGTGCGCCAGGCCATCGCCGACTTCGAGAGCCCGATTTCTCCCGACGAGCTGGCCGGCCTGGCGCTCGAGGAGGAAGTCGAGTCGCGCCTGGTGCTCGAGCACGGCGAAACGCCCTGGGAAGTTCGCCGCGGCCCGTTCGCCGAGGATGCCTTCGCCGAGCTGCCGGAACGTGACTGGACCCTGCTGGTGCAGGCGGTCGACCAGTTAGTGCCCGAAGTCGCCGAGCTGCTGGAGCAGTTCAAATTCCTGCCCAAGTGGCGCATCGACGACGTGATGATCAGCTTCGCTACCCCGGGTGGCGGCGTTGGCCCGCACTTCGACAACTATGACGTGTTTCTCCTGCAGGCCCATGGCCGTCGCCGCTGGCAGATCGGCCAGATGTGCGACGCCGCAAGCCCGCTGCTGCCAGATCTGGACATGAAGATCCTGGCTCAATTCGATCAAACTGAAGAATGGGTGCTCGAGCCCGGCGATATGCTCTATCTGCCGCCGCTCCTGGCCCACTGTGGCACCGCCGAGGACGATTGCATGACTTATTCCGTGGGTTTCCGCGCCCCCAGCGCGGCCGAAGTGCTGACCCATTTCACCGACTTCCTTGGCCAGTTCCTGCCGGACGAGACGCGCTACAGCGACGCCGACGCCGCACCGACCAGCGACCCCCATGAGATTCAGCGTGACGCGCTCGATCGCCTCAAGGCGCTGCTCGCCGAGCACATGAGCGACGAGCGCCTGCTGATGACCTGGTTCGGCCAGTTCATGACCGAGCCCAAATACCCGGAGCTGGTCGCCGGCATCGAAATCGACGAGGACGGCTTCCTCGATCAGCTCGAAGATGGCGCCATTCTGATTCGCAACCCCAGCGCGCGCCTGGCCTGGTCGGAAGTTGGCGATGGCCTGGTGCTGTTCGCCAGCGGCCAGAGCCGTCTGGTGTCCGCCAGCCTGCGCGAGCTGCTGAAGATGATCTGCTCGGCCGACGCCCTGCACCTGGAAAACCTGGGCCCATGGCTGGGCGACGACGAGGCCCGGGAGCTGGTGCTCGAACTGGCCAAGCAAGGAAGCCTGGAGTTTGCTGCCGATGAATGACCTGCACGTACGCATCGCCGACTGGCACAGGGATTACGAGGAGCTGCGTCGCATCCGCGAAACGGTTTTCGTGGCTGAACAGGCCGTGCCGCCTGAACTGGAATGGGACGCCGAAGACAGTGATGCCGTGCATTTTCTCGCCTGCGAGGGCGATTACCCGATCGGTACGGCGCGCCTGCTCGCCGACGGCCAGATCGGCCGGGTGTCGGTGCTCAAGGACTGGCGCGGCCTGAAAGTCGGCGAAGCGCTGCTGCAGGCGGTGATCGCCGAAGCGGAAAAACGTGGCCTGAGCCAGCAAATGCTCAGCGCCCAGGTGCAGGCGACGCCGTTCTATGAAAAGCTGGGCTTCACTGTAGTGAGCGAGGAGTACCTGGAAGCCGGTATCCCTCACGTCGACATGGTGCGCAGCAGCAGCTGATGTCAGCTGTGGCACGCACCGGTGCCACAGAGGTCAGCATGAACAACGAACATACGGCCGCCGATCTCGAGCCCATCGAGTTCGAGTCGCCTGGGCGTTTCACCCTGCACAACCCGGATAGCCAACTGCCAATGCCGGCGATCTGGGAGCCCGCCCCTTTCGTTCTCGGTAGCGAGCAGCTGCTACAGCGCTTCAGCTCGCCCGAGCAGGCGCGCAGCCACGCCCTGGCGCTGATGCAACAGGCCAGCCGTACACTGTGCCTCTACAGCCCCGATCTCGAACCCTGGCTTTACAACCACAGCAGCATGGCCCAGGCATGCACGCAGTTCGTGCTCAGCCATCGCAACAGCGGGCTGCGCATTCTGGTGCGTGACAGCAGTCGCGCCGTCCGCGATGGGCATCGGCTGATCGGCTTGTCGCGCAAGCTGTCCAGCCATATACAGATTCGCCGCTGCCACCCGGATTATGCCGCTCCCGATGGCGCCTTTCTGCTGGCTGACGATCAGGGCCTGCTGATGCGCCCCGAGCCGGATCAATTCGGCGGCTATGCGAACTATCGGGACGCCCCACGCGTGCGTCAGTTACAGCGACTGTTCGACCAGACCTGGGATACCAGCATCACCGACCCTGACTTGCGGAGTTTCCTGCTATGAAGAGCATTCTGCCATGAAGCGGCATTTTCTCGGCGCCGCCCTGCTCGCGCTCAGTCTCTCGGCGACGGCCGCCACCGAAGTCATCCCACTGAACTACCGCACCGCTGGCGATCTGCTGCCCGTGGTGCAGTCGGCACTGGGCCACGAAGGGCGCGTCAGCGCTTATGGCAACCAGCTGATAGTCAATGCCTCGCCAGGCAAGATCGACGAGGTGCGCGCCTTGCTCGCCCAGCTCGACACCCAGCCGCGACGCCTGCTGATCAGTGTCGATACCAGCGAGTCGACCTACCGTGATGACCGCGGCTATGCCGTGGACGGCAGCATCAGTGCCGGCAATGGTCGGGTGGACATCGGCCGTGGCGAGGTGGACGGCCGCGACCAGGCGCGCGTCATCCGCCGCAGCACCGACAGCCGTGGCGGCGGTACCCAGCAGGTGCAGACCAGCGAAGGCTATCCGGCGCTGATCCAGGTCGGCCAGAGCGTGCCACTGACCACCTCCAGCCGTGGTCCCTATGGCCAGGTGTACAACAACACCGAGTACCGCAACGTTACCCAGGGTTTCTATGTGACCGCCAGCCTGGCCGGCGACGTGGTGCACCTGGACATCAGCAGTAACCGTGACCGCGTCAGCCAGCAGCAACCTGGCGTGATAGACATCCAGCAGGCCGATACCCGGGTCAGCGGTCGGGTAGGCGAGTGGATCAACATCGGTGGCAGCAGCGAGCAAAGTCAGGCCGATCGCAGTGGCTTGATGCGCCGCTACTCCACCGAAGGTCGCAACGACATGAGCATGCGCGTGAAAGTCGACGTGATCGACTGAAAGCCCCGTAGAACGTGACTGTATGGTCGCTCTAAGACTTATGTAGTAGATCTAAAAAAACACTACAAAAACGATTGACGAACATTTTCGTCGGTCGCATGATGGCCTCGCTCCCGCTAATCAGGGGCTCTGGAAACCGAGCCTCCGGATCGCTCCCGCTCACCGCAGGGATCGATTCGTGTTGTTAGCAGGCTGCTGAAAAACTAGCTGCGTTGCTGCTGCTTCGTTGGAAACCGGCTCAAAGTGCTCATGTACTACTCGTACAGTCGCCCGCGACTCCGACCGCTTCTCGCCAGCTTCCGCCTCGCATCAGCCGCCTCGCAAACGTTCTTCAGCAATCTGCGCGCCCACAAGGCAGCTCGACGAGATGGCGACTGGAACGAGGTTGTCCTGAGGGACGGGGAAGCGCTTTACGTATCGAACTGCAAGGTGCCAAGGGCGTCCACGGGCCTGTACGCACCACCGCTCGCCTACCCGGCAGCAGGCAACCGATACGCTTCGTCCGCCCGGCCACGGCCCTCCTCCTTCCGGTTATATCTCAACGTCTGCGGTGAGCTCGCGCCGTGCCCTGCGCCTGTGCTGTGCGCAGCGCCCGGTGTTCGCCCCAACACATACTTGAAGGATTGACCATGTCAGCTTACGAAAACGACATCAAAGCCGTTACCGCCCTGAAAGAAGCCGCTGGCAGCAGCTGGAGCGCTATCAACCCGGAATCCGTCGCTCGTATGCGCGCCCAGAACCGCTTCAAGACCGGTCTGGATATCGCCAGGTACACCGCGGCCATCATGCGCAAGGACATGGCCGAGTACGATGCCGATTCTTCGGTCTACACCCAGTCGCTCGGTTGCTGGCATGGTTTCATCGGCCAGCAGAAACTGATTTCCATCAAGAAGCACCTGAAGACCACCAACAAGCGCTACCTCTACCTGTCCGGCTGGATGATCGCTGCACTGCGCTCCGAATTCGGCCCGCTGCCGGATCAGTCGATGCACGAGAAGACCGCCGTCGCCGCACTGATCGAGGAGCTCTACACCTTCCTGCGCCAGGCGGACGCCCGGGAGCTGGACCTGCTGTTCAGCGCCCTCGACGCGGCCCGCGAGTCGGGTGATCGCGCCAGGCAGAGCGAGATCCAGGCGCAGATCGACAATTTCGAAACCCACGTGGTGCCGATCATCGCCGACATCGACGCTGGCTTCGGCAACCCCGAGGCCACCTACCTGCTGGCCAAGAAGATGATCGAGGCCGGCGCCTGCTGCATTCAGATCGAAAACCAGGTCTCCGACGAGAAGCAATGCGGCCACCAGGACGGCAAGGTCACCGTGCCCCATGCCGACTTCCTCGCCAAGATCAACGCGGTGCGCTACGCCTTCCTCGAGCTGGGCGTGGACGATGGCGTGATCGTCGCCCGTACCGACTCCCTGGGCGCCGGCCTGACCAAGCAGATCGCCGTGACCAACGAGCCGGGCGACCTGGGCGACCAGTACAACGCGTTCCTGGACTGCGAGGAAATCAGCCCGGCCGAACTGAACAATGGCGACGTGGTGATCAACCGGGGCGGCAAGCTGCTGCGACCCAAGCGCCTGGCCTCCAACCTGTTCCAGTTCCGCAAGGGCACCGGCGAGGATCGCTGCGTGCTGGACAGCATCACCTCGCTGCAGAACGGCGCGGACATGATCTGGATCGAAACCGAGAAGCCCCATGTCGGCCAGATCAAGGCCATGGTCGATCGTGTTCGCGAAGTGATCCCCAACGCCAAGCTGGTCTACAACAACAGCCCGTCGTTCAACTGGACCCTGAGCTTCCGCCAGCAGGTGTTCGATGCCTTCGTTGCCGACGGCAAGGACGTGTCGGCCTACGACCGCACCAAGCTGATGAGCGCCGAGTACGACGAAACCGAACTGGCCCAGGTCGCCGATGAGAAAATCCGTACCTTCCAGCGCGATGGTTCGGCCCACGCCGGCATCTTCCATCACCTGATCACCCTGCCGACCTACCACACGGCGGCTCTTTCCACCGACAATCTGGCCAAGGGCTACTTCGCCGACCAGGGCATGCTCGCCTACGTCAAGGGTGTGCAGCGTCAGGAGATCCGTCAAGGCATCGCCTGCGTCAAGCACCAGAACATGGCGGGCTCGGATATCGGCGACAATCACAAGGAGTACTTCGCCGGTGAGGCCGCGCTCAAGGCCGGCGGCAAGGACAACACCATGAATCAGTTCCACTGAGAATCGCGCCGCCTGGCGCAAGTGCGAGCCCTGGCCCCGGCAGCGATGCCGGGGCTTTTTATTGGCAAGTAAGGAGTGCAGATTTACTGGTTGCATCCATTACGCACAGCCTGTGAAGGCGCGTTAAAAGAACAGATTCTCAAATGATATATATTCTTATTGAAGCGAATCTTAACTTGCACTACATGTAACTTGTGCTCGCCGTCGAAGTTTCCACCTTGTTTTTATAGCTCCTTGATTTGCGGGGTTTTCTGAATACTGGCTGATTGCAGGCATGCGACGTTTTATTTATTTTTTGTGCGGAAAAATTTACTTACACCCAATACAGGCATAACATTATGGGAATTGATTCAAGGCCCTTAATGCCTTGCCATAATTTTAAATCGTGCGTTAAGCCGTTCCTTGCCTGAGGAGCCCCGGCATGCTGGAAGCAAGCAGTTCCCTGTCCCACAACTGGGCGTTGGCCGTTTTTCTGCTGGGCGTCGTGGGCCTCTGTGCCTTCATGATGGGCGTCTCCAGCCTGCTGGGTAGCAAAGCCTGGGGGCGCAGCAAGAACGAGCCTTTCGAATCGGGCATGCTTCCCACCGGCAGCGCACGCCTGCGCCTGTCCGCCAAATTCTATCTGGTCGCGATGCTCTTCGTGATCTTCGACGTCGAAGCCCTCTTTCTCTTCGCCTGGGCCGTCTCCGTTCGCGAAAGCGGCTGGGCCGGCTTCATCGAAGCAGCCATTTTCATAAACATTCTGTTGGCAGGTCTTGTCTACCTTTGGCGTATCGGTGCGCTGGATTGGGCACCCGAGAGTCGTAAGGCGCGGCAGGCGAAGCTGAAACAATGAGGCTTTGGCGATGCAATACAAACTCACTCGGATCGATCCGGATGCTCCCAACGAGCAATACCCGATCGGCAAGCGGGAGGTCGTTACCGACCAACAGCTAGAAGACGAGGTGCACAAGAACATCTACATGGGAAAACTCTCGGATGTTCTTAGCGGTGCGGTGAACTGGGGTCGCAAGAATTCCCTGTGGCCGTACAACTTCGGGCTGTCCTGCTGCTACGTGGAAATGACCACCGCCTTCACCGCGCCGCACGACGTTGCGCGTTTCGGTGCCGAGGTGATCCGTGCATCCCCGCGCCAGGCCGACTTCATGGTCATCGCCGGCACCTGTTTCATCAAGATGGCGCCAGTCATCCAGCGTCTCTATGAGCAGATGCTCGAACCCAAGTGGGTCATTTCCATGGGGGCGTGCGCCAATTCCGGCGGCATGTACGACATCTACTCGGTCGTTCAGGGTGTCGACAAGTTCCTTCCCGTCGACGTCTACATTCCCGGTTGCCCGCCCCGTCCCGAGGCGTTTCTGCAAGGCTTGATGCTGCTGCAGGAATCCATCGGTCAGGAGCGCCGCCCGCTGTCCTGGGTCGTTGGCGATCAAGGCGTTTACCGCGCCGAGATGCCTTCCCAGAAAGAACAGCGCCGCGAGCAGCGTATTGCGGTTACCAACCTGCGTTCCCCTGACGAAGTCTGAGTCCTGCTTCCTTATATAAGCCGGACTCACTCTCACCGTTGACCGATAGCGATCGAGACCATGACTGCAGACACCATCGTGTCCATTGCGCCGTACAAGGCGGACGACCAAGACGTCGTCGTTGAGCTTCAATCCCGTTTTGGCGCCGACAGCTTCACGCTGCAGGCCACCCGCACCGGCATGCCGGTGATCTGGGTTGGCCGCGACAAGCTCGTCGACGTCTTGCGCTTCCTGCGCCAGGCCACCCGCCCCTACGTCATGCTCTATGACCTGCACGGTGTCGACGAGCGCCTGCGCACCCAGCGCCGCGGCTTGCCGGACGCCGACTTCACCGTGTTCTATCACCTCATGTCGCTGGAGCGTAACAGCGACGTGATGATCAAGGTGGCGCTGCGCGAGGGCGACCTCAACCTGCCCTCTGTTACCGGCATCTGGCCGAACGCCAACTGGTACGAGCGCGAAGTGTGGGACCTGTACGGCATCCACTTCACCGGTCATCCGCACCTGACCCGCATCATGATGCCGCCGACCTGGGAAGGTCACCCGCTGCGCAAGGACTACCCGGCCCGCGCCACCGAATTCGATCCGTTCAGCCTGACCCTGGCCAAGCAGCAGCTTGAAGAAGAAGCCGCGCGCTTCAACCCCGAAGACTGGGGCATGAAACGCCACAGCGAGAACGAGGACTACATGTTCCTCAACCTCGGCCCCAACCACCCGTCCGCCCACGGTGCCTTCCGCATCATCCTGCAGCTCGACGGCGAAGAGATCGTCGATTGCGTGCCGGAAATCGGTTACCACCACCGTGGCGCCGAGAAGATGGCCGAGCGCCAGAGCTGGCACAGCTTCATCCCCTACACCGACCGTATCGACTACCTGGGCGGGGTGATGAACAACCTGCCCTACGTGCTCTCGGTCGAGAAGCTCGCCGGCATCAAGGTACCGCAGAAGGTCGACACCATCCGCATCATGATGGCCGAGTTCTTCCGTATCACCAGCCACCTGCTGTTCCTGGGTACCTACATCCAGGACGTCGGTGCCATGACTCCGGTGTTCTTCACCTTCACCGACCGCCAGCGCGCCTACAAGGTGATCGAAGCCATCACCGGTTTCCGTCTGCACCCGGCCTGGTACCGCATCGGTGGCGTCGCCCACGACCTGCCGCGCGGCTGGGACAAGCTGGTCAAGGAGTTCGTCGACTGGCTGCCCAAGCGTCTCGACGAGTACGAAAAGGCCGCCCTGAAGAACAGCATCCTCAAGGCCCGTACCATCGGCGTGGCCCAGTACAACACCAAGGAAGCGCTGGAATGGGGTACCACCGGTGCCGGCCTGCGCGCCACCGGGTGCGACTTCGACCTGCGCAAGGCCCGCCCCTACTCCGGCTACGAGAACTTCGAGTTCGACGTGCCGCTGGCCGCCAATGGCGATGCCTACGACCGCTGCATGGTGCGCGTCGAAGAGATGCGCCAGAGCATCCGCATCATCGACCAGTGCCTGCGCAACATGCCGGAAGGCCCGTACAAGGCGGATCACCCGCTGACCACGCCGCCGCCGAAAGAACGCACGCTGCAGCACATCGAAACCCTGATCACCCACTTCCTGCAGGTTTCCTGGGGCCCGGTGATGCCGGCCAACGAAAGCTTCCAGATGATCGAAGCGACCAAGGGTATCAACAGCTACTACCTGACCAGCGACGGCAGCACCATGAGCTACCGCACGCGCATCCGCACGCCGAGCTTCCCGCACCTGCAGCAGATCCCTTCGGTGATCCGCGGCAGCATGGTCGCCGACCTGATCGCGTACCTGGGCAGTATCGACTTCGTCATGGCCGACGTGGATCGCTGAGGAGAACACCATGAACATGATTCAGACCGACCGTTTCGCCCTCAGTGAAACCGAGCGCTCGGCCATCGAGCACGAGATGCACCACTACGAAGACCCGCGTGCGGCGTCCATCGAGGCCCTGAAGATCGTCCAAAAGGAGCGTGGCTGGGTGCCGGACGGCGCCGCCGACGCCATCGGCGCGATTCTCGGCATTCCGGCCAGCGACGTCGAAGGCGTGGCCACCTTCTACAGCCAGATCTTCCGCCAGCCGGTCGGCCGCCACATCATCCGCGTGTGCGACAGCATGACCTGCTTCATCGGTGGCCACGAGAACGTGCTGGGCAGCATCAAGGCCGAGCTGGGCATCGTGCCTGGGCAGACCACCGCCGACGGCCGCTTCACCCTGCTGCCGGTGTGCTGCCTGGGCAACTGCGACAAGGCGCCGGCGATGATGATCGACGACGAAACCTTCGGCGACGTGCAGCCCGAAGGCGTGGCGCAACTGCTGGAGAACTTCCAATGATCAGCCGCAGCTCCAACCAGCTGACTTCCTTCGGCCCGGCCAACCGCATCGCCCGCAGCGAAGAGAGCCATCCACTGACCTGGCGCCTGCGCGACGATGGGCAGCCCGTGTGGCTGGACGAATACCAGCAGAAGAACGGCTATGCCGCCGCTCGCAAGGCCCTAGGGATGGCCCAGGCCGACATCGTGCAGACCGTCAAGGACTCCGGCCTCAAGGGCCGCGGTGGCGCGGGCTTTCCCACCGGGGTGAAGTGGGGCCTGATGCCCAACGACGAATCCCTGAACATCCGCTACCTGCTGTGCAACGCGGACGAGATGGAGCCCAACACCTGGAAGGACCGCATGCTGATGGAACAGCTGCCGCACCTGCTGGTGGAAGGCATGCTGATCAGCGCCCGGGCCCTGAAGGCCTACCGCGGCTACATCTTCCTGCGCGGCGAATACGTCGACGCCGCCGCCAACCTCAACCGCGCCATCGAGGAAGCCAAGGCCGCCGGCCTGCTGGGCAAGAACATCCTGGGCAGCGGTTTCGATTTCGAACTGTTCGTGCACACCGGCGCCGGGCGTTACATCTGCGGTGAAGAAACCGCGCTGATCAACTCCCTGGAAGGCCGCCGCGCCAACCCGCGCGCCAAGCCGCCCTTCCCCGCTGCGGTGGGCGTGTGGGGCAAGCCGACCTGCGTCAACAACGTCGAGACCCTGTGCAACGTGCCGGCCATCGTCGCCAACGGCGTGGACTGGTACAAGTCCCTGGCCCGCGAAGGCAGCGAAGACCACGGCACCAAGCTGATGGGCTTCTCCGGCAAGGTCAAGACGCCGGGTATCTGGGAGCTGCCGTTCGGCATCAGCGCCCGCGAGCTGTTCGAGGACTACGCCGGCGGCATGCGCGACGGCTACACCCTCAAGGCCTGGCAGCCCGGCGGTGCCGGCACCGGCTTCCTGCTGCCCGAGCACCTCGAGGCGTCCATGTACGCCGCCGGCATCGCCAAGGTCGGCACCCGCATGGGCACCGGCCTGGCCCTGGCCATCGACAACACGGTGAACATGGTGTCGCTGCTGCGCAACATGGAGGAGTTCTTCGCCCGCGAGTCCTGCGGCTGGTGCACACCCTGCCGTGATGGCCTGCCATGGAGCGTGAAGATCCTCCGTGCCCTGGAGCGCAAGCAGGGCACCCGCGAGGACATCGACACCCTGCTCGGCCTGGTCAATTTCCTCGGCCCCGGCAAGACCTTCTGTGCGCACGCACCGGGCGCCGTGGAGCCACTGGGCAGCGCGATCAAGTATTTCCGTGAAGAGTTCGAAGCCGGCGTGGGCGCCATTGCGCCGCAACCGCCGGTAGCGGCACACGCGGTATAGGCCCGCTGGCCGGACAGGTGGGCGCGATGGCGCCGTCCGGCCCAGGTCGTTGAAGAGAATTCCCTTAGCCCGTCCACCTCACGGTGGGCAAACGAAGACTGAAGAAAAATGGCCACTATCCACGTAGACGGCAAAGATCTCGAAGTCGATGGTGCGGACAACCTGCTGCAGGCCTGTCTGTCCCTTGGTCTCGACATCCCCTACTTCTGCTGGCACCCGGCGCTCGGCAGCGTTGGCGCCTGCCGCCAGTGCGCGGTGAAGCAGTACACCGACGAAAACGACAAGCGCGGCCGCCTGGTCATGTCCTGCATGACGCCAGCCACCGACAACAGCTGGATTTCCATCGACGACGAAGAGGCGGTGGCCTTCCGCAAGAGCGTCGTCGAGTGGCTGATGACCAACCACCCCCATGACTGCCCGGTCTGCGAGGAAGGCGGCCATTGCCACCTGCAGGACATGACGGTGATGACCGGCCACAACGCCCGTCGCTATCGGTTCAGCAAGCGCACCCACCAGAACCAGGAACTCGGCCCGTTCATCGCCCATGAGATGAACCGCTGTATCGCCTGCTACCGCTGCGTGCGCTACTACAAGGATTACGCCGGCGGCACCGACCTGGGCGTCTACGGCGCCCACGACAACGTGTATTTCGGCCGGGTCGAAGACGGCACCCTGGAAAGCGAGTTCTCCGGCAACCTGGTCGAGGTCTGCCCGACCGGTGTGTTCACCGACAAGACCCACTCCGAGCGCTACAACCGCAAGTGGGACATGCAGTTCGCCCCGAGCATCTGCCATGGCTGCTCCAGCGGCTGCAACACCAGCCCGGGTGAGCGTTACGGCGAAGTGCGCCGCATCGAGAACCGCTTCAACGGCTCGGTGAATGGGTACTTCCTCTGCGACCGTGGCCGTTTCGGCTATGGCTACGTCAACCGCGAGGACCGTCCGCGTCAGCCGCTGATGGTGCTCAGCAAGATGAAGATGGGCCTGGACGCCGCGCTGGACCAGGCTGCCGCCCTGCTCAAGGGTCGCAAGGTGATCGGCATCGGCTCGCCACGGGCCAGCCTGGAAGGCAACTTCGCCCTGCGCGAACTGGTCGGTGCCGGCAATTTCTATTCCGGTATCGCCGCGGCCGAGCAGGCCAACATCCGCCTGATCCGCGACGTGCTGCAGAACGGCCCGCTGCCGGTGCCGACCCTGCGCGACATCGAGAGCCACGACGCGGTATTCGTGCTCGGTGAGGATCTGACCCAGACCGCCGCGCGCGTCGCCCTGGCCCTGCGCCAGTCGGTCAAGGGCAAGGCCACCGAAATCGCTGCCGGCGCGAAGATCCAGGACTGGCACATGGCCGCCGTGCAGAACGTCGCCCAGCACGCGCTCAACCCCCTGTTCATCGCCAGCGTCACCGCCACCCGCCTCGACGACGTCGCCGAGCAGTGCGTGCACGCTGCGCCGGACGACCTGGCGCGCATCGGCTTCGCCGTGGCCCACGCCATCGACCCGAGCGCCCCGGCCGTCGAGGGCCTGGAGACCGAGGCTGCCGAGCTGGTGCAGCGCATCGCCGAGGCGCTGGTGGGCGCCAAGCGCCCGCTGATCGTTTCCGGTGCATCCCTGGGCAGCCGCGCCTTGATCGAGGCGGCGGCGAACATCGCCAGCGCCCTGAAGAACCGCGAGAAGAACGGCTCCATCAGCCTGGTGGTGCCGGAAGCCAACAGCATGGGCATGGCTCTGCTGATGGGCGAGCAGTTCGCCGGCAACAGCCTGGACGACGCTCTCGAAGCGCTCACCTGCGGCCAGGCCGACGCCCTGGTGGTGCTGGAGAACGATCTCTATCACCGCGCCGACGCCAACAAGGTGGACGCGGCCCTGGCTGCCGCCAAGGTGGTGATCGTCGCCGATCACCAGAGCACCGCCACCACCGCCAAGGCGCACCTGCTGCTGCCGGCCGCCAGCTTCGCCGAAGGCGACGGCACCCTGGTCAGCCAGGAAGGCCGCGCCCAGCGTTTCTTCCAGGTCTATGACCCGTCCTACTACGACGCCAACATCCTGGTGCGTGAAGGCTGGCGTTGGCTGCACGCGCTGCACAGCACGCTGCACAACCGTGTCGTCGACTGGACCCAACTGGATCAGGTCACTGCCGCTTGCGCCGCGAGCAACGCCCAGCTGGCCGGTATCCGCGACGCCGCGCCAGGCGCCTCGTTCCGCATCAAGGGCCTCAAGCTGGCTCGCGAGCCGCACCGCTACAGCGGCCGGACCGCCATGCGCGCCAACATCAGCGTGCACGAGCCCCGTCAGCCCCAGGACAAGGACAGTGCCTTCGCCTTCTCCATGGAAGGCTATGCGGGCAGCCAGGAAGATCGCCAGCAGATTCCGTTCGCCTGGTCCCCAGGCTGGAACTCGCCGCAAGCCTGGAACAAGTTCCAGGACGAAGTCGGTGGTCACCTGCGTGCCGGTGACCCCGGCGTACGCCTGATCGAAGCCAAGGGCGCAAGCCTGGGCTGGTTCAGCGTACCCGCGGCCTTCAACCCGGCCCAGGGCACCTGGCAGGCCGTGCCGCTGCATCATCTGTTCGGCAGCGAGGAAATGTCCTCGCGCGCCGCGCCGATTGCCGAACGCACGCCCGACGCCTACGTGGCGCTGGCCAAGGATGAAGCCGACCGCCTCGGCGTCAATGATGGCGCCCTGCTGCAACTGAGCGTCAACGGCCAGAACCTGCGCCTGCCGCTGCGGGTCAGCGAAGAACTGGGCATCGGCCTGGTCGGCCTGCCGGTCGGCCTGGGTGGCATTCCGCCCGCCTTCGCCGGCGCGCCCGTCACCGGTATCGGGGAGGCCGCACAATGAGCTGGTTGACGCCCGCGCTGCTCGACATCATCCAGGAAGTGCTCAAGGCCATCGTCATCCTGCTCGCCGTGGTGGTGTGCGGGGCGCTGCTGAGCTTCGTCGAGCGCCGTCTGCTCGGCTGGTGGCAGGATCGCTACGGCCCCAACCGGGTCGGTCCGTTCGGCATGTTCCAGATCGCTGCGGACATGCTGAAGATGTTCTTCAAGGAAGACTGGACACCGCCGTTCGCCGACAAGATGATCTTCACCCTGGCGCCGATTGTCGGCATGGGTGCCATGCTGGTGGCCTTCGCGATCATCCCCATCACCCCCAACTGGGGTGTGGCGGACCTGAACATCGGTATCCTGTTCTTCTTCGCCATGGCCGGTCTGTCGGTGTATGCCGTGCTGTTCGCCGGCTGGTCGAGCAACAACAAGTTCGCCCTGCTCGGCAGCCTGCGCGCCTCGGCCCAGACCGTTTCCTACGAGGTGTTCCTGGCCCTGGCGCTGATGGGCATCGTCGCCCAGGTCGGCTCGTTCAACATGCGCGCCATCGTCGATTACCAGGCCGAGCACCTGTGGTTCATCATTCCGCAGTTCTTTGGTTTCTGTACTTTCTTCATCGCTGGCGTGGCCGTGACCCACCGTCACCCCTTCGACCAGCCGGAAGCGGAGCAGGAGCTGGCCGACGGTTACCACATCGAATACGCCGGCATGAAATGGGGCATGTTCTTCGTCGGTGAATACATCGGCATCGTGACCATTTCCGCGCTGCTGGTAACCCTGTTCTTCGGTGGCTGGCACGGTCCGTTCGGCATCCTGCCGCAGATCCCGTTCTTCTGGTTCGCGATCAAGACCTGCTTCTTCATCATGATCTTCATCCTGCTGCGCGCCTCGATTCCGCGCCCGCGGTATGACCAGGTCATGGCCTTCAGCTGGAAGTTCTGCCTGCCGCTGACCCTGATCAACCTGCTGGTGACCGGCGCCGTCGTGCTGGCCACGGCCCAGTAAGGAGCGAGTGATGTTCAAATATATTTGGGACGTACTGGTCGGTACCGCGACCCAGTTGCGCAGCCTGGTCATGGTCTTCGGCCATGGCTTTCGCAAGCGCGACACCCTGCAATACCCGGAAGAGCAGGTCTACCTGCCGCCACGCTACCGCGGCCGCATCGTGCTGACCCGCGACCCCGATGGCGAAGAGCGCTGCGTGGCCTGCAATCTGTGCGCCGTGGCCTGCCCGGTGGGCTGCATCTCGCTGCAGAAGGCGGAAACCGAAGACGGTCGCTGGTACCCGGATTTCTTTCGCATCAACTTCTCGCGCTGCATCTTCTGCGGCCTGTGCGAGGAAGCCTGCCCGACCACCGCGATCCAGCTCACCCCGGATTTCGAAATGGGCGAGTTCAAGCGTCAGGATCTGGTGTACGAGAAAGAAGACCTGCTGATCTCCGGCCCCGGCAAGAATCCGGACTACAACTTCTACCGCGTGGCCGGCATGGCCATCGCCGGCAAGCCGAAAGGCGCCGCGCAGGACGAAGCCGAGCCGATCAACGTCAAGGGGTTGTTGCCATAATGGAATTCGCCTTCTATTTCTCCGCCGGGGTCGCGGTTGCCTCGACCCTGGGCGTGATCACCGGCAAGAACCCGGTGCACGCCCTGCTCTACCTGATCATCTCGCTGCTGGCCGTGTCCATGGTGTTCTTCAGCCTGGGCGCGCCGTTCGCCGGCGCCCTGGAAATCATCGTCTACGCCGGCGCCATCATGGTGCTGTTCGTGTTCGTGGTGATGATGCTCAACCTGGGCCCGGCCTCGGTACAGCAGGAGCGCACCTGGCTGACGCCGGGCATCTGGATCGGCCCGGCGCTGCTTTCCGCCGTGTTGCTGGGGCAGCTGCTGTACGTGCTGTTCGCGGTACCGAGCGGTGCCACCGTCGGCCACACCACGGTCGATGCCAAGGCCGTCGGTGTGCACCTGTTCGGCCCGTACCTGCTGGCCGTCGAGCTGGCCTCCATGCTGCTGCTGGCGGCACTGGTCGCCGCCTATCACCTGGGCCGTAACGACATCAAGGATGCTACGCCATGAACGGTATTCCAATGGAGCACGGCCTGGCGCTGGCCGGCGTGCTGTTCAGCCTTGGCCTGGTCGGCCTGATGGTGCGCCGCAACATCCTGTTCGTGCTGATGAGCCTGGAAGTGATGATGAACGCCGCCGCCCTGGCCTTCGTGGTGGCCGGCGCGCGCTGGGCCCAGGCTGACGGGCAGATCATGTTCATTCTGGTGATCGCCCTGGCCGCCGCCGAAGCGAGCATCGGCCTGGCGATCCTGCTGCAGCTGTATCGCCGCTTCCACACCCTCGATATCGACGCAGCCAGCGAGATGCGCGGATGAACCTCCTATTCCTGACCCTTCTGTTCCCACTGATCGGCTGGTTCATCCTGGCCTTTTCCCGTGGCCGCCTGAGCGAAGGCGCTGCCGCCGTCGTCGGTGTCGGCTCGGTCGGCCTGTCGGCCCTGACCACCGCCTGGATCATGTGGCAGTTCAATGTCGCGCCACCGGAAGGCGGCGTGTACACCCAGACCCTGTGGCAGTGGATGAGCGTCGACGGCCTGGCGCCGAGCTTCACCCTGTATCTGGACGGCCTGTCGCTGACCATGCTTGGCGTGGTCACCGGCGTGGGCTTCCTGATTCACATGTTCGCCAGCTGGTACATGCGCGGTGAAGAGGGTTACTCGCGTTTCCTCTCCTACACCAACCTGTTCATCTTCAGCATGCTGCTGCTGGTGCTGGGCGACAACCTGATGACCCTGTTCTTCGGGTGGGAGGGCGTGGGCCTGTGCTCGTACCTGCTGATCGGCTTCTACTACAAGCACGTGCCCAACGGTAACGCGGCGCTCAAGGCGTTCATCGTCACCCGCATCGGCGACGTGTTCCTGATGATTGGCCTGTTCCTGCTGTTCCTCAACCTCGGCACCCTGAACATCCAGGAGCTGATGGTACTGGCCCCGCAGAAGTACGCAGCCGGCGACACCTGGCTGTGGCTGGCGACCCTGATGCTGCTCGGCGGCGCGGTCGGCAAGTCCGCCCAGCTGCCGCTGCAGACCTGGCTGGCCGACGCCATGGCCGGCCCGACCCCGGTTTCCGCGCTGATCCACGCTGCCACCATGGTCACCGCGGGCGTCTACCTGATCGCCCGCACCAATGGCCTGTTCCTGCTGACCCCGGAGATTCTCGAACTGGTCGGCATCGTCGGCGGCGTGACCCTGGTGCTGGCGGGTTTCGCCGCCCTGGTGCAGACCGACATCAAGCGTATCCTCGCCTACTCGACCATGAGCCAGATCGGCTACATGTTCCTGGCCCTGGGCGTCGGTGCCTGGGACGCGGCGATCTTCCACCTGATGACCCACGCCTTCTTCAAGGCCCTGCTGTTCCTCGCCTCCGGCTCGGTGATCCATGCCTGCCACCACGAGCAGAACATCTTCAAGATGGGCGGCCTGTGGAAGAAGCTGCCACTGGCCTACGCCAGCTTCATCGTCGGTGGCTCGGCCCTGGCGGCGCTGCCACTGATCACCGTGGGTTTCTACTCCAAGGACGAGATCCTCTGGGAGGCCTTCGCCAGCGGTCATTCCGGCCTGCTCTATGCCGGCCTGCTGGGCGCCTTCATGACCTCGATCTACACCTTCCGGCTGATCTTCATCGCCTTCCACGGCGAAGCGAAGACCGAGGCTCATGCCGGGCATGGCATCGCCCACAGCCTGCCGCTGATCGTGCTGATCGTGCTGTCGACCTTTATCGGTGCCTGGATCACCCCGCCGCTGGCTGGCGTGCTGCCGCAGAGCGCCGGGCACGCCGGTGGCGATGCCAAGCACAGCCTGGAAATCGTCTCGGGCTGCATCGCCCTGGCCGGCATCCTGCTGGCGGCCATGCTGTTCCTTGGCAGGCGCAGTTTCGTGAACACCGTCGCGGGCAGCGCGCCGGGGCGTTTCCTGTCGGCCTGGTGGTTCGCCGCCTGGGGCTTCGACTGGCTTTACGACAAGATTTTCGTGCAGCCGTACCTGCTCCTGTGCCGCGTGCTCGCCCGCGACCCGATCGATGGTGCCATCGGCATCGTCCCGCGCCTGGTGCGTGGCGGTCATGGTGTGCTGAGCCGCAGTGAAACCGGGCATCTGCGCTGGTACGCCATCTCCATCGCCGGGGGCGCCGTGCTGGTGCTCGCCGCCGTGATGATGGCCTGACCGATGATCCCGAATACTTTTTCTAAGGAAACTCGTCCGTCATGATTCTGCCTTGGCTAATCCTGATCCCCTTTATCGGCGGCCTGTTGTGCTGGCAGGCGGAGCGCTTCGGCGGAACCCTGCCGCGCTGGATCGCGCTGCTGACCATGTCCCTGCTGTTCGGCCTCGGCCTGTGGCTATGGGGCACCGGCGATTTCAGCCTGGCGCCTGCGCCGGGTGCCGAGCCACGCTGGGCCCACGAATTCCAGGTGCGCTGGATCGAACGCTTCGGCATCAGCATCCATCTGGCGATGGATGGCCTATCGGTGCTGATGGTCACCCTCACCGGCCTGCTCGGTGTGCTGTCGGTGCTCTGCTCGTGGAACGAGATCCAGAACCGGGTCGGCTTCTTCCACCTCAACCTGATGTGGATCCTCGGCGGCGTGGTCGGCGTGTTCCTGGCCATCGATCTGTTCCTGTTCTTCTTCTTCTGGGAAATGATGCTGGTGCCGATGTATTTCCTCATCGCGCTCTGGGGTCATAGCGGCAGCCCCGGCAAGAGCCGCATCAACGCGGCCACCAAATTCTTCATCTTCACCCAGGCCAGCGGTCTGGTGATGTTGGTGGCGATTCTTGGCCTGGTGTTCGTGCACTTCAACCAGACCGGCGTGTTCACCTTCAATTACGCCGATCTGCTCAAGACCGAACTGTCCGAGGGTATCGAGTACCTGCTGATGCTGGGCTTCTTCATCGCCTTCGCGGTCAAGTTCCCGGTGGTGCCGCTGCACTCCTGGCTGCCCGACGCCCACGCCCAGGCGCCGACCGCTGGCTCCGTAGACCTCGCCGGTATCCTGCTGAAAACCGCTGCCTACGGCCTGCTGCGCTTCTCGCTGCCACTGTTCCCCAATGCCTCGGCGGAGTTCGCGCCGATCGCCATGTACCTGGGCGTGTTCGCCATCATCTATGGCGCCCTGCTGTCCTTCGCCCAGACCGACATCAAGCGCCTGGTGGCCTACTCCAGCGTGTCGCACATGGGCTTCGTGCTGATCGCCATCTACTCGGGCAGCCAGATTGCCCTGCAGGGCGCGGTGGTACAGATGATGGCCCACGGTCTGTCGGCCGCGGCGCTGTTCATCCTCTGCGGCCAGTTGTACGAACGCCTGCACACCCGCGACATGCGCGAGATGGGCGGCATCTGGGCGCGTATGTCCTGGCTGCCGGCGCTGAGCCTGTTCTTCGCGGCCGCCGCACTGGGCTTGCCGGGTACCGGCAACTTCGTCGGCGAGTTCCTGATCCTGATTGGCAGCTTCCCGGCCGCGCCGTGGGTCACGGTGATCGCCGCGACCGGCCTGGTGCTCGGCTCCGTCTACTCGCTGATCATGATCCACCGCGCCCACTTCGGCCCGGTGAAGAACGACAGCCCGCTGCCGGGCCTGCAGTTTCGTGAACTGAGCATGGTGCTGTGCCTCGCGGTGCTGCTGATCCTGCTCGGTGTTTACCCGCAGCCGGTGCTCGACACCTCTGCCGCCAGCATGCAAGGCGTGCAGCAGTGGTTCAGTGGCGCCCTCGATCAACTCGCTTCGGGCCGGTAAGGGTTCAAAATCTATGGAACATCACGCTGTGCAATTCTCCACCCAACACCTGATCGCCCTGCTGCCGCTGCTGGTCACCTGCGCCACGGTAGTGGTGGTCATGCTGGCCATTGCCTGGAAGCGCAGTCACGCGATGACCTTCGTGCTCTCGGTGATCGGCCTCAACGCTGCCCTGCTGTCGCTGCTGCCGACCCTCGGCGTCACTCCGCTGCAGGTGACCCCGCTGATGCAGATCGACACCTTCGCCTGCTACTACATGGCGCTGGTGCTGATCGCCACCCTGGCCTGCGTGACCCTCACCCATGCCTACCTGGGCGAGGCGACGGTCAGCGACGGGCAGACCAAGGGCTACCCGCGCAACCGCGAAGAGATGTACCTGTTGCTGCTGCTCTCCGCGGCCGGGGGCCTGGTGCTGGTCAGCACCGAGCACCTGGCCGGCCTGTTCATCGGCCTGGAGCTGCTGTCGGTACCCACCTACGGGATGATCGCCTACGCCTACTTCAACAAGCGCTCGCTGGAAGCCGGTATCAAGTACATGGTGCTGTCGGCCGCCGGCAGCGCCTTCCTGCTGTTCGGCATGGCACTGCTGTATGCCGACGCCGGCAGCCTGAGCTTCGCCCAGATCGGTGCCAGCCTGGCCGGTGCTAGCGGCAGCCAGCTGGTGCAGATCGGCATCGGCATGATGCTCATCGGCCTGGCGTTCAAGCTGTCCATGGTGCCGTTCCACCTGTGGACGCCGGACGTCTACGAAGGCGCTCCGGCGCCGGTGGCAGCGTTCCTGGCCACCGCCAGCAAGGTCGCGGTATTCGCCGTGCTGCTGCGCCTGTATCAGCTCTCCCCGGCCACCGCTGGCGGCTGGCTGAACGACCTGCTGACGGTCATCGCCATCGCCTCGATCCTGTTCGGCAACCTGCTGGCCCTGGTGCAGAACAACCTCAAGCGTCTGCTCGGCTATTCGTCCATCGCCCACTTCGGTTACCTGCTGGTGGCGCTGATCGCCAGCAAGGGCCTGGCCGTGGAAGCCATCGGCGTGTACATGGCCACCTATGTGCTGACCAGCCTGGGCGCCTTCGGGGTGATCACCCTGATGTCCACGCCCTACAACGGCCGTGACGCCGATGCGCTGTACGAGTACCGCGGCCTGTTCTGGCGCCGCCCGTACCTGACCGCGGTGCTGACCGTGATGATGCTGTCGCTGGCCGGCATTCCGCTGACCGCCGGCTTCATCGGCAAGTTCTACGTCATCGCTGCCGGTGTGCAGGCGCAGTTGTGGTGGTTGATCGGTGCGCTGATCCTGGGTAGTGCCATCGCGGTGTTCTACTACCTGCGGGTGATGGTCACCCTGTTCCTCAACGAGCCGAACCTGCAGCGCCACGACGCACCCTTCAACTGGGGCCAACGTGCCGGTGGCATCATGCTGATGCTGGTGGCAGCCCTGGCCTTCGTGCTCGGCGTGTACCCGCAGCCGTTGCTGGACCTGGTTCAGCAGGCCGGCCTGGCCGCTGCCGCGCTCTGATTCGAGTGCGACGAAAAACGGCTGCCCCAGGGCAGCCGTTCTGGTTGACGCGGGATGTTACTCGGGCAGCCTGACGGTCTTCTTGCCCGCCGCGAACAGGTTCCAGCTGGCGACGAACAGCGCGGCGACCAGCGGCCCCAGCACGAAGCCGTTGAGGCCGAACAGGGCCATGCCGCCCAGGGTGGAAATCAGGATCAGGTAGTCGGGCATGCGGGTATCCTTGCCGACCAGGATCGGACGCAGGATGTTGTCCACCAGGCCAATCACCAGCACGCCGAACAGGGTCAGCACCACACCCTGCCAGACGTCGCCACTGAGCAGCAGGTAGACCGCCACCGGCGCCCAGACGATGCCGGCACCGGCCGCTGGCAAGAGCGACAGGAAGGCCATCAGCACGCCCCACAGCAGCGGGCTGGAAATGCCCAGCACCCAGAAAATCAAGCCGCCCAGGGCACCCTGCACCGCTGCCACGACGATGTTGCCCTTGACCGTGGCGCGCACCACGCGGGTGAACTTGATCTGCAGGCGACGCTTGGTGTTGTCGCCCAGCGGTACGGCCATGCGGATGTCGCGCACCAGTTCCTGCCCATCACGCAGCAGGAAGAACAGCAGGTACAGCATGATGAAAAAGCTGATCACGAACTCGAAGGTGCCCTGGCCGATGGCGAACACCTTGGTCGCCAGGTACTGGCTACCGGCGGCGGCGCCGCTGGTGATACTTTCCTGCAGATCGGCCATGTTGCCCATGCCGATGCGGTCGATCTGCTGCTGCAGGAACGGCGGCAGCATTTCCTTGGTACTGGTCACGTAGGCGCCGACATCCAGCTCGCCGGAGTCGATGCGCTGGTAGATGCTGGTGCCCTCGGCAACTATCGCCGAGGCGATGAAGATCACCGGCAGAATCGCCACCAGCAGGCAGACGACCAATGTCATCAGCGCCGACAGGTTACCGCGTCCGCCAATGCGCCGCGCCATGCGCCGCTGCAAGGGCGCGAACACCACGGCCAGCGCCACCGCCCAGAACACCGCCCCGTAGAACGGCAGCAATATCCAGATGAAGGCGATCGTCACCAGGACGAGCAGGAGGAGGAAGGTTTTCTTTTCGAGGGACGTCGTCTGCATGGCCGGATCACAAGGGGGATATGCCCCTTAGTCTCCCGTGCCGCCGACAAAGTGCACTCTTATTCAGGCGAGCGTCCCTGCTCGCCTCGACAGCTCAGATGCGGAACTGGCGTACCAGGTTTTCCAGGCCCTGACCGAGTTGCGCCAGGCTGCGTGCGGTCTGGGCGCCCTGACGGGTTTCCTCGGCGACGCTGTCCACCGCGCCGGCGATCTGGTGCACGCTGCGGTTGATCTCCTCGGCCACCGCGGTCTGCTCCTCGGCCGCACTGGCGATCTGCGCGTTCATGGCATTGATGGTGCCGATCAATCCGGCGATGGCATCCAGCGAGGCGCCGGCCTTGTTGGCCTGCTCGCTGGTGATCTCGCCGGCGTCACTGGACTGGCGCATGGCATTGACCGCCTCGCGGGTGCCGCTCTGCAAACGGTCGATCATGCCCTGGATTTCCTGGGTGCTCTGCTGGGTGCGGCTGGCCAGTGCCCTTACCTCGTCGGCGACCACGGCGAAGCCGCGGCCCGCCTCGCCCGCACGCGCCGCCTCGATGGCCGCGTTGAGTGCCAGCAGGTTGGTCTGTTCAGCGATCGAGCGGATCACGTCGAGCACGCTGACGATGGAATGCACGTCCTGCTGCAGGCTATCGAGGGAGGTGCCGCTGCCGCGAATGTCGCCGACCAGCGAATGGATACGGGCGATGCTGCCATCCACCACCTGCTTGGCCGCCTGCCCTTCGCGGTCGGTCTGCTGGGCCGCCTCGGCCGCCCCCTGGGCGCTCTTGGCCACTTCATGGGCAGCGGCGGACATCTCGTTGATGGCGGTCGCCACCTGGTCCGTTTCGTGGCGCTGCCTTTCCATGGCCTGCTCGGAGCGTTGCGCCTGGGCGGCGACCTGGCCAACCAGCTCGGTCAACTGGCCGGTCATCTCGGTAATCTGCCGCACCAGCCCGTGCACCTTGTCGACGAAACGATTGAACGAGCCGGCCAGCTCGCCCAACTCGTCACGGCTGGTGACCGGCAGGCGCTTGGTGAGGTCGCCGTCGCCGGCGGCGATGTCATCGAGGCTGGCCTTGATCTGCTGCAGCGGGCGCAGAAAGGTGTTGGCGAGGATGCCGCCAACCACGCCGAAGGTCACCAGCAGCACGGCGGCGATCACCACAATGCTGGTGATGATGGTGCTCACCCGCTGGTCGATGTCGGCGCGCACTTCGACGATCTGCGCCTCGACGCCGTCCAGGTTGACCGCGGTGCCGAGCGCCATGTCCCACTTGGGCAGGTAGTAGCTGTAGGCGAGCTTGGGCACCTGGATCGACTCGTTGCCGGGTAACGGCGAGGAATAGTTGACGTAGTAGCTGTTGTCCTTGGCGACGCGCACCAGCTCGCGGTTCACGAACACGCCGTTGACGTCGCGCCGATCATTGAGGCTCTTGCCAACATCCACGGGGCTGTCGCTGCGAAACAGCCGCACCACGTTGGAGTCATGACCGAAGAAGTAGCCGTCCTTGCCGTACTTGATCTTCGACAGGATGGCGATGGCCTGTTTGCGGCTCTCCAGGTCGCCACTGGGCGCGGCGTCATACAGGCTCTGCACGGCGCCCATGGCGATTGCGCTGTAGTTCTGCAGCTCGTTGCGCTTCTCGGCGAGCAGGCGCTCACGGGTTTCAGTGACCTCCTGCTCCGCCAGGCCGTACAGCACCTTGGCGGCAGCGCCGCTCAGCACCACGGCGAACAGCAGAACGGGAACCAGAGCCAACAGCACAACTTTGGACTTCAAGGTCAGGCGCATTTTTATTTTCCTTTGACCAGATAAAGCCAAGGATAGCTGGCTTCTGCTCAGGTCATCGGCAGCCGCCTACGAAAACTTGAGCGCCCAGGCGACAGCCGGGAAATGCCTTACAGCACCATGGCGGCGACCCAGCCAAACACCAGCAGCGGCAGGTTGTAGTGCAGGAAGGTGGGCACCACGGTGTCCCAGATATGATTGTGCTGGCCGTCGACGTTGAGGCCCGCCGTCGGCCCCAGGGTCGAGTCGGAAGCCGGCGAGCCGGCATCGCCGATGGCACCGGCAGTGCCGACGATGCATACCGTGGCCAGAGGGCTGAAGCCCATCTGCACGCACAACGGCACGAAGATCGCGGCGATGATCGGCACCGTAGAAAACGACGAGCCGATGCCCATGGTCACCAGCAAGCCGACCAGCAGCATCAGCAGCACGCCCAGGCCCCTGCTGTCGCCGATCCAGCCGGCGCTGGCGTCGACCAGGGCCTTGATCTCGCCGGTTTCGCGCATTACTTCGGCGAAACCCGAGGCGGCGATCATGATGAAGCCGATCATCGCCATCATCTTCATGCCTTCGGTGAACAGGTCGTCGGTCTCCTTCCAGCGCACGATGCCCGAGGCGGAAAACACCACGAAACCCAGCAACGCGCCGATGATCATCGAGTCGAGCCACAGCTGGGCGGCAAAGGCGATGGCCACCGCCACGCCGGCGACGATCAGGCTGCGTCGGTTATAGCTGGCGTCCACCCGCTCGGTGCGCTCGACCCGCGCAAGGTCGTAGCTGCGCTTGCCGCGGTAGCTGTACAGGGCGAGCAGCAGACCGGTGACCATGCCCAGGGCGGGGATCAGCATGGCGTGGCTGACGTTCACGCCGCTCACGTCCACTCCGCTGCGCACCACGTTGGCGAGCAGGATCTCGTGGAGAAAGATGTTGCCGAAGCCTACCGGCAGAAACATGTAGGGCGTTATCAGGCCGAAGGTCAGCACACAGGCGATCAACCGGCGGTCGATCTGCAAACGGGTGATCACGTACAGCAGCGGCGGCACCAGCAGCGGAATGAAGGCGATGTGGATGGGCAGGATGTTCTGCGAGGAGATCGCCACGGCGAGCAACAGGCCCACCAGCATCCATTTCAGCACCCCGCCGCCGCCCTCTTCCTGGCGACCGACCAGGGTCAGTGCCTTGTCGGCCAGGGCATGGGCCAGGCCGGACTTGGCGATCGCCACCGCGAAGGCGCCCAGCAAGGCGTAGGAAAGCGCCACGGTGGCGCCGCCACCCAGCCCCTTGTTGAAGGCCGCCAGCGAGCCGTCCATGCCCAGGCCGCCGATCATGCCGCCAGCCAGCGCGCCGATGATCAACGCCACCACGACGTGGACCCGGCAAAGGCTGAGAATCAGCATGATGCCGACGGCGGCGATAACTGCATTCATGAGAGGCTCCTCGAATCGCCATCAGCGGCGCAATCTGCTGGTTGCCGGACTCGGCAGGCCATAAAGAATCGTCGAAAGCGCTTTCAGGTCGCTTGCGACGGCCCATAGGGTTGCCGCCAGGGATGGCAGGCCGCAAAAAGCGTCGCACTCTGCCGGAAGCTGGCCTGGGTGTCAAAAAACTTCCGGGAGAAGTTTTTGACGTCGCTTGCGACGGCCCGAAGGGTGGCGGCCAGGGATGGCAGGCCACAAAAAACCGCGCTAGGCGTCGCGGGCGAGTCATCATGTAGCGCGGTTCTAAGCAAATAGCACAAACGTACTTTGCGTGTTCAACCGCGGGCGTTAGCCTCACGCCCCTTTATCAACGGAGGATCCCATGCTCGATATCGTTCTGATCGCCGGCTCAAGCCGCCCCGACAGCCAATCCGCCAAGGTTGCCCACTTTCTGCGTCAACGCCTGGTCACCCTGGGCAAGACCAGTGCCGAGCTCAGCCAGATCATCGACCTTGGCGCCGGCCCGCTGCCGCTGTGGCCTGCCGACGACAACGGCACCTGGGCCGACTACGGCCCGCGCCTGCAGCGCGCCGATGCGGTGGTGGTGATCGCCCCGGAGTGGAATGGCATGGCCGGCCCGGCGATCAAGAATTTCTTCATCTACGCCAGCAAGGCCGAACTGGCCCACAAGCCGGGGCTGCTGGTGGGCGTGTCGTCGGGAATCGGCGGCGGCAGCCCGATTGCCGAGCTGCGCAGCTCCAGCTACAAGAACTGCCGGGTCAACTACCTGCCCGAGCACCTGATCATTCGCTCGGTGACCAAGGTCCTCAACGAGGACCAGCCGGCCAGCGAAGACGACAGCCGCATTCGTGCCCGTATCGATTACGCGCTGGATATCCTGGCCAGGTACGGCGAGGCGCTGAAACCCGTGCGCGCCGCCATCGACCTCAGCGACCCGGCATTTACCAATGGCATGTAAGTGTCAGGCGCGGGGTGCGGATCGTCAGGCGATCCGCACCTCATCCCGGAAATAAGCGCTTATCGGGCGCGCAGCGGCAGCTCGATGCGGACCTGCAAGCCGCCCAGTTCACTGTCGTGCAGCGTGAGGGTGCCGTCCCAGGCATCGACGATATCGCGCACGATCCCCAGGCCCAGGCCATGGCCCGCGGTTTGCTCGTCCAGGCGAATACCGCGGCTGAGCACTTCTTCGCGGCGTTCGCTGTCGATCCCGGGCCCATCGTCATCGACGCTCAATACATAGGCCTTGTCGGTGCGTTCGATACTCAGGCGCACCTGGCTGTCGGTCCACTTGCAGGCGTTGTCCAGCAGGTTGCCGAGCAGCTCCAGCAAGTCCTCGCGATCACGGGGCAGGCGCAGGTCGGGCGGCGAGGCCTGCCAGCTCAGCTCGATGCCACTGTCGTGGATCATGCCAAGGGTGGCGAACAGACCGGGTAATTCTTGCCGGCAATCGAAGTGCGCGCCGGGCAACGCCTCGCCGGCCAGGCGCGCGCGGCCCAGCTCGCGGGCGATACGCTGCTCGATCTGCTGCAGGTGTTCGATCAGGTTGTCGCGAAGTTCGGGGTGCGCACGCAGTTCGTCCCGGGAGGCCAGGTTGACCAGCACCGCCAGCGGCGTCTTCAACGCATGGCCCAGGTTGCCCAGGGCATTGCGCGAGCGCTTGAGGGTTTCTTCTGTGTGGGCCAACAGGTGGTTGATCTGCTCCACCAGCGGCTCCAGCTCCTCGGGCACCTGTTCATCCAGCCCGGAGCGCTGCCCTTGCTGCAACTGGGCAATCTGCACGCGGGTCTGCTCCAGCGGCCGCAATGCGCGGCTGACCGCCAGGCGCTGCAGCAGCAGAATCAACGCCAGGCCACCAAGTCCCAGCGCCAGGCCGATACGCTGCACCCGGCGGAAGCTGTCCAGCACCGGCGTGTAGTCACGGGCCACGGTAATGGTCAGCTCCTGGCCGAAGCGCCGGTATTCGCCGCGAAAGGTCACCAGCACCTGTTCCTGAGGCCCCTCCTGCAGCACGGGTTGCAGGCCGTCCACGTCCGAGGGTTGCAGTTCGCTGTCCCACAGCGAGCGGGAGCGCCAGCTCTTGTCGCTGAAGCCGATACGGAAATACAGGCCCGAATAGGGGCGCTGATAGGCCGCGCTCAGTCGCGACTCGTCGAGCTGGATACCGGACGGCCCGCGCACCAGCGCGATCAGCAGCGATTGCGCTTCCTCTTCGAGCCCGGCCTGCATGTAGCGCCGCAGGTTGTTGTCGAACAGCCACAGGCAGGTCTGCGCCAGCAGCAGGCCAATGATCAGCAACACGCTGATCAGGCTCAGGCTCAGGCGCCGCTGGATCGACCTCAAGCGGCGCTACCGGTGAACCGATAGCCCTGGCCGCGGCGGGTTTCGATCACCTCGCGGCCGAGCTTGCGGCGCAGGTGGTTGACGTGCACCTCGATGACGTTGGAGTCGCGCTCGGTCTCGCCGTCGTAAAGGTGTTCGGCCAGGTGGCTCTTGGAGAGGATCTGCCCGGCGTGCAGCATGAAGTAGCGCAACAGGCGAAACTCCGCGGCGGTCAGCTCGATCGCCTGCTCGCCACGGCTGACGCACTGCCGGCTTTCATCCAGGTGCAGCCCGGCGGCCTGCAACTGCGGCTGATTGGCCAGGCCGCGGGCGCGGCGCAGCAGCGCCTGGATGCGCAGCTGCAGTTCTTCGGGGTGAAAGGGTTTGGTCAGGTAATCGTCGGCACCGACCTTCAGGCCTTCGATACGCTCGGCCCAGGAGCCGCGGGCGGTGAGAATCAACACCGGGGTGACCACGCCACCCTGGCGCCACTCCTGCAGCACCTCGAGCCCCGGTTTGCCAGGCAAACCGAGGTCGAGAATGATCAGGTCGTAGGGCTCACTGGCGCCCTGGTACACGGCGTCGCGGCCGTCGGCCAGCCAGTCCACGGCATAGCCCTGGCGGGTCAGTGAGGCGGTCAGTTCATCGGCAAGCGGTACGTGGTCTTCAACCAGCAACAGGCGCATGTCAGTCGTCTACCTCATCCTTCAGGATCTTGCCGTCGTGGGCATCGAGCTCCAGTTCACGAACCACCCCCTCGCGGGTCAGCAGTTCCACTTCATAGACGAAGACATCGTCTTCTTCCTCCAGCTCGGCCTCGAGCAGGGTCGCACCCGGGTAGCGCTCCAGGGCGGCGCGCATCAGCTGGTCGAGAGGCAGGATCACGCCACTCAGGCGCAGATCCCGCGCTTCGTCCTGGTCAAGGTCACGTGCGCTGGCCACGCACGTCAGCGCGGCCAGCGAAACGATGCAGATGCAGCGAAAAACGGGGTTGCCTTTCATCAATCATCCTGGTGGTTCTTGAGCACGGTGCCGTTGGTGGCATCCAGTTCGACGTCCCACTTCTGGTTCTGGGCGTCGCGGATTTCGACCTGGTAGAGGTAGCGGCCGTATTCTTCCTCGAGCTCGGTGTCGCCCAGTTTACCGCCGGGATGGGCGGCAAGGGCAGCCTCGTTGAGCCTCTCGAACGACTGGATGGTGCCGGCGTCACGCAGTTTCAATGCCTCGTCCGGCCCCAGATCTCGGGCCTGGGCGACACCTGCAGCGGCGGTGAGCGCAGCAACGGCGAACAAAGCGGTCAATTTCTTCATGGTGATCTCCTGAGTAATCGTGTTTCGACGATGTTCAGGTTAAGGGGAGCGACTTAATTCAACCTGAATTACCCCACAGACCCGCCCAGCCTACGGCCTTATACTGGCGCCTCTTCAGCGGAGGCCGGCATGAGCGCCATTCAGATCAAGTTCCCTGCCCTCACCCTCAAGGCCGGTCAGCGCGCCCTGGTGCGCATTCGCGAGCGCGGTCTGCAACCCGGCGATGTCGGCACCCTGCCCGGCGCCGCGGGCGGGCCCAAGGCGCTGGGCATTCAGGGGCTGGATATCGCCCTGTTCGGCGACTGGCTGGCCCGGGCGCCCCGCGAGCGCTCGCTGATCGGCGCGTCCATCGGCTCCTGGCGCTTCGCCAGCGCCTGCCTCCCCGACCCTGCCGCTGCGCTGCAGCGCCTGGGTGAGCTGTACACCGGCATGCGTTTCGCCAAGGGCGTGAGCATCATCGAGGTGACCGAGCGCTGCGTGCGCATGCTCGACGAACTGTTGCAGCATCAGGACGCCGCGGTGCTCGACAATCCCCACTACCGGCTCAACATCCTGGTGGTGAAAAGCCATGGCCGGCTTGCCGAGGACGATCGCCGCTCCCTGGGTCTGGGGCTGTCGTCGGTGATTGGCAGCAACCTGCTCGGCCGCCCTCGCCTGGCCCGTCACTTCGAGCGGGTGATCCTGCACGACGCCCGCCTGGCGCCGCCGCTGCATCCGCTGAGCGACTTTCCCTCGCGCTGCCTGCCGCTGGATGTCGGCAACCTGCGCCACGCCCTGCTGGCCTCCGGCTCGATCCCCTTCGTGATGCAGGGCGTGCGCGACATTCCCGGCGCAGGCTCCGGCACCTACCGCGACGGCGGCCTGCTGGATTACCACCTCGACCTGCCCTACAGCGGCGATGACGTGGTGCTGTACCCGCACTTCACCGATCGCATCATTCCCGGCTGGTTCGACAAGGGCATGCCCTGGCGCCGGGGCGATGCCATGCGCCTGCAGGACGTCCTGCTGCTGGCCCCCTCGCGTGACTACCTGGCCCGCCTGCCCTACGGCAAGCTGCCGGATCGCAAGGATTTCACCCGGTTCCTGGGCGACGATGCCGGGCGCGAAGGCTACTGGCGCCAGGCGATGGATGAGAGCCGGCGCATGGGCGACGAATTTCTCGAGCTGACCGAAACGGGCCGCCTGGCCGATCATCTGCTGCCGCTATAACCCGCCGCAGGCCCCTCGCGGGCATTTGCGACGGCAGTCAGAAAACCGCCACTGGCTATTTCAAGCAAATTAACCGCCTGTCTGCACTGATAAAAATCCCTGAACTTAACGGAACTGATCAGCAGGGCTATTTTCCTATTTGGTGTTGATGCCATTTTCGGTAGTTAAACAGTAAGTGCACGGCCCAACGGCGTGCCGCCACCCTTGAAAACTTTGACGCCCGTCAACTTCACAAGATGATTTTCGGTTTTATTTGAAAATTAATTAATTTGGATGTGACTTGCAGGGCTCATCGAACCATCAACAACTAGGACCGTCGGCGTTGAGCAAGCTCGCTGACACTATGAATCATTGGGAAACCCTCGGAGAACCGACCCCATGAACGCTTCGCTGCGTTTCAATGATGCACTGCTGATTGCCGACCGCGCCTTTCAACCTTTCCACTGCGTGGCCTGGGCGCCGCAGGACGGTACCGGCGTACTGAGCCTGACGATCGTCGACCGCACCAATACGCCGTTGATCGACCGCGCGCAACTGACCAGCAGCATCTACAGCGACCCCCAGGAGCTGGCCAAGGCCCTGAAAAAGTCCCGTGACGAGCTCAGCAGCAAGGGCTTCGATCTCGCGCCCTGGAGCATGCCGGAATAACACGCCGGCACTTGTTTTTGCCAGTTGCCGCCCCTCTGGTGCGGCAACTTGCCTCAGTTTTATAAGTGCCCTCTTCTTGTTTATACGTTCGCCTTGGTGCCCTCGTTAAAGTCTGAACTTCCCGCCGCGTTCAGCGGGCTAAGTCTTTAACTGTTGCCATGAGCGAACCGGCATGCAAAACCTCGTTGTAACTTCGCCGTCCATCTTATATCGCGCTGCCGCGTATCCGGCCGATGATCTTCATCTGCCTGTAGGTTGCTTGATCGTGGAAACGACGCGATGAGCAGCCTGTCGATCACCCCGGAACTGCCCAACGACCTGCACTACGTGGACGACCGCTCGCCCGGCATCACGCGCCGCAAGCTGCGCGGTAAGTTCTGCTACTTCGAGCCCAATGGCGAGCGTATTCGCGACACCCAGGTGATCGCCCGCATCAATGCCCTGGCAATACCGCCCGCCTACGTGGACGTATGGATCTGCCCGGACCCCAAGGGTCATCTGCAAGCGACCGGCCGTGATGCCCGCGGCCGCAAGCAGTATCGCTATCACCCGCGCTGGCGTGAAGTGCGCGACACCGACAAGTACGCCAACCTGCTGCTGTTCGGCAAGGCGCTGCCCAAATTGCGCCAGACCATAGAGCAGCATCTGCTGCTGCCCGACCACGGCCGCGAAAAGGTCATGGCCACCGTGATCACCCTGCTCGACAACACCCTGATCCGCATCGGCAATGTGCGCTACGCCAAGGAAAACCGCTCCTATGGGCTGACCACCCTGCGCAACCGCCATGTCGAGGTGCAGGGCAGCGCCATCCGCTTCCACTTTCGCGGCAAGAGCGGTATCGAGCATGAGGTGGAAGTCAGCGATCGTCGCCTGGCGCGCGTCATCCGCCGCTGCCTGGAGTTGCCGGGCCAGCACCTGTTCCAGTACCTGGACGCCAATGGCGAGCGCCACACGGTGACCTCGACGGACGTCAACAATTACCTGCGCGAACTCACCGGTGCCGACTTCACCGCCAAGGATTACCGCACCTGGGCCGGCAGCGCCCTGGCGCTGACGCTGCTGCGTGAACTGGAGTGGCAGCCGGAGAGCTCGGCCAAGAAACACGTGGTGGGCATGGTCAAGCAGGTCGCCGAAGAATTGCGCAACACGCCGGCAGTGTGCCGCAAGTGCTACATCCACCCGGCGCTGATCGAGGCCTTCCACGCCGGCGAACTGGCCGACCTGCGCCTGGCGGCCGCCCGCAAGGGGCTGCGCAGCGAGGAAAGCCTGCTGATGCGCTTTCTGGAAAAACTTCCGGTTGCCTGAAAAGTGGCAAGATCTGTGGGCCTTATGTCGTTGCTGCCATAACGCTTTGTGCGCACACTGGCCTTCTCCATCCCGAGGGGCCCGCCATGGACGACCGCAAATGTATTGCCGCGTTAATCTACCCGGACTTCATGAGTCTGGATGTGGTCGGACCACTGCAGGTATTCGCCTCCGCCAACGTCGAACGTCGTCGCCAGGGCCTGGGCGATGCCTACCAGCTGCTGATGCTCGCCGATCAGGCCGGCCCGGTGAACAGCTCCGCCGGCATGCGGCTGATCGCCGATGCAGCATGGAGCGAGGTGGATCCGGCCAGCCTGGATACCCTGCTGATTCCCGGCGGCTTCGGCGAAGGGCAGCAATGTGAAAACAGGCCCCTGCTGAGCTGGCTGCAAAATGCCGAACCCCATATCCGGCGCCTGGGCTCGGTCTGTTCGGGGGCACTGATTCTGGCCCGTACCGGCCTGCTCGACGGCAGGCGGGTGACCACCCACTGGGCCGATATCGACACCTTGCGCCAACACCCCAAGCTGCTGGTCGACAGCGATTGCCTGCACACCTATGACCCGGCAGCGGGCGACGGCAGCGGGCATCTGTTCACCTCCGCCGGCGTCACCGCCGGCATCGACCTGGCGCTGGCCCTGGTCGAAGCCGACCTGGGGCGCAGCATGGCGCTGGCAGTGGCGCGCCGCCTGGTGATGTTCCTGCGCCGCCCTGGCGGCCAGGCGCAGTTCAGCGCCCTGCTCGTCCCGGAGCCCAGCCGTACTCCACGCCTGGCCGAATTGCTCGAATGGATTCCAGCCAATCTGGGCAGCGACCTGTCGCTCCAAGCGTTGGCGAACAGAGCGCGGATGACTCCGCGCACCTTGTCCCGGGTATTCGCCAGGGAGCTGGGTAGCGGGCCGGCGGGCTACGTCGAGCGCATCCGCCTGGAAGCCGCTCGCAGCCTGCTGCAGGACGCCCAGGCTTCGATCGCTACCGTCGCCCGGCTGACCGGCTTCGGCCACCCGGAAAACCTGCGCCGGGTGTTTCACAAGCACCTGTCCATCAGCCCTCAGCACTACACCGAACGTTTCGGCCGGGAGACCCACCATGCTTGAGCTGCGCCCCAACTGCGAATGCTGTGATCGTGACCTGCCACCCGAATCCCTGGAGGCGCGTATCTGCTCGTTCGAGTGCACTTACTGCCGCGATTGCGCCGATACGCACCTGCAGGGTCATTGCCCCAACTGCGCCGGCGAGCTGGTGCGCCGCCCGATCCGTCCTGCGGCCAAGCTGCCGGCCAACCCACCCTCGACCTTGCGGGTGCTCAAGGCGGGAGGATGCCATGCTGCTGGTGCGTAACCCTACGCTGCTGATCCTGTTCCTCGCCCAGGCGCTGTACTGGAGCTGTTCGCTGATCGGCATCACCCTCACCGCATTGATCGGCATGCAGTTGTCGCCCTACAACGGCCTGGCCACCCTGCCCCTGGCCTTACTGGTGCTCGGCAACCTGCTGGCGACCCATCCGCTGTCGCTGTTCATGCAGCACCAAGGTCGCCGGCCCGGCCTGACCCTGGGCGCCGCGGCCGGGATTCTCGGCGGCCTGATCAGCGCCCTGGGGGTCTGGCTCGGCGACTTCATCCTGTTCTGCCTCGGCGCGTTGCCGATTGGCGTCTACCAGGCCTCTGCCATGTATTACCGCTTCGCGGCGCTGGAAACGGTCGACGACGCCCACAAAGGGCGCGCGGCGGCCTGGGTGATCGCCGGTGGTGTCTGCGCCGCGCTGATCGCCCCGAGCCTGACGCTCTGGGCGCGCAACGCGATGAGTACGCCGTTCGTGGGCGCCTATGTGTTACTGGCGGGGCTGGCCTTGCTCGGGCTGTTGCTGCTCAGCACGCTGCGTGAAGGGGCGATTGCCGTGGCGCCACGGGGTGACGTGCGCAGCCTGCTGGCACGCCCGGCGATCCGCAGTGCGCTGGCGGTCACCGCCATCGGCCATGGCCTGATGATTCTGGTGATGAACGCGACGCCGCTGGCCATGAGCTTCTGTGGCTTGCCTCTGGATAGTGCCGCTCAGGTGATCCAGTGGCATATGCTGGGCATGTTCCTGCCTGCCCTGATCGCCGGGCCGCTGGTCGATCGCCTGGGCAGCAGGCCAGTGGCCATGCTGGGTATCGCCATGCTTGGCGGCAGTGCGCTGGTCGGGCTGAGCGGCCAGGCGCAGGCCTACTTCCTGATTTCCTCGCTGCTGCTGGGTATCGGCTGGAACCTGATGCTGGTGGCCGGCACCACCCTGCTGGCAAGCGCCCACGAGCCCGCCGAACGGGGCAAGGCCCAGGGGCTCATGGAACTGGCCAATGGCAGCGTGGCGGCCTGCGCCGCCTTCGCCTCCGGTGCGCTGATCACCGGGCTGGGCTGGTTTCAGGTCAACCTGGCCATGCTGCCCTTGCTGGTGATTGCGCTGATGGCATTGCTGATCCGGCCTGTCACAAGAGCGCCTGCGGCGAGCTAGACGCCGAACACCGTGACCTGGTTGCGGCCGTTGCGTTTGGAGCTATAGAGCGCCTGATCGGCCCACTGGATGACCTGCTGATGATCGTGGCTGGGCTCGCTCAGGTCGGCCACGCCGAGGCTGATGGTAAAAGGGATCGTCTGCCCCTCGTGACTGACCTGCAAGCGCTCGACGATCAGCCGCAGGCGTTCGGCGAACACCCGACCGCCCGCCGCGTCCACATCCGGCAGCAGCACGACGAACTCCTCGCCGCCGTAGCGCCCGGCGATATCGGTATCACGCAGCTGTTCGCGCAGCACCTTGGCGACGCTCTGGATCACCCTGTCGCCCGCCTGGTGGCCATAGGTATCGTTGACCTTCTTGAAGTGGTCGATATCGAAAATCACCAGCGCCGCGCTGCTGCCGTAGCGACGATGACGGGCGTGCTCACGCTTGAGCTCCTCTTCCCAGTAGCCACGGTTGTTCAGCCCAGTCAGGCGGTCGGTGCGCGAGAGGTGTTTGAACTGGTCGCTCATGGCCTGCAACTGGCGCTTGTTCATCGCCACGTCCGTCACGTCATAGATGATCACGCACAGGTGCTCGATCTTGCTGTTGGTGGCCACCAGCGGCAGGATGGTGGTGTTCTGGTACATGAAGTCTTCCAGGCCGGTGATCGGCTGGTAGTTCTTGAAGCGCACCAGGTACGGCCGTTGCTCCCAGATGGTGAAGGCCGGCGTCCCCAGGGTGACAACGTTTTCCACCTTGTTGCGAAACCAGACCTCATCGACCTCCGGAAACAGCTCGAAGAACGAGCGCTCCGCGGCATCGCGCGCGGTACGCCCGGAGTGATTCTCCATGAAGCTGTTCCACACCTCCACATGGTACTGACGGTCGAGCACCACCACGCCGACATCGATGCTCTGCACAATGGCCAGCAGCCAGTGGAAATCGTTTAGATCCATGTTCTCAGCCATGTCTTTTCATTCCATCAGATAGGCGAGTTTGTTGGTCAGCAACGGCACCGAGTCCTCGGTGAACAGCAGCAGCAGATCGAAGTGGATGTCGTGCCCTTCGATGCTGTAGCTCACCTCAACCGCCAGGGTCTTGCGCCAGCGCTGGCTGTTGATGCGAATCAGCTCGTCGATGGAGGCGTGCTCGCCGAGTATCTGCGGGTGACCCTGGGAGAAGCTCACGTCGAGCTGCTCGGCGATACCGCTCAGGCACGCGCCGATCAGGATGCTGGACATGTCCAGGAGCATTTCCATGGATGAATGGTTGTGCTGCTGCCACTGCATGAGCCTGGCCATGTCGGCCACTTCCGAATCATGGAAGATCAGCAGCGCCTCGCCGGCGATGCCCTCGCCGATATAGCCCTGACACACCGCGGTCAGGCCGTCGCCACGCTGGGCGTCGGCCAGAGCCATGTGCAGCTCGCTGACCTCGAGAATGTTGACGTTGGGAATCGGCAGTTGCACGAACACCCCGAGCACCCGGGCCAACAATGCGGCCGCTCGGCCCATGGCGACGTTGACCACTTCGCGGAAGGCGTCGCGAAACGACACCTTGGGTTCGGGCAGGGTCGTGGTGGTGGCCGCTGCCGCAACGCGCAGAAAGCCGAGTTGGTCCAGCGTCTGACGTAGCAACTCGGGGTCGGCGGGCTTTTTCAGGAAAGCCAGGGCGCCAAGTTCCTTGACGCGGCGAATCGCCTCCTCCTGCACGTCACCCGACACCACGATGACGTTTTGCGCGCGGCTCTCGGCCTTCAGCGCCGCGAGCACGCCGTAGCCATCGAGCACCGGCATGGTCAGATCGAGTAGCAAGAGATCGAAGTGGGCGGCGCGCAATTGCTCGAGCGCTTCTTCGCCGTTGGCGGCCTGGCTGACGGTTACCGGCCAGTCGGCAGGCAAGGCGCGCAGCAGCTGCTTGCGGGCCATGTTGGAGTCATCGCAGACGAGAAGAGATGCTGTGGGCATCGATACGCCTCAAGAGGTGGGCCTGATCCGCCTTGGGCTGCGGCGGGTGTACCGACAGCAACGCCTTCCCTGGTGCGTTACTGTCACTTATAGCAGAGCGCCAGCCCGTGTCGGGTGTTTTCTAGCGCGTTGATCGAGTTTCAAAGCAGACAAGGCGACCGAAGTCGCCTTGTCACTGCACCCGCTGTGGTCAGTAATACGCGTTCTCGCGATTGCTGTGGTCGGTCACGTCGCGCACGCCCTTGAGCTCCGGAATACGCTCGAGCAGGGTTTTCTCGATGCCCTCCTTGAGGGTCAGGTCGGCCTGGCCGCAGCCCTGGCAGCCGCCACCGAACTGCAGCACGGCAATGCCTTCGTCGACCACGTCGATCAGGGTGACCTGGCCGCCGTGGCTGGCCAGGCCCGGGTTGATCTCGGTCTGCAGGTAATAGTTGATGCGCTCGTTGAGCGGGCTGTCTTCGTTGACCATCGGCACCTTGGCGTTCGGCGCCTTGATGGTCAGCTGACCGCCCATGCGGTCGGTGGCGTAGTCGACCACGGCATCTTCGAGAAACGGCTCGCTGACGGCATCGATCCAGGCCGTGAAACTGGCCAGGCCGATGGCCTGGTCTTCCGGCTTCTGTTCGCCCGGCTTGCAATAGGCGATGCAGGTTTCCGCGTACTGGGTACCGGGCTGGGTGATGAAGACCCGGATACCGATTCCCGGCGTGTTCTGCTTGCTCAGCAGGTCGGCCAGGTAATCATGGGCGGTATCGGTAATGGTAATGGTGCTCATGGCAACTCCTCACGGTCATGGGCGAAGTGTACGGCAAATGACCACCTCGAATAAAGTCCTACCATTTTACTCAGGATAAGGCCTGTAGCTGGCCCTTGCCCGACCGCTCGTTGATCCAGGCCTTGGCCTGGACGAAAAAGCGCTTCTCGATCAACTCGTAGCTGCCCCACGAAGCCAGGGCGATCAGCGGCATGCAGGCGACGATGACCACATGGGGATTCAGATCCAGGCTGGCCTGCAGGTACCAGCCCAGGGACAGGATGATCACGTGCAGCAGATACACCGAATACGAGCAGTCGCCCATGCGCGCCAGCAGACGGTTGTCGTTGAACCACGGCTCCATGGCGATGCAGGCCGCGACGATCAGTGCGCTGGGCACCCCCCAGTGCAGCAGGCGCATGCTATTGTCGAAGTGGTAGATGGCCAGCAGCGAGCCGGCGATCACCAGCAACGGCAGCCACAGCCCCTGGCGGATCCAGCCGCGGCTGTAGACCATGCCCAGCAGCACGCCGAACAGGAACTCGTAGACGATGCTGTTGCGGTAGAAGTTGCTCAGCCAGGGCTGGGTGGCCAGCAGGCCGAAGATCATCAGCATCACCGCCACGAACACCAGGCGCAGGCGCTGGGGAACCACGAAGGCCAGGGCGAACAGCAGGTAGAAGAACATCTCGTAGTTGAGCGTCCAGCCGACGTTGAGCGTCGGGTACAGCCCGAAGCCTGCGGGATTTTCCGCGGGAATGAACAGCAGCGACAGCACCAGATGCTGCAGATCGAAGGCCTGGGTGGGCATTACCGGGTTGGCGAAGGCGATGATCAGCGCAGCGATCAGCGAATACAGCCAGTAGGCCGGCACGATGCGCAGGGCGCGGTTGAGCATGAAGCGCCACGGGGTGATGGTCTTGCCCTGGGTGGACAGGTAGATCACCAGGCCGCTGATGACGAAGAAGATATCGACGCCCACGGCGCCCTTGTCGGAAAAAAGATGGCCCATGAAACTCTCGGCCCTGAAATCGAAAAACACCTGCATGACATGGTGAAAGACCACAACCCAGGCTGCCAATGCCCGGAGCGCCTGCACTGAAATCAGCATAGAACCGCCACTCTCCCTCTCGTTGAAACCGGTACGGGGCAGCCCCTCAACGATCGACTGCCACAGCCTCCGACCGCAGTGGGGAAAGAAAGATCGGGTGAATTGGCCAAGCGCTGCGCCGAGGCCGCTGGCCCCAGTTCGCCATGCCAAGGGGGTCTTAACCGGCGCGAAGCGGCCTACAGGTTCTGGTAGCGGTTCATGTCCAGCACGCCGGCCTCCACCGGTTCATGCTCACGGATATGCGCGGTGAGGTCGTGGAAGTGCTGCCAGAACTGCGGATGGGTGCGGCGAATGCCCCAGCGCTCGACGATCTGCTCGAAGGCCGCGGCGTCGCGGGCCTGCTCCATGGCGGTCACGAAGTCCGGCACCTGGGCCGCCGGCATCGAGAACACGAAGTTCGGGTAGCTGCTCAGCACCTCGGGGTAAATCGTCAGGGTGTCGAGGCGCGGCTGGTAGCGCAGTTCCTCGCCGAGCATGAAGGCGACGTTGCTGTGCGCGCGATTGCGCAGCAGGCTGTAGACCTCGCGACGACCGCCCCCCTCGACCCGCAGCAGCGTGGCTTCCGGCAGTTGCTCGATCACCCTGAGTTGCGCGGCCGGCGTGGAGGCCAGGCGGCTCAGCGCCTGCTCCGCCTGACGCAATTCAGCTGGCAGGCCACCACGATGGCAGTGCTCATCGGTGCAGCGATTGATCGGATCGGGTCGGGCGTTGAGTGCAGCGAAGCGCTGCAGCAGTTGCTCGCCGAACTGGCGCTTCGGATCGTCATCAGCCAAGGACAAGCCGCTCGGGGTTTTCCGGTCCAGCGGGTAGTAATCCATCCACGCCTTGAGCTTGCCGCTGTACTGGTACCAGTGGCCAAAAATCGCCTTGCGCGAATCGGCCGGCATCAGGCGCAGGAAGTTCTGCTCGGCGCCATTGCGGATCAGGTCGAAGTACAGGCGTGTCTGCGCCTGGTGCGAGACGTTGCCGAACACGTCGAAGTTGACCACCAACTGGTAATAGGTGCGCTCGAGCAGCGGGTAGTCCATCCACCAGAGGGTCTGTGGGATCTCGCCCACCAGGCCTTTGCGTACCGAGGCGCTGTCGTGCTGGCGGAAGATCGACAGCAGCGCGTTGTCGTTGCCCCGCCAGATCTGCGACCACTCCGGTGCCGGCGCTTCGCCATACGCCTCGGTGCGTAGCGCCTCGTAGTCATTGCGCTTGTCGCGGTAGCTGCGCCACAGGCCCAGCAGATCGCCGATCTCGTCGAGCTGGCCGGGCATGGCCAGCAAAGGGGTGGCCGCGCCGCGGTAGGCCGGGTCGGTGATGTACAGGTCGTGCTGCGGGTCCTGGAAGAACACCCAGAAGTTGTCGCGAATCACGTCGGTGGCGATCTGCCCGCGGCACACCGGCCCGCGGATGAAAGTGCGCACGAAGTACTCGGCGTTGTCGAGCATGAACTGATAGCGCGCCTGGGCCGGAATCGCCTCGAACGCCAGGAATGGATTGGAGCGGTGCTGCACGCCGTAACCCGGCAGCGTAGTCACCTGCCAGTCGGTACCAAAGAACAGGGAACGCACATGCGCAAGCTTGGCGGCGCTGAGCGGATAGGTGATGTGAGTCTTGTGAACGATCACGCCCTGGACCGGCATCAGCCGATAATGGAAGGCCATACCCGGGTCGTCGTTGGGGCGCCGCGTGGCGATGATGTCCACTGGCTGCCCGCTCGGCGTGCGCGAGCGCACCAGCTGGAAGAAATGCCCGGCCTCGCCCCCTGCGAAATACAGGTGGGCGAGAAACAGGTGCTCGTAGAGCCAGCGGCTGACCAGCCTCTGTTCGTTGCCCGAGGCATTGAGAAAGCGCTCCCAGGCAGCGACCTGCCGGGCTTCGGCGGGGCCGGGCTGCAGCGGCTGCTCATCGACCGGCGCGCCCTGCTGCAGCCAGCGCTGCACGGTCTGGTAATCCTGCTCGGTGAGGCCGGTGACCGCGAACGGCATGCCGGCCATGGGGTTCTTGCCGGCGAAGTCGGCGAACTCGCCCGGTAGCGCGCACTGGTTGGCGCGCTCGATGCCGATGTCCAGATCCTTGGGCAGCTTGCTGTTGGGCGGCAGCGGCGTGGCGTGCCCCAGTTCGAGCATACGCGCCATCAGCGCCGCCTGGCCGCCCTGCTGCTCCAACACCGAATGAAAATCCTTGCGGCGCCAGGCCGGCGCACCGTGGGCATCCATGAACAACCGCGTGGTGGCCTGGGTATGGGTACGCGTGCCGTCGTACACGGGAGCCTTGCTGGCGCCGCGCTCGGTTCCCTCGCCGCTGCCCAGGTTGAGCTGGCACGGCGCGTCGTAGCAGGCGTGGCAGGCCACGCAGTTGTGCGTGAAGATCGGCTGGATATCGCGGCTGTAGGAAATGCCCTGTGCCATTGCCAGGGGGTTGATGAGGAGGTAGAGGGTCAACAGCAGCCGGCGGCACATGGAGCGAATTCCACGAATTTGGCGGCGCATTCTAGCCGTCTCGCCTGTGCCATCGCTATGCCTGCACCCGCGTTTGGGCACCGCCACAACATGAACATAATTCATGCACAAGTGCGCAGCGCAGAAATGGCCTCTGGGTTTGTTATCATTTGCAGTCTCGTCGTAGCCTCCCGTTCAGAGCCTTTTTTCATGCCCTTGTCAGATCGCAGCGCACGCCTCCAAGCACTTCAGCACGCCCTCAAGGAACGCATCCTGATCCTCGACGGCGGCATGGGCACCATGATCCAGAGCTACAAGCTCGAAGAAGCCGACTACCGCGGTGAGCGCTTCGCCGACTGGCCGAGCGACGTCAAGGGCAACAATGACCTGTTGCTGCTCACCCAGCCGCAGATCATCGCGGCAATCGAGAAGGCCTATCTGGATGCCGGCGCCGACATCCTGGAAACCAACACCTTCAACGCTACCCAGGTGTCCCAGGCCGATTACGACATGGAGTCGATCGTCTACGAACTGAACGTCGCCGGCGCCCGCGTGGCCCGTGAAGTGGCCGATGCCAAGACCCTGGAAACCCCGGACCGCCCGCGCTTCGTCGCCGGCGTGCTTGGCCCGACCAGCCGCACCTGCTCGATCTCCCCGGACGTCAATGACCCCGGTTACCGCAACGTCACCTTCGACGAACTGGTGGACAATTACACCGAAGCGACCCGCGGCCTGATCGAAGGCGGTGCCGACCTGATCCTCATCGAGACCATCTTCGATACCTTGAATGCCAAGGCGGCGATCTTCGCCGTGCAGCAGGTGTTCGACGAGGACGGCGTCGAACTGCCGATCATGATCTCCGGCACCATTACCGATGCCTCCGGCCGCACCCTGTCTGGCCAGACCACCGAAGCCTTCTGGAACTCGGTGGCCCACGCCAAGCCGATTTCCGTGGGCCTGAACTGCGCCCTCGGTGCCAAGGAGCTGCGCCCTTACCTGGCCGAACTGGCGGCCAAGGCCGGCACCCACGTGTCGGCGCATCCCAACGCCGGCCTGCCCAATGCCTTTGGTGAATACGACGAAACCCCGGCGCAGATGGCCGAGGTGGTCGAGGAGTTCGCCGCGTCGGGCCTGCTGAACATCATCGGTGGTTGCTGCGGCACCACGCCGGGCCACATCCAGGCCATTGCCGAAGCGGTCGCCAAGTACTCGCCGCGCCCGATTCCGGACATCCCCAAGGCCTGCCGCCTGTCGGGCCTGGAGCCCTTCACCATCGACCGCCAGTCATTGTTCGTCAACGTCGGCGAGCGCACCAACATCACCGGCTCGGCCAAGTTCGCCCGGCTGATCCGCGAAGAAAACTACACCGAGGCCCTGGAAGTCGCCCTGCAGCAGGTGGAAGCCGGCGCCCAGGTGATCGACATCAACATGGACGAAGGGATGCTCGACTCGAAAGCCGCCATGGTCAGGTTCCTCAACCTGATCGCTGGCGAGCCGGATATTTCCCGCGTGCCGATCATGATCGACTCCTCCAAGTGGGAGGTGATCGAGGCCGGCCTCAAGTGCATCCAGGGCAAGGGCATCGTCAACTCGATCTCCATGAAAGAAGGCGTCGAGCAGTTCAAGCACCACGCCAAGTTGTGCAAGCGCTACGGCGCCGCGGTGGTGGTGATGGCCTTCGACGAGGCCGGCCAGGCCGATACCGCCGCACGCAAGAAGGAAATCTGCCAGCGCAGCTACGACATTCTGGTGGGCGAAGTGGGCTTCCCGCCGGAAGACATCATCTTCGACCCGAACATCTTCGCCGTGGCCACCGGTATCGAGGAACACAACAACTACGCGGTGGACTTCATCGAAGCCTGCGCTTTCATCCGCGATAACTTGCCCTACGCGCTGAGCTCGGGTGGCGTGTCCAACGTGTCGTTCTCGTTCCGCGGCAACAACCCGGTGCGCGAAGCGATCCACTCGGTATTCCTCTACTACGCCATCCAGAACGGCCTCTCCATGGGCATCGTCAACGCCGGCCAGCTGGAGATCTACGACGAGATCCCCAAGGAGCTGCGCGACGCGGTCGAGGACGTGGTGCTCAACCGTAACGAAGGCGCTACCGAGGCCCTGCTGGCCATCGCCGACAAGTACAAGGGCGACGGCGCCGCCAAGGAAGTCGAGAACGAGCAATGGCGCTCCCTGCCGGTCGACAAGCGCCTGGAACACGCGCTGGTCAAGGGCATTACCGCCTTTATCGTCGAGGACACCGAGGAGTGCCGCCAGCAATGCGCACGGCCCATCGAGGTCATCGAAGGCCCGTTGATGAGCGGTATGAACGTGGTCGGCGACCTGTTCGGCTCGGGCAAGATGTTCCTGCCACAGGTGGTCAAGTCCGCCCGGGTGATGAAGCAGGCCGTGGCCCACCTGATCCCCTTTATCGAAGCCGAGAAAGGCGACAAGCCGCAAGCCAAGGGCAAGATCCTCATGGCCACCGTGAAAGGCGACGTGCACGACATCGGCAAGAACATCGTCGGCGTGGTGCTGGGCTGTAACGGCTACGACATCGTCGACCTGGGTGTAATGGTGCCGGCCGAGAAGATCCTGCAGACCGCCATCGCCGAGAAGTGCGACATCATCGGCCTGTCCGGGCTGATCACCCCGTCGCTGGACGAGATGGTTCACGTCGCCAAGGAAATGCAGCGCCAGGGCTTTACCCTGCCCCTGATGATCGGCGGCGCGACCACCTCCAAGGCCCATACGGCGGTGAAGATCGATCCGCAGTACAAGAATGATGCGGTGATCTACGTGACCGATGCCTCGCGCGCGGTAGGCGTGGCCACCCAACTGCTGTCCAAGGAGCTCAAGCCCGATTTCGTGCAGCGCACCCGCGACGACTACGTGGTGGTGCGCGAGCGCACCTCGGCCCGGGCTACCCGTACCGAGCGCCTGAGCTACGCCAACGCCGTCGCCAACAAGCCGAAGTTCGACTGGGCGAGCTATACCGCGCCGCAGCCGAGCTTTACCGGCGTGAAGGTGCTGGAAGATATCGACCTCAACGTACTGGCCGAGTACATCGACTGGACGCCCTTCTTCATCTCCTGGGACCTGGCCGGCAAATACCCGCGCATCCTCAGCGACGAAGTGGTCGGCGAAGCGGCCACCAACCTGTTCAACGACGCCAAGGTGATCCTGCGCAAGCTGATCGACGAGAAGCTGATCAAGGCCCGCGCGGTATTTGGTTTCTGGCCTGCCAATCAGGTGCGTGACGACGATATCGAGGTGTACGGGGAAAACGGTGAACAGCTCGCCACCCTTCACCATCTGCGTCAGCAGACCATCAAGCCGGACGGCAAACCGAACCTGTCCCTGGCCGACTTCGTCGCGCCGAAGCAAAGCGGTATTACGGATTATGTGGGTGGCTTTATCACCACCGCCGGCATCGGCGCCGAGGAAGTGGCCAAGGCCTACGAGGCCAAGGGCGACGACTACAACGCGATCATGGTCAAGGCCCTGGCCGACCGTCTTGCCGAAGCCTGCGCCGAATGGCTGCACGAGCGCGTGCGCAAGGAGCACTGGGGCTACGCGGCGGACGAGCAACTGGACAACGAGGCGCTGATCCGCGAGCAGTACAAGGGCATCCGCCCGGCCCCCGGCTACCCGGCCTGCCCGGATCACACCGAGAAAGGCACGCTGTTCAAACTGCTCGACCCCGAGGCCGACTACAACAAGGCCGGCCAGAGCGGCGTTTTCCTGACCGAGCACTACGCCATGTTCCCGGCGGCAGCGGTGTCCGGCTGGTATTTCGCCCACCCCGAGGCGCAATACTTCGCCGTGGGCAAGGTCGACAAGGATCAGATCGAGCGCTACACCGAGCGCAAGGCGCAGGACATCGCCGTCAGCGAACGCTGGCTGGCGCCCAACCTGGGGTATGACGAATGAGTGAGCAACCCTATCTGCTCGACGGGCTGGAAACCGCCGATATGCTGGTCATCGACGGCCTGCACGCCTTCGACTTCCAGCTCGACGACGCGCTGCTCGACCAGGCCGACGCGGCCGCCGAAGCGGATCAGCCGTTTGCCAGCGAAGCCGTGGTGCTGTCCATCGAGGCCCAGGACGGCCGCGAACGCAGACGCTGGCAGTTCAGCTACAACGCGGTGATGGAGGCTGAATACGAAGCTGGCGACGACAGCTGGTTGATCGACGGCCACCGGCTGGTTTGCCTGGGCGCGATCAGCGCTGAAGCCGACTGACTACGCACGCGTCGAAGCAACACTTGCCGGCAAATCCGCTTAGCGAAAAAGCCAGCGGCGGCAGCACTCATGACAGGTGCGACGACGAACGCCTGACGATCTTGATCGAGTGCTTGAGGGTCGGCTTGCGCGTCACGCTGATCGCCTTGCGGGTCACGGTGTCGAGGGTGATGTTCCAGAACCCGCTGCTGGGTACGGTGATCTTGGCCGGGAACTTGTCGAAGGCGCCGCCGTGATAGGTGTGACGGCCGCCATTCTTGAAACTGCGAAAGTTCGCATCGTTCATCAGACGGATATTGCAGGGTTGCGAGCATTCGATGATGACCAGGTCATCCTCGTTGAGGTGCTCGCGCTGGTGGATGTACTTCATCAAGCGCTCCTAAGGGTTTCAGGGCGCTAGCATGACTCACCAGCCGTCCGACAGCAAAGCCCGCGACCGATCCAGCCCCAGATAACTGGCCAAAATACGCTGCCAGCTGCCGTCACGGCGCATGTCGGCGAAGGCGGCCGTCATTTGCCGAGATAAGGTCTGAGCGCCCTCAAGCTTGAGGCTCCCGGCGATATGGCTGCGGGTATTGCTCAGTGGCTTGCCGAACCGCAGCGGTGTCTGGGCGTTTATCTCATGCCAGAGATACAACGCCCGCAGGTCGATCTCATACCAGGCCACCACCCGGCCGCTGTGCAACAACTCGGCCGCCTGTTGCGGATCGGTGACCTCCACCACCCGCTGATCGCCGGTGCGAATTCGTTTGATTTCATCGGCACGGGAGGTACCGGCCATTACCGCCACTGGCCCGGCTCGCAGAGCATCGCCCAGGCTGTCGAAGGTACGATCGAGGCTGACCAGTACATAGGGTGTGGGCAGCACGTCGAGCAGCCAGACGAATTCCACCTCGCGCTCGGGGGTACGCCCCAGGTTGAGCACGATGCCATGGGGGTCGCCTTCGGCTTCACTCAGCACCCGGCGCCACGGCACGCTGCGAAACACGCATTGCTGCGCGGTGCGCGCACAAAGCTCATGCATCAGCTCACCGAACAGTCCGGCACGCTTGGCAGCGCCATCGGCAAACGGCATCTGCCCCTGCCCGACATAGACGTTCAGCGGCTCGCCCTGAACGCCGCCAACGTCACCCAGGGCGAGCGCCAGCACCAGCGTGCAGGCGGCGCGACGACCACGGGCCATGACCTCATTTATGCACACGCGCCAATTCCATTCCGATCGCAGAAGACAAGACGAGATGCAGTGTGCATCAGCGCCCGGCAAATGCCTATCAGCCCAGTGCGGTATCCAAGAACATCATCACCGCGAAACCTCCCATCAACCCCAGGGTCGCGGATGTCTGGTGACCATTGCGGTGGGTCTCGGGGATGATCTCGTGGGAAACCACGAACAGCATGGCACCGGCTGCCAGGCCCAGGCCGATGGGATAGGCCAGCGCGTAGCTGCTGGACATGCCCACGCCCACTAGCGCCCCCAGGGGCTCCATCAACCCGCTGGCTGCGGCGATCAATGCCGCGCGCAATGCCGTTATACCGATGGTGCGCAGCGCCAGGGCAACGGCGAGGCCCTCGGGAATGTCCTGAATGGCAATGGCGCTGGCCAGGGGAATGCCGACCTGCATGTCATCGGCTGCGAAACCGACACCGATGGCCATGCCTTCAGGAAGGTTATGCAGGGTGATGGCGAACACGAACAGCCACACGCGGCTCAGCCGGCTGCTGTGCGGCCCCTGGGCGCCAGCACTTTCGTGCTCGTGAGGGGTGAAATGATCGAGCCCCAACATCAGCAGCACGCCCAGGGCGAGCCCGATCACCACCGTCGCGGCGCCCCGCATGCCGCTACCGGTCAGGTTCTCGGCAGCTTCCAGGCCGGGAAGGATCAGGGAAAAGGAACTCGCAGCCAACATCATGCCCGCCGCGAATCCCAGCATGCTGTCCTGGGTCTTGACGCTGATACTCCCCAACGCCAGGGCCGCGATAGCACCCAGGGTGGTTGCCGCAAAACCGGCCCCGCCACCATACAGGGCATGGCGGATGCGCTCCGGATGGCCGTCATCGAATATGTTGAACAGGCTGCTGACCAGCAGCCATACCACGACCAGCACGGCAACGCCCAGGCCAGCCGCTACCCAGGGCGACTCACGCACCTGGGACATCCATGCCTGCAGGAAGCCGTTGCGCTCGGAAAGCGTTTGCATAGAACCTCTTTGATCGACCCCGAAAATAGGCGGCGCCAACGGGCCGCCTGTCTAGGGTCTGTTGACGTTTCAACGCGAGCCGCGTTGCCGCGAGAATTCTCGCCAGGCCGGGCGGCGATCCGCTAGGCGGAGGACGCAGGCAATGGTTATTCCCCTGCCAAGTCCTTCAACAACGCATGGCGAGATTTCTCGCGCAACCCGACGGGCTCCGGCGCGGCCGTGCGTGAAACGTCAACAGACCCTAATGCGACAAGCAGATTATCGCCCGCGTTTCACCTCCGTGCTGCGCGGTCTTCGCATTCTGGTAAAGCACTACCCAACGGCATGACGGTGCGGATGATTCTCAGTCGTTCGCACCCTTTGCGCCCGGCCGTGAAAAGCATGCACAACGATTCACCGACACAGTTATGCATGCTTTCTGGCTTAGCACCAAAAGTTCTTTTCTTATATTCAAACATCACTTTTGCGCATAAACCTGAACTGGTATCGTGCCCCGGCTCCGCACCAGGAGTGCGCGGCCGTGCGCGCAGATTTGCTGTAACAGGTCATCGAAGCAGTGTGAGTGACGGCTTGCCAGGGCCATTCAGCCGACGAAGACCATTCGCCTGCTGATCCAAGCCGCACTGTCGCGCCGCAATGGTTTTTCATCGATCTGGCAAGCAGCCTGATAACAGGATTCCCATGTACGTATACGACCAGTACGACCAGAAAATCGTCGAGGACCGCGTCAAGCAGTTCCGCGATCAAACCCGCCGGTATCTCAGTGGCGAACTGAGCGGCGAAGAATTCCGTCCGCTGCGGCTGCAGAACGGTCTGTACATCCAGCGTTTCGCGCCCATGCTGCGCATTGCCGTCCCGTACGGCCTGCTCTCCTCCACCCAGGTCCGCAAGCTGGCGCAGATCGCCCGCGACTACGACAAGGGTTACGCGCATATCAGCACCCGTCAGAACGTGCAGTTCAACTGGCCTGAACTGGAAGACGTGCCGGAGATTCTCGCCGAGCTGGCCACCGTGCAGATGCACGCCATCCAGACCAGCGGCAACTGCATCCGCAACACCACCACCGACCAGTTCGCCGGCGTCGCCAAGGACGAAATCGTAGATCCGCGCCCCTGGTGCGAGATCATCCGCCAATGGTCGACCTTCCATCCCGAGTTCAGCCACCTGCCGCGCAAGTTCAAGATTGCCGTCAACGGTGCCACCAGTGACCGCGCGGCCATCGAAGTGCACGACATCGGCCTGGAAGCGGTGAAGAACGCCGCCGGTGAGCTGGGTTTCCGCGTCGCCGTGGGTGGCGGCCTGGGCCGTACGCCGATCGTCGGCAGCTTCATCAACGAGTTTCTGCCCTGGCGGCACCTGATTTCCTATCTCGACGCCATCCTGCGTGTGTACAACCGCTATGGCCGTCGCGACAACAAGTACAAGGCGCGTATCAAGATCCTCGTCAAGGCGCTGACCCCGGAAGTGTTCGCCGAGCGCGTGAACGCCGAATGGGCGCACCTCAAGGATGGCCCGACCACCCTGACCGAAGCCGAAGTGGCCCGCGTTGCCGCGCATTTCGTCGACCCCGCCTACCAGGCGTTGCAGGATCAGGACGTGCAGCTGGCCAAGCTCGATGCCGAGCACCCGGGCTTTGCCCGCTGGCGACAGCGCAACACCTTCGCCCACAAGAAGCCGGGTTACGTGGCCGTCACCCTGTCGCTCAAGCCGACCGGCGTCGCCCCGGGCGACGTCACCGACAAGCAGCTCGACGCCATCGCCGACCTGGCCGATCGCTACAGCTTCGGCGAAGTGCGCAACAGCCATAACCAGAACATCATCCTCGCCGACGTCGAACAGGCACAGCTGTTCACCCTGTGGGGCGAACTGCGCGACAAGGGCTTCGCCACGCCGAACGTTGGCCTGCTCACCGATATCATCTGCTGCCCGGGTGGCGATTTCTGTTCCCTGGCCAACGCCAAGTCGATTCCGGTGGCCGAAGCCATCCAGCGCCGCTTCGACAATCTCGACTACCTGTTCGACATCGGCGACATCGATTTGAACATCTCCGGCTGCATGAACGCCTGTGGTCACCACCATGTGGGCCATATCGGCATTCTCGGCGTGGACAAGAAAGGTCAGGAGTTCTATCAGGTGTCCCTCGGCGGTAGCGCCGGCCGTGATGCCAGCCTGGCGCAGATCCTCGGCCCGTCCTTCGCCCAGGACGACATGCCGGACGTGATCGACAAGATCGTCAACGTCTACGTCGAGCAGCGCACCGAAGAAGAAACCTTCATCGACACCTTCCGCCGTATCGGTGTTGCCCCGTTCAAGGAGCGCGTATATGCAGCGAATCATTAAGAACGGCCAGATCGTCGACGAAAGCTGGCACCTGCTGCCCAAGGAAACCGCCTTCGAAGAGCTGTCCAACTGCGACGACCTGATCGTGCCGCTGAACCTGTGGCTCGAGCACGGCCACGCCCTCAAGGCCCGCGATGGTGGCCTGGGCGTGTGGCTGGACGCCGAGGAAGAAATCGAATCGATCGTCGATTCCCTGGACGCCTTCCAGGTCATCGCTCTGAACTTCCCGGCGTTCACCGACGGCCGTCACTCGTCCTCCGCCTACCTGCTGCGCACCCGCTACGGCTTCAAGGGCGAGCTGCGCGCCATCGGCGACGTGCTGCGTGACCAGCTGTGGGCACTCAAGCGTTGCGGCTTCGACGCTTTCGCCCTGCGCGAAGACAAGGACGCCGAAGACGCCCTGAAAGCCTTCGAGGAGTTTTCCGAGGTCTACCAGGCCTCCGCCGACCAGCCGCAGCCGCTGTTCAGGCGCCGCGCCTGAAACTAGAAAACCCGCCAGATGGCGGGTTTTTTAATGGTCGCGTATTGAGCCTCGGCAGCGTAGGGCGAACCGGAAAGCCGGCCGCTCGTAGCGAATCGAACAGTCCGCCACCCTGAGGCCACCCTCCTCCAGAGGCATGCTGCCAGGCTGTCACGGCGTACTGTCTTCGGCGAGTACGCCCTACCGCAAGTACAAATTCGCCCCATCAATGACCAAGCCGTCGGAAGGCGCCTCCCGGCGAGTTTCAAGCCTCAGTCGAGCCTGACCAACACCCGCCCCGTCTGCTCGCCTTGCAGGATGCGCTCGATGGCCGCCGGCAACTCGCTCAACCCGACCTCGGTGGCCAGTGTTTCCAGCTTCGGCAGTTTCCACTGCAGCGACAGCTTGTCCCACATCGAGGCCTTGACCACCAGGGGCAGCTCGACCGAGTCGACGCCCAGCAGGTTGACGCCGCGCAGGATAAACGGCAACACGCTGGCCTGGAAATCGGCCCCGGCGGTCAGCCCGCAACAGGCCACGCTGCCACCGTAGCGGGTGGCCTTGAGCACGTTGAACAGGATATCGCCGCCCACCGTATCCACCGCACCGCTCCATTGCTCGCGCAGCAGCGGCCGGTCCGTGCCGCTCTGCAGTTCCAGCCGTGGCACCACCTGGGAAGCGCCCAGGCGCGTGAGCATGTCGCTCTGCTGGGCCTTGCCCGTGGCGGCGCTCACCTGATAACCCAGGGTGCTGAGCAGCAGCACCGCGACGCTGCCCACGCCGCCGCTGGCACCGGTGACCAGTACCGGGCCGTTCTGCGGCTCAACGCCAGCCTGTTCCAGCTTGTCGACGCACAGCGCCGCGGTCAGGCCTGCGGTGCCGAGAATCATCGCCTCGCGCAGGGACAGCCCTTGCGGGCGCTTGATCGCCCAGCCGGCGGGAACCCGAATGTACTGGCCAAAGCCACCGGCGGTATTCATGCCCAGGTCGTAGCCGGTGACGATCACTTCATCGCCTTCGGCGAATTCGGCGGCGCTGGAGTGCACCACCACACCGGCGGCATCGATCCCCGGCGTATGCGGATAGTGCTTGCTGACGCCGCGCTGGCCGGTGGCGGACAGCGCGTCCTTGAAGTTCAGCGATGAATAGCGAACGCGGATCAACAGCTCGCCCGCGGGCAAGTCGGCCACGTCGCGCTCGACGACTTGCAGGCCGAAATGGCCACTGGTGTCGGGCGCAGCTTGCAGGGCAGTGAAATTCGTCATCCAGACCTCCTTGATCCGCTCGCGCGGAGGGTGCGGGTTACCAGAAGCGTTGCTGGCTCAGACGGCCCAGCCAGGTCAGGGCAAAACGGTCCAGCGCTACGCTGGCAGCCAGGCCGACACGCTCCTGCAGGGATTTCTTCTGCACATAGTGCAGCTGGTACAGATCGGCCTCGCGAGCGCGCTCGGCCAGGTATTCGTCGCTGGTCTTCAGCTCATCGACCAACTGTTTTTCCAGGGCCGCCATGCCCAGCCAGACTTCGCCGGTGGCGATCTCGTCGATCTCCAGCTGCGGGCGGTAGCGGGCCACGAAGTTCTTGAACAGCTCGTGGGTGGTTTCCAAGTCTTCCTGGAATTTCTCCCGGCCCTTCTCGGTGTTCTCGCCGAACACCGTCAGGGTGCGCTTGTATTCACCGGCGGTCAGTACCTCGAAGTCGATGTCGTGCTTCTTCAGCAGGCGGTTGACGTTGGGCAACTGGGCGACCACGCCGATGGAGCCCAGGATGGCGAACGGCGCGGAAATGATCTTCTCGCCGATGCAGGCCATCATGTAGCCGCCGCTGGCGGCGACCTTGTCGATGCACACGGTCAGCGGCACGCCAGCCTGGCGAATGCGTGCCAGTTGCGACGAAGCCAGGCCGTAGCTGTGCACCATGCCACCGCCGCTTTCCAGGCGCAGCACCACTTCGTCCTGGGGCGTGGCGAGGCTCAGCAGCGCGGTGATCTCGTGGCGCAGGCCATCGGTGGCCGAAGCCTTGATGTCGCCGTCGAAGTCGAGCACGTAGACCCGCGACTTCTGTTGTGGCTGCTTCTTCGCGGCCTTGGCAGCCTTGGTTTCTTCCTTGCTCAGCGCCTTCAACTGATCCTTGTCGAGAATCGATTGCTCGAGACGCTGGCGCAGCGCCTTGTAGAAATCATTGAGTTTGGTGACCTGCAACTGGCCGCCACCGCGACGCCCGCGGCTGCGCAGTACGGCAAGCGCCACCAGCACGACCAGAATGGCCACCACGAGCGTCACCGTCTTGGCCAGAAACCCTGCGTAATCAGCAAGAAACTCCACACACTTCCCCTTATCCAATCGACGGCCTCGCGCAGAGGCCCGCAGCGTCCAGCATACCGGCGGCGCCAGGCAGCCACCAGCGGCAGCAGCGGCTTTGCAGCGCCCGCCAGGCGATTCAAACAAACGTATGATTTTTCGTTGACAGCCTCCGCCCATCCCTCCTACCCTCGCCTCACATTCAAGGTTCCCGGGTTGCAGCGTACGTGGGCAGCATCTACCTGATTCGACATGGCCAGGCCTCATTCGGTGCAGAGGATTATGATGTCCTCTCGTCGCTGGGCGAGCGTCAGTCGGCCCTGCTCGGCAGCCACCTGGCCCGGATCGGACTGCAGCTCGATCGCGCGGTCAGCGGCAGCCTCACCCGCCAGGCCCGTACCGGCCGCCTGGTACTCGAACAGTTTGCCGAAGCGCCTGAGTTGCAAACCGATGCGGCCTTCAACGAATTCGATGCCGAAGGCGTGATCCGCGCCCTGCTCCCCGCCCTGCTGCCCCATGAGCCCCAGGCCCTGGAAGTGATGCGCAATGCCGCGCACAACCGCGCCGAGTTCCAGCGGCTGTTCGTGCGCCTGATTGACACCTGGGTCGGCGGTGACTACGACGCACCGGCGCTGCAGAGCTGGCAGGCCTTTGTCGACCAGGTGAACGGCGGCCTGCAACGCCTGCTCGACCAGGCCCAGGCCGGCGAGCGCATCGCCGTGTTCACATCCGGCGGCACCATCACCGCCTTGATCCACCTGCTGACCGGCATGCCGGTCGCCAGCGCGTTCGCCATGAACTGGCAAATCGTCAACACCTCGCTAAGCTGCCTGAAGTTCCAGGGCGAGCGGGTGACCCTAGCTTCCTTCAATAGCCATGCCCATCTGCAGCTGTTGAACACCCCATCGCTCATTACCTATCGCTGAGCGACGGCCAACGCGCCCGCAAGGGTGCAGAACAATCGGAAAACACAAGGAAACCACCATGAGCGTCGCAGACATCGTCCAAACCATGAAAGCCAAGTTCAACCCCAGCGCCGCCGAAGGCCTGGACCTGGTTTTCCAGTTCAACATCGAAGATGCTGACAACCACTACCTGATCGTCAAGGACGGCACCTGCGAGGTCAAACAGGGCGACAGCCCGGACGCCAACGTCACCCTGATCATGGACAAGGAAACCTTCAAGGGCATCACCACCGGTGAAACCGACGGCATGCAGGCCTTCATGGCCGGCAAGCTGCGCGCCGAAGGCGACATGATGCTGGCGCTCAAGCTGAGCGAACTGTTCCCGGTCTGAGGATCAGGCCAGCGGCTGAACACAGAAACCGGAATCCCAGGATTCCGGTTTTTTTTGGCAGCCGCCCGCCGCCTGGCGTATCAGCGGGCTTGATTCGCCACCAACAGCCGTATCGATAAGCCCGCACCGCCCTTGTGACCTGATGCCGGGCTGATTAGATTGGCCCGATCATCACCGCCAACGACAATGAGAAGGGATAGGGATGACACTCACCGACCGGCCCGGCGCCATCCGCCAGGGCGAAGAACTCGATGCCCGCGCCATCGACACCTACCTCAAGGCCCATATCAGCGACCTGCAGGGTGAACCGCAGATCAGCCAGTTCCCCGGCGGCGCGTCCAACCTCACCTACCTGCTGCGCTACGCCGACCGCGAGCTGGTGCTACGCCGCCCGCCCTTTGGCCGCAAGGCCAAATCGGCCCACGACATGGGCCGCGAATTTCGCATCCTCAACCAGCTCAAAAGCGCCTTCCCCTATTGCCCGCAGGCCTTCGTGCACTGCACCGACGCATCGGTGATCGGCGCCGAGTTCTACGTCATGCAGCGCCTGAACGGCATCATCCTGCGCGCCGATCTGCCTGCCGAACTGCAACTGTCGCCCACTCAGACAACCACCCTGTGCAGGAGCTTCATCGACCGCCTGGTCGAGCTGCATCAGGTCGATTACCAGGCGTGCGGCCTGGCCGACCTGGGCAAGCCGGAGGGTTACGTGGCGCGGCAGGTCAACGGCTGGAGCGAACGCTACGACAACGCGCGAACCCCCGATGCGCCCGGCTGGCAGGAGGTGCGCAGCTGGCTGCAGGAGAAGATGCCGGCCGATCATCCGCGGCCGGCCATCGTGCACAACGACTACCGCTTCGACAACGTGATCCTCGATGCCAACGAGCCGTTGCGCATCATCGGCGTGCTCGACTGGGAGCTGACCACCCTGGGGGACCCGCTGATGGACCTGGGCAATACCCTGGCCTACTGGATCGAGGCCGACGATCCGGCGCCCTTGCAGCTGATGCGTCGCCAGCCGAGCAACGCGCCTGGCATGCTGACCCGCCAGGCATTCGTCGATTACTACGCCGAGCGCGCCGGCATCCGCATCGACTGCTTCGATTTCTATTACCTCTACGGCCTGTTCCGCCTGGCCGGCATCGTCCAGCAGATCTACTACCGCTACCACCACGGGCAAACCGCCGACAAGCGCTTCGCCTCCTTCGTGCAGATGAACGCCTTGCTCGAACAGATGGCCCTCGGGGTCATCGCGCGCTCATCGCTCTGACGCCATCACTTACAGAGACTCACGCCATGTCCAAGACCCAGTTGTTCGACCTCGACGGCAAGATTGCCTTCGTGTCCGGTGCCAGCCGCGGCATCGGTGAAGCCATCGCCCACCTGCTGGCCCAGCAAGGCGCCGAGGTGATCGTCGCCAGCCGCAAGCTGGACGATTGCCAGACCGTGGCCGATGCCATCGTCGCCAAGGGCGGCAAGGCCGTGGCCATGGCCTGCCATATCGGCGAGATGGAGCAGATCCAGGCGGTATTCGCCGAGATTCGCCAGCGCTTCGGCCGCCTCGATATCCTGGTCAACAACGCGGCCACCAACCCGCAGTTCTGCAACGTGCTGGATACCGACCTGGGCGCCTTTCAAAAGACCGTCGACGTGAACATTCGCGGCTACTACTTCATGTCCATCGAAGGCGGCAAGCTGATGAAGGAGAATGGCGGCGGCAGCATCATCAACGTGGCCTCGATCAACGGCGTATCGCCCGGCGAGTTCCAGGGCATCTATTCGGTGACCAAGGCCGCGGTGATCAGCATGACCAAGGTGTTCGCCAAGGAATGCGCGCAGTTCGGCATCCGCTGCAATGCCCTGCTGCCGGGGCTGACCGACACGCGCTTCGCCTCGGCATTGACCAAGAACGAGGCGATCCTCAACTTCGCCCTGCAACGCATTCCGCTCAAGCGCGTGGCCGAGCCGAGCGAAATGGCCGGGGCGGTGCTCTATCTGGCCAGCGATGCATCGAGCTACACCACGGGGGTGGCGCTGAACGTCGACGGTGGGTTCCTGTCCTGAACCTGTCCGCGATCCTCGCAGCTGGAAACTCGCATTGCTATGTATGGACGGTAAAAGCGGACGTTGAGCTTCAAGCCGCAAGTCTCAAGCTGCAAGAAGAAGCTAGAGCACGGCGGACTGCTTCTAACTTGTAGCTTGGGGCTTGCAGCTTGCGGCTGCTTCCGCCGCGTTGCAGTCATTGCACATGAACCACCTCGAGCTGCGCCAAGAACGGCTCAGCAACTCATTGCCAATCCTTGAGCGCCTGATGAGCCGCCTCGTTCATCGGCTCGGCCAACAGGCCGGTGGGCGTCAGGCTGACGTTGAACACCGCCTTGTCGGCCATCGGCAGGTAGGTCACCCGGCGGGCCTGGGCATCGAACATGAACAGGTCATGCTGGCCCAGGCGCAGCCAGCGCCACAGGTCCACGCCATACAGGCTGTGGGTCAGCTCGGCCTGGGTGTAACGCGCCTGACTCTGCTGCTCGATGGACAGGAAGCGGCTATTGAGCTTCTCCAGGCGATAGCCCGGTTCCAGGCCGATCAGCGCGGCGAGCCCCTTCCATTGCAGCAGACGCACATCCAGCTGCCACAGATCGCCTTCCAGGTTGACGCTGCGCTGTACGCCGCCTTCGAGAATATCGACCTGATAAACGTTGGCCGTGCGATGAAAGCTCAGGGTCAGCAGCGGCTTGTTGACGGGCAATGGTTCGTAGCGGCTCAGGTCGTAGGCCACCAGCCCTACCAGCACCGCGGCGGCAAGAAACACCAGGCCGCTGGTACCGCGCAACCAGGCGAGAAACCAGCGCCCGCCGAACAGAATGCGCAAGGCGATGAACAGCACCAGCAATGCCAGCAGAGCCGTTGCCCAGGCGAGCGCGTTGTACTGCATCGAATCGATTCCTTGTCAGTGAAAATATCGGCATTATGCGCAGCGCATTCGCCGGCGAATAGCGCCGTTGCCGCACAATCGGATACAGGTCGCCTTTTATGTCCTTCCCTTTGGAAATGGCCGTCGATCCCACGACGCTGCTGTTGCTCGCCCTGGTGGCCTTCATCGCCGGGTTCATCGACGCCATCGCCGGTGGCGGCGGCCTGCTGACCATTCCCGCCCTGCTCACCACCGGCATGCCGCCGCACCTGGTACTGGGCACCAGCAAGCTGTGCGCGACCTTCGGTTCGGCAACCGCCGGCTACACCTTCTACCGGCGCAAGCTGTTCAGCCCCGGCAAATGGAAGAACGCGATGGTCGCCACGGCAGTCGGCGCCATTGGTGGTGCGGTGCTGGTGCACTGGATGCCGGCCGAATGGATCAACAAGATGCTGCCGGTGGTGGTGTTCGCCTGCGGCCTCTACCTGCTGTTCGGCAAGACACCCGATGCGCCGCTGGACGCCGACCTGCCCATCGCCACCCGGCGGCAATGGCCACAGGGCATCAGCCTGGGTTTCTATGATGGCGTGGCGGGGCCGGGAACCGGCGCGTTCTGGACGGTCAGCACCCTGCTCATGTACCCCCTGGACCTGGTGCGCGCCAGCGGCGTGGCACGCTCGATGAACTTCATCAGCAATGCCTGCGCCCTGGCGGTGTTCGTCGTCGCCGGTCAGGTGGCCTGGGTGGTGGGCCTGTGCATGGGCTTTTCGCTGATGGCCGGTGCCTTTCTCGGCGCGCGCACGGCGATTGGTGGCGGTTCGAAGTTCATCCGCCCGGTGTTCATTCTGGTGGTGCTGGGGCTGACCACGCGGCTAGTCTGGCAGCACTGGATCGGCGCCGCCTAGGCGGCGTGCCACGTAGGCGTCGATCAGGTAACGGGCGATCGAGCGCGAAGCCGGCAATGGCGGCAATGCATGGATCGAGAACCAGCGGGCGTCCTCGATCTCCTCTTCCTGCATGACGATCTCGCCGCCGGCATAGTCGGCATGGAAGCCGAGCATCAGCGAGTGCGGGAACGGCCAGTTCTGGCTGCCCTGGTAGCGGATATTGCAGACTTCCACGCCCACTTCCTCGCGTACCTCGCGGACCACGCACTGCTCCACCGATTCGCCCGCTTCGACGAAACCGGCCAGGGTGCTGTACACCCCCGAGACGAAGCGCGGGGAACGGGCCAGCAGCACCTGGTCGCCGCGGGTGACCAGCACGATCATGCTTGGCGACAGCCGCGGATAGTGGCGCAGGTTGCACGCCGGGCACTGCATGGCACGCTCGCCGGGCACCTGCAGCATCGCCGTGGCGCAGCTGCCACAGAAGCGATTGTCGCTGGCCCAGGTACCGATCTGCGCCGCGAAGCCGAGCATCTGGAACAGTTCGGCGTCACCTTCGAGCATCACCTGGCGCAACGACTGCCACTGGCAGCCCGGCAGCTCGGCCTTGCCCTGCAATTCGAGCAGGTAGAGCGGCTCACCGCGAAAATGGCCGAGGCCATGCTCGGCGATCACCGGCAGCTCCTGCTGCTTCAGCCACTCGCGGGGAAACAGCAGGCCGTTGGCATCGCCGAGAAAATGCTGGCGATGGTGGGCCAGCACCAAACCGCCTGGCTGCTCACCATCGAGCAGCCCGGGTTGCCAATGCGCGGCCATCAGGCGGCCACCTCGTGGCCCAGGGCGCGCACGCTCTCGGCTGCCAGGTCCAGCACGCTGGGCTGGGCCAGGCCGGTGTCGGCCTCCAGGTAGTACTCCAGGCTGCTCAGGGCATCGGCCAGCACTTCCAGGCGCGCCTCGGCGGGCATCTGGTCGGTATCGAGCATCTGCGTCTGGATGTAGTCGGCGCAGGCGCCCACCAGCGCCGCTGCGCGCTCCTGGCCGAGGAACCACAGGCCTCCGCGCACGGCCTGCAGGCTGAACGGCACGTTGGACAGGTGCATGCGGTCGCCGGACGATTCCAGGTACGCGGTAATCGCTCGCTTGGCCAGGGCCAGGCCGGCACGGGCTTCGTCGAGCACCACGACGCGCGCCTCGAACAGCTGGTGCTGGGCGAAGGTGCACACCTCGGGTTCGACCCGCGGCGTGGCTACGCGCTCGCCACGCTCGAGGGTCGCCACCATGCCTTCGACGTAGAGTACGGCGTCTGCCAGGGCGATCAGCTGCTGCGACTCGACCGGCGCGCCCTCACACCAGGCACTGACCGTTGGCAACTGGTTGGCCAGTGAATTGCCCGCCGAGCTCAGGCCGACCATTGCCAGGGTCTTGCTCAGCTTGCCGAGCAGCGCATGCAGGCTGGTCAGGCCGTCTTCCTGCAGGGTGCCGCGCTCACCCAGGTCGAGCAGATCCTTGACGCTGGCCAGCTCCTCGCGAATCGCCGAGCTCAACGAGCGTATCACCGCCTTGCCGGGCCCGGCGAGGCGCTGGTATTCCTCTTCGAGCAGGTGATCGGTAAAGGGCAGCGCGGTGATGCCGAACAGCTCGCGCACCTCGCTCGCCAGCGGGCCGCGCCCGGCGGACAGCGCCACCAGATACAGCAACTCCTTGAGCAGGCTGCGTGGCGGCTCGTAGGAGCCGTTGACCAGCATCTGCCGCAGTTCCCGGTCAATGCGTGAGAACAGTTGCTTGCGCGACTTGCGCGGCAGCAGCTGGCCATCGTTCAGCGCTTCCAGGGCGGCCGCGCCGAGCCAGCACAGGCGCCCCCGCGGCTCGTTGGCGAACAGCCCATCCAGGCGGCTCATGGCCCGGCCCATCAGCTTCATGCTGGCCGCCGGGTTCTGCTCGCGGATATAGCCCAGCAGGCCGACCTGGTACATCTGCCGCAAGCGGCGGCCTTCGCTCTCCTTGGCGGCGGCGTCCAGCGCCGGCGGCGCCATGCGCGGCCGGGCCTGGTCAAGGCGTACGCTGAAGAAGAAGCTCTCGGGCAACGGCGGCTGCTTGCACGCCTGGCGCAGGTCGTTGATCGCCGGCAGCAGCAGTTCGGGCATTTCCTGGCGGTGGGCATCCAGCCCTTCGAGGTAGCGGCGCAGCACATGCAGCGCATTGCTCAGCGCCGCCAGCTGCGCATCGCGCTCGTTGCCGACGCCGGCGGGGATGTCGGTGGCCTGGTCGAGCACTTCCTGGGCGAGCAATTCCGCGCCGGTCAGTTCGATCAGGTTGAGCGTGCCGCGCACCTGCTGCAGGTTATCGACCGCCTGCTGCAACAGGGCGCCGTTATTGCGCTCGACGATAAACTGCTCGAGGCTCGCTTCGGCCTCTTCGATCGTGGCGAACAGTTCGTCGCGAACCAGCCCCAGTGACGATGCTCCAGAAACCATTCGCTAGTGTGCCTCCCGCACAGGTGATGAAACCGCGCTCAATCAGCGAACTCGGGATTCTGCTTGTTCATATGGGCCATCATCGCCACGCGCAGGTCGGCCGACTGCAGCATGGCGGCGTTCCAGGTGGCGACGTATTCGAGGCCGTCGTCGACCCGGTGATCGCGCATGTAGCGAATCATTTCCTTGGTGCCACGCACGGCAACCGGCGATTTTGCGGCGATCGCCCGGGCAATGTCCATCACGCCGGCCAGCAATGTGTCGTGGGTCTCGAATACGCGGTTCACCAGGCCGATCTGCCGCGCTTCGGCGGCCTCGACGACGCGCCCGGTGTAGGCCAGCTCGCGCAGCATGCCATCGCCGATCAGGCGCGGCAGCCGCTGCAGGGTGCCGACATCGGCAGCCATGCCGATGTCGATTTCCTTGATGGCGAACTGCACGTCCGCGCTGCAATAGCGCATGTCGCACGCGCTGATCAGGTCGATCGCGCCGCCCAGGCAGTAGCCCTGGATGGCGGCCAGCACCGGCTTGCTGCACTGGTCGACGGCGTTGAAGGAGGCCTGCAGTTCGACAATCTTGCGGCGCAGCCTTTGCGCATTGCGGCCGACATCCTTGCCCAGCTGGCTGCTGACCTGTGCCAGCAGGTTGAGGTCGATGCCGGAGGAAAAGTGCTTGCCGGCCCCGGAGAGCACCACCACGCGAACGTCGTCGCTTTCGTCGGCCCAGCGGAAGATATCGATGATTTCCGTCCAGAAGGCGGCGTTCATCGCATTGATCTTGTCCGCCCGGTCAATCACCACATGGGCGATCTTGTCCTGTAATTCGACGCGAAAAGCCTGATAGTGCGGCATGCAACTCATCCTTCTGCTGGCGGCTCGAGCACCCCCGCCACGGCAGCAGGGGACGAACCGCGCAACTATAGCAAGCGGCGCCTGAAAGTCGATCACGCCGCGCGTGACGCAAGGCACGTCACGCCATCGCCAGCGCCTGGCTCACTGCTCGATGATGCAGTCCACCGTGTAGTAACTGCCCTGCTCGCCCTCATGGCGCTGCAGGCCGTGGACATCGGCGTCGAAACCCGGGAAACGCTGCTCGAAGGCCTGGGCGAAGCGCAGGTAGTCGATGATCGAGCGGGTTTGCGCGGTGAAGCGCTCGCCCGGCATGATCAGCGGGATACCTGGCGGATACGGCACCAGCATCACCGCGGCGATACGCCCTTCGACGTCATCAACCAGCACCTCCTCCACCTCGCCGCGCACCAGCTGGTCGTAGGCATCGGCGGGCTTGAGGGCGATTTCCGGCAGCACGGTGTACATGCGCTTGAGGGACTTGGCGGTGGCGTTCTCGCGGTAGCAGTCGTGCAGCGCATCGCACAGGTCGCGCAGGCCCATGCCCTGGTAGCGGAGCGCGCCTTCGCGGGCCACCGAGGGCAGCACCGAGCTCAGCGGCAGGTTGGCGTCGTAGCTGCGCTTGAACTCCAGCAGCTCGGTCAGCAGCGTGCTCCACTTGCCCTTGGTGATGCCCATGGAGAACAGCACCAGGAACGAGTACAGGCCGGTCTTCTCGACCACCAGACCACGCTCCCAGAGAAACTTGCTGACCACCGCGGCGGGAATGCCGCGCTCGTCGAGGCGGCCGCCGGCGGTCAGGCCGGGCATCACCAGGGTGACCTTGATCGGGTCGAGCAGCACGTAGTCTTCAGCGACGTCACCGAAACCATGCCAGTCGGCTTCGGGTTGCAGCAGCCAGTCCGGCGTCGACACGTCGTCGGTGCCCTCGGTCTGCGGCGGCTGCCAGATGCTGAACCACCAGTCCTCGCTGCTCAGGCTCTGCCCCAGGTTGGCCAGGGCACGGCGGAAGCTCAGGGCCTCGTCGAAGGTTTCCTGGATCAGCGAGCGCCCGGCCGGCCCTTCCATCATCGCCGAGGCCACATCCAGCGAGGCGATGATGCCGTACTGCGGCGAGGTGGAGATGTGCATCATGAAGGCTTCGTTGAAGCGGTCGCGGTCGAGCTGGCGTACACCGCCATCCTGCACGTGGATCATCGACGCCTGGCTGAAGGCGGCGAGCAGCTTGTGGGTGGAATGGGTGGTGAACACCATGGGGCCGGCGGCCTCGCGGGTGGTGCCCATGCCGTAGCGGCCGGCATAGAACTCGTGGAACGCCGCGTAGGCGTACCAGGCCTCGTCGAAGTGCAGTACTTCGACCGAATCGCCCAGGGTGCGCTTGATCAGCTCGGCGTTGTAGCACAAGCCGTCGTAGGTCGAGTTGGTCACCACCGCCAGCTTGACCTTGGGCGCCCGCCCGCGGGCCAGCGGGCTGGCATCGATCTTGGCCTGGATCGACTCGCGGGTGAATTCACTCAGCGGAATCGGCCCGATGATGCCCAGCTCGTTGCGTTCCGGCGACAGGTACAGGGGAATCGCGCCGGTCATGATGATCGCGTGGAGGATCGACTTGTGGCAGTTGCGGTCGACCAGCACCAGGTCGTCGCGGCCGACCATCGAGTGCCAGACGATCTTGTTGGCGGTCGAGGTGCCGTTGATCACGAAGTAGGTGTGGTCGGCGCCGAAGTTGCGCGCGGCGCGCTCCTCGGCAGCCGCCAGGGGGCCGGTGTGGTCGAGCAGCGAGCCGAGTTCGGGCACCGAGACCGACAGGTCGGAGCGCAGGGTATTCTCACCGAAGAACTGGTGAAAGGCCTGCCCCACCGGGCTCTTGCGGTAGGCCACGCCGCCGCCGTGCCCCGGCGTGTGCCAGGAATAGTTGGACTGCGAGGTGTGCTGCACCAGCGCCTTGAAGAACGGCGGTAGCAGGCCGTCGAGGTAATTGCGCGCAGCGCGGGCCACCTGGCGGGCCAGAAACGGCACGGTGTCCTCGAACAGGTAGAGAATGCCGCGCAGCTGGTTGAGGTCGGCCATGGCTTCGGCCGGCGCGTTCTCGATGGTGACCTGCTCGCCGAGGGCGAAGATCGGCAGCTGCGGCGCGCGGCGCCGGGCGATGCGGATCAGCTCGACCATGTCCTGCAGCAGGTGGCGGTTCTCCCCGGCGCCTTCGGCGGCGACCAGGATGCAGGCCAGGCCGTGGTGGGTCGAGGCGACGATATGGCCTTCCGCCGAACTGGCGGTGGACAGAATGGTGAAACCGTCCTGTTCCAGCTCGGCGGCGATGGCCCGCACCCGCTCGCCGGCCACGGTATCGGCCTTGATGTCACGATGAACGATGAGTACCGGGAACTTGAGGTCTTTGTACATCGGCTACACCTGAGGTCATGCGGGATGGCCCCGCTATACCCTCAGGGTAGAGACTCGCCGCAGAGGACGGAACCCCTCGCGCAGAGCGCTATACGAAAAGGTCGCAATTGCCCGCTCAGGAGGCCGTCGCACCCTGCTCCGCAGCTTCCATCTGCGCCCACAGGGCCGGTGCCCCGGCAGCCTTTTCGATCACCGCCAGGCGTGCGGCATGGGCAGCCAGCTCTTCGGCACTGGCGGCGAGCACCACGCCACGGGGCCGGTCGGCGGGCAGGCGACGAATCGGCGTGGCCTGCTGGCGACCACTGCCATCGCCCTCGGCGCCTTCGCCAGCCAGCGACAGGTTGGTCTGCCCACCGGTCATCGCCAGGTAGACGTCGGCGAGAATCTCCGAGTCGAGCAAGGCGCCGTGCAGCTCGCGGCCGGAGTTGTCGACGCCGTAGCGCTTGCACAGTGCATCGAGGCTGTTGCGCTGGCCCGGGTGACGCTCACGGGCCATCTGCAGGGTGTCGAGCACGTCGCAGTAGGACGAAATGTCCGCGCGCTCGTGCTGGCCGATCAGGGCGAATTCGTTGTTCAGGAAGCCGATGTCGAACGGCGCGTTGTGGATGATCAGCTGCGCGCCCTTGACGAATTCGTAGAACTCGTCGGCGACGTCCTTGAAGCGCGGCTTGTCCTTGAGATCCTCGTTGGTGATGCCGTGCACCGCGATGGCACCTTCGTCGATCTCGCGATCCGGCTGCAGGTAGATGTGGAAATGCCGCCCGGTCAGGCGCCGCCCCTCGACTTCCACGCAACCGATCTCGATGACCCGGTGGCCATCGTTTACCGGCATACCGGTGGTTTCAGTATCCAGTACGACTCTACGCACGCTTCATGCTCCTGATATCTTCGACGCCACGGTTGGCCAGTTGGTCGGCCCGCTCGTTGCCGGGGTGGCCGATATGGCCGCGCACCCATTCCCAGGTCACGTTGTGGCGGTTGACCTGCTCGTCCAGCTGTTGCCAGAGGTCGGCATTCTTCACCGGTTCCTTGGCCGCGGTTTTCCAGCCGCGTTTCTTCCAGTTGGGCATCCATTCCTTGATGCCCTTCATGACGTACTGCGAATCGGTGACCAGGCGCACGTTGCACGGACGCTTCAGCTCGGCCAGGCCGCGAATCGCGCCCATCAGCTCCATGCGGTTGTTGGTGGTCACGGCCTCGCCGCCCCACAATTCCTTCTCGACACCCTGGAACACCAGCAATGCCCCCCAGCCACCGACGCCCGGATTGCCCTTGCAGGCACCGTCGGTGTAAAGCTCAACTTGATCGGACATGCAGCGCCTTTATCTATGCTCTGATTTCGAGGTGCGGGGCCGGGTCAGGCGCCGTCACGGTCGCGACGGCTGAGCTTGGCCACCGGCATGGGCATCAGCTTGCCCATCGGCTCGCGACGGGACTGGCGCAGCGGGCGCAGGCCGACCACCAGCTTGCGCGCCACCAGTACGTAAAACCCGCCGCCCGGCGATTGCCAGGCGCCGCCCCAGCGCTCCAGGGAGGCCAGCCGAGCCTGCCAGGCCGCCGAAGCAAGCGGCGGACGATAACATCCGAAGCGTCGTTTCTCCAGCGCGAAGCCCAGCAGGTTGAGCCAGTCACCGAGGCGCCCCGGAGCGATGCAGCGGGCATCGTGCAACACGTCGTGGGCGAACAGGTGGCGCACGCCCCAGGCGCTCATCGGGTTGATACCGACGATCAGCAGGTGCCCGCCGGGCCGCACGCTGCGCGCGGCCTCGCGCAACAAGCCATGGGGGGACTGGCTGAAATCCAGGCCATGCTGCAATACCACCACGTCGGCCGCGTGCTCGACCAGCGGCCAGGACTGCTCCTCGCAGACGATTTCGACCCCGGCGAATGGCGCGCCCAGGCGCACGCTGCGCTGGATCTGTCGGGTTTCCAGGGAGGTTTCGGCGCAGGGGCCGTAATGCACCAGGTAGCCGCCGAAGAACCGAGCCAGCTCTTCGTCGAGCAGGCGCTGTTCCTGCTCGAGCAGCAGGCGGCCCAGGGGGCTGGTGAACCATTGCCGGGCCGCGCCGATCAGCTGCAGCCAGTCGGCATCGGCCTGGGCGAAAGGGTTGTCGGTCATGGACGCGTGCTCATGGAAAGTACCTGCATAGCCATCTCTAACAATGACACCTGGGGTCTGACGACGTTTCACGCACGGCTCGCGTTGAAACCTCAACAGCCCCTAAGATGCACCTTTGTCCCCAGCTTGGCGACCACCTGATGATCAAGATCGAAGCCCTCAGCGCATTCTCCGACAACTACATCTGGCTGCTGCAGGATGCGCAGCACAAGCGTGTCGTGGTGGTCGACCCTGGCGACGCGGCACCCGTGCAGGCCTGGCTGCAGCAACAGGGCGACTGGACCCTGAGCGATATCCTGATCACCCATCACCACAACGATCACGTCGGCGGCGTCGAACAGCTGCGCCGCGAAACCGGAGCGCGGGTCTACGGCCCGGCCAGCGAGAACATCCCGGGCCGCGACCAGGCGCTGATTGATGGCGACCGTATTGAAGTGCTGGGCCTGGCCCTGCAGGTTTTCGCGGTACCTGGCCACACCCTGGGCCATATCGCCTTCCATCAACCCGAGCAACACTGGTTGTTCTGCGGTGACACCCTGTTCGCTGCCGGCTGCGGTCGCCTGTTCGAGGGCACGCCCCTGCAGATGCACCAGTCGTTGCAGCGCCTGGCCGAACTGCCGGACGACACGCTCATCTATTGTGCCCATGAATACACCCTGAGCAACCTGCGCTTCGCCAGGGCCGTCGAGCCGGGCAACCTGCAGATCGCCGAGCGCTTGGCACAGGTCGAGGCGTGGCGTCAGCACGGGCAGATCAGCCTGCCGTCCAAGCTGAAGCTCGAACGGGCCACCAACCCGTTTTTGCGCGCCGCCGAAACATCGGTTAAAGAAATGGTAGCCAGCCGGGAAGGACGCGCCATGGCCAGCGAAAGCGAGGTTTTTGCCGCGCTGCGGGCCTGGAAGGATCGCTTCTGAAGCGCCGACTGGCCCGCAAAATCCTGGTCAAAACTTGACCACCCCTGGATCGGTTTCTAGAATCCCACGACTTTCGATCCAGGACACCCCCCATAACCAATGCCTTCTTCTCGACCTAACCCCTTGAATTCAAAGGCATTGGCCCTGCGTTATCCGGCGCTCGCCCTGGCGGTTTGTGCCGTGCTCAGCGGTTGCCAGAGCCTCGATCAACAGCAGGTCGAGCACGGGCCGACGGTAGATTTGAGCGGCAGAACGCCCCATCAGCCGTTGTGGATCGAAGGCACGGCCAAGGCCGAACAGCCCAAGGACATCTGGGAACGGGTGCGTTCCGGCTATCAGTTGCAGGATGCCATCGGCGTCAACCCGCGTATTGAGCAGCAGCGCCTGTGGTTCTCCAGCAACCCGTCGTTCGTGGAGAAGGCCGGGGAGCGCAGCAACCCCTACATTCATTACATCGTCGAGCGTCTCGAAGAGCGCAACATGCCGATGGAGCTGGCGCTCCTGCCGATGATCGAGAGTGCCTACAACCCTTTCGCCTACTCGCCGGCCGATGCCGTCGGCCTGTGGCAGTTCATCCCCTCCACGGGGCGCAATTTCAACCTGCGCCAGACCCGCTGGTACGACGGCCGCCGCGATGTCACCGCGTCCACCCAGGCGGCCATGGATTACCTGGCGCGCCTGCACGAGATGTTCAACGGTGACTGGTTGCTGGCCCTGGCGGCCTACAATGCCGGTGAAGGCCGCGTGAGCCGCGCCATCGAGCGCAACCAGAAGCTCGGCCTGCCGACCGACTACTGGAATCTGTCGCTGCCCCAGGAAACCCAGAACTACGTGCCCAAGCTGCTGGCCCTGTCCCAGGTGGTCATGGCGCCGGATGCCTATGGCGTGAGCCTGGCACCGATCGCCAACGAGCCCTACTTCGAGGAGGTGGAGCTCAAGCAGCGCATGGATCTGGCCCGCGTCGCCGCCCTGGCCGAGGTCGATGAAGACGAGCTGTACCTGCTCAATCCCGCCTTCAAGAAGCGCATAACCATGGACGGCCCGCAGCACCTGCTGGTGCCGACCCAGAAGGTCGAACTGCTGACGGCCAACCTGTCGACGCTCAAGCCCGAGGAGCGTGGCCTGCAGGAATACGTGGTGCGCGCCGGGGACAACCTGCACGGCATCGCCAACCGCTACGAGCTGAGCGTTGCCAGCATCAAGGCGCTCAACCAGCTCAGCGGCAATACCCTCGCCGTGGGTCAGCACCTGAACCTGCCGACCAGCCTGCAGGCGCTGCCTGGCCAGGCGCCGCAACGCGCCGTCAACACGGCCGTGGCCTCGCGCAACTACACCATTCGCAATGGTGACAACCTCTGGCAGATCGCCAAGGCCCACAAGGTGTCGGTCAACGATATCCAGCGCTGGAACGCCCTGAAAGGCAATTCGCTGAGCGTCGGGCAGACCATCAGGCTGCAGGGTGGCGGTTCCGGCACCAGAACCGTCGCCCAGCGTGACGGCGTCACCTACTACAAGGTGCGCAAGGGCGACTCCCTGCACCTGATCGCCAAGCGTTTCAAGGTGCAGATGAAGAACCTGCAGAGCTGGAACCCGCGCACCGGCAAGGCCCTGAAACCGGGTCAGGTGTTGACCCTGCGGCTGCCTGACTGACGCGCGTTGCAACACCTTTGACGCGAGCCGCCGGGGCCGCTCTTTTTCCTGTACAGACAAGCTGTTACTGTACGGAAACCTTGCTGCCCCGGAACCGGATATTGCTCTTGAGACGCCCTCTCCTCTCGCTGTTTTTTGGCCTGGCCACCAGCTTCCCGGCCTGGGCAACGCTCAGCGAAAGCCATGGCTATGCGCAGTTCGGCGCACTCAAGTATCCCGCCAGTTTCACCCACTTCGACTGGGTCAACCCCGAAGCCCCCAAGGGCGGCACCTTGCGCATCATGGCCGCGGGCAGCTTCGACACGCTCAACCCCTACACCCTGAAGGGCACCAGCCCGGTGGCCACCGCCAACTTTCTTCAATACGGCGTGACCGAGCTGAACGAGCCGCTGATGGTGGGCACCGGGCTGTACGATCCGTCCGGTGACGAGCCGGCCTCCAGCTACGGGCTGATCGCCCACTCCGTGGAATACAGCGAAGACCGCAGCTGGGTGGTGTTCAACCTGCGCCCGGAGGCGCGCTTCCACGATGGCAAGCCCATCACCGCCTATGACGTGGCGTTTTCCTACCGATTGCTGCGCAAGGAAGGCCACCCGCAGTACCGCACCAGCCTGCAGGAAGTGAAACGGGTCGATATCCTCAACCGCCATCGCGTGCGCTTCGTGCTCAAGCGGGCCAACAATCCGTTGCTGATCCTGCGCCTCGGCGAGCTGCCGGTGTTGCCCCAGCACTACTGGAAAGACCGCGACTTCAAGGCCACCACCTTCGAACCGCCGCTGGGCAGCGGCCCCTACCGCATCACCCGGGTCAATCCGGGGCGCAGCCTGACCTTCGAGCGGGTGGAGGACTGGTGGGGCGCGTCCTTGCCGGTCAACCGCGGCAAATACAACGTCGACCGGGTCGAGGTGGACTTCTACCGCGACAGCCATGTCGCCTTCGAGGCCTTCAAGGCCGGCGAATTCGACTTCTATATCGAACAGCAGGCAAAGAACTGGGCCAACAACTACCGCTTTCCGGCGGTAAGCCGCGGCGACGTGGTGCGGGCGGAAATCCCCCACCAGATTCCCACCCAGACCCAGGCGCTGTTCATGAACACCCGCCGCGCCACCTTCGAGGATGCACGCGTGCGCGAAGCCCTGGGCCTGATGTTCGATTTCGAGTGGACCAACCGCACCCTGTTCAACAGCGCCTACACCCGCGCTGCCAGCTATTACCCGAACAGCGAGTTTTCCGCCAGGGGCAAACCCGAAGGCGCCGAGTGGCTGCTGCTGTCGCCGTTTCGCGGACAGTTGCCGGCCAGGCTATTCACCGAGCCCTTCACCATGCCGGTGACCGACGGCCGTGGCATTCCCCGGGAAACCATGCGCCGCGCGCTCGGTCTACTTGCCGAGGCAGGCTTCAAACCTTCCGGCCAGCGGCTCACCAACGCCAAGGGCCACCCGCTGCGTTTCGAGATACTGCTGGTCAATCCCAACCTGGAGCGCATTCTCCAGCCATTCACCGAGAACCTGGCCAGCATCGGCATCCAGGCCAACTTGAGAACCGTGGATCGCGCCCAATACAAACAGCGCCTGGATCGCTTCGAGTTCGACATGATCCTGCTGACCCTGCCGCAAACCCTCAGCCCTGGCCTGGAGCAATCCCTGTACTTCCACTCCAGCCAGGCCAGCGTGAAGGGGGGCAAGAATTACGCCGGCATCAAGGATCCGGTCGTCGACGCCCTGCTCGAAAAGCTGCTCGCCGCCCGAACCCGAGACGAACAGGTGGCCGCGACCCGCGCCCTGGATCGGGTGATGCTCTGGCAGTACTACACCATTCCCAACTGGTACATCGACTATCACCGCCTGGCGTACCGCAACCGCTTTGCCTTCGTCGCCACGCCGCCCTACACGCTGGGGCTGCGCAGCTGGTGGCTGAAACCCACGGAGACCACCCAATGACGCGCCCACTGCGTTCATTTCTCATGCATGGCAGCGCCCTGCTGCTGCTCGGCCTCGCCAGCTTCGCCGGGGCCGCCCCGCAACACGCGCTGACACTGTACGGCGAGGCGCCGAAATACCCGGCCAACTTCAAGCACTTCGATTACGTGAACCCGGATGCGCCCAAGGGGGGCGTGCTGCGTCTGCCTGGCCTCAACGGCTTCGACAGCTTCAACCCGTTCATTCCCAAGGGCAACCCGGCCGACCGCATCGGCCTGATCTACGACACCCTCACCTACCATTCGCCGGATGAGCCCTTCACCGAATACGGCCTGCTCGCCGAAAAGGTCGAGAAAGGCGCCGACGACAGTTACGTGCGCTTCTATCTCAACCCCAAGGCACGCTTTCATGACGGCGAACCGGTCACCGCCGAGGACGTGATCTTCACCTTCAACACCTTGCTCGAACATGGCGACCCGCTGTACCGGCACTATTACGCCGACGTGGCCGAGGTGGTCGCCGAGAATCCGCGCACCGTGCGCTTCGACTTCAAGCATGCCGGCAACCGCGAGCTGCCGCTGATCCTCGGCCAGCTGCAGGTGCTGCCCAAGCACTGGTGGGCTGACCGTGATTTTTCCCGGGGCAGCCTGGAGCCGCCGCTGGGCAGTGGCCCCTACCGCATCGCCAACTTCTCACCGAACAGTTCCATCCGCTTCGAACGCGTGAAGGACTGGTGGGCCAAGGACCTGCCGGTGGCCCGCGGGATGTACAACTTCGACGAAATCCGCATCGAGTACTTTCGCGACATGGCCGTGGCCCTAGAGGCCTTCAAGGCCGGCCAGTTCGACGTCAACCTCGAGTACTCGGCGAAGGACTGGGCCACCGGCTACAACTCGCCGGCGCTGCGCGCCGGCCGCTTTGTCCAGGAAGCCTTTCCCAACCGCAACCCGGCCGGCATGCAGGGTTTCGTATTCAATACCCGCAAGCCGATGTTCCAGGACCCACGGGTGCGTGAGGCGATCGCCCAGCTGTTCGATTTCGAATGGGCCAACAAGCAGCTGTTCTACGGCGCCTACAAGCGTACCCACAGCTACTTCGAGAACTCGGAAATGGCCGCCCGAGGCCTGCCCAGCCCGGCCGAGCTGAAGCTTTTGGAGCCGCTGCGCGGGCAGATTCCCGATCGCGTGTTCACCGAGGCCTTCGCACCGCCGGTCAGCGACGGCAGTGGCATCATTCGCGACCAGGCGCGCCGCGCCTATCAGCTGCTCACCGAGGCCGGCTACCGGATCGAGAACGACAAGATGGTCGATGCCAATGGCAACCCGCTGGCGTTCGAGTTCCTCAACACCCAGGCCAACCTGGAACGGGTGATCCTGCCGTTCAAGCGCAACCTGGCCGAGCTGGGCATCGACCTGCAGATTCGCCGTGTCGACGTTTCCCAGTACATGAACCGCCTGCGTTCGCGGGACTTCGACATGACCTCGTCGATCTGGCCGCAATCCAGCTCGCCCGGCAACGAGCAGCGTGAATTCTGGCATTCGAGCAGCGCCGACAACCCGGGCAGCCGCAACCTCATCGGCCTGCGTGACCCGGCGATCGACAAGCTGGTCGAGGGGCTGATTCAGGCCGATTCCCGTGAGTCGCTGATCACCCACACCCGCGCCCTGGATCGGGTGCTGCTGTGGGGCCACTACGTGGTGCCCAACTATTACGTGGATGCCTATCGCGTCGCCTACTGGAAGCGCTTCGGCCATCCGGAGAAATCGCCGCTCTACGACTACGGCCTGATGACCTGGTGGCAGGAAAAGCCGATCGGCGAAGTGATCAGCCGCGACGATGCGTCCACCACCGAGCAGGAAGAACGCTAGATGCTCGCCTATATCCTGCGGCGCCTGCTGCTGATCATCCCGACCGTGTTCGGCATCCTGGTCATCAACTTCGCGATCATTCAGGCCGCGCCCGGCGGCCCGGTAGAACAGATGATCGCCAAGCTCGAGGGCTTCGACGCGGCCGCCGGTGGCGCCACGGGGCGCATCTCCGGCGGCGGCGGCGAAGTGTCCACCGCCGGCTCCAACTACCGCGGCGCCCAGGGCCTGGATCCGGAGCTGATCGCCGAGATCGAGAAGATGTACGGCTTCGACAAGTCGGCCCCCGAACGCTTCTGGATCATGATCAAGAACTACGCCAGGCTGGACTTCGGCGACAGCTTCTTTCGCGACGCCAAGGTCATCGACCTGATCATGGAAAAGATGCCGGTGTCCATTTCCCTGGGGTTATGGAGCACGCTGATCATGTACCTGGTGTCCATCCCGCTGGGTATTGCCAAGGCCACCCGACACGGCAGCGCCTTCGACGTGTGGACCAGCTCGGCGATCATCGTGGGTTACGCCATTCCCGCGTTCCTGTTCGCCATCCTGCTGATCGTGTTGTTCGCCGGCGGCAGCTACTGGGACTTCTTCCCGCTGCGCGGCCTGACGTCCAGCAACTTCGAGGAGCTGAGCCTGAGCGGCAAGATCCTCGACTACTTCTGGCACCTGGCCCTGCCGGTCACCGCCCTGGTGATCGGCAACTTCGCCACCCTTACCCTGCTGACCAAGAACAGCTTTCTCGACGAGATCAACAAGCAGTACGTGACCACCGCCAGGGCCAAGGGCCTGAGTAATGCCCGGGTGCTCTACGGCCACGTGTTCCGTAACGCCATGCTGCTGATCATCGCCGGTTTCCCGGCCGCCTTCATCGGCATCTTCTTCACCGGATCCCTGCTCATCGAGGTGATTTTCTCCCTCGACGGCCTGGGCCTGCTGAGTTTCGAGGCGGCGATCAACCGCGATTACCCGGTGGTCTTCGGCACCCTGTTCATCTTCACCTTGCTGGGACTGGTCGTGAAACTGATCGGTGACATCACCTACACCCTGGTCGATCCGCGCATCGACTTCGAAAGCCGGGAGGCCTGAGCCATGGCACTTTCCCCGCTCAATCAACGTCGTTTCGAGCGTTTCAAGGCCCACAAGCGCGGCTGGTGGTCGCTGTGGATCTTTCTCGCGCTGTTCTTCGTGACCCTGGGCGCCGAGCTGATCGCCAACGACAAGCCGCTGGTGGTCAGCTATGACGGCGAACTGTACTTTCCGGTGCTCAAGCGCTACCCGGAGACCACCTTTGGCGGTGAATTTCCGCTGCAGGCCAACTACAAGAGCCCGTATATCCAGGAGCTGATCGAGCAGAAGGATGGCTGGATGGTCTGGCCGCCGATCCCCTTCAGCTATTCGAGCATCAACTACGACCTCAAGGTGCCCGCCCCCGCGCCGCCCTCGGCAGCCAACTGGCTGGGCACCGACGACCAGGGCCGCGACGTGCTGGCCCGGGTCATCTATGGCTTTCGGATTTCCGTGCTGTTCGCCCTGGCGCTGACCCTGGCCAGCTCGGTGATCGGCGTTGCCGCCGGTGCCCTGCAGGGTTTCTACGGCGGCTGGGTGGACCTGGCCGGGCAGCGCTTCCTGGAGGTCTGGTCAGGCTTGCCGGTGCTCTACCTGCTGATCATTCTGGCCAGCTTCGTGCAGCCCAACTTCTGGTGGCTGCTCGGCCTGATGCTGCTGTTCTCCTGGATGAGCCTGGTAGACGTGGTGCGCGCCGAGTTCCTGCGTGGTCGCAACCTCGAATACGTGCGCGCAGCCCGGGCGCTGGGCATGCGCAACGGGGCGATCATGTTCCGCCATATCCTGCCCAATGCCATGGTCTCGACCATGACCTTCCTGCCGTTCATCGTCACCGGCGCCATCGGCACCCTCACCGCCCTGGACTTCCTGGGCTTCGGCCTGCCGGCCGGCGCGCCGTCGCTCGGCGAGCTGGTCGCCCAGGGCAAGTCCAACCTGCAGGCGCCCTGGCTGGGCATCAGTGCCTTCGCCGTACTGGCCATCATGTTGAGCCTGCTGGTATTTATCGGCGAAGCGGCTCGCGATGCGTTCGATCCGAGGAAATAAGATGAGCCACCCCGATAACCTCGTCGAAATCCGCGACCTCTCCGTCGCCTTCGTCAACGGCGGCAGCAGCCGCAGCGTGGTCAACCACATCAGCTTCGACATTCGCCGAGGCGAGACCCTGGCGCTGGTCGGTGAAAGCGGCTCCGGCAAGTCGGTGACCGCCCACTCGGTCCTGCGCCTGCTGCCCTACCCCCTGGCCCAGCATCCCAGTGGCAGTATCAACTATGGCGGCGACGACTTGCTCAAACTGCCCGAGCGCAAACTGCGTGGCATCCGCGGCAACCGCATCGCCATGGTGTTCCAGGAGCCGATGACCTCGCTGAACCCGCTGCACAGCATCGAAAAACAGATCAATGAGGTACTCGCCCTGCACAAGGGCCTGCGCGGCAAGGCCGCTACCCAGCGCACCCTGGAGCTGCTGGAGCTGGTCGGCATTCCGGAACCGCACAAGCGCCTCAAGGCCCTGCCCCATGAGCTGTCGGGCGGCCAACGCCAGCGGGTGATGATCGCCATGGCCCTGGCCAACGAGCCGGAGCTGCTGATCGCCGACGAGCCGACCACCGCGCTGGACGTGACCGTACAGCTGAAGATTCTCGAACTGCTCAAGGACCTGCAGGCGCGCCTGGGCATGGCCATGCTGATCATCACCCATGACCTCAAGCTGGTACGCCGTATCGCCCAACGCGTGTGCGTGATGCAGAACGGCGAGCTGGTCGAGCAGGCGGATTGCGAAACGCTGTTCACCGCGCCGCAGCACCCCTACACCTGCGAGCTGCTGGCCGCCGAGCCGGACGGCGACCCGGTCGCCAGCGACGACGCGCAGACGCTGCTGGCCGTGGAGGACCTGCGGGTCTGGTTCCCGATCAAGAAAGGGTTGCTGCGCCGCACGGTCGATCACGTCAAAGCCGTGGACGGCATCAACTTCAGCCTGCAACGTGGCCAGACCCTTGGCATCGTGGGCGAGAGCGGCTCGGGGAAATCGACCCTGGGCCTGGCGATCCTGCGTCTGATCGGCAGTCAGGGTCGCATCCGCTTCGGCGAGCACCACCTGGACGGCCTGTCCCAGGGTGACGTGCGCCCGCTACGCCGGGAAATGCAGGTGGTCTTCCAGGACCCCTTCGGCAGCCTCAGCCCGCGCATGACGGTGGGCATGATCGTCGGTGAAGGGCTGCGCATCCATCGCATCGGCACCGCGGCCGAGCAGGAGCAGGCGATCATCGATGCGCTGCAGGAAGTCGGCCTTGATCCGCAAAGCCGCCATCGTTACCCCCACGAGTTCTCCGGTGGACAGCGTCAGCGCATCGCTATCGCCCGTGCCCTGGTGCTCAAGCCGGCGCTGATCCTGCTCGACGAGCCGACCTCGGCCCTGGACCGCACCGTGCAGCGCCAGGTGGTCGACCTGCTGCGCTCGCTGCAGGCCAAGTACAACCTGAGCTACCTGTTCATCAGCCATGACCTGGCGGTGGTTCGCGCGATCAGCCATCAATTGATGGTGGTGAAACAGGGCCAGGTCGTCGAGCAGGGCGACGCCAGGCAGATCTTCCAGGCGCCGCAGCACCCCTATACCCAGCAGCTTCTGGAGGCGGCATTTCTGACCACCGTGAAACCTGAAACAGCCTGAACCGGTGCCTGAGCCTGCGGCGCAAAGTCGGCGCAGGTTCAACACGGCGCCAACGGGATCGCCGTCAGGCTGAACCCTGAAAACTCTGCAGATGCACAAAGGCCCCGAAATCGGGGCCTTTGTCGTTGCAGCGGATACGGGCCTTAATAGCGCTCGATGTCCGCCTTGCTTTCCAGCAGCTTGCGGTAGGCGGCGAAGTCCTCCTGGCCACTGCGCGAAGCGAGGAAGCGACGGTACATGGCCTTCTCCTCGTCGCTCAGGGCCTGCTCCGGCTCGCTGACACCCTTCAGGCGAATCACCACGAAGTCACCGTTGGCCAGCGCAATGCCGCTGAACTCGGACTTCTCGCCGGTCGGCTTGGGCATGCGGAACAGCGCCTGCAGCACGGCCGGATCGACGCCGTCCTGGTTGCGCGTGGCGGCCTCGACGACCTGCCACTCGGCGCCTCCCTCCACCTTGCCATCACGCAGCTCGGCGACCATCTGCTCGCCAGCAGCCTTGGCGGCCTCACTAGCGCGGGTCTTGGTCAGCTGGGCACGAATGCTGTCGCTTACCTGGTCGAGCTCCAGCTGTTGCGGCTTGCGGTGTTCCTTGACGCGGATGACCACCAAGGTATTCGGGTCGAGTTCGATGGCGCTGCTGTTGCTGCCATCTTCCAGCACTTCCTGGCTGAAAGCGGCTTGCAGAACCTGACGGTTGGCGGCAATGCCTTCACCACCCTGGCGACCGAACGGCTCGCTGGTCTGCACTTTCAGGCCCAGTTCCTGGGCGGGTTGCGCCAGGTCCGAGGATTCGAAGGCGGCGTCTTCGAGCTGCTTGGTAGCTTCCACGAAACGCTGCTCGACGCGTTGCGCCTTGAGGTCGGTCTCGAGCTTTTCCTTCAGGCTGTCGAACGACGGCACTTCAGGGGCCTGGACGCCGAGCAGCTTGATCAGGTGCCAGCCGAACTCGGTGCGCACCGGTGCCGACACTTCATCCTGCTTCAGCGCGTACAGGGCATCCTCGAAGGCCGGGTCGTAAACGCCCTTGCCCGCATAGCCCAGGTCACCGCCTTCGCTGGCCGAGCCCGGATCCTGGGAGAACTCCTTGGCCAGGGCAGCGAAGTCTTCTCCGCCCTGCAGGCGCTTCTGGACCTCTTCGATCCTGGCCTTGGCCTGCTCGTCGCTGACGTCGCCGCCCACCTCGATCAGAATGTGAGCGGCCTGGCGCTGTTCGGCCAGGTTGGCGATTTCCGACTCGTAGGCAGCTTTCATTTCGTCGTCGCCGACGGCAACCTGCGAGAAGAAGGCGTCCTTCTTCAGTTCGACGTACTCGATGACCACCTGCTCCGGGCTCATGAACTGAGACTGCTGGGCATCGTAGTAAGCCTTCACGTCATCATCGCTGACCTTCACCGCGGCAGGATCCGCCTTGATGGTGCGGGTCGCGAAATCACGGGTCTGCTTCTCGAGGCGCGCGAAGGCCGCCACTTCTTCATCGGTGACGAAGCCGCTACCGGAGATACCGGCGCGCAGTTGGCCGATCAGCATTTCCTGCTCGAGCATCTGGCGGAACTGCATGCGGGTGTAGCCAAGCTGACGAATCACCTGGTCGAAGCGGTCGGCATTGAAGCGCCCCTCCACCTGGAATTCGGGCGTCTGCACGATCACCTGGTCGAGCGCGGCTTGGGAAAAGGCGAACTTGGAGTCCTTGGCGCCCTGCAACAGCAGCGAACGCTCGATCAACCCCTTGAGGGAGGCATCGCGCAGCAGACGCTCATCGAGCATGGCCGGGTCGAATTCCTTGCCCAGTTGCTGCAGCAACTGGCGGCGCTGCATCTCCACAGCCTGGTTGAGCTCGTTCTGGCTGATCTTCTCGCCATTCACGTCGGCGGCGTTCTGGCTATTGCCGGTGCCGGTGATGATCGCGTCAACGCCCGTCAACGCCATGAGAACGACGATCAGGCCGATGATGGTTTTGGCAATCCAACCCTGTGAATTGTCCCTGATATTTTGCAGCATGCTTCCCCCAGAACGGCCACGTACTAAAAATGGCCGCGCAGCGTGGGTAAAATCCGGATAGAAGAAAGGCGCATCCTGGGATGCGCCTTCTCGTAACGTGCGAAGCGGATCGGGATCACGACTTTACAATCCCCGGCGTGACAGACCGCATGGTCTTATTGCCGCCCCACAACCGAGCCGGGATTAGCCGACCCGGCGGGCAAAGGCCCGAAGACGCTTAGTTGACGGCGTCTTTCAGTGCTTTACCAGCTTTGAAACCTGGGATCTTGGCAGCGGCGATGCTGATCGGCTTGCCAGTCTGCGGGTTGCGGCCAGTGCGAGCAGCACGCTCTTTGACAGCGAAAGTACCGAAACCAACCAGTACAACGGAATCACCAGCCTTCAGAGCGCCAGTAACGGATTCAATCACTGCGTCCAGCGCACGGCCAGCAACAGCTTTCGGGATATCAGCAGATGCGGCGATGGCATCGATCAGTTCCGACTTGTTCACTCTAAGTCCCCTTAATTTCGGTTTAGGTTGTTTCTTGATTTTAATGGAAGCGAATCGGGTGCTGGATGGCCTGCCGACACGGTAAGAGCCGCTTTATATCAAGGGCTCCAAAAAAGTGTCAAGGAAGGCATCCGGCTAATGCGTGCTGATTCGCTCCTTGGAATCAGACTCGCGTTTTTCATCCTTTGCAACCAACTCCGGAGCCGCGTCTGGCAAGGGCTCCGGCGCGTATTGCAGCGCAATTTGCAGGACCTCGTCAATCCATTTAACCGGTTTAATCTGCAGGTCCTGCTTGATGTTCTCGGGAATTTCCTTGAGATCGCGAACATTCTCTTGGGGAATGATCACGGTTTTGATTCCACCCCGATGAGCCGCCAGCAGTTTTTCCTTCAGGCCGCCAATGGCCAGTACCTGACCGCGCAGGGTGATTTCCCCGGTCATGGCGACATCGGCGCGCACCGGAATCTGCGTCAATGCCGACACCAGGGCGGTGCACATGCCCACACCGGCACTCGGGCCATCCTTGGGCGTGGCGCCCTCGGGCATGTGGATGTGGATGTCGCGTTTCTCGTAGAAATCCGGCGCCACGCCAAGGCTCTGGGCACGGCTGCGGACCACGGTCTGCGCGGCCGTGATCGATTCGACCATGACATCGCCCAGCGAGCCGGTCTTGATCAGATTGCCCTTGCCGGGCACCACGGCAGCCTCGATGGTCAGCAATTCGCCGCCCACCTGGGTCCAGGCCAGCCCAGTCACCTGGCCGATCTGATCCTGCTGTTCGGCCAGACCGTAGCGGTGCTTGCGCACGCCCAGGAAATCCTCGAGCGAGTCGGCGGTGACCACGACATGGAAGCGTTTTTCCTTGGCGTGCTTCTTCACCGCACGCCGGCAAACCTTGGCGATCTGCCGCTCGAGGCTGCGTACGCCCGCCTCACGCGTGTAGTAACGAATGATGTCACGGATCGCCGCTTCCTCGAATTCCAGCTCGGTCTTCTTCAAGCCGTTGGCCTGAATCTGCTTTGGCGCGAGGTATTTGGTGGCGATATTGACCTTCTCGTCTTCGGTGTAACCCGGCAGGCGAATCACTTCCATGCGGTCCAGCAGCGCGGCTGGAATGTTCATGGAGTTGGCGGTGCACAGGAACATCACATCGGACAGGTCGTAGTCGACTTCCAGATAGTGATCGTTGAAGTTGTGGTTCTGCTCCGGGTCGAGTACCTCGAGCAGCGCCGAGGCCGGATCGCCGCGCATGTCCTGGCCCATCTTGTCGATTTCGTCGAGCAGGAACAGGGGATTGCGCACGCCGACCTTGGTCATCTTCTGAATCAGGCGACCCGGCATGGAGCCGATGTAGGTACGGCGATGGCCGCGGATTTCCGCTTCGTCACGCACACCGCCCAGGGCCATGCGCACGAACTTGCGATTGGTGGCGCTGGCGATGGATTCGGCCAGCGAGGTCTTGCCCACGCCAGGCGGGCCGACCAGGCACAGAACCGGGCCCTTGAGCTTCTTCACGCGCTTCTGCACGGCGAGGTACTCGAGGATGCGCTCCTTGACCTCCTCGAGGCCGTAGTGATCGGCATCGAGGATGTTCTCGGCGCGCGCCAGGTCCAGGCGCACCTTGCTCTGCGCCTTCCACGGCACGTTCACCAGCCAGTCGATGTAGGAGCGCACCACGGTAGCTTCGGCGGACATCGGCGACATCTGCTTGAGCTTGTTCAGCTCGGCCTGGGCCTTGCCATAGGCTTCCTTGGTGAGCCCGGCATTCTCGATGCGGCGCTTGAGCTCATCGAGCTCGTTATGGCCCTCCTCGCTGTCGCCGAGCTCTTTCTGAATGGCCTTCATCTGCTCATTCAGGTAGTACTCGCGCTGGCTGCGTTCCATCTGCTTCTTGACGCGACCACGAATGCGCTTCTCGACCTGCAGCAGGTCGATCTCCGCGTCCAGCAGGGCCAGTACGTGCTCGACCCGGGTCGGCAGGTCGACGATCTCGAGGATTTCCTGCTTCTGCTCGATCTTCAGCACCATGTGCGCGGCCATGGTATCGACCAGGCGGCTGGGCTCATCGATGCTGTTGAGCGAGGAAAGCACCTCGGCCGGCACCTTCTTGCCCAGTTGCACGTACTGCTCGAACTGGCTGAGCAGGCTGCGGGTGAACACCTCGCTCTCGCGCTCGGGGGCTTCGACCTCGTCGAGCAGCTGCACTTCGGCGGCGCTGTAGCCATCGGCTTCGATGAACTGCTCGATCTCGCCACGTTGCTCGCCCTCGACCAGCACCTTGACGGTGCCGTCGGGCAACTTGAGCAGCTGCAGCACGGTGGCGACGGTGCCGACTCGGTAGAGCCCTTCTTCACTCGGTTCATCGTCCGCGGGATCTTTCTGGGCGAGCAGCAGGATCTGCTTTTCGCCATTCATCGCCGCTTCGAGCGCTTCGATGGATTTCTCACGGCCTACGAAAAGCGGGATGACCATGTGCGGATAGACCACGACATCGCGCAAAGGCAGGAGAGGCAATTCGATGGTTGTCTTCATGATTTTGAGCTCTACGGCGGCCTTGCGGCCGTAAACGGTGGGATTACCCTTGACCCTAAGATGGGGGTAGCCCCACGAAAAAACAAGCGTTGCCGGCTGTAAAAGCAAAGGGGCCCGCAGGCCCCTTGCTTACAACGTATGACGAACGCGTTACGCGTCAGGCGCCACCTTGGCAGGCGGCTCGCTGTTCTCGTAGATCAGCAGCGGCTTGGAGCTGCCGTCGATCACGCTTTCATCGATGACCACCTTGCTGACATCCGTTTGCGACGGAATGTCGTACATGGTGTCGAGCAGCACGCCTTCCAGGATCGAGCGTAGACCACGGGCGCCGGTCTTGCGCTCCAGAGCCTTGAGCGCAACGGCCTTGAGTGCGTCGGGACGGAACTCGAGGTCCACCCCTTCCATCTCGAACAGCTTACCGTATTGCTTGGTCAGCGCGTTCTTCGGCTCGGTGAGAATCTGCACCAGTGCAGCCTCGTCGAGCTCCTCCAGCGTGGCGATGACCGGCAGGCGGCCCACGAACTCGGGAATCAGGCCGAACTTGACCAGATCGTCCGGCTCGATTTCACGCAGCGACTCGCCGATCTTCTTCTCGACGTCCTTGGTACGCACCTCGGCGCTGAAGCCGATGCCACCCTTGGTCGAGCGCCCCTGGATCACCTTCTCGATGCCCGCGAAGGCGCCACCGCAGATGAACAGGATATTGCGCGTGTCGACCTGCAGGAACTCCTGCTGCGGATGCTTGCGACCGCCCTGGGGCGGCACCGAGGCAACGGTGCCTTCGATCAGCTTCAGCAAGGCCTGCTGCACGCCCTCGCCCGATACGTCACGGGTGATCGACGGATTGTCGGACTTGCGGGAAATCTTGTCGATTTCGTCGATGTAGACGATACCCATCTGGGCCTTCTCGACGTCGTAGTCGCACTTCTGCAGCAGCTTCTGGATGATGTTCTCGACGTCCTCACCCACATAGCCAGCCTCGGTAAGGGTGGTCGCATCGGCGATGGTGAACGGAACGTTGAGCAGGCGCGCCAGGGTTTCAGCCAGCAGCGTCTTGCCCGAACCGGTCGGGCCGAGCAGCAGGATGTTGCTCTTGCCGAGCTCGACGTCATCCTTCTTCTCGCGCTGGTTGAGGCGCTTGTAATGGTTGTAGACCGCGACCGCCAGAATCTTCTTGGCGCGCTCCTGCCCGATCACGTACTGATCGAGGATCGCGCTGATCTCCTTGGGAGCCGGCAGCTTGTGCGCGCTGCTCTCGGCCTGGGCTTCCTGCACCTCCTCGCGGATGATGTCGTTGCACAGGTCGACGCACTCGTCGCAGATAAATACCGAGGGGCCAGCAATCAATTTGCGTACTTCATGCTGGCTTTTGCCGCAGAAGGAGCAATAAAGCAGCTTGCCGTTGTCCTCGCCGTTGCGGGTGTCAGTCATTCGATCAATCCAATACCGTAGGCTTAAAACACAAGATGGAGCCAAACCGGGGCATTTTCAAGCCCGATGTGCCGCAGACCGACTATCGTCGGCCTGCGGCGTCACGCTTCAGCCGATTTGCTCGCGACGGCTGTGTACCTTGTCGATCAAGCCGTAGTTGACCGCTTCTTCACCGCTCATGAAGCGGTCACGGTCGGTGTCACGGGCGATCACTTCGATCGGCTGGCCGGTGTGGTTGGCCAGGACCTGGTTCAGGCGCTCGCGAATGAACAGGATTTCCTTGGCATGGATCTCGATGTCCGAGGCCTGGCCCTGGAAGCCGCCCAGCGGCTGATGGATCATCATGCGCGAATGCGGCAGGCAGTAACGCTTGCCCGCGGCGCCGCCAGCCAGCAGCAGCGCACCCATGCTGCACGCCTGACCGATACAGGTGGTCGATACGTCCGGCTTGATGAACTGCATGGTGTCGTAGATCGACATGCCGGCGGTTACCGAACCGCCTGGCGAGTTGATGTACAGGTGGATGTCCTTGTCCGGGTTCTCGGCTTCGAGAAACAGCAGCTGCGCGGCCACCAGATTGGCCATGTAGTCTTCGACCGGGCCGATCAGGAAGATCACGCGCTCCTTGAGCAGGCGCGAATAGATGTCATAGGCGCGCTCGCCACGAGCGGACTGCTCGACGACCATGGGAACCAGACCGCCAGCGGCCTGGATATCGGACATTTGCTGCATGAAAGGATTGTGCGACATTTCCAGCATTCGCTCCCTAATAAAAGTCATGTCTCGAATACGCATAAGCCAGCACTGAGGCTGGCTTATGGTGTTCTCGAACGAGGCGAAGAAATCAGGCGGCTTGTGGAGCTTCTGCCGGCTTGACTGCTTCTTCGTAAGAGACCGATTTGTCAGTCACATTGGCCTTCTGCAAAACAGTATCTACAACTTGCTCTTCCAGTACAACCGAACGCACTTCGTTCAGTTGCTGGTCGTTCTTGTAGTACCACGCCACGACCTGCTCCGGCTCCTGGTAGGCCGAGGCCATTTCCTGGATCAGCTCACGTACGCGGGCGTCGTCGGGCTTGAGTTCGAACTGCTTGACCACTTCGGCAACGATCAGGCCGAGGGATACGCGGCGCTTGGCTTGCTCTTCGAACAGCTCGGCCGGCAGTTGGTCGGGCTTGATGTTGCCACCGAACTGCTGAACGGCCTGCACGCGCAGGTTGTTCACTTCGTTGGCGATCAATGCTTTCGGCACTTCGACCGGGTTGGCGGCCAGCAGGCCTTCCATGACCTGGTTCTTGATCTTGGACTTGATGGCCTGACGCAGTTCACGCTCCATGTTCTTGCGAACTTCGGCGCGGAAACCTTCCAGACCACCTTCCTTGATACCGAACAGGGCGAAGAACTCGTCGTTCAGCTCCGGCAGTTGCGGGGCGGAAACGCTGTTGACCTTGACGGTGAACTCGGCGGTTTTGCCGGCCAGGTCGAGGTTCTGGTAGTCCTCGGGGAAGGTCGGGTTGATCACCCGCTCTTCACCGGCCTTGGCGCCGATCAGGGCATCTTCGAAGCCCGGGATCATGCGGCCGGAGCCCAGCACCAGCTGAGTGCCGGTGGCGGAACCACCCGCGAAGGCCTCACCGTCGATCTTGCCGACGAAATCGATGTTCAGCTGGTCGTCTTTCTCGGCAGCGCGGTCCACGGCTTCGAAACGGGTGTTCTGCTTGCGCAGGATGTCCAGCATGTTGTCGACGTCGGAGTCGGCCACTTCAGCCTGCTGACGCTCGATGGCGATGCCTTCGAGGCCGCTGACCTTGATTTCCGGGAACACTTCGAAGGTCGCGACGAACTCCAGGTCCTTGCCCTTCTCCAGCACTTTCGGCTCGACCGAAGGCTGGCCGGCAGGTGCGAGTTTCTGTTCGGCCACCGCCTCATAGAAGGAAGACTGGATGACGTCGCCTACCGCTTCCTGGCGCGCGTCGGCTTCGAAGCGCTGGCGAATCACGCTCATCGGCACCTTGCCGGGACGGAAACCAGGGATCTTGGCTTTCTGGGCAGTCTGCTGCAGACGCTTGTTGACCTGGGTCTCGATGCGCTCGGCCGGCACAGTGATGCTCATGCGGCGCTCGAGAGCGGAAGTGCTTTCAACAGAAACTTGCATGGATATTCCTCGTTGCACAGACGTATGCCGGCCGCTTACCGGCCCCATTCAAGGGCATGCATTCTAGAGGGAGGTCTTGCAGAAGTCACCCTAGATGCAGGTGGCAAACGGGAGGGGCGTAAAGATGGTGCGGACGGAGAGACTCGAACTCATCGCAGCCCCTCCCACCACACGTGTAACCCGCATTCTCTCTGGCTCTCGCTCAGAGCGTGAGCCTGAATTTGTTCCCAAGTCGTTCCCAAGAACGAAGGGGAGCGGCACTTTAAAAGGCGCTCCAGGCCGGGTCAACCAAATTTTCAGTTCAGCCCTCATTTTTAGGTAATTTTGGTAATTTTTTGGATTTACCACCTTGAAAACCAATCAGATCAATAGCTTAGCGTGATTTCTTAAAGGTAATAATTTGGTAATTTTTAGGTAAGCGGATTACCCATCTAGGGCGTAATTTGAGGAAAATAAAAATTCCTTTAAAAACATGAAGATAGGAATTTATTACTTTTGCCCTTACCCTAAATTACCTTCGAAGGTAATGACTGAAACCCAGCAACCACGCGGCCTGCACCCCTGCTCAACCCCCTCCTGACCGTTATTACCTTTTTCCGACACCGCTCCTGAAATGAGCTTCGAGGCTTCCTTTTTATTAGCTTGGTGCAGGGTTCTGCAGGTAATTCCCCATCCGCATCCTCCAAGGCAGCCCAACAGCCGTGCCGCTCAGCGACTGGTGCAGGCATGCAGAAAAAGCGACATGTTTAGCGCCCAGGTGTGGTGGGGGGACGACTGCGCGCGCCAGGTGCTGCTGCCCCTGGCTGCCCCCCCGGCCTCGTCCGACCTCCCTGCCACCTGGCCGGCCCGCGACCACCTCAGCACCGCTGCCCCGGCGCGTTGCGAAATTCCCGAAAGCCCCGTATTCCGTGGCTTTCAGCCCGATTCAGATGGACTACAACCCCCCCCGATATGGCATGCTTCAGTGGGGCACTTCATTCATTCAGGCGCACCTTTTCTAAGCCGCCCAGGCACAAAAAAACCGCCCTAAGGCGGTTCACTCGTTGCGTGGCTGAGCGGTGTCAGCTGGTACCGGCAGCCGTCACCGGCAACTGGAACTCGTCGAACCGCACCACCTCCTCCCCCAGCCACTCATTCACCTGCAGCAGCCTGGCCTGAATCGGCTCCAGTTCGTTCATCGCCCACACCTCGGCGGCATCCCTGATCGAGCCGAACCCGCCGGCGTTCTGCGGCACGATGCCCATCAGTTGCGGCGGAATGCGCAGGGCCGCCAGCAGGTCGTCACGGCTGATGTTCTTGATCGCCGCGAAGTCGTCCTTGGCTGACACCTCGCTGATCGGAATCAACTGGATGCCCTCTTTCTTACCACCTGGCGCGTACATGAACAGGTTGCGGAAATTGCCCGGGCCCTTGCTGTCCTTCATGGCCTGGCGCAGATCGGTGACGAACGACTCGTCCTGCACCGCATCCGTCATGTACAGGATGAAGCCCGCGTGCGACCCGTTCTGGTAGTACTTGCGTCGGAACAGCGTGGCCGACTCATTCAGCAGCGCGCTCTGAAGCGCCGCCAGCCACTCGGGCAGCCCGTAGATTTCCTGGTTGATGTCGGCCTCGCGCACATGGCACACCGTGCCGCGCCGGAACTCGTGCTCATCCTTCCAGCCGCGCACCTGGTAGTACTGGTCCAGGTCGGTACCGCGCCGCATGTACTTGGCCAGCACCGGCCGCAGCCCCAGCGTGCTGCGCAGCATATTGTCGTGCTTCTCCAGGTAGGCGTTGCCGAAGGTGCCCCAGTCCGTGGCGAACTGCTCGAACGCCTGGCGGCTCAACAGCCGGTGCGGCTTGAAGGTGCGCACCAGCATGTTGCGACGGAAATTAAGGCCCGACTGCAGGTAGACGCTCGCCCTGGTCGACCGGGCCAAGCCGTCCAGCGACATCGGCGGCTCATACCATCGCCCATTGGCCCAGCATTCCAGGTAATCCAGGATCTCCCGGCCATCGAGCACCGGCACCGGGTCTCCGAACGTGAACGCCTCAGCGCGCGCGCCCTGGCCACTCAATTGCTGGGCCTGCGCCCCTTGGTTATCGCTCATCAGCTGAACTCCATGATGGCCGTGTTGCTGGTGGTCTGCCCTTCCAGCGGCTCATTGATCAATGCGTGGAACAGCGCCCACGCCAGGTCGGCATGCCCGGTCGCATCACTGCGCCCGGCCGTGTAGGTGAATTGGCGCCCACTGGGCGTCATGGTCTTGCGGATGGCCATCAGCGCCTGCGCGACGTCCGTCCAGCCGGCGTCGAACTCGAAGCGCCCTTTGCGAATCACGTCCCAGGCCTTCATCACCAGGCGGGTTTTCACTTCCGGGCTGTAGCTGAAGGTGCGCAGGCCTGGGAAGAACTGCTTCACCAGCTGCGCGACGCCAGCGCCCATGCCTGTGGTGTCGATGCCGATATAGGTCACCCAGTAGCGCTGGGTGACCTGCTGGATTGTTCGCGCCTGGGCTTCGAAATCCATGCCGCGGAACTGATGCTTTTCGACCAAGCGAAACTTGCCGCCCGGCACGAGCGGCGGCGCCACCACCACCAGGCCGGCCGTGTCGCCGTTCTCGGCCGGGTCGTAGCCCACCCATACCTGGCGCTCGCCCAGCGGCCGCGGCGCGAACGGCTTGTAGTCCTCCCACACCTCCCAGCTGTCGACCATGCAAGGCTGCAGCATCTGAAGCGGGAAGATGCTGTCGCCGTCGTTCACGAACTGGCACATCAACAGGTTTTCGAAGGCCTGGGCGTCGTACTCGAGGCGCAGCTCTTCCAGGTCGAACAGATCGCACCCTCGCGACTCCGCATCCAGAATGGTCACGATCTGCCGCCAGATCCCGTCATCGCACCGCCGGCCCTGCTGCAGGGCATCGTGGCTCACATCGATGTTCAGGTGCTGCGCCGTAGGCTTGCCCTTGTTGTGCCGCTCGCCGGTCCAGTAGATATACGCCGGGTGGGCCATGCTCGATGGCGTCGAGAAGTACGTCTTGCGCCAGTGCTTATGCAGCGCCATGCCCGAGGCGACCTTGTTGATTTCCTCGAAGCCGTGCACCCAGAAGAATTCGTCGAAGTAGAAATTGCCGCTGCGTCCCTGAGCGGTGCGAAAGTTCGTACCCAGGAAGTGCAGCTCGGCGTTGTTCCACAGCACGATGGGGTCGCCCGTCAGCTTCACCCCCAACACCTCGTTCATGAACGACTGCATGTAGTTCTTGAACTGGTGCGCCTGCGCCTTGCTGGCCGATAGGAAGATCTGGTTACGCCCGGTGGTGATCGCGTCGATCAGGGCCTCCCGCGCGAAGTAATACGTGGCGCCGATCTGACGCGACTTGAGCAACATCCGCGTGCGCTGGTTGCCAGCGCGGTACCAGTCGAGCTGGTAATCGAAGCACCCATCCTTGAACGCCTCGACCAGCGTCTCGATCTGCTCTTCGCTCAGCTCGTTGCGAACCGCCTGTTTTTTTGGTCCTTCGTTGCGCTTGGCTAGGTTCGGGTTGAGCTCGCCCTCGGTGCCGCCATCCTGGAAGCGTTGGATGCGCGCTTGCCGCTCCAGTTGCCGGTGCAGCAGATCGATTTCCTTGAAATCGCCGCCCGTCTTCCCCTCTTTCAGGATCAGCTGCACCAGCCGCGCTTCCAGCGCCCCGCCGATACGCTCGACGTTATCGGCCCTGTCCCATTCGTCCCTGGTCTTCCAGCTGTGGACGGTCTTTTCCTTCTCGCCCAGGTAGTCGGCGATATCGGTGATGCGCCAACCCGTCCAGTACAGGAATTTGGCCTGGCGGCGGGAGTCGGTGGTCGGCTGGTAGGGGGCGGTAGTGTTCATGGCGCCGATGCTGCCGCCCGCGCGCGTAAGCCCCTACCGGCGGGCGTTGTAGCGCGCCGCTCTACAACCTCACGTCGTTGCCGCCGCCTCGCCCACTGCCGACCATGCCCTCAACGCGAAACCCGCCACCAGCGACCCGCACCGAGGATTCCCAAGCATGTCCGCCACCGCCAAAAAATTCCGTTCCAAATGGACCCGCATCGCCACCGAAGGCGCCACCACCGACGGCCGCAAGATCGAGCGCAAATGGATCGAGCAGATGGCTGCCCAGTACAGCCGCAACACCTACGGCGCACGCATCAACTGCGAGCACATCAAGTCGTACTTTCCGGGCAGTGAGTTCGGCGCCTATGGCGACGTGGTGGCGCTGAAGGCTGAAGAAGTCGAACTCAACGGCGAGAAGAAGCTCGGCCTGTTCGCCCAGCTGGAGCCCAACGAAGCACTGCTCGCACTCAACAAAAAGGGCCAGAAGATCTACACCTCCATCGAGGTGCAGCCTGAGTTTGCCGACACCGGCAAGGCGTACCTGGTCGGCCTGGCCGTAACCGACACCCCGGCCAGCCTGGGTACCGAGGCGCTCAGTTTCAGCGCCCAACACGGCACCTTGGCCGGCCGCAAGCAGCACGCCGAGAACCTGTTCACCGCTGCGGCCGAAACCGCCCTCGACTTCGAAGAAATCGACGACACCCCCAGCATGTTCGCCGCCCTGAAAGGCCGCATGGCCGACCTGCTGAAACTGAGCAAGGACAAGGAAGGCAAGGACGCCGCCCACTTCGCAGAGCTGGGCGAAATGATCGGCGACCTGGCCGAGCACGGCGCCAAACAGGCCGAAGCCTTTGCCACCGTGAAGTCCGCCCACGAAAAGCTCCAGGCCGACCACACCAAGCTGGCCGGCGAATTCGCCGACCTGCTCAAGAAGCTGGGCGACACCCAAGAGCACTCCCACAAACCGCGCCCCCCGGTCACCGGTGGTGATGGCGCCACCCTCACCGACTGCTGATCCCCACGGACAAGCCACACCCACGGAACACCGGAGAAACCAATGCGCAACGATACTCGCCAACACTTCGACGCCTACCTGAACCAGCTGGCCAAGCTGAGCGGCGTCAGCGACCCGACCAAGACTTTTGCTGTAGATCCAACCGTCCAGCAGCGTCTGGAAACCCGTATGCAGGAATCCAGCGAATTCCTCAGCCGCATCGGCATGCCCGGCGTCGACGAACTCAAGGGCGAAAAGGTCGGCCTGGGCGTCAGCAGCACCATCGCCGGCCGTACCGACACCACCGGTGACGGCGTGCGTGTACCGCGCGACGTATCCGATCTGAGCAAGGACGGTTACGAATGCCGTCACACCGATTTCGACACCGCCGTGCGCTATGCGCAGCTGGACGCCTGGGCCAAGTTCCCCGACTTCCAGGCCCGTCTGCGTGACGCCATCCTCAAGCGTCAGGCCCTCGACCGCATCATGATCGGCTTCAACGGCACCAGTGCCGCCGCAACCACCAACCGCGCCACCAACCCGCTGCTGCAAGACGTGAACATCGGCTGGCTGCAGAAGTACCGTAACAACGCACCGCAGCGCGTGATGAAGGGCGGCAAGGCTGCAAACAAGGTCGTGATCGGCACTGGTGAAACCGCTGACTACAACAACCTGGACGCCCTTGTGTTCGACGCCGTGGCGAACCTCATTGACCCGTGGCACCGCAAGGACACCGGTCTGGTCGTGATCCTCGGCAGCAACCTGGTGCACGACAAGTACTTCCCGCTGATCAACAAGGAACAGGCCGCCACCGAGAAGCTGGCCACCGACATGATCATTTCCCAGAAGCGCATGGGCGGTAAGCAACCGGTCGAAGTACCGCATGTGCCGGACGGCGCCATGCTCATCACCAGCCTGGAAAACCTCGCCATCTACTGGCAGATCAGCGGTCGCCGCCGCCACGTCCAGGAAAACCCGAGCAAGAACCGCATCGAGAACTTCGAGTCCAGCAACGACGATTACGTCGTCGAGGACTACGGCCTCGGCTGCCTGATCGAAAACATCGAACTGCTGGAGGCCTGATCGCCATGGCACTGAGCCCTGCCAAGCGCCACTTCCAGCAGGCCACGGCTGCCATCGAGGCAGCCGCGGTGCTCGGCCCAGCCCTGACCATGGAAGGCGCCACCGCGTACGAGCTGATGCAAGCCCAGCTGCACCAGCACAAACAGCAACTCAAGAAGATCCAAAGCCAGGAAGGCAAGGCCGACACCAAGCGCAAGCTCCTGCCGGACTACGCCCCCTACGTCGAAGGCGTGCTCAGCGCTGGCAAGGGCGCCCAGGACGACGTGCTCACTACCATCATGCTGTGGCGCATCGACGTGGGCGACTACGCCGGCGCCCTGGCCATCGCCGAATACGCGTTGCCCTACAACCTCACCATGCCCGACAGCTTCGAGCGCTCGCTGGGCTGCGTCGTCGCCGAGGAAATCGCCAACGTCGCCATCAAGCAGCAGAAGGCCAGCGGCTCGTTTGATCTGGAGCTGCTGCTGCGCACCGAGGCGGCTACCGCCAACGAAGACATGCCCGACGAAGCCCGCGCCAAACTCCACCTGGCCATCGGCAAGGCGGCATCTGCCCTGGTACCGGACGACGCCGACGCGGTCGACGCCCTGCCCCTGCTGCTCATGGCCAAGCAGGATCTGGCCCGCGCCATCGAGCTGCACACCAACTGCGGCGGCAAAAAGGATCTGGAGCGCGTCGAGCGCCTCCTGAAGAAACACGCCGGCACCACCGGCTAACCGAGCGTCCCCACGCGCCCGGCGGCTCGGGGTGAATCAGACAGGGTGTCTCCTTCCCTGCCCTGTGAAACCCCGACCACCGCCGACTTGAGGCCCTGACCATGAGCGCATTCATAGCGGGTGGCGTTGCAGCGCCGCTCACACTCACCAACGACGGCTTCTGGCCGGACATCGACCTTGCCGACCTGCGCGACGCCCAGCGCATCGCCAGCAGCGTCACCAATGGCCGCCTGGAAACCGCCGTGGTGGCGGCCATGATCAGCGTCAACCGCGAACTCAGCACCCGCAAGCTGCGGTACCAGGCCGAGGGGCACACTCACCTGGACGCCGTACCCGCCGACAAGATCGCCGAGCGCAGCGTCCTCACCATTCTCTACCAGCGCGCCGTCTACAGCGCCGCCAGCGCCGAGGTAGCAGAGCGCTACCGCAGCTTCGACGCCACCAACAGCGGCGCCGCCAAGGCCGAGGAAGAAGAACCCACCGTCGACGACTACCGCCGCGACAGCCGCTTCGCCATTCGCGATCTGCTCGGCATCAGCCGCACCACCGTCGAGCTGCTGTGATGGCCACCCTCCGCGCCCACCAGAACGAAACCCTCGACGCCCTCTGCTGGCGGCACTACGGCCGCACCGCCGGCGTCGTCGAGGCCGTGCTCGAGGCAAACCCCGGTCTCGCCGACCTGGGCCCCAACCTTCCACAAGGCCACCCCGTCACCCTGCCCGAGGCCGCCCCGCAGCCCGAGCAGCAGGCGGTAACCCTATGGGACTGACCGTAACTACAGGGCAAAGGAACCATGAAAATGCCTGACCGACCGGAAACCTGGGCCTTTCTCCTGGCCTGGCTCGAAAGCCACCACCCGCTGGTATACGCCGCGCTGCTCTCTGCGGCACTGGCCGCCGCCCGCCTCATCTACACCGGTGGCAGCCTGCGCCGCGCCCTGGGCGAGGGCTTCATCTGCGGGCTCATCACCCTGGCGGCCAGTAACGGCCTGTCGCTGATCGGCATCCCCCTGGAAGCCGCCCCCTTCTTCGGCGGCGTCATCGGCCTGCTGGGCGCGGACTCCATCCGCGCACTGCTGCAACGCATCGCCCAACGCAAGGTAGACACCCCATGACCCAGCCCACCCTTCGCCACGGCGATCGCTCCCAGGCCGTCCAGCAGTTGCAGCGCTCACTGGTCGCCCGCGGCTACACGCTCTACCCGGACGGCGAATTCGGCGACAAGACCGAGGCCGCAGTACGCGCCTTCCAGCTCAAGGTTGGCCTGGTGGTCGATGGCGCAGCCGGCCCGAAAACCCTGGCCGCCCTCGCCGGCGCCGACTGTTCCAAGCTGCTCAGCAACGCCACCCTGGTGGCTGCTGCCAAACGCCTTGGCGTAGAGCTGGCCTGCGTCTATGCCGTCAACGAAGTGGAGTCCGCCGGCGCTGGCTTCCTGGCCAACGGCAAGCCCGCCATCCTGTTCGAGCGGCACATCATGCATCGCCAATTGAGCACCCCGCGCACCTCTGATCAGGTCGCCGCCAAGCTCAAGGCCCGCGCCGATCTGCTCGCTACGGAATTCCCCAACCTGGTCAACGTCCGCCCCGGCGGTTACGCCGGCGGCGTGGCCGAGCACCAGCGCTTGGCCCAGGCGCGCCAGCTCGACGACACAGCCGCGCTCGAATCGGCCAGTTGGGGCGCCTTCCAGATCATGGGCTTCCACGCCACCAGCCTGGGCTACCCCTCCGTCCAGGCCTTCGCCGTCGCCATGGCCCAGGACGAAAACGCCCAGTTCAACGCCTTCGTGGCATTCATCGAGGTCGATCCCGTATTGCATAAGGCGCTGAAGGCGCGCAAATGGGCCGACTTCGCCAAGCGCTACAACGGCCCCAACTACGCCCGCAACCTCTACGACGTGAAGCTGCAGCGCGCCTATGAGCGCCATGCCGGCTGTGGCTGCGGCCAACAGGCGGCCGCGTGAGCACCCTGCGCCAGGCCGCCTACGGCCTCGCCCTGCTGCTGGCCACCGCGTTGCTCATCTGGGGCAGCTACCAGCAGAGCCAAGCCGCCCAGGCTCGCGCCGAGGTCGACGCCGAGCGCATCACCGCCCTTGAACAGCGCAGCGCCCGCCAGGCCCAAACCATCATCACACTGGGCGCCGATATCGCCGCCCAGCGCCTGGCCCAGCAGAGCCTGCAGAACACCCGCGCCGACCTGCAGCAGGCCAACGCCATGCACCAGGTGCAGAAAAAGGAGACCGTCCGTAATGACCCGCCTGCACAGAACTGGGCTGCTCAGCCTCTGCCTGCTCTCACTCGCCGCCTGCACCAGCGCCCCGCCATCACCGGAGCCAGTGGTTACCGTGCTTTCCTGTCCGGTCGTAACGCGCTGCCCCTGCCGCCGGCGGCGCCGATCGATAACGGCGGTCTCAGCGACGACAACGACGCCCTGCTCGCCGCCTGGGCCGACTGCGCCGCCCAGGTCGATGCCGTGTACGAGCACAACCAGCAGAAGCCCGCGCCATGAAGAAGCCCAACAGCCTGCGCGCGCACCTGCTTGCCAGCATCCCAAGCCTGCAGCACAACCCAGACCGCCTGCTGGTGTTCGTTGATGGCGGCAAAATCCGCTCAACCAGCGCCCCCGGCCTGTCGTTCGAATACGAGTACCAGCTCAACGTCATCATCACCGACTTCCCCGGCTCGCCGGATGCTGTCAGCGTGCCCCTGCTCGCTTGGCTGTTGGTCAACCAGTCCGAAATGCTCACCAACCTGCAGAAGAGCACCGACGGCATCCAGTTCGAAGTCGACGTGCTCGACGGCAGCACCGTCGACCTGTCGCTTACCCTGCCGCTGACCGAGCGCATCATCGTCAAGCGGCAGGCCGACGGCACCCTGCATATCAGCCACCCGGACGAACCCCAGCTCACCCCGCACCTGCCGCAAACCACGGTGCAGCTGATCGGCGAAGGCCAGGTGCTGGCCCAGTGGCCAAGCGGCCAGCCGGTCGGCGTCGATATCGAAACCCCACACCCGGCGCCCCGTCGTGGCTGACCTCAACGCCCTGGAAGATTGGGCCGGCGGCCTGCTGGCCAAGCTCAGCCCCACCGAGCGCCGTCAGCTCAACCAAGGCGTAGCCCGCAACCTGCGCCGCAGCCAGCAGCAGCGCATCGCCCTGCAGCAAAACCCGGACGGTACCCCCTTCGCCCCACGCAGGAGCCAGAAGGCCCTACGAGGCAAAAAGGGTCGTATCCGCCGCCGCATGTTCACCAAGCTGCGCACGGCCAAGCTGCTCAAGATGCAGAGCAACCCCAACGCCATCGCCATTGGCTTCCTCGGCCGCACCGCTCGCATCGCCCGCATTCACCAGTACGGCCTGAAAGACCGACCCGGCCGAGGTCAGAGCGATGTCCAGTACGACCGCCGCGAGCTGCTCGGCTTCACCTCTGCCGAGCTGGACAGCATCCGCGACCAGTTGCTCGAACACCTCACCCGCTGACCGGCCGTTGTAGCCGCCCTGCCTACAACGCCCACCGCGTGCCGTGCGCGCGCGTGGCCGTCAGCATCGGCCCCATGAATATTGCCGACATCATCCGCCGCCTCGAAAACATGATCCGCTTCGGCACCATTGCCGAAGTCGACCATGCAAAGTCGCGTTGCCGCGTCTCCACCGGTGGCATCATTACCAATTGGCTGCCGTTCTTCTCCCGCCGTGCCGGTAGCACCAATGAGTGGGACCCGGTCAGCGTCGGTGAACAGTGCGTGGTGTTCTGCCCAAGCGGTGATCCGGCTGTCGGCATCGTCCTGGCCGGCATCTATTCCGAAGCCAACCCCGCCAAGAGCAGCGACCCAGCCGTTCACCGCGTGGAATGGGCCAACGGCGATTACGTCGAGCACCACGCCGAAACAGGCGCCTATGCGCTCAAGGTCAGCGGCCACGTCGATATCCAGGCCGCCAGCCTGTCCATCCAATGTTCCGGCGCCGTCAGCATCAACGGCAGCCGCATCGATCTGAACTGAGGCCGCCCATGCCTGCCACTGCCCGCCTCGGCGATACCTGCACCGGCCACGGTTGCTGGCCACCGCGCGCCAACACCGCGGCAAGCCCAAACGTGAACATCAACGGTATCCCCGCCCACCGCCAGGGCGACGCCTGGGCGCCCCACACCTGCCCCAGCATCCCGCAAACCCACGCCAGCACCCTGGCAAGTGGCAGCGCTACCGTCTTCGTCAACGGCAAGCAACTCGGCCGTGTCGGCGATCCCGTGGCATGCGGCTCCAGCGTTGCAGCTGGCAGCCCCAACGTATTCGCAGGGGGCTGACCATGGCCGGCCTATCCCGCACCACCGGCACAGCCCTAGAAGGCATCGAGCACCTGCGCCAGTCCATCGCCGACATCCTCACCACGCCAATCGGCTCGCGCGTCATGCGCCGCGACTACGGCAGCAACCTGCCGTTTCTGATCGACCAGCCCTTCAACGCCCACACCCGCATGCTCTGCTACGCCGCCACCGCCATGGCCCTTATGCGCTGGGAACCCCGCGTGCGCCTCACCCACGTCAGCATCGCCCTGGGCGAAACACCCGGCGCAGTCGTCATCGATCTGAAAGGCACGCCTGTGGACGGCAACCAGACCTACAACTTGCAAATTCCGCTCGCCATGGGGGCCGCCACATGAGCTTCACCGCTATCGACCTTTCCCGCGTGCCGGCACCCAGCGTTGTCGAGTCCCTGGACTACGAGCAGATCCTCGGCGAGCTGCTCGCCGAGTTCGCCGAGCGCTACCCGGCCATGGATCAGTTCCTCGAATCTGATCCAGCCATCAAGCTGCTCGAGGTCTTCGCCTACCGCGAGCTGCTGCTACGCCAGCGCATCAACGAGGCGGCCAAAGCCGTCATGCTGCCCTACGCCCTGGGCGAGGATCTGGAAAACCTCGGCGCCCTGTTCGGTGTCGAGCGCCTGGTCACAGCCCCCGGCGACCCGACCGCCTTCCCGCCGGTGCCACCGCAGTACGAGAGCGACAGCGAGCTGCGCTACCGCATCCAGCTCTCGCTGGAAGGCCTGAGCACCGCAGGGCCCGAGGGCGCCTACGTCTTTCACGCCCTCAGCGCGAGCGGGGAAGTACTCGACGCATCCGCCATCAGCCCCACCCCAGGTGTTGTCCTGGTCACCGTGCTATCGCGCGCCGGCGCCGGTGTGCCCAGCGCCGAGCTGCTCGCCACCGTCAGCAGCGCGCTGACGGACGAATCCGTGCGCCCCCTGACCGACTACGTCCAGGTGCAGCCGGCCACCATTACCGACTACGCCATCAACGCCCGCTTGTACTTCTACGCCGGGCCCGACCGCGAAGTGGTCATGGCCAACGCCAGGGCTGCCGTCACGGCCTACACCGCCGCTCAGCATCGCCTAGGTCGTGACGTGACCATTTCCGGCCTGCATGCCGCCCTGCACCAGCCAGGCGTACAACGTGTCGAACTGCAAAGTCCGGCAGCCAGCATCGTGGTCAGCCGCCAGGGCGCCACGTTCTGCACGGCTATCGAGCTGATCGATGGTGGGCTCGATGAATAGTTTGCCGAGTCTGCTGCCGCCCAATGCCACCGCACTGGAGCGCGCGGTTGAGCAGTTGCAGGCGCGCTCTGCCACCGTGACTGTGCCGCTGCGTAAGCTGTGGAACCCCGATACCTGCCCGGCGCCGCTGCTGCCCTGGCTCGCCTGGACGCTCTCGCTCGACGGCTGGCAGCCCTACTGGCCCGAATCCATCAAACGCGAGCGGATTCGCATGGCCGTCGAGATTCAGCGCCGCAAGGGCACCGCCAAAAGCGTGCGCGATGTCGTGCGCAGCTTTGGCTCGAGCCTTGCTATCCGTGAGTGGTGGCAGATGGAGCCCAAGGGCGGACCGCACACCTTCGCACTCACCCTCACGCTCGGCGCCGGGGTGCCCAACACCATCGAATACCAGCAAGACGTCGTAGCCGAGATCGAGCGTACCAAGCCCGTGCGCTCGCACTTCACCTTGAACTTGGGCCTGTCTGCCACCGGCGGCTTGGGCCTAGGCGGCGCTGCCCGCCCAATCATCTACCGCCGCATCCAGTGCACCGAGGCCCCCTAATGGCACTACAAATCACCATCACCAACGCCGGCCGGGCTGAAATCATCGCGGCAGAGAACACCGGCACCAACCAGGTCACCATCACCGCCGTGGCGCTGGGCACCGGACGTTACGCGCCCAGCAAAACCCAAACCGCGCTGCAGGCTGAGGTCAAACGTGTCACCAGCATTGCCGGCCAGGCCGTCGCGGCCGACACCATCCACGTCATGGCGCTCGACGAATCCACCGCCACGTACAACGTCGGCGAATTCGGCCTCATCAGCGACAAAGGCACACTCATCGCCATTTACTCGCAGCTGCCAGCAGTTGGCTGGATCATCAGTAAGGCCCCAGCCTCCACCCTGCTGCTCGCAACGGACATCATTCTCGAAAGCCTGGACGCACTGAATATCACCTTCGGTAATATCGCGTTCATCAATCCACCAGCAACGGTAGACACGCCGGGCGTGGTCCAACTAGACGACACCCTGACCAGCACCAGTCGCAGCAAAGCCCTCACCGCCCTGCAAGGCAAAGTACTGGCCGACCAGGTCGCCACAAAAGCCACCAAGGCAACGACCCTTGCCGGCTATGGCGTCAGCTTTGCATCGCAAACCGAGGCGGAAACCGGCGCAGACACCAGCAAACCCATGTCAGCGCTGCGCGTGTTCCAGGCCATCGCCGCCAAGGTGATCCAAGCCACGGAGAGCGCCCTAGGCATCGCCCGCATTGCCACCCAACACCAGGTGAACGCCGGCACCGACGACACCACCATCGTCACCCCCAAGAAATTCATGGTTGCCCACAGTTATGCCAACCTGGGCGGCAAACCCACGACGCTCGGTGGCTACGGCATTACCGATGCAGTGCCCGTTTTTTTCAGCGGGGACTGGGCCGACCTAACTGCTTCACGCTTCCTGCGTTCGAACGTCAACGGCCCAATCGGTGCCACCATCGTCGGTGGGCTGCAGAGCGTCATCACCTCAGGTGGTTTCGCCCTCAACGTCGTGGGCCGGAACGGGCGCTTGTTCTGGCAAACCCTGGGCGACTCCGACAACGCATGGCATGAAGCAAACGCCTGGTCAGCGCTCACCAATACCCCCACAACCCTCTCGGGCTATGGCGTCAGCTTTGCATCGCAAACCGAGGCGGAAACCGGCGCAGACACTAACAAACCCATGTCAGCGCTGCGCGTGTTCCAGGCCATCGCCGCTAAAGTGATCCAGGCCACAGAAAGCGCCTTGGGCATCGCCCGTATTGCCACCCAACTCCAGTTGAACGCCGGCATCGACGACACCACCATCGTCACCCCCAAGAAATTGCGCCTCGGCGTCACCTACAGCTTCGGCAACAACGGCTACATCTTCTTGCCCCAATGGCTCGGCGGTTTCGGCCTGCAATGGATGGTCGGCGCGGCACAAACTTCAGGCTCAAACGTAGTGGTCAACTTCCCGGTTCCCTGGCCAACCGCCACTTACGGCTCGTGGATCGAACAAGCCAGTGGCTCGGCAGAAGTGAACTGGAGTCCTTCCGGACTCAACGTCAACAGCGTCACCGTTAACTGCCATGGCCCAGGCGTTGGCACACCCCGCGTCCTCGCAATCGGTCGATAGGAATCAGCCATGTCCCGTTTCTACAGCCCCTCCACCGGCCTGTTCTACATCGCAGGCCTGCACACGGATATTCCCGCAGATGCCAATCCCATCAGCGCCGAACTATTCGCCCAGGTCGTCAATGATCGCCCTGCCGAAAAAATCGTGGTTACCGATGCCGATGGCATGCCCGCTCTCGCAGATCCGCCACCACCCAATACCGAACAGCTCGCCGCCTCGGCAACTGCCACACGCAGCCACAAACTCGAAGAGGCCGCCAAAGAGATCGCCCCGCTACAAGATGCGGTAGATGTCGGCATGGCCACTGCAGCAGAACAAGCCAAGCTCAACGCCTGGAAGGTCTACCGTGTGCTGCTGAGCCGCATCGAACAACAGCCAAGCTACCCGCACATCATCGCCTGGCCATCCAGCCCGGCCAACTGACTTGCCCTGGGGAGGGATTGCCTCGCTACGGCGGGGCTTTTTTATGCCCGCACGCTGTAGCGCACCTGCCTACAACGCCCACCGCTCGCCGAGTTGCCGCGCGCGCGTCAGGCTCAGCACTGTCATTTCCCAACGCAGGCACCAGTCATGGCCGACGAATACCACCACGGCGTCCGAGTCCTCGAAATCAACGAGGGCACCCGCCCGATTCGCACCGTATCCACCGCCGTCGTCGGCATGGTCTGCACCGCAGAAGACGCCGACCCGCTGGCCTTCCCGCTCGACACACCCGTGCTGCTCACCAACGTGCAGAGCGCCATCGCCAAGGCTGGCACCAAAGGCACCCTGCGCCCGAGCCTGCAGGCCATCGCCGACCAGACCAAGCCGTTCACCATCGTCGTGCGCGTCGCCGAAGGCGCTGGCCAAACCCAGGCCGAAAAGGACGCCGCCACCGTCAGCAACCTGATCGGCACCACCAACGCCCAGGGCAAATACACCGGCATGAAGGCCCTGCTGGCCGCCAAGGGTAAGCTCGGCATCGTGCCGCGCATCCTGGGCGTGCCAGGGCTGGACAGCCTACCGGTGGCCACCGCCCTGGTCGCCATCGCCCAGGACCTGCGCGCCTTCGCCTACGTCAGCGGCTGGGGCTGCAAGACCAAGGAAGAGGCCGTCGCCTACCGCAACGGCTTCGGCGCCCGTGAAGTCATGGTCATCTGGCCATCGTTCGAGAAGTGGGACACCACCACCAACGCCACCGTAGTGGCCCCGGCCGTCGCAGTTGCCCTCGGCCTACGCGCCAAGATCGACCAGGAAGTCGGCTGGCACAAGACCATTTCCAACGTCACCGCCAACGGTGTGACCGGCATCAGCGCGGACGTGTGGTTCGACCTGCAAAACCCCGCCACCGATGCCAACTACCTCAACGGCAACGAAGTCACCACGCTGATCAACGAAACCGGCTACCGCTTCTGGGGCTCGCGCACCTGCAGCGAGGACCCGCTGTTCGCGTTCGAGAACTACACCCGCACCGCCCAGATCCTGGCCGACACCATGGCCGAGGCCCACTTCTGGGCGGTGGACAAGCCCATGAACCCGGGCCTCATCAAGGACATCATCGCCGGCATCAACGCCAAGTTCCGCGAGCTGAAAACCGCCGGCTACATCATCGACGGCCAGTGCTGGTACGACGAAGAAGCCAACGACGCCACCACCCTCAAGGCCGGCAAGCTGTTCATCGACTACGACTACACCCCCGTGCCGCCCCTTGAAGACCTCACCTTCAAGCAGCGCATCACCGACCGCTACCTGCTCGACTTCGCCGCGCAGATCAACGCCGCCTGACCCCGGCCAAGCCGCTAACGCACACAGGAGCAACGCCCCATGGCACTGCCTCGCAAACTCAAGAACATGCTGCTTTTCAACGACGGCGGCAGCTACCAGGGCGTCATCAAGACCTGCATCCTGCCGCCCCTGGCCCGCAAGATGGAAGCCTTCCGCGGCGGTGGCATGAACGGCCCGGCCTTCGCTGACCTGGGCCTGTCCGACGACGGCATCAAGTTCGAGTGGACGCTCGGCGGCCTCGACCTGCAGGTGCTCAAGCAATGGGGCGCCATCCGTGCCGATGGCGTGCCGCTGCGCTTCGCCGGCGCCTACCAGGACGACGCCACCGGCGAAGTCGTCGCCGCGGAAATCATCGTGCGCGGCCGTCACGAAACCATCGAGATGGGCGAAGCCGCTGCTGGTGAGGACACCGAGCACAACATCACCACCGCCTGCACCTACTACAAGCTCAGCGTGAACGGCGAAGACCTCATCGAGATCGACGTCCTCAACTTCATCGAGCGCGTCGACGGCAAGGATCTGCTCGCCGAGCAGCGCAAGGCCCTCGGCCTCATCTGACCTCCACTGCAACGCCACCCGGCGCGCTGACCCGCGCCGCCCATTCCCAAAGGAGCCACCCCATGGAAAACAAAGACGAAGCCGCCACCAAGGCCGCAGCAGCACCCGCCAACCCGAACCAGGCCACCGTCACCCTCGACACGCCGATCGAGCGCGGTACCACCACCATCACCGACGTCACCCTGCGCAAGCCAATGTCCGGCGAGCTGCGCGGCGTCGCGCTTACGGACCTGCTCAACCTCGAGGTCAACGCCCTGCGCAAGGTGCTGCCACGCATCACCACCCCCATGCTCACCGATGTCGAAGTCGGCCGCATGGACCCCGCCGACCTGGTCGAGCTCGGCACCACGGTGGCCGGTTTTTTGTTGAGGAAGTCGGTGAAGGCGGAAGCATTCCTCGTTGCGTAGATGACGCCATGGCCGACCTGGCCGTGGTCTTTCACTGGGCGCCCAGCCACATGGACGCCCTCAGCCTCACCGAACTGATGGAATGGCGCGAGCGCGCCCGGGTACGGAGCCAGAGCGATGGCGGCAAATAACCTCAAACTGCAGCTCATCCTCTCCGCCCTGGACAAAGTCACCGGCCCGCTGAAAAAGATGCAGGGCGGCAGCATCGGCGCCGCCCGAGCCCTCAAGGATGCCCGCGACCGCCTCAAGGAACTCAACGCCCAACAGAAGGACGTCAGCGCCTGGCGTACCCAGCGCACCGCCGCCCAGCAGACGGAAACAGCCCTCGACGCCGCCCGCGAGCGCGTGCGCACCCTTGGCCAGCAGATGAAGGCCACCGGCGTACCCACCCGCGAGATGACGCGCGACCTCAAGGCCGCCATACGCGAAGCCACCGGGCTCAAGCGCGAACACCAGCAAAACCAGATCCAGCTGCAGGGCCTGCGCAACAAACTCAACGCAGCCGGCATCAGCACCCGCAACCTCGGCGCCGGCGAGCAGGCGCTCAAGGCCAAGATCGCCGCCACCAACGCCGAGCTGGTGAAGCAAGAGAACCGTCTCAAGCGCGTCACTGCCCAGCAGCAGCGCCTGGCACGTAACAAAGCGCAGTACGAGAAAACCCAGGCCCTCGCCGGCGGCATGGCGGCCAGCGGTGCCGGCGGCCTGGCCACCGGTAGCGGCATCCTTTACGCCGGCGCCCGCATGCTCGCACCTGGTGTGCAGTTCGACGCCGACATGAGCAAGGTGCAAGCCCTCACCCGCCTGAAAAAAGACGACGCCCAGCTGGCGGCCATGCGCGCGCAGTCTCGCCAGCTCGGCGCCGACACCATGTTCAGCGCCACCGATGCCGCCCAGGGCCAGGGTTTTCTGGCCATGGCCGGCTTCAAGCCGCAAGCCATCCTGGAAGCCATGCCGGGCATGCTCGACCTGGCCAAGGCCGGCGACAGCGGCCTGGCGGAAACCGCTGATATCGCCTCGAACATCCTCACCAGCATGGGTCTTCAGGCCAAGGACATGACCCGCCTCGGCGACGTGCTGGTCGGCGCCTTCACCCGCTCCAACACCAACCTGCAGATGCTCGGCGAAACCATGAAGTACGTGGGCCCAGTCGCCGCCAGCGTCGGGCAGGATGTCGAAACTGTCGCCGCTATGGCCGGCAAGCTGGGCGACGCCGGCATTCAGGGCAGCATGGGCGGTACCGCCCTGCGCGCGATCCTCAACCGCCTCAGCGCACCGCCAAAAGCAGCGGCTGACGCGTTGGACAAGCTCGGGATTAGCGCAGCGGATGCCACCGGAAACATGCGCGCCATGCCGGAAATTCTCACTGAGCTGTATGAGAAGACCAAGAAGATGGGCGACGTCGAGCGCGCCGGCATCCTCAAGCACATTGCCGGTGAAGAGGCCGTCAGCGGGCTGCAGGTACTGGTCAAGCAGGCGGGCACTGGTGAGCTGCAGAAATTCATTGCCACCCTACGTGAAACCCAGGGCGAGGCGGCAGCGACTGCCAAGATCATGGGCGACAACCTGGTCGGCGACCTGGACGAACTGTCCTCTGCCTGGGAAGACCTCGGCATCCAGCTCCAGGAACAACAGAACGGCCCGCTGCGCGAAATCACCCAGAATCTCGCCAACATTGTGGGCGGCGTCAAAGCGTGGATCGTCGAGAACCCGGTGCTGGCCGGGCAGATCGTCAAAACGGCCGCCGGCCTCGGCATCATCATGGCTGTCATGGGCAGCATCACCCTGGCCCTGGCCAGCATCCTCGGCCCGTTCGCCATGGTGCGCTTCGCCATGATGCTGCTCGGCATCAAGAGCCTCGGCCTGGTCACCGCCCTGAAGTTCGTGGCCAGCGCGCTGCTGTGGATCGCCCGCCTCGCCATGGCCAACCCCATCGGCCTGCTCATCACCGTGCTCGCCGGCGGCGCCTACCTCATCTACCAGAACTGGGACGCCGTGAAGGCCTACATGGCCGGCCTGTGGGCTGAGCTGAAGGAAGGGTTCAGCGGCGGCATCGGCAGCATCATCGCCACCCTGCACAACTTCAGCCCCCTGGGCCTGATCTACCGCGCCTTCGCCGGCGTGCTCAGCTACCTGGGCGTAGAACTGCCCAGCAAATTCACCGACTTCGGCGGCATGCTCATGGACGGCATGGTGCGTGGCATCACCGCCGGCCTGGGTAAGGTGAAAGACGCCATCACCGGCGCCGGCGAGAGCACCATCGGCTGGTTCAAGGAGAAGCTCGGCATCCACTCGCCATCGCGCGTGTTCGCTCAGCTCGGCGGCTTCACCATGGCCGGCCTCGGCCAGGGCCTGGCCAACGGTGAAGGCGACGTGCTCAAGCAGATCGCCGGCACCGCCCGCGCCATGACCGAGGCCGGTACCAGCCTGCTCACCGGCGGCATCACCTTCGACAGCCGCCCGCCCGTTGCCGCCGGCGGCGGTGGCATGGTCGTCCAGGGTGACACCATCAACCTCACCATCAACGCCACGCCCGGCACCGACACCGCCGGCCTGCGCCAGATGATCAACCAACTGCTCGACGAGCGTGAGCGGGGCAAGGCCGCGCGCATCCGCTCGCGCATGAGCGATCAGGACTGATCCAAGAAGGAAAGCCAACCCATGATGATGTCCCTCGGCATGTTCGTGTTCAGCCTCAGCACCCTCGCCTACCAGGAGCTGCAGCGGCAAACCGACTGGCGCCACCCCACCACCAACCGCGTCGGCGCCAACCCGGCCCGGCAGTTTGTCGGCAAGGGTGAAGACACCATCACCATGCCCGGCATCCTGCTGCCCGAGCTGGCCGGCACGGCGATGTCCCTCGACGCCCTGCGCACCATGGCCGACACCGGCAAGGCCTACCCCCTGGTGGAAGGCACCGGCCGCATCCTGGGCGTGTGGGTGATCGAGAGCATCAGCGAGACCCGTACACTGTTCTTCCGCGACGGCGCAGCCCGCCGCATCGAGTTCAGCATCACCCTCAAGCGCATCGATGACGGCCGCGTCGACATGCTCGGCAACATCCTCTCCACCGGCCTCAACATCCTGCGGAGGCTGTTTTGATCGAGGCCGCGATCAAGGCCGTCACGGGCTTCATCACGCAGCAGGCCGAGGGCATGGCCCGCGATGCCAGCTACCCGGTACCGGCGTTCCGCCTCACCGTGAACGGCGCCGATATCGCCAACCTCATCGCCCCGCGGCTGATCAGCCTCACCCTCACCGACAACCGCGGCATCGAGGCCGACACGCTCGACATCCAGCTCAGCGACCACGACGGCCTGCTGGCCATCCCCCCGAAGGACGCCACCGTGCGCCTGTGGCTCGGCTGGAGCGATACCGGCCTGGTCGACAAAGGCACCTACACCGTCGACGAGCTGGAACACAGCGGCTCGCCGGACGTGCTCAGCATCCGCGCCCGCAGCGCCGACCTGCGCAAAGGCTTCAAGGCCAAGCGTGAACGCAGCTGGAGCAACGCAACCCTGGGCGACGTACTGCGCGCCATCGCCAGCGCCTACAGCCTCACGCCCGTCATCGAGCAGGCCCTCGGCGCGCTGCGCCTGCTGCAGGTCGACCAGGCCGGCGAGTCCGACGCCAATCTGCTCACCCGCCTGGGCGACGAGCACGACGCGGTGGCCACCGTCAAAGCCGGCCGGCTGCTGTTCACCCCCATGATCGGCGGCCGCACCGCCAGTGGCCTGGCCCTGCCTCACGTAACCCTCACCCGGGCGGATGGCGATGGCCACCGCTACCTGCAGGCCGACCGCGACGCCTACACCGGCGCCAAGGCCTACTACTACGACGTCAACAGCGCCAAGAAGCGCGAAGCCATCGCTGGCGGCGGCGACAACATCAAAGAGCTGCGCCACACCTACGCCGACCAGCAATCCGCCATCCGCGCCGCCCGGGCCGAGTGGCGCCGCATCCAGCGCGGTACCGCCACGCTCAGCTACACCCTGGCCAAGGCCCGGCCGGAACTGATCCCCGAACTGACCTACACCCTCGAAGGCATCAAGCAGGAGATCGCCGCCACCATCTGGCACGGCGGCAACGTACAGCACAGCCTCACCGCAGACGGCGGCTTTACCACCGCCCTGGAGCTGGAGAGCCAACTGCCAGACGAACTGATCGACGAGATCGCCGAGCGCGAAACTGGCGCCTACACCGGCGTTGTGGCCTGGTACCGCACCAAGGATGGCAAGCAAGAAAAGGTCACGGCTGGCGAGCCCAAGCGGCTGCGGCGCCTGGCGCGGTTGTATACCAACAAGAAAAACGCGCAAAAAGCGGCGGAAAGAGAAGCGAAGCGATTGCTACAAAACCGCTCAGCGTAGAACTCGAATAGTCTCGATAGCTCTCCCATCTAAAACAACACCTACCGGGAGAACCTCGATGCATACGCTCATTGAAAATTTCAAAGCAGATGCTGCTTGCCGATACTTGGTTACCACCAAGGCCACGCCAGACGGGCTTCTCATTGAATGCCTGGATTTTGAAAACAATTTGCTGATGAGCCGAAAGCTCTCCAACAACCAGCTAAAAAATCGCCAGCTGTTAGAGACCGTCATTGGCGATCTTAAATCTCAGCTACGTCTGATTTGAGAATACTCAGGTAAAAGCTCTCACCGGTTCTCTTACGTATAATTTTCTGTACAGGGTTTATTGACTTCTTTTCACGATCGCACACACTCGCCTTTTAATTTCGGGTGCAAGAAGCGTCGTGAAGAAGATGAAGCTGACCGAGGCGATGCTCCACATCAGTCGCTATTTCGCCCCGCTAACAGTGGGTATGACGCTTAAATCACCCACAACCATGGACCTGGAGCTCACGGATCCGCTTACCAGGGGATCAGTGCGACTGTTTGGAATTCCATGCCGGCCATCAGTTACGCCAGCGGAGCTATATCAACTGATCAACCTCATTGAGAGCCAGGCAAAGGCACGTAATTCCGAGCTATTCAGTGCTCATGTCGTACATAAACTTCAACAGCAGTAGCCCTCTCGTCGTCGCATATGGCTTATTGCTAGCAAAGAGGCGTATGATAAATTGAACAGCCCTTGATACTCTGAGTTCTGAGCTGTACAGCCGAGCACCCGAGATGACTCCGTATTTCCAGCAGTTTGCAGCGTCAGTTTCCGGTCGTTATGTCGTACAGACTGAATGCACCGCCACCGGCATGACATTGCTTTGCAGCGACCTAGCCGGCAACCTTATCGCCAGCCGAATGTTCACCACCAAGCAGCTCCGCAATGCACCGCTCGTGAGCCTGGTTATGTCAGATCTGAGGGCGACCCTTGATAAGCTGGAGCTGCCGCTGACGCCGCTCCCGGAATCGCTCCATCCCAGCGCCTCCTAGCCGTACTGCCCGCATGCGCACGCCGTTCCGCTGGTCGGCGTTTTCGAACCATCGCCAGCCCTCTGTCTTCGAAATCTTGCAACTCATATCCCAATCGGCGTCTATCAGAGGAATAGCGACATGGCGAGTAGCAATCCTGGCAATTTTTCGAACAACCGCGAGCGGGCGGCCGAGGCCGGTCGCAAAGGCGGCAAAAACAGCAAAGGGAATTTCGCTTACGACCGGGAAAAAGCGGTCGAGGCGGGAAGGAAGGGCGGCCTGTAGTGGTCAACTTATACCGGACAGTGGGTTAAGTTTTTCTTCGGCCACCGCAGGTGGCAGTCCGTCGTTGAACTGATGCGGCCTGATCCAGTTGTAACGGTGCATCAGGTAATGACTGATGTCCCGTTGAGCTTCTTGAGCGGTTAGGTATCCGGTCGTTGGAACCCATTCCGACTTTAGGCTTCGGAACAGGCGCTCCATCGGTGAATTGTCCCAGCAATTACCCCGACGACTCATGCTCTGCTGCATTCGGTAGCGCCACAACCGCTGGCGGAACAGACGGCTGGCGTACTGACTGCCCTGGTCCGAATGGAACATTACCTGTTGTGGCTTGCCGCGTTGCTCGTAAGCCATGTCCAGGGCCTTGATGACCAACTCGGCATCTGGTTTGGCTGAGAACGCCCAGCCAACTACCCGGCGGGTATGTAGATCCAGCACTGCGGCCAAGTAATACCAGCGACCTTGCACCCAGATATAGGTGATGTCGCCACACCAGACCTGATTGGGTGTTTCCGTCGCGAACTCGCGATTCAGTCGATTGGGAATATCTGGTCGCTCAACCGTGGCCTGCTTGTAGGCGTGCGAGCCTGGTTGCTTGCTGACCAGGCCCAGCTCACGCATCAGCCGGCGCACACGAAAACGGCCAATCGTCTCGCCACTCTCGCGCAGCATGCCCAAGATGCTCCGACTTCCAGCCGAGCCTCGGCTCCGGCTGAACAACTGATTGACCTGGCTACGTAGCGCCACGCGGCGAGCATCGACACGACGACATCGAAGACGATGGGCGTAGTAGCAAGACCGCACCACATCGAAGGCTGAACAGACCACTTCCACCGACTCCTGCTCACTCAACTGGTCTATCAGCGCGTACGATTGAACTCGTCCGACATCAAGAGAGCGGTAGCCTTTTTTAGGATCGTTTTCTCTCGTTCCAGTCGGTCTATCCTGGCTTCCAACTCCTGGATTTTCTGCTGCTCGGGTGTCAGTGCCTTGCTTTTCGGCGTGACTCCCTGGCGCTCATCTTGGAGCTGTTTCACCCAGCGTCGTAATGCCGAGTCCACGACGCCCAGTGAACGGCAGGCCTCGACATGGCTGTAGCCTTGATCCAGTACCAAGGCCGCTGCCTCTCGCTTGAACTCTGCGGAAAACGTACGTCGTTGCTTGCTCATCAAACACCTCTTTCGCGGCGAGGATTTTCGCCTAAATCGGTGTCCGGAATCAGTAGACCACTACAGCCAGCACAGAAAGAAAGAGCCGGCAGAGTCGGCTGCTTAAATAAAAGGGCCCGCTTGTGCGGGCCTTTTCATGTCCGATGCTCGCCCGGTCAGCTGGCTTTGCGATCACCTTGCCCGCTTGCGGCTAGATGGCACTGCAGGTCTGAGGCGAATTTGTCGATCGCCGCCCAGTTCATCAAATCACCGGCCCGCACGCCTTTCACTTCCAATACCACGGCGTCGCTGACCGGGTCACAGACCTGGATAGCGATGAGGCCTACGGGCGTGATAGTGCACTTGCACACGTGAGGTATCAACGCGGCTTGTATCAACTGTCGTTGCTGCCTAGGAGACATCATGGCGAAGACCCCGTAGTGGTGCGTTCATGTGATAGTCCTTCACCGAGCATGAGTAGCATCAGTATGAGACAGTTTCGCAACAACGCATGTTCGATTGCGGCATAACCTTATTCGAATTGCGACTATTAGCCTCTCACCCCGATCAACTCATCCCACCGAGTCGTGTAAAACCGGCTCTTCATCTCGCGCTTCATGCCCCACCAGGGGTCGACCGGCACCCGGCCCAGCCGCAGGGTGCCGGCGCCCTCCCGCTTGTTGATCGCATCCAGCGCCGCCATCACCCGATCACTGCCCACCCGCGCCGCCGGCGCGAACAGATCCGCCGTTAACTCACCGCGCTGGCTCAGATCCATCAGCAGAATCGAGCACTTCGAGTACGCGAAGCCTTGCCGGTAGATCGCATACAGGGCGCGCAGCGCCGGCGCCAGAATGTCCCGCGTGTCATCGGTGGGCACCGGCAGCGCCACGGTCTGTGCGTTGGCGTAGCGCGGCAGCGCGGGGTTGTGGATCTGCGTCTTGATGCTCACCTGGATCGCGCCGCACAGCGAACGCTGGCTACGCAGCTTCTCGCACGCGCGCGTTACGTAGGTCGCCAGCGCCTCACGAATCGGCGCTAGGTCTTCGAGCTTCTCGCCAAACATCTTGCTCGAGCAGATCGCCTGTTTCGGTGGCGGCCCCTCGTTGAAGTCCAGGCAACTCACGCCGCGCAGCTCCCGCGCGGTGCGCTCCAGGGTCACGCCGAACTGCTTGCGCAGGGTGGCCACGTCGAAGTGCGCCAAATCCCACGCTGTGTTGATGCCCAGGGTCTGCAGCTGTGGCGCCAGGCGCCGGCCGATGCCCCACACCTCGCCCACGGGCGCAATGTGCAGCAGCTTGGCCTGGCGCGCCGGGTCGGTCAGGTCCACCACGCAGCCCGTGGCCGGCCACTTCTTCGCCGCCCAGTTGGCCAGCTTGGCCAGGGTCTTGGTCGTGCTGATGCCCACGCCCACCGGCATGCCGATATCACGCAGCAGGCGCGCCCGCACCTGCCGGCCGAGGCCGTCCAGGTCAGCAATGCCGGTCAGGTCGGCCCAGCACTCGTCCACGCTGTACACCTCGATGCCCGGCACCATATCGCGGATGGTGCGCATCACCCGGTTGCTGATGTCCGCGTACAGCGTGTAGTTGCTCGAACGCACCACCACGCCGCCGGCGCGCAGCTGGTCCCGTACCTTGAAGTAAGGCGCACCCATGGGAATGCCCAGGGCCTTCACTTCCGCCGTGCGGGCGATCACGCAGCCGTCGTTGTTCGAGAGCACCACCACCGGCTTGTGCTTCAGCGCTGGCTGGCAAATGCGCTCGCAGCTGCAGTAGAAGCTGTTGCAGTCGATCAAGGCGAATACCTGGTCCATGCTCAGCGCCCCACGTAGCTGATCACCCAGCGCACCACGCCCCAGATCTGCACGCACTCCTCGTACTCGAGGTTGACGTCGGGCGTGAAGCGGTTGGGCGCGCGCAGCACCAGGCGGTCGTGGCCGTCATCGATCATCAGGCGCACGCGGTAGCAGCCGTCGTCCTCGAGGTCGACCACCACGTACTGCTCGCGCTTGCTCATGGTGCCGCGGTCCACCACCAGCCGGTCGCCGGGGTACATGCCGAAGCCGATCAGGCTGTCGTCTTCCACCCGCACCACCCACACGTGAGGTGCCCCCAGGCTGGTCAGCGCGTCGAGCGAAAGCCCCTCCTCCTTCTCGTCCTCGGCGGGGGATTGAAAGCCCGTGATTCGCAGTTCCTTGGCTTCGGGCAACAGGTGAACGAGCCGCTGGTTGCGGCCCAGAATGGTGAGTGACATGGGGGTGAATCTCGAATTACTGTATGCACATACAGTAATCGAGGCATTCGCATAATGGCAAAAGGCAATTCCCGAGCGGCAGCCGCTCTCAGCACCTACGAACTGCTCGGGGCCCGATTTCAGCGGGTTATCAACTCCCCGGCCGCGCAGAAATCCCGATCAGCGGTACTGCTCCGCGCCGAGGGCGACAGCCCGGACGACTGGTCCTCGACAAGATCAGCGAGAACGACAACGCCGCCATCGCTTGGCGCGACGATGGCGTGCAGCTGTTCTGAACGGTGGAAAATGGGTAATGACGTTCAGCCCAAAGCCATACGGGCCACGCACCTAGCCACCCTTGGCGCCTTGCAGACTCGCGGCCGTATGTTGCCGCCCCCGCACCGGCTGCTCGTTAAGCACGCGCATGTCTTCTCTTATCTGCAAGACTAGTTTCAAAATGCCTCGCGAGTTATTCAGCTCGGTCCGGTCGATACCAGCCACCGTCATACGAATCTCATCAGAATCCGGGTTGCATATCTGTAACATCACAGAGCCCTCAACGCTGATGGTGCAACGGCAACGCAATGGCAGAAAAGCCGCCTCTATTATCTGCCTCTGTTCTAAATCCGATAACATATCGCCACCTACAAAAGTGTATGTAAGCTCTTCACAAATGGTTGCTAACAAAGATTGCCCTTATGTCCATAAACATCAAGTGAAAAAGCGCTAAAACTCACACACCAAACATTAAGCGCCGGTCAACTTCTACACAAAGCTATATCGACTAAACGCCTGTACAACTATCCGCTAGCGAGAAACAAAACTATACAAAACCTTATACATACAGTGTAAAAATATCGATATTCGTATAAATCATACCCCCAAAAACAAACAGTGATGAAGGTATAGGCAATGGCAATTTAATATAAATTACCATTCATCCCAATTTCAGAAATTATTAGGAACGAAAAAAAACCAGCATTTTCCCAATACGTGTGGGGGCTACACCTCACTCACTCATTTTACTCAAGAGGAAAATGTCATGACTAACAACAACCCTGGCAACTTCGCTAACGACCGCGAGAAAGCATCCGAAGCAGGCCGCAAAGGCGGCGAAAACAGCGGCGGCAATTTTGCCAACGATCCGGAGCGCGCATCCGAAGCGGGCAGCAAAGGTGGGCAGAACAGTGGCGGTAATTTCGCCAACGACCCAGAGCGCGCCGCTGAAGCGGGCCACAAAGGTGGGCAGAACAGCGGCGGCAATTTCGCTAACGACCATGAACGTGCCGCTGAAGCAGGCCGTAAAGGTGGCCAAAATAGCCATGGCGGCAATGGTGGCCAACAGTAAAGGTTATAGTCGATGCGTGTATCGACTATAACCATCTGAAACGCGCTATTAAAGGGAGTTTAAAGCCGTTTGAACAAAATAAGTTCCTTGGATGCAATGGCTCTGATACATCGATATTTTGAGCCATTGCATATCCAAACCTTATTCCACGCACCGCTAATGGTCCAAATCGAGATATGGGATCCAGATATTCAACGCCAAGTTTTAATTGGCGAATACCCCTGCACTACAACATTAAGCTGCGGAGATATAATGGAATTGATCACAGCCATTGAAGCCCAACTGCAACGATCGCACACGAATTTATATGCCTACCACCGCGGAGTAACGGGTATTGGCTTAAGGCCCAAACGTTGAGACCCCCGGCACGTAACCGGGGGTTTCTGTTTATGGCCTCGCCTTGCGCGTAGCCATTGCCTCCATCGCGCGGCGCATAAAGGCCTGCTCGCCTTCGTCCAATTGCCGGTAGAAGCGGATCAGCATCCGCTCGGCCGGCGTGAGTGGTTCCCTATCGGGCTGGGCAACCTCGCAGCCTGGTTGACTACCCACAGTCCCTTTCCCATCGTTCATCGCTCTGCATGCTCCATGTTGTGCAGTGGAGCTCGTAGCGTCGCGTCGGTGACGACCGGTTACCACCTGGGGCCAAGATCGAAAAAGGGCAGCCGTGATCGATCTTTACAAACCATTCGCGGTAGAATGCCCAGCGCTTGGAGGGCGAGTTCAAAATGATCGATGCAGTTGACCTTTTCTGTGGTGCGGGCGGCCTGACGGCTGGGATGCTCAACGCAGGAATTTCGGTGCGCGCGGGCTACGACATCGAAGCCCAGTGCGAATACGCCTATAGAGAGAATAACCGCGCAGCTTTCGTCGCTTGCGACGTGAAAGACGTGACGGCCGAGCAGCTTCTCGGCTGGTACCGCCCCAATCGTTATCGCCTGCTGGCTGGCTGCGCCCCCTGTCAGCCGTTCTCTACCTACAACCAAGGGCGTGATACTCGTACCGATCGCAAGTGGCCGCTGCTCTACCACTTCGCTCGTCTCATCGAAGAAACCGAGCCCCATCTGGTTACGATGGAGAACGTGCCCGATGTGACCAAGCACGAGGTGTATCGAGACTTCGTGGCCAGCATGTTCGAGAAGGGCTATCAAATCTGGGACGGGCGTGTCTCCTGTGTCGACTATGGCCTGCCACAGAAGCGTCGTCGGCACGTGCTTCTGGCCTCAAGGTTGGGCCTGCCGATCAGCATCATCTCTCCAACTCACAAGGACGCTCCCGTCACCGTGGAAAGTGCGATACGGCATCTGCCACGTATCGCGGCTGGAGAGTGCGACCCGAACGACCCGCTTCATCGAGCTGCCACGCTTACACCACTCAATTTCAAGCGAATCATTCACTCGAGGCCAGGTGGCACTTGGCGAGACTGGCCGGAGGAGCTTGTTGCCGAATGTCACCGCAAGGAAAGTGGCAAGACCTATGCCAGCGTCTATGGCCGGATGCGGCCGGACGAGCCCAGTCCCACGATGACCACTCTTTGCTATGGCTTCGGGAACGGTCGTTTTGGGCATCCTGACCAAGCACGCGCGATATCACTACGCGAAGCGGCGATCCTGCAGTCTTTTCCAGACACATACGTGTTCATGGAGCCCGAGAACATTACCTTCAAAGCAGTAGGCCGCATGATTGGAAACGCGGTACCTGTCCGACTGGGCGAAGTGATCGGGGAAAGCTTGATGAACCATGTCAGGGAGTACGAGGCCCAGAGAGTGGAAGGTCAAATTCGCGCCTGAGTCGAGCCTCCAAAGCCAGCAAGTCCTTTGTTTCACACTCCCAAACAACCAGAACACGCCAGCCCAGCTCTCTAAGCTGGGCCTCTTTACGAGCGTCACGCTTGATGTTGGCATCGAACTTGGGAATCCAGAATTCTTGGCGAGTTTTTGGAGTAGTGGCGTATCTACAACCAGGATGCCGATGCCAGAAGCAGCCATGAACAAAAACCACTGTTTTATGCTTTGCGAGAACAATATCTGGAGAGCCAGGAAGATTCTTCTGGTGTATCCGAAAGCGCAACCCCACTCGATGAAGCACTGACCGCACTCTAATTTCAGGGGCGGTATTTTGCCGACGCACCGCCCGCATCTTATCGCTTTGAGTAGTTGACACTATTGTTTGCCGGCATCCAGCGCATCAATAACTCTCTGGATTTTGTCGACAGATCCGCGCGCCTGAATATACGCGGCATATCCATTGAGCGCTGAATCAACTAGCTCTTTGTACTTGATGACCCGCCCATTGATAGATTTCAGCATCTGGTCAATCAGTTGTTGCGATTGTAAAGCGCCTTCTTCCTTTAGAGGTTTGCCTAGAACAAATACGACCTCGTAAGGCTCGTCCGAGCGTTTTCGATCATCCAGACATTTGAGCAAAGCATCTCTATACTTCACCCCTTGCTGAACGAGTTCCAGAACACCCATGGCTCGATCAGCCCGTTTTAGCTCAATAATCACGTGGCGCCCTGAAGTCTTGCGGTATTTGATATCAACGCGCCCTTTACGCTCACTATTAGTTAATTTAGCTGATATCTTGCCAAACTCATCATTGACGGGCTTTTCGATAATTTCACTACCGGTTGCCCGTTCCCACGAAGGATCCAAAAGCCAGAGGTGATCAAAAAGGTAGTCTTGAAGTACTTTCTCAAGCTCGTTATTAGTTATCTTTGCCTGAAAGGCTTTAATAACGCTAAGGCGATTGCTTACGATATCCCTGTAAAGAGAGGCCTCAATTGAATCAAGATTGGCGAGCAATGGGAGCAACGTCTGAGCATCAACAGACATCGCCTCACTCAACTCTTTAGTACTGCCAATCATTTTGGCCCGTTCAAACCCCAAAATGGCGTGCTTCAATACAATATTTTCACCATCTTCAGCATCTAAGCTTGAGATTGAACCAATCATTTTTTGTGCATGCTTGCGATGATCAACCGAAAGTCCGTCCAACCACTCGCGAACAACTGGATTGAAAGTCTGAACCTCATCAGCCCTGTCAATAGCCCTCCACGTGCTCCAGTCCGACTCAATTTTAGCCAATGTGCTTTTTACAAAAGATACCACTTGACTATATCGGGGATCACCTTCTTGGATCCTCTGTCGATCACTAGTAGCAATATCACGCAAGTCGCTGTCATCAAGAAAGTTAATATCGAGATGCCCGACTAAATACTTGGTGTAATGACGCCCATCATTAACTTCGTTCAACACGTTCTCTTGAAACAGGCGCCCTCTGGCAAGCACAACAATCACGTTGATATTGCCGGCGGCAGAATCAAGATCTTTAGGCTTGTTAGCCGTTCCGATCCACCCCTTCACGCTGAGCCCTGAATCCCAGCCATCTAAAGTGCCGGGCAATTCATGAGTTCTGATCACATAATCCTCAAGCCATGCTGGGGGCTCCCATCCGCCGATTGGCCAAATATATTGGAGCTTTTCAAGATCACCACGATCTTTGAGAGTTACTTCTTTCTCAAGCCCATTCTTGTGCTTAATTATGATCTTGAAGTCTTCCTGGCCTATTACCGAAAACCTCCGTGCCAATCGCTGAATCAGGTTTGCTGTACGTATGCGATCTTTATGTAGCTCCCTCAAAACCAATCTAGTGCCGTTCTTTTCCGGACATAGCTCTGTGGATATCGGTTCGGGGTAATAAGCCCTGTAGCCTGCAGCAGCTTCCCTAATGCCCTTAACTTCCATACGGAAGGCATTCTTTTCGCCATTTATATATGAATAAACCTCAACGACATTAGCAATCGAGAAAGGAGCTAGCTTTCCAACGCCCTTACGCCCCATTACTGGGCGTTTTTTAAGCAAGCTTACATCGCCATCTTCTTTTCGCTTTTGGAAGCCCACCCATAGAAACTTTTTATTGATAGCATCCAGATCCATCCCAATGCCGTTATCAAGGATATCAATGAACTGTAAGTTCTCTTCGATATCTATTTCGACCCGCTCAGCGTCGGCATCCCAAGCATTAGCAACCATCTCAGTCAAAACAGCTGGTACGTTGCTATAAAGATTGATCCCGAGATGTTCTAAAACATTCAGATCAACAGTTAATTTGTATGGACCTGACGCATTGTCTTGCATATAAATCCCTTTATAGAGCACTAGGGTGGGATAGCTATTTATCTTTAGGCTGAGCTGTTGATGCTAACGCGCTGATCATTTTCCGAGTGTGCTTCTGCTCTTCATCAGATAACTGTCTGAAGCACACCAACAGATCAGCTTCGGCTTCGCTGATCGCATCGGCGGCCGCGGGTGTGCGCCGGCCTGCTATGACGTAGAGCACGTCTACGCCTTTTTCAGCTATGGCAGCCAGGTACTCAGCATCTGGACTGCGCTCGCCCTTCTCGTAGTTGAACTGCGATGTCTTGGCCACACCGGCAACAGCCGCGAAATCTGCCTGGTTGAAGCCCAAGCGGACACGCTCTTCCCTCAGCCGATCACCGATATTCAACAAAACGACCCCTTAAGGCGTTGACACTTCAACATTCGTTGAATAATCTGAGCCTGTCATCACACGAAATCACACGAATCTGCACTATGCCGAACGCCTACCCCACTGAGCAAGCGTGCAAAGCAGCGCGCGAGCGGCTGCAAAAGCTTGGACTGACTGCAAAGGAATGGGCCGAGCAGAACGACTTCACGCCCAGCACCGTCTACGCGGTGCTCAATGGGCAGAAGAAGTGCCTGCGCGGTGTCTCGCACCGGGCCGCTGTACTGCTGGGCATCAAGGCCGGTGAGGTGGAACAGTAATGGCTACCACCCCGAGCAAAAACCAGAAGCGCCCCGCTCCCGTTCTAGAAACACGCCGCCAGGTCATGAGCGCGGTAATCGCCGCGTTCCCGGGCGGCCGTGAGTCCGCCGCTGCCCGCCTGGGCCTGCCCCTCAAGAAGCTGGACAACCACCTGTACGAGAACGCCGGCAGCCAGCCGCTGACCGACGCCCAGGTGCTCCAGCTCGAGCAGCAGGCCGGCACCGCTCACCTGCCGGATTACATCTGCCACCTCTACGGCGGTGTGTTCGTGCCCATGCCCGAGCAGGGCGAGCTGGACAACCTGGACCTTTACGCCCGAGGCCTGAGCACCAGCCAGCTGCGCGGCATGGTCGACCAGCTGATCGCCAAATCCCTGGACGACGGCGTTATCTGCGAAGCCGAGGTGCAAGCCATCCTCGCCGCCCACCGCCAACACATCGCCGCACGCCATAGCGAAGTCACCGCCGTGATCGTGCTGCACAGCAAAGGAAGCCAACCATGACCGTGCAACCGCGCAGCCCTGACGCCCCAGCTGACACCTACACCGTGCTCAAGAGCAACAAGCGCGGGGACAGGATTGAAATGGACATCCCGAGTGATGCCATCCGCTCACCGCTTGAAACCGAGGCGGGCTTTCACCATCGCGTAGCAGTAGCCAGGCGGGTCACCGCTGCGGAATGTCGTACTCCATCTGCCTGCTGTCATCGCGGAACAGTTCGATCACCAGAGGCTGCGCCAGCTTGTACAGATCCAGGAGTGTGTAGTCCTTGCCGGGCACACCGCCTGCAGCAATGAGCGACTGCTCGACGTTGTAGGCCATGGCCAGGTACTCGTCGATCAGAGCACCACGGGCAAATACATCCAGTTCTTTAATCAGCGGTTTGGTCATGTGAATTCCTTATCTGCGTTTGAAGGGCGCACATGAATATCACAGGCCGGCGCGAGCGGTAACCGCTTGACCCTGGGGAAACCAGGGCAGGCAACAGGACACGAATCAGGCGCTGGATGCGTCGCCATTGAACCGGCCCAGCCGGTGCCGCGACTAGCGGCGGGGAGACAGCTTGAGTACGTACAAACTGGTATGCCCGGCATGCCACGGGAGCATGCGCATCCGAACCAGCGTGGGGCAAACACCTTGCTTCCGCTCCACGTATTACCAGTGCCAGAACGTGGCCTGCGGCGCAACGTTCAGCGGCTCGGTAACGATCGATTACCAGCTCAGCCCGTCCGGCCTTGAACAGCCGCTGATGGTGCTGCCGGTCGCCCCGGCGGTGGAGCGCATGAAGGCCCTGCGCGACAACGCCAAGGCCACCAACCAGATGGACCTGCTTGCAGCACTGGAGGAAGCGGTATGACCCAGCTCGAACACGTCGACGCCACCGACTACCGCACCCGCATGCAGGGCTGCGCCCAGGCCTTTATCGAGCAGCACCAGGCCGAGCACCTGAGCGGCGACCCGCAGTTGTTCGAGCGCACCTGCCTGCACCTGGTGCATGCCCTGGAGGTGCCCTTGTTCCTGGCACCGCGCCTGGCGCACCTGGCACTGAGCCAACACACCCGATAACCCCGTTTTCACCCAGCCCACGCCGTGGGTTTGGGCAAGTTGCGCCCGGAGCACGCCATGCACGTACACATCGAGCTGACCCAACCCATCGCCGAGGCCTGGCTGCAGCGCCTGCGTAGCGAGCTGCGTGAGGGCTTCCAGCAGCACTGGTATGACGATCGCTACCGCGACGTGCCTGCCGGCCTGCGTAGCGCGCGCATCCTGCAGGACTACCCCGCCCTCGCCGGCCACAAGCAAACCATCGGCGTGCTGCAGCTTGCGCTGAGCCAAGTGGAGAAACGCGCGTGAAGGCGATGGACAACGCTGTACGCGCCGAGGTGCTGCGCCGGCTGGAAACCGAATACAACCTGCAGCCGGCGAAAGGCACCAAGTACCTGCGCAAGGGCGTGTGCCCAAGCTGCGGCAAGCGGGAGCTGTATTCACGCAGCGACGAGCCGTGGTTCATCAAGTGCGGCCGCGAGAGCAAGTGCGGCGAGCAGTGGCACATCAAGGAGCTGTACGAGGATCTGTTCGACGACTGGAGCACCCGTGCGCCGGCCACCGATGCCGCGCCCAACGCCTCGGCCGACAGCTACCTGCAGTTCGCCCGCGGCTTCGACCTCGCACTGATCAAGGGCTGGTACACCCAGGAGAATTTCTGGAGCCGCGATGCCAACGCCGGCAGCGCAACGGTGCGTTTTGCCCTGGAGCACGGCGGCTACTGGGAACGGCTGATCGACCGCCCGCACCGCTTCGGCAAGCAAAAGGCGCGCTTCGCCCCAGGCAAGTCGCCCAAGGGCTACTGGTGGTGCCCGCCGAGCGTGGATCTGTTCACGGTGAAGGAGCTGTGGATCGTCGAGGGCATCTTCGACGCCATCGCCCTCACCCACCATGGCATCGCTGCCGTATCGGCCATGAGTTCGGGCGCCTTCCCGGCCGAGGCGCTCAAGGCGCTGGCCCGCAACCGCGGCGGCAAGCTGCCAACGCTGGTGTGGGCGCTGGACAACGAGCCCGGCGCACGCCGCTACATCCGCAAGCACGCTGCCATGGCCCGCGAGCTGGGTTACAGCTGCAACGCGGCGCAGATCCCGCAGCGTGACCGCAAGGTGGACTGGAACGACCTGCACCAGCGCTGGCAATTCATCGACAACGCCGAGCAGCGTGCGGACCGCTTCCACCGCGATATCGAGGAGGCCCTTTACCACGGCTCCCTGCTGCTGGCCGAAACCGCCGCCGAGAAAGGCGTGCTCATGTACGAATGGCGTGAGCGCTACGAATTTCACTTCGCCTTCGAGAACCGCCTGTACTGGTTCAAGATGGACCTGGAGAAATTCAACAAGGCCATGCAGCAGCTGGAGGGCTCGGACCGCCACGAGGACCAGCTGCTCAACGACAAGCAGCGCCGCGAGAAGGCGCTGCGCCAGTGCGGCGGCGTGGTGGAAATCGCCAACTGCTACCCCGAGGCGCTGTATTTCCAGCGCAACGAGGTCACGGACGAATCCTGGTACTACTTCCGCGTCGATTTCCCGCACGACGAACCCACCGTGCGCAACACCTTCACCGGCGGCCAGGTGGCGGCCGCCAGCGAGTTCAAGAAGCGCCTGCTGGGCATGGCCGCCGGCGCGGTGTTCACCGGCAGCGGCGCCCAGCTCGACAAGATCATGCGCGACCAGCTGTTCGGCCTGAAAACCGTGCAGACCATCGATTACGTGGGCTACAGCAAGGAACATGGCTGCTACGTGTTTGGCGACCTGGCCGTGCGCAGCGGCCAGGTGGAGCGGGTGAATGCCGAGGATTACTTCGAGTTCAAGAAGCTGCGCCTGAAAACGCTGCAGAAGTCGATCCGCATGGAGATCAACGGCGACGCCCACGACTACCGCACCGAGTGGCTCGACTGGCTGTGGCTGTGCTTTGGCGCCCAGGGCCTGGTTGCGCTGACCTACTGGTTCGGCTCGCTGTTCGCTGAGCAGATCCGCGCGGAGTTTCAGTCCTTCCCGTTCCTGGAGGTGACCGGCGAGGCCGGCGCGGGCAAGTCCACGCTGCTGATGTTCCTCTGGAAGCTGCTCGGCCGGCAGGACGAAGAAGGCGACGACCCGCTCAAGATGACCAAAGCCGGCCTGCGCCGCTGGCTGAGCCAAACGGCCAACATGCCGGTGGTGGTGCTCGAGGCGGACCGCAGCGACCCGGAGGGTGGCCAGGGCAAAGCCTTCGACTTCGACCAGTTCAAGCCGCTGTTTAACGGGCGCGGGCTGGGCCTGACCGGTGTGAAGAACGGCGGCAACGACACCAACGCGCCGCCCTTCCGCGCCTCCCTGGTGTTCAGCCAGAACGCCACGGTGGCTGCGTCCGAGGCGATCCTCACGCGCATCGTGAAGCTGCACTTCATGCGGCCCACCGTCACCAGTGCCAGCCGCGCCGCGGCGGACAACCTCAACCACCTGCAGGCCAGCGACGTGAGCCACTTCCTGCTGCTGGCCACCAAGGCCGAGCAGAAGGTGCTGGAGGTATTCCGCGAGCAGGTGAAGGTGCACGAGCAGACGCTGCGCGCCATGCGCGAGATCCGTGTGGAGCGAATCATCAAGAACCACGCACAGATGCTCGCCCTGCTCGATGCCCTGCGCCTGGTGGTGCCCATCACCGACGAGCAGCTACGCACCACCCGCGAAGAACTGCTGGTCATGGCGCTGGACCGCCAGGGCGCCATCAACGCCGACCCGGACGAAGTGCGCACCTTCTGGGACGTGTACGACTACCTACAGTCGCTCAGCGATGACCCGGTGGTGAACCACAGCAAGAAGCCGGACGTGATCGCCATCAACCTCAACGAATTCGCCGAGCGCGCCGCCGAGCACAAACAGAAGCTGGCCGACGTGGCCACCCTGCGCACCCTGCTCAAGCTCAGCCGCTCACGCCCCTGCCTCGACCCTAACCGCGCCGTCGACAGCGCCGTACGCGCCGCTTTCAACAGCCGTAACCCCATGTCCCCACGCCCCTGCACCGTGAAGTGCTGGGTCTTCAAGGCATAACCCCCGCCCAGGCGCTGCAACGCCCAGGCACTCAACCCCAAAGGAGAAGCACCATGCAAAACCAACAAACCCCGCAATGGCTGGAGCTGTTCACCACCGCATTCGGCGCCAAGGGCCTCGTCGCCCTGGCCTGGTGGGCCGGCGCCTACCACGCCGAGCGTATTCGTAACCTGCAGGGCACCTATCCCATCCTGCACCTGCAGGGCGGCGCTGGTTGTGGCAAGTCCACCCTAGTCAGCAACCTGTGGCGGCTGTCCGGCGAGCCGGCAGACACCATCTTCCAGGCCAACGCGACCTTTGCCGCACTGATCAGCAACCTGGCCAAGGCGGTCAACCGCCCTGTCGTCGTCGACGAGTCCGAGCGTGCAGCCCCGGCATACGAGCCACCATTCGCCGCCTGCTATGAGGCGGGTACCGTGCTGCGCAGGTGGGCGGTCATGGGCGAACCAGAATTGAGGGAAGTCACCTTCCGGGGCGCGCTGGCCGTGGTCGGCGGCAACAGCCCGGTGCTTCGCTCGCGCTCCGTCGCGCTGGATCTGGATAGCTCGGCACGCACCGCTGACAACCAGGCCGCGGTAGAGGCGCTGTACGCGCTGCACATCAGCGACCTTACCGAGTTCCTGACCAAGGTGCAGCAGTACCAGGACATGGCCGTCTTCTGCATGGGCAAGGCCGAAGCCCTGGCCTTCGAGCTGGCCGACCAGGTGAACGCGCAGCTCACCATCCGCGACGCCCGCAACCACGCCCAGCTGATCGCCCTGCTCGACTTCCTCGACACCCTGTTCCACGTCCCCGCCGCCGCCCTCGAATCCGCTAAGGCCGAGGTGCGCCGCATGGCCTGGCACACCGTCGGCCGCACCCGCGGCCCGATCGAGGACTGAGCCATGAACGACGAAACCCCAACCAGCGTCATCGCCACCCTGATCGGCAGCGGCATCGCCCTGCTGCTGCTCGCCGCCGGCGCCAACGCCGCCCCGGACCTGCTGCTGGCCCTCACCCACTGACCCAACCGCCCAGGCGCTGCAACGCCTGGGCATCACCCGAAGGAGAAGCAACATGCTCAACCTGGAACTGGCCATGGCCTTTGAGGACTGGGCCAAGCCCCGCGGCTACGACCTGCAACGCAACCCTGCAGACCAGCAGTTTTACAACGTCGAAACCCGAGCTGCCTGGCTCGGCTTCGAAGCGGCACACGGCCCGGACGGCTGCCGCCCCTACGGCCAGCAGCTTTACGCGGTGATCAAGAAATCGAGCGAGTACGCTCACCAGGGCGACAAGTTGTTCCCCGTGCGCGTGGCTGCGGCGCCCTACGGCGACTACATCGTGCACGGCGGCGTGGGCGGCGTGTACCGCAAGAAGGACGTGGATTTCTACGTGATCGAGGACGGCAAGCAATACCGCATCAGCTGACACCGGCAAGGCCGGAAAAAGAGCGGCGCCGGGGGCTGCAACCCCCGACGCCAACCACCCCAAAGGAGAAGCACCATGCAAGCACATCAACCCCAAGGCGGCGGCGCAGAGCCTATCACACCACCAGCCCGCACCAGGCCCCCTCTCGCCGGCAGCCGCCTGGATATGTCCAGCATCTGCGACATCTGCGGCAAAGCCCGCTCCACCCGCAAACACGCCAAGTGCAGCCGCATCCGCCAGAAGATGAAAGACGCCTACTGGCAAACCCACATGGCCGAGCAAGCCGCGAAGAAACAGGCCAAGCAGGAGCGCCGCCGTTATGCGCGCTAGCTATCCGTATCGCGGCTAGAACAGCGTCAAATTCATTCTAGGCCCGGCAACGGGCCGCACTCATTTGCGGCTCATAGACTGGGCTTTTCGGCTTTTCCCGAGGCAGCAATGGCAGATGGCGTTGAAGTACGCGGCAATCGCGTGCGTGTGTATTTTCGGTACGAGGGCGAGCTCTGCCGTGAGCCAATCCCCGGTACCGCGACCAAGGCAGTGATAGCAAACGCTGAACGCCTGGTGGGCATCATCAACTACGAAATCGCGGCGGGCACCTTCAGCTACGCTCGGCATTTCCCCAACTCACCCAGGCTGGTGGGCAACACCCTGGGGCATTTCCTCGACCTGTGGCTGGATATCAAGCGCAACGAAATGGCGCCGTCCGGCTTCCGCACCTACAAGAGCAAGCTCGAAAACCACATTCGCCCGCGCTGGGGTTCGCACCAGGCCGACATGATCGACCATCTGGATCTGCAGGCGTGGGTGCAGAAGGAGCTGCTGCCCAAGCTGCATAACAAGACGGTCCGGGAGATCCTGAACATCATGCGGCAGGTGTATGTGATCTACCGCACCCGCAACCGATCAGCCCACGACCCAACCGAAGGCCTGACCGTTCGCCTGCCCGACCCAGACGAAGCCGACCCTTTCACGCGCAGCGAGATCAGGGACATCCTGCAAGGCCCCTCAGAGCGGCAGCAGGAGCTGAATCTGGCTCAGTTCATGATCTGGGCAGGCCCAAGGGTGTCAGAGGCCATCTCGCTCGCCTGGGAGGACGTAGACCTGAAGAACGGCACGGTGAAGTTTCGGCGCTCCCAGGTGCGCGGCCATTACAAGGTGACGAAAACCCGGCGATCAACACGTGAGGTGCGCCTGCTGCGGCCGGCAATGGAGGCACTGGAGGCCCAGCGCAGGTTCACGGAAAAGGTTCGGCCGGTGGAAATCGAGGTCACCGACCGGGACAACAAGACGAAGAAGCGACAGACGGTGCGGTTCGTCTTCCACTGCACAACCACCGGCGCCGCTCACTCCAGCTCGGACATGCTGCTCAAAGGCTTCTGGAAGCCCCACCTGCATGCGGTGGGTGTGCGCTATCGCGGGCCGAACAACTGCCGGCACACGTATGCCAGCCAGCTGCTAAGCACCGGCGCGGTGCCGGTGGACTGGATCGCCGAGCAAATGGGCCACACGTCGGCCGCGATGATCTGGCGCCACTACGGCAAATGGATCAATCGCGACGGCGCCGACATGATCGGCATCCTGGAGCGCGCCCTGGAGCTGTAAATCACCCCGCCAGAAACGACAAAAGGCAGCCCTCGCAGGCTGCCTTTTTCGTTCGCCATTCCCAAAGTGTTCCCAAATCCGTTCCCAATTTAGGGTGGATCGGTCTACAGCCCTTTGAAATCAGCCACTTACATGGTGCGGACGGAGAGACTCGAACTCTCACGCCTTGCGGCGCTGGAACCTAAATCCAGTGTGTCTACCAATTCCACCACGTCCGCGTGGTAATGCGTTTTACAAACAAAAACGCCAGGCTTTTAAGGGCCTGGCGCTTTCAGAATATGGGGTGGACGAAGGGGATCGAACCCTCGACACCAGGAGCCACAATCCTGTGCTCTACCAACTGAGCTACGCCCACCATATTGCTTTGCTGCTTCACTTGTGCCGACACACCTAGTGGCGCACCCGGCAGGACTCGAACCTGCGACCATCCGCTTAGAAGGCGGATGCTCTATCCAGCTGAGCTACGGGCACTTATCCATCCACCAGAGCAGACTTCAAGCTTCGGCTAGTGCGGCTACTTTCGTTGCTGCCTTTGCCACTTTACCCTGTCACTTGCTGTGCTCGCCAAGTGGTGCGCATCTTATAGAGGCGTCCCTGAGGCGTCAACACCCGAATCGAAAAAAATTCAGTTAGATAAAGGAGTTACACCAAATCTGCGCTCTCCCGCCTTTGCCCTTCCTTAATGCCATGCGAGAATGCGCGTCCTTTTTTCTCCCTTTCGATGGTTAACCAAGCGCAATGACCGCACAACTGATAGATGGCAAAGCGATTGCCGCCAATATCCGCCAGCAGATCGCCCAGCGCGTCGCCGAACGACGCGAGCAGGGGCTGCGCGCCCCCGGCCTGGCAGTGATCCTGGTCGGCAGCGACCCCGCCTCTCAGGTTTACGTCGCGCACAAGCGCAAGGATTGCGAGGAAGTCGGCTTCATCTCACGTGCCTATGACCTGGGCGCCGAAACCAGCCAGGACGAATTGCGCGACCTGATCGACTCGCTGAACGAAGATGCCAGCATCGACGGCATCCTGCTGCAGTTGCCGCTGCCGGCCCACCTCGACGCTTCGCTGCTGCTCGAGCGTATTCGCCCGGACAAGGACGTGGACGGTTTCCATCCTTATAACATCGGCCGCCTGGCCCAGCGCATGCCACTGCTGCGCCCCTGCACCCCCAAGGGCATCATGACCCTGCTGGCCAGCACCGGCCAGGATCTCTATGGCATGCACGCCGTGGTGGTGGGTGCCTCGAACATCGTTGGCCGGCCGATGGCCATGGAACTGCTGCTGGGCGGCTGCACCGTGACGGTCACTCACCGCTTCACCAAGGACCTGGCCGGCCATGTGGCCCAGGCCGATATCGTCGTGGTTGCCGCCGGCAAACCGGGCCTGGTCAAGGGCGAGTGGATCAAGGAAGGCGCGATCGTCATCGACGTCGGTATCAACCGGCAGGCCGACGGCAAGCTGATCGGCGACGTGGTCTATGAAACCGCCCTGCCCCGCGCCGGCTGGATCACCCCGGTGCCCGGCGGTGTCGGCCCGATGACCCGCGCCTGCCTGCTGGAAAACACCCTGCATGCCGCGGAACACCTGCATGCCTGAGGGTTCTGCAGCGACAGGTAACGGCGCCCACGGGGCGCCGTTTTCATTCAGCCCAGCGAGCGGGTGGCGCCCTGGGGCTTGCGCACGAACCACAGGACCCGGCTGACGCCCCGGGTAACGGCCACATAACCCAGGCGCAGGCTTTCGTCCGCCATCGCCTGGTCATAGCTGTTGGCGAAGAAACCGCAGTAGGCGTACAGCGCATTACGCAGCGGATGGGGCGTGGTTGGCAGGCAGTCGTCGACGATGATCGCCACCTCGGCCTGCAGCCCCTTGGCGCGGTGGATGGTATAGGCCTTGACCGGCAGCTTGCGGTCGAGCCCCGCCTGGATGTCTTTCAGGGTGTCGTTGCGCCGCCCCAGCAGCAGCACGGCCGTGCGCTCCCCGGAGTCGATGTCGCGGGCATAGTCGCATTGCGCCGCGATCTGCCTGTGCAGTTCGGCCATATCACGGGCCAGCTCGAACGGCGTTACCAGCCTCACCCCGTGACTGCCTGGCGGTGCACTGCGGATCGCCGCGGTCGCCTTGTCCTGCTTGAAGGCCACCTCGCCGAGTATGGATTCGGCATCGCGGATCACCGGCTCGATGCAGCGATAGTTGGCCTGCAGCATCAGCACCGCACTCTTGCCCCTGCCTTTGCTCGGGAAGTGCCGGTCGAAGGCCATGAACAGCTCGGGTGAACTGCCGCGCCAGCCGTAGATCGACTGCCAGTCGTCGCCGATGGCCATCAGGCTGACCGCGACGCCCATGCCGGCCAACCGCCGGTGCAGCGCCTGCAACCACTGCACGATCTGCGGTGAGACGTCCTGGAACTCGTCGATCAGCAGATGGGAAAAGCCCTGCAGCATCGCTGCATCCAGACGCGCATCGCCCTCATGGAGCCGCTGCGTGAGTTGTTGGAAGGCACCATTGAAGGTCATCAGTCCCTGCTGGCTCAGCTGCTGACCGAAGGCCTGCCAGAACGCCTGCAGTGCCAGCAGGAAGGTCCGTTCGACTGGTGAGCAGGCCAGCGCCGCCACCCTCATCTGCTCGATACCAATGCCGATGCTTTCGATAAAGCCCGCCTGCCCGTAAAACACCTCGAACAAGGGCGCAGCATGCAGCTCGCCCGGCAACCTGAAAGGTTGCATCGGCGCCTTGGGCAGCGTCTTTTGCGGATCGGGCGGCGGGGAACCGAGTAGCTCGTGAACCCAGCCGCGAAACGCCGGATCAGCGGCGTAGCAGGCCTGGTAGGCGTCCTTGAGCAAACGCGTTTGCGCAGGCCCCAGGCGCCCGCCGGCCAGGGGGTTGTCCGGCTCGTTCGCCAATGCCTGCTTGTCGCCCAGCTGCTCGAACCAGGCGGGATTGCCCAGCACCGGGCGCGCCAGTACGCCCATGGCCGAATGGAAGGTGCGTACGCGTTGGCGGACCGCCTGCACATCGACGGGTGACTGCCAGAACTCGAGCACCTTGACCAGTCGTTCGCGCAGCTCGGCGCAGGAGGCGTTGGTGAAGGAAATCACCGTCAGCCGCTCAGGCTCGACATTCAGGTGGCAGAGCATGAACACCACCCGCAGCACCAGGGTCGTCGACTTGCCTGAGCCGGCCCCGGCGAAGATGCGGGTCAGCGGCTGGCGACAGAGGATCATCGCCCACTGCTCGTCGGACGGCGCGCCGATGACGCCAGCCGCAACAGCCCGCGCCACCGTCTCGCGCATCGCCTGTTCCTGGGCTGCCGTTACCTTGATTGCCGCCGCCGAGTAGATACCGGCGCTAGCGCGCCTTACCGGCTTTTTTGGGGCTGGCTCTCCTTTGTTTTTGCCAGCCTGCGCTCCCTTGGCTCCGCGCCTTGCCGCTGCAGGCATTTTCTTCGCTGCCGGTTTTTTCGCCGCTGCCTTTGCGCGCTCGGCGGCGGCATGCTTCTCGGCCTCAAGGTACGCCGCGGTACGCGGGAAGTAACGAGCCAGGGTGTTGGAGAGCAGCACTTTGTAGCGGGTCAACATGGGGTTTCCGTGGCGTTTTCGGTATGTGCTTCTGGAAATGAAAAGGCCGCATCAGCGGCCTTTTCATCGAGGTGGGCGATTACTCGGCGAGGCGCCAGGTGGTGCCGCCCTTGCCATCTTCGAGCACCACACCGAGCGCAGTGAGCTGATCGCGGATGCGGTCGCTTTCCGTCCAGTTCTTCTCGGCCCGTGCCTGCAGGCGTGCGGCAATAAGGGCCTCGACTTCGGCTGCATCGACCTTGCCGGCAGCACCGGCCTGAAGGAATGCCTCAGGCTCGAGCTGCAGCACGCCAAGCAGACCGGCCAGCGCCTTGAGCTGAGCGGCCAGGCCAGCAGCCGCCTGCAGGTCGGATTCACGCAGGCGGTTGACCTCGCGAATCATCTCGAACAGCACGGCGCAGGCTTCCGGCGAGTTGAAGTCGTCGTCCATCACCGTGCTGAAGCGCTCGACGAAGGCCTCGCCACCGGCAGGCTGAGCCTGCGGCAGGCCCTTGAGGCCGTTGTAGAAACGCTCCAGGGCGCCCTTGGCTTCGCGCAGGCTTTCTTCGGAGTAGTTGATCGGGCTGCGGTAGTGGCTGGAGACCAGCAGGTAGCGCACCACCTCCGGGTGATACTTCTCCAGCACCTCGCGGATGGTGAAGAAGTTGCCCAGGCTCTTGGACATCTTCTCGCCGTCCACGCGCACCGCGCCGGCGTGCATCCAGGCATTGGCGTACTGCTTGCCGGTGGCCGCCTCGCTCTGGGCGATTTCGTTCTCGTGGTGCGGGAACACCAGATCCGGGCCGCCGCCGTGAATGTCGAAGGTCTCGCCCAGGCAGCAGGTGGACATCACCGAGCACTCGATATGCCAGCCCGGCCGGCCCTTGCCCCAGGGCGACTCCCAACTCGGTTCGCCCGGTTTGGCGCCCTTCCAGAGCACGAAGTCCAGCGGGTCTTCCTTGATTTCGTCGACCTCGATGCGCGCGCCGATCTTCAATTCGTCGATCTTGCGCCGCGACAGCTTGCCGTAGGTCTCGAACCGGGTGACGCGGTAGTACACGTCGCCATTGCCGGGCGCGTAGGCATAGCCCTTGTCGATCAGGGTCTGGATCATCTGGTGCATGCCGGCGATATGGCCGGTGGCACGCGGCTCGATGTCCGGGCGCAGCACGCTCAGCCGCGCTTCGTCTTCATGCATCGCTGCGATCATGCGCTCGACCAGTGCTTCGAACGGCTCGCCGTTCTCCTTGGCACGCTTGATGATCTTGTCGTCGATGTCGGTGATGTTGCGCACGTAGGTCACGTCATAGCCGCGATGGCGCAGCCAGCGAGTGACCACGTCGAAGGCGACCATCACCCGGGCGTGACCGATATGGCAGAAGTCGTAGACGGTCATGCCGCACACATACATGCGCACGCTGTTACCGATCAGCGGCTTGAACGGTTCCTTGACCTTGCTGAGCGTGTTGTAGATCGACAGTGCCATTACTGACCCCACGAATCGCGCAGCGTGACGGTACGGTTGAACACCAGGGCGTCGGCGGTCGAATCCTTGTCCAGGCAGAAATAGCCCTCGCGCTCGAACTGGAAGCGGTCGTCAGCGGCGGCCCTGGCCAGCGATGGTTCGGCACGGCAGCCGCTGAGCACTACCAGCGATTCGGGGTTGATGTTGTCGAGGAAGCTGCCGCCCTCTTCGGCCTTCTCCGGGTTGGCCGAGCGGAACAGACGGTCGTACAGACGCACTTCGCATTCGACGCTGCCTGCAGCCGGCACCCAGTGGATCACGCCCTTGACCTTGCGGCCTTCCGGGTTCTTGCCCAGGGTGTGCTCGTCATAGGAGCAGCGCAGTTCGACGATATTGCCGGCGGCGTCCTTGATGGCATCAAGGGCGCGGATCACGTAGCTGCCACGCAGGCGCACTTCACCACCGGGAATCAGGCGTTTGTAGCCATCCGGCGGGGTTTCCTCGAAGTCGCTGGCGTCGATGTAGATCTCGCGGCTGAACGGCAGCACGCGGGTGCCCATGTCCTGCTTGGGATGGCGCGGCAGCTCCAGGTTCTCGACCTGGCCCTCGGGGTAGTTGGTGATCACCACCTTGAGCGGCTTGAGCACGCACATGGCGCGCGAGGCGTTGGCGTCCAGGTCTTCGCGGATGGCGAATTCCAGCATGCCGATATCCACCAGGCCGCCGGCGCGGTTGACGCCGATCATGTCGCAGAAGGTGCGGATCGACGCCGGGGTGTAGCCGCGGCGACGGTAGCCGGACAGGGTCGACATGCGCGGGTCGTCCCAGCCGTTGACGTGCTTCTCGTCGACCAGTTGCTTGAGCTTGCGCTTGCTGGTGATGGTGTAGTTCAGGTTCAGACGGGCGAATTCGTACTGACGCGGCTGCGCCGGCACCGGCAGGTTGGCCAGGAACCACTCGTAGAGCGGGCGGTGATCCTCGAATTCCAGGGTGCAGATCGAGTGGGTCACGCCTTCGATGGCATCGGACTGGCCATGGGTAAAGTCGTAGCTCGGGTAGATGCACCACTTGTCGCCGGTCTGGTGGTGATGGGCGTGGCGGATGCGGTAGAGGATCGGGTCGCGCAGGTTCATGTTGCGCGAGGCCATGTCGATCTTGGCACGCAGGGAACGGGCGCCGTCCGGGAATTCACCGGCCTTCATGCGGGCGAACAGGTCGAGGTTCTCCTCCACGCTGCGCTCGCGGTACGGGCTGTCCTTGCCGGGGGTATTCAGGGTGCCGCGGTATTCGCGCGCCTCGTCCGGCGTCAGGTCGTCGACATAGGCCTTGCCGGCCTTGATCAGCTCGACGGCCCAGTCATGCAACTGGTCGAAGTAATTGGAGGCATAACGCTCCTCGCCGGCCCAGGTGAAGCCCAGCCATTGGACATCGGCCTTGATGGCATCGATGTATTCCTGGTCTTCCTTGGCCGGGTTGGTGTCGTCGAAACGCAGGTTGCACTCGCCACCGAATTCCTGGGCCAGGCCGAAGTTCAGGCAGATCGACTTGGCATGGCCGATGTGCAGGTAGCCGTTGGGCTCCGGCGGGAAACGGGTGATGATCTTGGCGTGCTTGCCAGCGTCCAGGTCGGCCTGAACGATGGGCAGCAGGAAGTTGGCGGCTTTTTCGACGGTGGGCTTGCTCATGGTGTCCTTAGCGCATGCGGATTGCGGCACAGGGTAGGCCGGCTAAAACAAAGCGCTTATCATAGCCCAAGCTGTCAACCCCCTGACAGGCCTTGGTGCCTGCTCACTGACCTTCGAGCAGCATTAATGCCCCGGTCAGCCTGAAGCGGCCCGCGATTTTCTCGACAGAGCGATTAAGCACATGATCAAGCTGCACACCAACCACGGCGTCATCACCCTCAACCTGTTCGAAGACAAGGCGCCAGAAACCGTCGCCAATTTCAAGGAATACGTGAAGAGCGGCCACTACGACGGCACCGTGTTCCACCGCGTGATCGGCAATTTCATGATCCAGGGCGGCGGTTTCGAGCCGGGCATGAAGCAGAAGCCGACTCGCTCGCCGATCAAGAACGAGGCCAACAACGGCCTTTCCAACAAGACCGGCACCGTTGCCATGGCCCGGACCATGGAGCCCCATTCGGCCAGCGCGCAGTTCTTCATCAACGTTGCCGACAACACCTTCCTCGACCACAGCGCGCAGACCGTACAGGGCTGGGGTTACGCGGTGTTCGGTGAAGTGGTCGAAGGCATGGACGTGGTCGAAGCCATCAAGGGCGTATCCACCACCATGAAGTCCGGCCACCAGGACGTACCGGCAGACGACGTGATCATCGAGAAGGCCGAGATCGTCGAGTGATCCTGCTGATCTCCGACCTGCATCTTGAACAGGAGCGCCCGGACATTTCCCGGGCGTTCTTGCATTTTCTCGACACTCGGGCGCGCCAGGCCGCAGCGCTGTACATCCTCGGCGATTTTTTCGAAGTGTGGATCGGCGACGACGCCATGACCTCTTTCCAGCACGGCATCGCCGCGGCGCTGCGGCGCTTGAGCGACAGCGGCACGCGCATCTACCTGATGCACGGCAACCGCGACTTTCTGCTTGGCAAGGCCTTTTGCCGCGAGGCCGGCTGCACCCTGCTCGGCGATCCCCATACCGTTGAACTAGCGGGCGAAAAGGTGCTGCTGATGCACGGCGACAGCCTGTGCACCCTGGATATCGGCTACCAGAAGATGCGCCGCCTGCTGCGCAACCCGCTGAGCCTGTTCATCCTGCGCAACCTGCCGCTGAACACCCGCCACAAGCTGGCGCGCAGGCTGCGCTCGGAAAGCCGTTCACAGACGCGCATGAAGGCCAGCGATATCGTCGACGTCACGCCCGATGAAGTGCAGCGGGTAATGGCACGTTATGGCGTGAAGACGCTGATCCACGGCCACACCCACCGCCCTGCCGTCCATGAGCTGCTGGTCGACGGTCAATCGGCGCGGCGAATCGTCCTCGGCGACTGGGACAAGCAGGGCTGGGCCCTGCAAGTCGATGAAAACGGCTTCAACCAGACCGCCTTCGCCCTGGACTGAAACACCAGGCAGCCCGGCGTTGAGCGCAGCGATACCCGGGAGTTATCCCGTTTAAGCCTGCGGAACGCCACTGTGAAAGCGAAACTCAGTGTCAGGGGATTCGATCAATTCCCGCTCGACCGCCCTCACCCGCTCGATGGTCTGATCGACATCGGCCGCATCGCCATACTGATAGGCCAGTTTCAGGTAGCCCTGAAAGTGCCGCGCCTCGCTCTTCAGCAGCCCGAAGTAGAACTTGCCCAGCTCGTCGTCCAGATGCGGCACCACTGCCTCGAAGCGCTCGCAGCTACGCGCCTCGATAAAGGCGCCGACCACCAGGGTGTCGACCAGCTTGTAGGGTTCGTGGTTGCGCGTCACCTTGCGCAGGCCCGAGGCATAACGCGCCGCCGATACCGGCCGCAGGCCGATCTTGCGGCGTTTCATGATACGCAGCACCTGCTCGTGATGGACCAGTTCCTCACGGGCCAGGCGCGACATCATGTTGATCAGATCGACATGGCAGCTGTACTTGGCCATCAGGCTCAGCGCCGTGCTGGCGGCCTTGAATTCGCAGTTCTTGTGGTCGATCAGCATGATGTCCTGATTGGCCAGTGCCGCCTCGACCCAGGCCTGGGGCGTGCGGCAACCAAGAAAGTCGTGAATTTCCGGCAGGCTCGGCATGGCGCTGCGGCGGCTGGGCAATGGCTGATCGGGGGCAGTGGCTGGAAACAACACGGCTATGGGCTCTGGCAGCTGGGGGTCGATAAGCCGGCCATTATAGGGCCGCCAGCGCGGCGCGTCCTGTCTATCGGCCCGCGCAGGGCGTGGCTGGGTCGAGCGGCTCAGTGGTTTTCCAGCCAGGCGTTCATCTGGGCGATTTCCTGCTCCTGGGCGGCAATGACCTGCCTGGCGAGCCTCAGCACCTCTGGGTCGGAGCCGTAGGCCAGTGCGACCTTGGCCATCTCGATGGCGCCCTGGTGGTGAGGAATCATCCCGCGCATGAAGTCCTGATCGGCGTTACCGCTGAACTCGACGGCCATGGCACCGTGCATGCGGTGGTTGACCGCCTCGAATGCAGCCTTCACTTCAGCGCTCTTAACGGCATCGACAGCCGCCTCATAGCTCGCCGCGTTGGCGACCAGCCATTTATTCATCAGGTCGATCTCCTGATCCTGGGCGGCGATCACCTCGTTGGCCAAGGCACGCACCCTCGCATCGCTGCCATACTGCAGCACGACCCTGGCCATCTCGATGGCGCCCTGATGATGGGGAATCATGCCGCGCATGAAATCCACGTCGGCACTGCCGGTCAGCGTGACCGCCATCGCCTTGTGCATCCTGTCGTTGACGGCGCGGTAGGCGGCCGTCGAGGCACTGGCCTTTGCCGGCTTGGCTGGCGCCCCGTGCGCCGCATGCCCGCCGGCATGGCCATCGGCTGTTTCCCCCGCGGCGGCCAGGCCGGTGCTCAGCAGCGCCGTGCCGGCACACAACAATAAACCTAGGGCTTGGGCTTTCATTGACGATCCTCGACCTTTGATGGAAGGTCAGAACCTACACCTTGCCACGACGGCAAGGTCAAGCCGTGGCCTGCCGCTGCGGCACGGATCCACTGGGCCAGGGTCACAGGCGTAACAGGCCATCTATAGTGACTAGGCAGCCACAGGCAGAGGAAACCCCATGCAAGCCGTCCGCAGCATTCTCGTCGTCATCCAGCCGGATCATCCGGAGGCCCTGGCCCTGAAACGCGCCAAGCTGATCGCTGGGGTGACGCAGTCCCATCTGCACCTGCTGATCTGCGATGAGTCGGGCGAACACAGCGGCCACCTGCGCCTGCTCGGCAATGCCCTGCAGCAGGATGGCTACAGCGTCAGCAGCGAACAGGCATGGCATGGCAGCCTGCATGAAACGGTCAGTACGGTGCAGCAGGCCGAGGGCTGCGGCCTGGTGATCAAGCAGCACATGCCAGACAACCCGCTGAAAAAAGCTCTGCTGACCCCCGACGACTGGAAGCTCTTGCGCTACTGCCCCTGCCCGGTGCTATTGGTGAAAGCCCAGACGCCCTGGACCGGCGGCACGGTACTGGCCGCCGTGGACGTGGGCAATGTCGACGGCGAGCATCGCGCGCTGCACACCCGCATCGTCGAGCACGGCTTCGACATCGCCAATCTGGCGAAAGCCGAACTGCACGTGCTCAGCGCCCATCCATCGCCCGTGCTGGCCGCCGCCGATCCGACCTTCCAGCTGCGCGACACCATAGAGGAAAGCTACCGCCAGCAGTGCCGGGCATTTCAGGCGGCCTATGACATCGATGACGGGCACCTGCATATCGCCGAAGGCCCGGCCGACGTACTGATCCCGCACTTCGCCCACCAGTTGCGCGCGGCCGTCACGGTGATCGGCACCGTGGCGCGCACGGGTTTCAGTGGTGCGCTGATCGGCAACACCGCCGAGGTGATTCTCGACAACCTGGAAAGCGACATTCTGGTGCTCAAGCCAGACAGCATCATCGAACACCTGGAGCAACAACTCAGCGAGCGCTGATCACTCGCGCAACGGCTGCCTTGGCTTGCTGCGCAAGGGATCGAGCAACGACGACAAACCATTGTGATCGATCTCCTGCATCAGCGCCAGCAACTGACCGATCTCCCCCTTGGGAAAGCCTTCACGGGCGAACCAGTTCAGGTAATGCCCCGGCAGGTCGGCGATCACGCGGCCCTTGTATTTGCCAAAGGGCATTTCTCGGCTCACCAACAATTTCAGGTCTTCGGGTTTCATCGCATCAGCCGTCAGGTTCGCGTGGGCGGGCCATTATGCCGCAACCGCCAGGCGGTTGGGCCGGCCGCTCGACTCGGGTAAGCTGCGCGCCGTTCACCTCTATAGGTACTCATCATGATTATCAAGGCACTGCGCCTGGGCCTCGGCCAGCTGATCGTTCTCGGCGACCTCGCCACCCGTCCGGCGAAGATGAAGCGCTCGCCTGAGGCACAGGCTGCCGTCGACCAGGCCGCGGCCAACCTGGCGCTCTATCAGTTCAAGGCCTGCCCCTTCTGCGTGAAGATTCGCCGCAAGCTGCATACCCTGAACGTGCCCGTTGCCCTGCGTGACGCCAAGAACGACGCCACCTCGCGCAGCGAGCTGGAGAGCCAGGGCGGCAAGATCCAGGTGCCCTGCCTGCGTATCGAAGAAAATGGCCGGAGCACCTGGCTGTACGAATCCAAGGCCATTGCCGCCTACCTGGATCAGCGCTTCGCGGGGTGAAGCGCCCTAGGGCGGCTGCAACAGCCCCCGCGCAAGCACCGCGCTGACACGCAGGCTTGTAGAGACGCCTTAGTGCTGATGGCTGCGCCCGACATGGGATACATCCTTGTCGGCATGCAGGCTGTCACTGGTGCTGAGCTGGCGGATGATCGCGCAGGGCGACGACCGCCGATCGGCCAGGCAGCTGTTGCGCAGCTCGACCAGCTGCCCCTGCAACGACTGCAGGCTGGCAATACGCCCGTTGACGTGCTCGATATGCTCGTCGATCAGGGTGTTGATGGCCTCGCAGTTTTCCGCTGGCCGGCCGCGCAGGCTGAGCAGCTCGCGAATCTCGTCGAGCGTCATGTCCAGGGTGCGGCAGTTACGGATGAAGGTCAGCCGCTCGACATGCTCCGGCAGGTACAGGCGGTAGTTGCCTTCGCTACGCTGGGGTGCGGGCAACAATCCCTCGCGCTCGTAATAGCGGATGGTTTCGACCTGGCAGCCGGTAATCGTCGCCATTTCGCCAATTTTCATGATCACCTCTCCTCCAGTACTTGACCCTATAGTGGCTACAGGGTGTTCACTCTGCAACAGGATAGTTGGGAGAGCCCCCATGTCGAATTGCTGTGATCATGACCGTACGCCGAAACCTGCACGCCCTCAGGCGACCTGCTGTGCGAGCGATACGACGCCTTCCTGCTGCGCCTCGGCAAGCCATTTGATCGCGGGGATCAGCGAACCGGCAGCCAGCCAGGCGAACCTCGCCACGGAGAGCAGTGCTCTGCGGATCGAGCAGATGTGCTGCCCGACCGAGGAGCGCCTGATCCGCGGCAAATTGCAGCCCCTGCCCGAGGTGCACGACCTGCAATTCAACCTGCTCAACCGCACCCTGCTCATCGAACATCAGGCTGGCGCCGCACCGCTGTTGATCAAGGCGCTCGCCAGCCTGGGCATGCAGGCCCAGCCCCTGGCCGCCGAGACCCGGGTGCGCATCGAGCAGATGGATTGCCCCACCGAAGAACGCCTGATCACCGACAAACTGGCCCGCCAGCCCGGCATCGAGGCGCTGCAATTCAACCTGATGCAGCGGGTGTTGACCATCCGGCACCGCCCGGATGGGCTCGAACCGGCGTTGCAAGCGATCCGTGAACTGGGCTTCACCCCACAGCCAGAGAGCGGCGAAGAGCAGCCCGTGCCCCTCGAACCAGCGAACAACAAGTTGCCCTGGCGACTGATCGGTGCCGGCGTGGCGGCCTTCGTGGCCGAGCTGCTGCATTTCACCAACGCCGCGCCGCAATGGCTGGTTGCGCTGATCGCCCTGGGCGCCATCCTCACCGCCGGCCTCGACGTCTACAAGAAGGGCTGGATAGCCCTGAAGAACCTCAACCTGAACATCAATGCGCTGATGAGCATCGCCGTGACCGGCGCGCTGCTGATCGGCCAGTGGCCCGAGGCGGCCATGGTCATGGTGCTGTTCGCCATCGCCGAGCGGATCGAGGCGAAATCCCTGGATCGCGCCCGCAACGCCATCCGTGGCCTGATGGCGATGACCCCGGAACGGGCCACGGTGCGTCAGGCCGACGGCAGCTGGCAGGCGCAGGATGTCACCCGGGTGGCCATCGGCAGTCTGGTACGGGTGCGCCCCGGTGAGCGCATCGGCCTGGATGGCCAGGTCACCGAGGGCAACTCGACGGTCGATCAGTCGCCGATCACCGGGGAAAGCCTGCCGATCGAGAAAAGCGTGGGCGACACCCTGTTCGCCGGCACCCTCAACCAGGGCGGCGCGCTGCAATACCAGGTCAGCGCCGCCGCGGGCAACAGCGCGCTGTCGCGCATCATCAAGGCCGTGGAGGAGGCGCAAGGCGCGCGGGCGCCAACCCAGCGTTTCGTCGACCGCTTCGCGCGGATCTACACCCCGCTGGTATTTCTGCTCTCCCTGGCGGTGGCCGTGGTGCCGCCGCTGCTGTTGAACGGCAGCTGGTTCGACTGGGTGTATCGCGCCCTGGTGCTGCTGGTGGTCGCCTGCCCCTGCGCCCTGGTGATCTCCACGCCGGTCAGCATCGTCAGCGGCCTTGCCGCAGCGGCGCGCAAGGGCATCTTGGTCAAGGGCGGCGTGCACCTGGAAAACGGCCGGCACATTACTCACCTGGCGCTGGACAAGACCGGCACCCTCACCTACGGCAAGCCGGTACAGACCGACTACCAGGCGCTCGCCGAGGATGCCGAGGACTATCGCCAGTTGGCGGCCAGCCTGGCGGCCCGCTCCGATCACCCGGTGTCCCTGGCGGTGGCCACTGCAGCGCAGCAACAGGGCGTCGAGCGGCTCGATGTACAGGGGTTCGAGGCGCTGGCCGGTCGCGGCGTAAGAGGCATGATCGATGGTCAGCGCTACCAGTTGGGCAACCACCGCCTGCTCGAGGAGCTTGGCCTGTGCTCCGCGGAGATCGAACACCGCCTCGACGAACTCGAGCGGCAGGGCAAGACGGTGATCGTGCTCAGCGACGAAAGCCGCGCCCTGGCCCTGTTCGCGGTTGCCGACACGCTGAAGGACAGCAGCCGCGAAGCGATCGCCAGCCTGCATGCCATGGGCATCAAGACCCTGATGCTCACCGGCGACAACCAACACGCCGCCCAGGCCATCGCCGTCCAGGCGGGCATCGACGAGGCCCGCGGCGACCTGCTGCCCACCGACAAGCTGGCGACCGTGGAGAAACTGCTCGAGCAGCAAGGCATGGTGGCCATGGTCGGCGACGGCATCAACGACGCCCCTGCCCTGGCGCGCGCCGATGTCGGCTTCGCCATGGCGGCGATCGGCACCGACACGGCCATCGAAACCGCCGATGTGGCGATCATGGATGACGACCTGCGCAAGATTCCCGCGTTCATTCGCCTGTCGCAGCAGACGGCCGCGATCCTCAAGCAGAACATCCTGCTGGCCCTGGGCATCAAGGCGATCTTCCTGGCCATGACCGTCACCGGCCACGCCACCATGTGGATGGCGGTGTTCGCCGATGTCGGTGTGAGCCTGCTGGTGGTGTTCAACGGGTTGCGGCTGCTGCGCAAGTAGCAGCCTGCTGCCTCCACGTTTCCATTGTGGGAGGGTGCCATGCGCCCGATTCGCGGGCATGGACTGGGCGTCCCCGCCCGCTCCCACAGGATATTGTCCGCCGCGAGACCGCTCAAAACGTAGGATGGACGATGGGTTGCGCCCCCATCCTCCGCAAAGCCGATCAGCCCAGCATGGTCACATGCTTCGGGTGGCTGGCGACCCGCGCCAGCCAGGCATTGACGGCCGGATAAGCGCTGAGGTCGAAGCCACCTTCGTGAGCGACATGGGTGTAGGCGTACAGGGCGATGTCGGCGATGGTGTAGCGATCCCCCACCAGATACGGCGTCTGCTCCAGCTGCCGTTCCATGACGCGCAGCGCCTTGTGACCGCGCACCTGGCAGACCTTGTACTCCTCGGCGCGCGCCGCCGGCATGCCTTCGAGCCATTGGATGCGCCGCGCCACGGCAATGTACGGCTCATGGCTGTACTGCTCGAAGAACTGCCACTGCAGCACCTGGGTACGCAGGCGCGGCTCGGTCTCGAGGAACTCGCTGCCATCGGCGAGGAAATTGAGAATGGCGTTGGACTCCCACAGGCAGCTGCCGTCCTCCAGTTCCAGCACTGGAATCTTGCCGTTGGGATTCTTGGCCAGAAACTCGGGGCGCTGGTTTTCACCCTTGAAAATATCGACGGGCACCCACTCGAAGGATTCGCCGAGCAGGGTCAGCATCAGCTTGACCTTGTAGCAGTTGCCCGAGCGGTAATCGCCATACACCTTGTACATGTTCACCCCTTTTACCGATAGTCACGCCGCGTTCGCAGCCAGCCCTTGCCGCACCACACCCGCCAGCCGGCGCAGCCCCTCACCCAGGCGCTGCGGTGCCACGTGGCTGAAGTTAAGCCGCAGGTAACCAGGCTCGCGATCCGGGTCGATGAAGAAGGGTTCGCCCGGCATGAAGGCCACGTTCTGCGCCAGCGCCGCATCGAGCAGCAGGCGCGTATCCTGGGGCTGCTTGAGCTTCAGCCAGAAGAACAGGCCTCCCTGGGGAATCTGCCAGTCGGCCAGGTCGCTGAAGTGTTCGACGAGCGCCGCCTGCATCGCATCACGTCGCAGACGATAGAAATCACGCAGCTCGGCCAGGTGCTCACGGTACTGCTCGCTGCCCAGCCACTGCAGGGCCTGCCACTGGCCGACCCGGTTGGTGTGCAGGTCTGCCGACTGCTTGAGGCGCAGCAGATGGGGGAACAGGTCCGGCGTGGCGATCAGGTAGCCGACACGCAGCCCCGGCAACAGGGTCTTGGAAACCGTGCCGGTGTAGATCCAGCTGGCCTTGCGCAGGCGGCTGACGATGGGCGTGGCGCTGCCGGCATCGAACACCAGCTCGCGATACGGCTCATCTTCGATCAGGGTGACCCGGTAGCGGTCCAGCAGGGCCGCCACGGCATCGCGCTTGGCTTCGCTGTAGCGCACGGCGCTGGGGTTCTGGAACGTCGGAATCAGGTAGGCGAAGGCCGGGCGCTGGCGTTCCAGCTGCGCTTCGAGGGCGTGCAACTGCGGGCCGTCGGCCTCCTGGGGCACGGCCACGCAGTCGGCGCCGAACAGCTGGAACGCCTGCAGCGCCGCCAGGTAGGTCGGCGCTTCGAGCAACACCTGGGTACCCGGGTCGATGAACAGCTTGCTGGCCAGGTCCAGGGTCTGCTGCGAGCCACTGACGATCAACACCTGGCTGGCCTCGCAGGGCACACCCAGCAGCCGGGCTTCGCCAGCGATGGCTTCGCGCAGTGCCGGCTCGCCCTCGCTCATGCCGTACTGCCCCATGCTGGCGGGCATCTGCGACCAGTCGAGCCTGGGCAGCATCTCCTCGGCCGGCAGGCCACCGGCGAACGACATCACTTCCGGGCGCTGGGCGGCCGCGAGGATTTCCCGGATCAGGGAGCTTTTCAGGCGGGAGACGCGTTCGGAGAAGGCCATGGGGTCACCAGGTGATAATTCATGAAACGAGGGTCTGTTGACGTTTCACGCACGGCCGCGCCGGAGCCCGTTTTGCCGCGAGGCAAGGCACGAGCCGCGAAGTTTAGCGGGCTAAATGAGCCGGCGAGAAACGCAGCATCGCGGCAAAACGGGCCCGGCCCTGCGGGTTGCGCGGGAAATCTCGCCATGCGTCGTTGGAGGACTTGAAAAGGGAACGCCATTCCCTGCGTCCTCCGCCTCGCCTGGCGAGATTTCTCGCGGCAACGCGGCTCGCGTTGAAACGTCAACAGACCCTAGGTCAAACTGCTTGACCGAAAGTACGATGCCCGAGACATATACGTCAACATGATTGACCTTAAAAATTCAGCCGATCAGCAAACTGCCATGGCCGCCTTCTTCTTCGGTTACCAGGCGTTCACCACCAAGGCCGATGAAATGCTCGCGCGCCGCGGCCTGTCGCGGGTGCATCAGCGCATCCTGTTCTTCATCGCGCGGCATCCGGGGCTGAGCGTCAGCGAACTGCTCGGTTATCTGGGGGTGAGCAAGCAGGCCCTGAGCATTCCCCTGCGCCAGCTGATGGAAATGCACCTGAGCCGGAGCGTCACCGCCGAGGACGACAAGCGCAAGCGCCTGCTCGGCCTGACCGTCGAAGGCGCCAGACTGGAGCGCGCCCTGCGCCGCGAGCAGGTCAAGCTGCTGCGGCGGGCGTTCGATGAGAGCGGCAGGCAAGCGGTCGAGGGCTGGCTGGCGGTCAACAAGGCGCTTTGCGGTACAGCTCGCCCACCGGAGTAGCCCCGCCCCAACTGTACGGTCACTTATCGCGAGCTCTGTATGGCGACGATCCCGGCGGCAACCCTTATCGTCGTCGTTCACTCAAGAGAACTCGTCATGACCCCGGAACTGCTGCTCGCCTTCGTCGCCTTCGCTTTCGTCACCTCGATCACGCCAGGCCCCAACAACATGATGCTGCTGGCCTCCGGCGTGAACTTCGGCGTGCGCCGCAGCGTGCCGCACATGCTCGGGATCAGCCTCGGTTTCATGGTGCTGATCATCTGCGTCGGGCTGGGTTTGGGGCAGCTGTTCGAGCGACTGCCGCTGCTGTACACGCTGCTGCGCTACCTGGGCGCCGCCTACCTGCTCTACCTGGCCTGGAAGATCGCCGGCTCCGGCGCGCCGGACAGCACCGGCGGCGAGCGCGGCAAGCCCTTTACCTTCCTGCAGGCCGCGGCGTTCCAGTGGGTCAATCCCAAGGCCTGGGTCATGGCCATCGGCGCCATCGCCACCTACACCCCGCAAGAGAATTTCCTGGTCAACGTGCTGCTGATCGCCGCCCTGTTCGCCGTCGTCGGCGGGCCCTGCGTCGGCTTGTGGACGGTGGCCGGCAGCCTGCTGCGCAACTGGCTGCGTAACGCCACGGTGCTGCGCGTCTTCAATATCGGCATGGCCGTGCTGCTGGTGGTCTCGCTGTACCCGATACTCGCCGACATCAAAGGAGTGCTGTAATGCGCGAGAGCAGCCAAACGCGCCTGCGCCCGCTGGCCGACACCTCCACCTCTGCGGTGGTTGCCGGGTTCATCGGCATGCTCACCGGCTATACCAGTTCCCTGGTGCTGATGTTCCAGGCGGGCCAGGCCGCCGGATTGACCAGCGGACAGATTTCCTCGTGGATCTGGGCGCTGTCGATCGGCATGGCGGTGACCTGCATCGGCCTGTCGCTGCGCTACCGCGCCCCGGTGATGGTCGCCTGGTCGACGCCGGGCGCGGCGCTGCTGATCACCAGCCTGCCCGGCGTGCCCTACGGCGAGGCGATCGGCGCCTATATCCTCTGTTCGGCGCTGATTCTGGCGTGCGGGCTGACCGGCAGTTTCGACCGCATCATGCGCCGCATTCCCGGCTCCATCGCCGCGGCGCTGCTGGCCGGCGTACTGTTCAAGATCGCCCTGGAAATCTGCGTGGCGGCCGAGCAGCAACCACTGCTGGTGATCGCCATGCTGTTCACCTACCTGCTGGGCAAGCGCCTGCAGCCGCGCTACGCCGTGCTGGCCGCGCTGGTGGTCGGCTGCGTGCTGGCCGGTATGCTGGGGCTGCTGAATTTCTCCCAGTTCGAGCTGCAACTGGCCACCCCCGAGTGGACCACACCGAGCTTCTCCATCGCCGCGGCGATCAGTATCGGCATCCCGCTGTTCATCGTTGCCATGGCATCGCAGAACCTGCCGGGCATGGCGGTGCTGCGCGCCAACGGTTACGACGTACCGGCGTCGCCCCTGCTCAACACTACCAGCCTGGTGTCGGTCCTGATGGCGCCCTTCGGCTCCCATGGCATCCATATGGCCGCCATCAGCGCGGCCATCTGCGCCGGTCCGGAAGCCCATGAGGATCCGCGCAAGCGCTACACCGCCGCGGTCTGGTGCGGGATCTTCTACGGCATCGCCGGGCTGTTCGGTGCCACCCTCGCCGCCCTGTTCGCCGCCCTGCCCAAGGCGCTGATCCTGTCGGTGGCCGCCCTGGCGCTGTTCGCCTCGATCATCGGCGGCCTGACCCAGGCCATGGGCGAACCCCGGGAACGCGAAGCGGCGCTGATCACCTTTCTGGTCACCGCTTCGGGCATGACCCTGTTCGGGGTCGGCTCGGCGTTCTGGGGAATCGTCGCCGGGTTGCTGACGCTGCTGCTGCTCAATGGCGGGAAGCGCGGTGCCTGAAGGCAGTGGTATAGCGATAGCGGCCATTGGCTGCGGGCACCAATTGGTGGGCTAAAGCCCACCCTACAGTTCGTACGCCATAACGTAGGGTGGGCTTCAGCCCACCAAAAATTGAATGGCCGCTACTTTCTTGAATCAGTCGTTACGCGGCGACATCTCAGACCTCGGCCCTCAACTGCTTGCCATGGGCCGCATTCACCCACCAGCCGAAGGCCGCAGCGGTGAAGAACATGATGATGCTGTACAGCGCCGCGGGAATCGCCATGGTGCTGTTGTTGAGCAGCACCGGGCTGAGCGCCAGGGCAATGGCCAGGGTACCGTTGTGGATGCCAATCTCCATGCCGATGGCGATGGCTTGGCGCAGGCTCAGGTTGAGCAGGCGCGGCACGAAGTAGCCCACCGCCAGGCTCAGCAGGTTGAAGGCCAGCGCCGCGGCGCCCACCACCGGCGCGTAATCGAGCACCGTCTGCCAGTCCTTGACCAGTGCCAGCACGATGATCAGCAGCAGGAACAGGGCGGAAATGATCTTCACGGGGTTTTCCATGCGCAGGGCGAAACCGGGAAAGCGGCTGCGCAGGAACATGCCGATGGCCACCGGCCCCAGCACGATGACGAACACCTGCACCACCTTGGCGAATTGCAGCGCAATGGCCTGGTCACCTTCCATGAAGTAGGCCAGTGACAGGTTGACGATAAAGGGCATGGTCAGCACCGCGACCACCGAGTTCACCGCGGTCAGGGTGATGTTCAGCGCCACGTCGCCATGGGCCAGGTGGCTGTACAGGTTGGCCGAGGTGCCGCCGGGCGAGGCGGCCAGCAGCATCATGCCGACCGCCAGGGCGGGCGCCAGGCCAAATGCCTGAACCATGAAGAAACAGGCCACCGGCAGCAGCAGCAACTGGCAGAACAGCCCGATCAGCACCGGCTTGGGGTACTTCACCACCCGGGCGAAATCCGCCAGGGTCAGTGACAAACCCAGGCCGAGCATGATGATGCCCAGGGCCAGGGGAAGAAACACACTCAGCAAGGGACTTGCAGTCATCGCTACCTCGGCCTGGTCAGACTTCCGTGATCGTGATCCACACTGTAGCGGGCTATCGACGCCTTGCGCGCGGGCGATGGCCCCATCAGTTCGATGGATCGGCAAACATTCGGCCACTGCGACATCCTTGTCCAATCCCAGGCCGAGGATTATCACCACAGCTTATTTCAACGGAGGCTCTCCATGTCCACTCAGCTCAACCGTCAGTTTCTGCTCGCCAAACGCCCCAGCGGCATGGTCAGCCGCGATACGTTCGATTACGTGGAAAAACCGGTCGGCGAACCGGGCAATGGGCAGATCCTGGTCAAGAACCGCTACCTGTCGCTGGACCCGGCCATGCGCGGCTGGATGAACGAAGGCAAGTCCTATATCGCGCCAGTGGGCCTGGGCGACGTGATGCGCGCCCTCGGCGTCGGTGAGGTGGTGGCCTCCAACCACCCGGATTACTCCGTTGGCGATCACGTCAATGGGGCCCTCGGCGTGCAGGACTATTTTCTCGGCGAGCCCAAGGGCTTCTACAAGGTCGACCCCAAGCGCGCGCCGCTGCCGGTGTACCTGTCGGCCCTCGGCATGACCGGCATGACCGCCTACTTCGCCCTGCTCGATGTCGGCGCACCGAAAGCCGGTGACACCGTGGTGCTGTCCGGCGCCGCCGGCGCGGTGGGCAGCATTGCCGGGCAGATCGCCAAGCTCAAGGGCTGCCGGGTGATCGGCATCGCCGGCGGCAGGGAGAAATGCGCCTACCTGATCGACGAGCTGGGTTTCGATGCGGCCATCGATTACAAAAGCGAAGACCTGCCTGAAGCCCTCAAGCGCGAATGCCCCAAGGGCGTCGACGTGTATTTCGACAACGTCGGTGGCGACACCCTCGATGCCGTACTCGGCCGCTTGGCGCCCAAGGCGCGTATCGTCATCTGCGGGGCGATCAGCCAGTACAACAACAAGGAAGCGGTCAAGGGCCCGGCCAATCACCTGTCCCTGCTGGTCAATCGCGCACGCATGGAGGGCTTCGTGGTCATGGATCACGCCGCCAACTTCGCCAGCGCCGCGGCGGAAATCGGCGGCTGGCTGGCCAGCGGCCAGATCAAGTCCAGGGAGCACGTCGTCGAGGGCCTGGAAACCTTCCCGGAAACCCTGCTCAAGCTGTTCAAGGGCGAGAACTTCGGCAAGTTGGTACTCAAGGTCTGACCTTCAACCGGGCGGCCAACAGGCCGCCCGGCTCTCACCCCCAGTGCAACAGTTCCTGGTCGCCTGCCCGCTGGTCACCCACGAAGCAAAGATGGCCACTGGCCATTAAATTGCTTGAGCCTGCATGACCGTTCGGTTAGTTTCGCCGCCATGCAGCCAGACGGCTAAACGTTTTCACGCGCCGGAGTCAGGATGGAACTGTTCTTCACTGCCATAACCCTCGTGCTGGTCGGCGCGGTCTACTTCCTGCTGCAGCGCGCGCGCAGCCCGGCAACGCAATGCCGCAAGCAGATGAGTGACTGGCTGGCGCGCTTCGACGCGGCCACGCCGGTCGAACAACACGAGATGGCCGAAGCGCTACTGCGTCAATCGGCCGAGTTGGCGTCGCAGATGGGGATCGAGGTCTATCTCGACGAATTGCTGCCGGCCGGTGACGACCCCATCGAGCTGATCCGCGCCTGGCAAGCGCAGCTGCCCATCGCCATTCCCGCCCATGCCCTGCCCAACACGCCCGCACGCACGGTGGGCGCCCTGCTGCTGATTCGCGACGTGCAACCGGAGAGCTTTCGCGCGCTGCTGGGCCAGGCCGTCACCAGTTGAGGGCGGTACAGGGCTTCTACGAGCCCCCAGGGCCTGCGAGGCAAGGCACGAGCCGCGAAGTTTAGAGGGCTAAATGAGCCGGCGAGAAACGCCGCATCGCGGCAAAGCGAGCCCGGCCCTGCGGCTTGCGCGGCAGTGTCAATAGGCCCTAGAGGCTGCGCATCAGGATGATCGGCAAAGCCGTGAACAGCAGCGTAACCACGAAAAGAATCAGCAGCAGATCAAGGCTATAGAAGGTCACGTCATTCTCCAGGCGGACAGGCTTGGTGTCCACATCAGGGTTACCCACGCCGCATCGATTGCGGCAACAGAGGCCAGTGACCACTTCCCGGTTGCGCGATGGTTCATGAGCGCAAGACTTCGGATCACCCTTTCACCATAGCTCAGCTATCGCCCACTGGCATGCCGGCATGCGACAGGCTGCCGCATGCCGGCGACCCGATGGCCCTCCCCGTCAGACCATTGACCGGAACTTCTGCGCTCTGAAGCCTACTGAAAACTGTATCGGCTTTTTCAGGAGACCCCGAATGGGACAGTGGAACATCTGGTTAGATCGCGACCTGTGGATCGCCATCGGTATCGTGGTGGCGGCGACCGCAGTGATCTATACCGTGCTGCGCACCTTGGTCGGCATCGTTCACAAGCGGCTGCTCACCTGGTCCAAGGGTCAGGACGGCAACTGGCAACATTTCGTCGCGGTGGTGGTTGGGCGTACCAACCGCACCCTGCTCCTGGCGTTCTCACTGTTGCTGGCCCTGCGCCTCCCGGAACTGCCCGGCAGCTGGCAGGCCGCGCTGAGCCACACCTGGTTCGTCGCCCTGGCGCTGCAGATCGCCCTCTGGGTGGATACCGGGGTGCGCCTGTGGTCGCGCAGCCTGGTGGTCGGCAAGCACGGTGGCAGCGGCTACAACCCGGTGATGACCACCATCATCAGCATCATGGTGCTGATCGTCATCTGGTCGGTGATGCTGCTGTCGATCCTCGCCAACCTGGGCGTGGACATCACCGCCCTGGTGGCCAGCCTCGGGGTCGGTGGTATCGCCGTGGCGCTGGCGGTGCAGACGGTGCTGAGCGATGTGTTCGCCTCGCTGTCGATCGGCGTCGACAAACCCTTCGAGATCGGCGACTTCGTGGTGTTCGGCGAGGTGGCCGGCAGCATCGAGCATATCGGCTTGAAGACCACGCGGATCCGCAGCCTCAGCGGCGAGCAGGTGGTCTGCGCCAACGCCGACCTGCTGCGCCAGATCGTGCACAACTACAAGCGCATGGACACGCGACGCATCGTGTTCAAGTTCGGCATCAGCTACGACACGCCGAGCGACAAGGTGCGCCAGGTGTCGGAACGGGTCGGCGAGATCATCCGCGCCACGCCGAAAACCAAGTTCGACCGCGCGCACTTTCTGGGCTTCGACGAGAGCCAGCTGACCTTCGAGGTGGTCTATATCGTGCAAAGTTCGGACTACAACCAGTACATGGACATCCAGCAGGAGATCAACCTGCAGCTGCTCGATGCGCTACGTGAGCTGGATGTGCGCTTCGCCCTGCCGCGCCGCGATCTGCGCCTGGTCGGCGAGCACATGCCGACCCTCAAGGTGGCGGGCTTGCCGCAGCAGGCCGAGCACGAGGCGGAGGATCAGGAGCAGCGCCTGCCGCGCTTCAGCTAAGCCTGCGCGGACAGGGTGTCAGCGGCAACCGCTCAGGCGGTTGCAATTGACCCGGTCGCGATCCCCCTGGGAGCTGGACAATCGGCTGACCACGTTCCAGCCGATTCGGCGGCTGGAGCCGACCCACACCTGCCCGTCGGCGCTGACACCGGTGAACAGCTGCAGCCGGCCATAGGTGGTGCTGGTCTGTGACCAGCCGAGCCCGCTGATCACGTCGAAGCCGCGCATCAGGGTGTCGTTGCCCTGCTGGGCGATGCCATAGTGGTTGCCGAAACGATCCGTGCAGTTGAGCAGCGTCGCGCTGCGCGTACAGCGCATGGCGTCGCCCGGCAAGGTAAAGGCGGCGTGGGCCGACAGGCTCAGGCAGAACAGCAGGACGGTGGTAATCCAGCGCAACGGGGTATCCACTCGCAATCAGGTCCGTCAGCCTATCAGATCGATCAGAATCGGCCAGTCAGCGGGTACTCGACCGCCAGCCGCAGCTGATCCGTGTCGCCCTCCGCCTGCGCCGCGTTGCCGCGGTGCACGCTCTGGCGCAGCAGCACGTTGAGCCCTTCCAGGGTGCCGGACTGCACCACATAGCGCAGGTTGAGATCGCGCTCCCAGTGCTTGCCGCCCTTGCCGTAGCCCAGCCAGGCGTAACTGCCCTTGGGGTCCACGTCGCTGCCGTCGATGCCGCTGCCACGCACATAGGCAGCGCCGGCGCTGAGCCCGGGGAGGCCGAGAGCGGCCATGTCGTAGGTATAGGCCAACTGCCAGGATCGCTCATTGGGCGCGTTGAAGTCGGAAAGTTGCACGGCATTGCCCAGCCAGATGGCACCGCGGGTCACGTAATCGAAGGGACTGTCGCCATCGACCTTCTGGTAGCCCAGGGCGATCTTGTGAAAGCCCTCGCTGTAGCTCAGCAGCAAACTGGCGGTGGTATTGGACACCCGGCCGGCCAGCGCCTGACCGATGTCGCTGCTGCGGTAGAGATTGAGATCGGCGCTCAGCGCTCGCTCGTCATCGAAGGCATGGATGTAGTTGACGCCCAGGTAACCCGTACGCCAGCTGTCTTCCAGCTCACCACCGTAGAGGCTCAGCGACAGTGCCGGCACGCCCGTATAGGAGCCGCCCACGAAGCTGAACGCGTTGCCCAGTGGCCGGCTGGGGTCTGCGTAGTTGATGATCAGTGGATTGTTGTTGCTGCGCGAATTGCGATCCGCCGAGCCGGTGAAGTGCCCGCCGGTCAACACCAGGTCATCGATTTCGCGGCTGTCGATAAACCAGCCGGTATGGGTTTCCGGCAGCAGACGGCTATCCGACGAGGAAAAGATCGGCGTCTTGACCCGTTGCTCGCCGTAGCGCACCCAGGTCGATGACAGGCGCGCCTTGACGGCTGCGCCACCGCGCGCAGCGTCGTTCTGATCATAACCGTCGTTGTCCACCGGCATGTGACGCATCTTGCCCGCGCGACCGCCGCCGCCATCGAGCTTGTGTGACAGGTACAGATGGCCATCGAGCCCGAAACCCACGGTGCCCTGGGTGAATCCGGACTTCACCTCGCCCTGCATGCCGTAGCCCCACTCCTCGGCATAACCGTTGCGGCTGTCACGCGGCTTGTAGGCGTTGCGTGCGCCATTGCTGCGCCCGCCATTTCGATAGTCGCGATTCTCGTACACACTGCGATTGAGCAGGCTCCAGGTGGCATCGCCGATAAAGCCGGCACTTTTGACCTGCTCGTCGCCAGCTGCCAAGGGCTGGGGTGAAACGCAGCATGCCGTTACGGCAAGCAAACCTAGATATGACCTGTTCACGATTGCTCCTTGATTGAACCCATATGCCAGCAAAGGCTGAATGCCGCCGCCATGCCAATGCCCATCAATGCCCACCACAACAGTTGTGGCGGTGCCTGATCGGCCGGCAGGAAGCGGCCGATCAACACGTTGCTGAGCAGCGCGACCAAGCCGCCTACCCCCGCAAAAAATCCGTAATAGGCCGCCAGTTGGCCGCGCTTGGCGTAATGGGGCACATGGGCCGAGAGCAGCGGCAGCACCAGCAGGCTGCCGAGGCTGAACAGGGCAGCCATCAGCTGCACGGCCAGCTGCGCGCCCAGCAGGGTGACCAGCGGCTCGGCCAGCAGGCCGTAGCTGGCTGCCATCAGCGCCAGGCCTGCGCCCATGCCCTGCCCTTCGCTGATCCAGCGCTGGCGCAGGCTGCTGACCGGCATCTGCAGCAGCACACCGACCAGGGCGGTGATCACGAACACCCGGGTGATCCACTCCTGGCCGCCGCCATAGGCGTGGCTATAGGCCGGCACCGCCAGGTACAACGGGTGAAACAGCAGCGGATAGGCCGCAGCCAGCAAGGCGAAGCGCAGGAACGGCCACTGCCGGAGCATGTCCAGACATTGGCGCAGCATGGTCACCGGTTGTTCGCCCGAAACCAGATCCTTGAGCGGCAGGAAGCGCCACTGCACCAGCGTCATCACCAGGAAAAGCGCCGCCGATACGCTGCCGGTCACCGAAAAATCCACGCTGATGAACAGCAGGCCAGCCAGCGGCCCGAGCAGCATGCCGGCGGTGCTGGCCATGTTGTGCAGGGCGAACGCCTGCTTGCGCAGCTGTGTGTCCTGGCATTCGTCCGCCAGATAGGCTTGGGCGCAGGGTGTGAACAACGCGCCGGCGAAACCGCTCAGGCAGGCGGCCAGCAGCAGTACCGCCAGGCTCTCGGAAAAGCCGAACACCGCGAAGCCGACACAACGCACCGCGCAGCCGATCAGAATGGCGCGCCGGTAACCGATGCGATCGCCCAGCAAGCCACCGAGCAGGAACAACCCCTGCTGGCTGAACACGCGGATGCCGAGCACCAGGCCCACCGCCCAGCCGGCCAGGCCTAGGTTCTCGCTGAGATGCCCTGCCAAGTACGGCATCAGCATGTAGAAGCCGAAGTTGAACGTCAGCCCGTTGAGGATCAGTACACGCGCTGCCGGAGACAGCGAACTCAGGGTGGTCAGGACAGGGCGCATCAGGGCACGACACTCATCGAAGACATGGGCATTCAGTATGCCGAATTGGCCTGTTCGATGATCTGCTCGAAACGCTGCTTGGCCCGGGCCGGAAGCGATGCGGGAATCTGCACTTCGCGGCTCGGGCGATCGCCAACCTGAATCAGCATCACCATGCCCATGGCCAGGTGGGGGATGCACTGGATGCCATAGAAGCCCGGCACCTCGAACTTCACCTCGATTTCCTCGTTGATTCTGCCCTTGAACGGCTCGGCAGCCGCGGGCAAAAAAACCGGCAGGCTCGCGGCGTTATGACTCGGGTGGGTGGCGATGAACTTGACCCTATCCCCTGGCGCGATGGCCAGGTAATCGGGCTCGTAGACCATGGCACCGCCGGCGCCGCGGTTGAGCATCTTCACCTCGTGCACCTCGGCCCGGGCCGCGGTGCAGATCAGGGTTGTCAGAAGCGTGATGGCGTAGCGAATGGGCATGGCAACCGTCCGTGTCAGGCAGGATGAAAACGCAGCACCCGGGCGCCGTCTTCCGGGTCGGTCAGGTAGCGGGCGCGCACCCCGAAGGTGTCGCGCAGGCGCTCGGTGGTAAGTACTTCGTCGGGCTCGCCCAGTGCCACCAGGCGGCCGTGTTCCATGACCCCGAGACGATCGCATTCCAGGGCCTGGTTGAGGTCATGCAGGGCGATCAGGGTGGTGACCGGCAGCGCCCGCACCAGGTTGAGGATCGACAGCTGATGCTGGATATCCAGGTGATTGGTGGGCTCGTCGAGCAGCAGCACCTGGGGTTGCTGGGCCAGCGCCCGGGCGATGTGCACCCGCTGGCGCTCACCCCCGGACAGTGTGCTCCAGGCATGCTCGTGCATGTGGGCCATGTCCACGTCGGCCAGGGCCTGCATGACAACGCGCTCGTCATCGGCCGACCACGGCTGCAGCGCCGACAACCAGGGCGTGCGCCCCAGTTCGACGGCATCGCGCACCGTCACGGCGTCGCTGGTATCGGCCTGTTGCTCGACGAACGCCAGTTGCCGGGCCACCTCGCGGCGGCTCAGGCTCGCCAACGGCTTGCCATCGAGCTGCACCTGGCCACTGCCCGGTGCACGAATGCCGGAGAGCAGCTTGAGGAGGGTCGATTTGCCCGAACCGTTGGGCCCGATCAGTCCCAGGGTTTCGCCCTGGCGCACCTCGAGGTCGACGCCCGCCACGATCGCCCTGCCCTTTACCGACCAACCCAGGTCGCTGCACTGCAACATGGTGCTCATCGCCTTTGCCTCCCGCGCACCAGAATCACCGCGAACGCCGGCGCGCCGACCAGGGCGGTGACCACGCCGATCGGCAGCACCTGGCCCTTGATCGCCGTACGCGACAGCACATCGGCGGCGATCAGGAACACCGCGCCAGTCAGTGCCGAGACCGGCACCAGCCGGCCGTGCCGCGCACCGACCAGCAGCCGCGCGGCGTGGGGGATCACCAGGCCGACGAAACCGATGGAGCCGACGATCGACACCATCACCGCCGTGACCAGGGCGGTACAGGCGATCAAGGTGGCCTGTACGCGGCGCACCGGTACGCCCAGGGAGGCCGCCGACTCGGCGCCAAAGGTGAAGGCATCCAGCGCCCGGGTATGCCAGGCAACCAGCAAGACCCCGGCCAGCGCCATCGGCACGGCCAGCAGTACGTCCTGCCAGTTGACCCCGCTGAGGTTGCCGAGCAGCCAGAACATGATGCCGCGGGCCTGCTCGGCGCTGGCCGACTTGGTGATCAGAAAGGAGGTCAGCGCATTGAACAGTTGGGAGCCGGCGATGCCGGCAAGAATGATCTGCGCACTGCCGCTGATGGCGCCACCGCCCGCCGCCCGGGCCAGCAGCGCGACCAGGCCGAATGCGGCGACCGCGCCGAGAAAGGCGCCCATGGACAGCGACAACATGCCGGCCCCGACCCCGAGCAATGCGACGGAAACCGCGCCGGTCGAGGCGCCGGCAGAAATACCCAGCAGGTAGGGGTCGGCCAGGGGGTTGCGCAGCAATGCCTGCAGCACCACTCCGGACACCGCCAGCCCGGCCCCGCAGCTGGCGGCGACCAGGGCGCGGGTCAGGCGGTAATTCCAGACGATGCCCTCGTCGATCGGGTCGAGCACGAAGCCTGCCCCGAACAGCTTGTTGGCCAACACCTGGAACACCACCGAGGGCGCAATGTGGGTTTCACCCAGGGCGATCCCGGCGATCACCGCCACGCCGAGCAATAGCAGGCAGAACAGGGTCAGCAGGAACAGGCGCGAACTGCGTGCGATCATTGGAAGTCGTCAACGGCCTTGGCAAGGGTTTCGATGCCGCTGATCATGCGCAGCGAGGCCTGCATGCCATCGGCATCGATGATCACGATGCGCCCATGCTTGACGGCATCCATGTGCTTGGCGACCGGGTCGTTGCGCAGGAATTCGAGCTTCTTCTGCACATCGTCGGCGGGAAAGCGACGGCGGTCCATGCGCGCCAGCACCAGCACCGTGGGGTTGGCCTTGGCCAGGGTCTCCCAGCCGACGCTCGGCCATTCCTCGTTGGACTCGACCACGTTGCGTAGCCCCAGGGATTTCATCATGTAGTCGGCCACGCCCTTCTGGCCCGCCACGTAGGGGTCCAGATCCATGTCCGGGCTGGAGAACCAGAACAGCGCGGAAATATCCCTGGCCTGACGCTGCTCGGCACCGGCCACCGCCGCGGCCAGGCGCTTCTGCAGATCGGCGACCAGGGCGTCGCCCTTGTCCTGCACGTCGAAGATCTGCGCCAGCTGGTCGATGCTCTTGTACAGGCTGTCGATCTGGAACGGCTGCAGGCGGGTGCCGTCGGCGCCGACCAGGTTGTCCTTGCCTTCGCAGTCGGTGGGCATGATGTAGGTGGGGATGTTCAGGTCGTGAAACTGCTTACGCGTACCCACCACACCCTGCTCGCCCACCATCCACTCGAACTGCACCGCCACCAGGCCCGGGCGCTTGCCGATCACCGACTCGAAGCTCGGGTCGTTGTCGGCCAGGCGCGGCACCTTGGCATTCTGCGCCTCGAATTCGGGCAGCACGTGGCTGAACCACAGCGAAGTACCGGCCAGGCGCTCGCCCAGGCCCATGGAATAGAGGATTTCGGTGCCCGCCTGGCCGATGGTCACGGCAGTGCCGGGGCTTTTCGCAAAGGTCAGCGACTGCCCGCAGTTTTCCAGGCTGAGCGGATACTGGGTCGGGCCGGCGGCACAGGTCAGAGAAGACAGACTCAGGGCGGCACCGATGAGGGCAAGGCGTGACACGAACATCCGGGTGATCTCCTAATCAACAAATACGCATAAAGGCAGTGCGTAGGCTGGAGAACACATCACGCCGCGCGGCCACGGCCACGCCTGTCCCTTGCGGGAAGTGATCACGGATGCCCCCTCCCGGACACCCCGCCGGCGGTTCGATTACTGGCGCCTGCCCACCAGAAGCGGAAGCAGACCCATGCCGGCAGGTCTCCTGACTGGTACGTCTGCGCAACGCGGCGGCCTTCCCGGAAGCGATTCCCAGTGACACGAATGCAGCGCTGCTCGATACCTACAGTTGCGGGGGCAGTTCCGTTTGGCCACCCGAGGTGGCGACGGATTCCCTATTAATTCCTCACGGAAACCGGCGCCGGCATCTTAAACGATTAAGTGATCCGCCTGCAGCGCTTTGCCGCCGTTTTACCGTTCACAACACCAGGCCTCTTCAGCCAGAGCCACGCAACGCCCTACGAAAAGCGCCGCCATTATTGTTACAACATAACATTTTGGCAAGCGCATTTAGGCGAGGTTTTCGCGGTGCCCCCGAATCGACGAGCAAGGCTTGTAATGAGAATTAAAATCATCAAGACTGAATGCGTTACTTTATAACGTAGCCAATGGAGCCCCCATGAAACCCGATATCCACCCCACCTATCGCCCTGTCCTGTTTCACGACGTTGCCGCTGACGCCTACTGGCTGATCGGCTCCACGGTCGAGACCGACAAGACGCGCCAGCACAGTGACGGCAACACCTATCCCTATGTCACCCTGGACGTATCCAGTGCATCGCACCCGATCTACACCGGCCAGCAACGCCAGGTCACCAGCGAAGGTCGCGTGGCCGGCTTCAACAAGCGCTTCGCCGGCTTCGCAGGCGCCAAGTCATGAAGGTCGTCGCCTCGCTGAAACAGGCCAAGCTGCGCCATCGCGACTGCCAGATCGTCAAACGTCGCGGACGCATTTACGTGATCTGCAAGACCGAGCCGCGCTTCAAATGCGTACAGGGCCGCCCCAAACCCCAGCGCAAGAACAAGGGCTGAGCGCCTGTATCACCGCCTCGAGGCGCCGCGCACCCTCAGCGAGGGATCACGGCGTCGACGGGGCATTGCGATTGGAAGCTATCGCCGCGGACGAGCTCGCCGCCCTCGGCAGCGGCACTGACAACTCTACGCGCAGCATGGCGAAGCGAATCGCCAGGGCCGCGCCGGACTCCCGACAATAACCATATCCCTCCCTTATCGGCTGGCCTGTTGCCAGGGGTGCCAAGCCGTGGAATGCAGCCAGCACCTGCTACCGTACCTTTACGTCCTGGTCATGCAGCGGGACAGCGCCCGAAAAGTCCAGAGCACCTGAGCCCATTCGACCTTGGCTGCCGGCGGTCTGGCGGCTTACAAGGTGTGGTCATAGAGAATCGCCGCGCCCACGCCGATCAGCACCAGGCCGCCGAGGATTTCCGCCTTGCGGCCGATCGCGGTGCCGATCAGGCGCCCGAGCATCACGCCTATGGTGACCATGGTCATGGTCGCCAGGCCGATGGCCAGCGCCGCGGGCCAGATGTTCACATCGACGAAAGCCAGGCCGACACCCACGGCCAGCGCGTCGATGCTGGTGGCGAATGCCGTGGCGGCCAGCAGCCAGAAGGAATGCGCCGTGGGTTTCTCTCCTGCCTCGTCGGCCTCGGGCTGCAAGCCCGCGTGGATCATGTGGCCGCCGAGTAACAGCAGCAGCGTGAAGGCGATCCAGTGATCCCACTGTTCCACATAGCCAGCCGCGGCCTGGCCGATGAACCAGCCGACCGCCGGCGTGATGGCTTCGATCACGCCGAAGATCAGACCGGTGCGCAGGGCATCGAGAAATCGGGGGTTGTGCAGCGAGGCGCCCTTGCCGACAGCCGCGGCGAAGGCATCGGTGGACATGGCGAAGGCCAGGAAGACAAGAGAAAGGAAACTCACGGTTACGTCTCGGTCGGGCTACGAGTCAATGACCGATACACGCGCCCGACCTCAGGCACGTATCAGTCATTGGTCTCACCAACCGAAAGGTGTTCGTACCACGGCTGCTGCCGAGAATGTTGATACGAACGCTGCCGAGCGAACCCGGAAGCAGGCTACTCCCCAAAGAGGCCCGCACTTTACTCAAAAGCGCAGCGCGAAAAAACCATTTTTTCTACCGGGAAATCAGTCGTTTCGACAGGAAGGTTCGCTACCCGGCCACTGGCTGCGCAGGCAGCGTGCCGATGGGCTGTCTTGCACCGCGGCTAACAGGGGGGCGCAGAGCTCCAGAGGGCGGCTCGGCGGAAGCCGCCATCCGCGACACTCAGCCAGTGACGCTGCCTTTGAACGGGCGCCCGGCGAAATACGTCCACCAGGCTGGCGACGACCATCTCGCCCATACCCGTGGGGGTCTGCATCGTGGCGCTGGCGCGGCTGCGGCACCACCTGCTCGAACTCGAACAGCTCGCCGGGCACCTGGGGCTCGTCGGCGAACACGTCCAGCCCGGCACCGGCGATCTACCCACTGCAGCGCGGCGACGAGGCCAACTGTCCCAGGCGCTTCCGGCAGATCCACGGACTGCCGCCCAGCCAGTTCCGCCGCTAGCAACTGAACCCGGGCACGCCGCCGATTCCGTTTACCGACTCGCTCGCTAGGCGGCGCTGGCTGCCTGGGCGGCACGCAGGCGGCGCACGTAGAGCACGCCCCAGGTCAGCCCCAGCAGTGCCGAGGCCAGCGATCCCAGCAGCACGCCCAGCTTGGCGGCGGCCAGCAGGTTGGCATCGCTGAATGCCAGGTTGGCGATAAATATCGACATGGTGAAGCCGATCCCCGCCAACAGGCCGATCAGGGCCACACCGCCCCAGGACACGTCGGCGGGCAAGCGGCACAGGCCGAGCCTGACCACCAGCCAGCCGACGCTGATAACCCCGACCGGCTTGCCCACCAGCAGCGCGATGGCCACGCCCATCATCACCCAGTGCGAGGTGCTCGACGACAGATCGGTACCACCCAGGCTCACCCCGGCGTTGGCCAGGGCGAACAACGGCATCAGGCCGAAGGTGACCCAGGGGTGCAGTGCCAGTTGCACGCGCACCACCGGCGGCAGTAATTCGCGCTGGGCCAGGCGCAACTCGCGCAGCGCCTGCGCGGCCTCGTTGGAGGCCACCGCCGTGCCGCTGTCGTCCTCCAGCTCGCGGGCGATACGGCCGACGGCATCACGGGGCAGCTCGCGAGTGGGCAGGCACATCACCGGCGTCATCAGGCCGAGAATCACCCCGGCCAGCGTCGGGTGCGCGCCGGTCATCAACAAGCCGCCCCACATCAGCGCACCTGGCAGCACGTAGGCATAGGCCGAGCCGATGCCGATGCGCTGCAGCCCCAGCACGGCCAGTGCACCAACACCGGCCAGGGCAAAGCCGCTGTAGTTGAGGCCGTCGGAATAGAACAGCGCGATCAGGGTCACCGCGATCACGTCGTCGATCACCGCCAGGGTCAGCAGGAAAATGCGCACGCCCGAGGGAATGCCCTTGCCCAGTAACGCCAGCAGGCCAACGGCAAAGGCGATATCGGTCGCCGCTGGAATCGCCCAGCCGTGCAGCCCGGCGCCCTGGTGGTTGAGGCTGGCGTAGATCACTGCCGGCATGATCACGCCGCCGCAGGCGGCAGCAATGGGCAGCGACGCCTGACGCAGATCGGCCAGGGCACCGTCATGCATTTCGCGGCGAATCTCCATGCCGACGATCAGAAAGAACAGGGTCATCAGGCCGTCGTTGATCCAGAAGTGCAGCGATTGGGAAAAACCAAAGCTGCCGAAGCCGAACGACACCGGCGCATGCCAGAGCGCGTGATAGCTGTCGGCGTAGGGCGAATTGGCCCAGATCAGTGCGGCGGCGGTAGCCAAGAGCAGCACCACGCCACTGAAGGCTTCACGATGAAGCAGGTTGCGAATGCAAGCGAAGGCATGCTCAGCCAAACGCTGGGCACGGGGAACATCCTGAACAGACGGGCGTGATTTCATGGCCGAAAAAGGCTCCGCGCGGCGGCCCGACCAACGCTACTAGACCTGTCTCGCCGCACCATACGGCTGACACCCGGCCGCCATCCTACACAGGAGCCCGCTTAGCACACCAGCCCCGTTGCCCTCGCATGGCCGCCGCGCGGAGCGGCCAGGCGAGGGGCTTGTGGTCGCCGCCAGGCTGGGTCAGCGCCCGGTCTTGATCCGCGTCCATTCGCGGGTGATGATCCGCTGGATCGGTGCGGGCAGGTCGGCAGACACGTACAGCTTGGCGATCACTTCGTCCGCCGGGTAGATGCCCGGGTTATCCCGCACACTGGGCTCCAGCAGCGCGGTGGCATCCTTGTTGGGGTTGGCATAGCCCACGTAGTCGCTCACCGGGGCGATGACCTCGGGGCGCAGCAGGTAATTGATCAGCGCGTGGGCGCCCTCGGCGTTGCGGGCATCGCGGGGAATGGCGAGCATGTCGAACCATAGGTTGGCGCCCTCTTTCGGAATCACGTAGCGAATATCCACGGATTTACCGGCATCCCTGGCGCGACTCTGGGCCTGCATCACGTCACCGGAGTAGCCCACCGCCAGGCAGATGTCGCCGTTGGCCAGGTCGGAGATATAGCGCGACGAATGAAAGTAGGTCACCGAGGGGGCCAGCTTCTGCAACAGCGCCGAGGCCTTGGCGTAGTCATCGGGTTGCTGGCTGTTGGGATCGAGGCCCAGGTAATGCAACGCCTGGGGAATGATCTTTACCGGCGCATCGAGAAAGGCCACGCCGCAGCTGCGCAACTTGGCCAGGTTGTCGGCATTGAACACCAGTTCCCAGGAGTCCACCGGCGCGCCCTCGCCCAGTACCGCCCTGACCTTCTCGGCGTTGTAGCCGATGCCGACCGTGCCCCACATGTACGGTACCGCGTACCGGTTGCCGGGGTCGGCGGCCTCCAGGCGCTGCATCAGGCGGGGATCGAGGTGCGGCCAATTTGGCAGCCTGGCGCGATCGAGGGGCTGATACACCTGGGCCCGAATCTGCTTGGACAGGAACTGGCTGGACGGCACCACCAGGTCATAGCCCGAACGCCCGGAGAGCAGCTTGGCCTCGAGCATCTCGTTGGTTTCGAAAACATCGTAGGCGACGGCGATGCCCGTCTCCTTCTCGAAATTCTTCAGGGTGTCGGGGCCCATGTAATCGGACCAGTTGTAGAAATGCACCTGTTTGTCGTTACCCTGGGCGAAGGTGCAGGCGACGAGGCTGAGACTGGCGAACAGCAGCTTGGTCATGATCGATCCTTGTTGAGTGGCGACGTGCTGGGGTGGGCGACCGCTTGCAGGGCGCGCGTGGCGCACTTTTTCAGTCCGCGGCCGTTGCCAGCGATGGAGCGGGCGGGCACCGAGGCAGCCAGCTTGCGAAAGCAGGCTATGCCGGCGAGCCCCACTTACTGTTCTAGTAGAGGGGGCGAAAAATACAAACTACCCGCTATCGCCTGCCCCCCCAAGCCGCAACGAAGCCCCTCGCCTGCATGCCGGCAGCCGCGGTCATGCGGTGTCGATATCGACCAGGGGCGCCACCTGCCGCCTAATCTCCCCCGCCGCCACCGTCCCCACCCTCACCGCCAAAATCACCGCAGGCACGATGATCATCGACGATGGCGTTGCCGGGGCCGCTGGAACAGCTCGAGTTGCCAGCGTCGCGGTGTCGAGCGGTGCTCTTCCTGCGCAAGAACCCATATAGAAAACGCAGGGCAAGCGCCACCAACAACCCCACGGATATCCAAAGGGTCACACTGTTGAACCAGTTGCCTTGAATGATCATTGCCGACTCCTGCCATCCCCTGCGGCGATACGACGCCGTAAACCCATCCTGCGGGTGCGGGCCCTGAGCGTGCTCCGACATGAGGTGCGCTGACCATTCAGCGTCGCGCCTTGCCGGGAGATAGTCGCTACGGAGCACACGACCTCATGAACGGACCCACTTGTTCAGACACAGCGCAAATGCGCGTCGACCCAGCCTTGCAAGCCGGTGGTTTCAATCTGCCGTTGCGCATTATAGGTCTGCGCCTTGGGCCAGGCCACGCCCTTGCCCTGGGCGAAAACCGCCCTGTATCTGCGCATCGAATCATCGGGCTGGGCGGCCAGCTCGGCGCTGAGCACTGGCAAGGTCCACACCAGGCGTTCAACCTGGCGACCCAGCGACTGATCGATGACGTCTGCAAGCTGGCGGTAGGTGATCGTGTCGCCAGCCGTGAAGGTCACCCGGTTGAGCCGCTCGGGGTCGAACAGGATCCTGGCGGTAAGACGGGCGATATCCTGCGGGGTGGTCACCGTAACCGCCGTTTCCCAGCTGCCCAGGGCGCGCACCCGGTTGTGCTGCAGGTCGACCACTCCAAAGGCCGGTTCGAACAGAAAGCTGGTGAACATGCCGGTGGCGATGATCTGCCACTGCAGCCGCGACTGGGCACGTAGCAGCTGGCGTACATCGAGCTGTTCGTCGAACAGGTTCTGGGGGCTGCCGTAGCCGATCTGGTCGTAGTCCACGCCGAACTGCCAGGGCACATAGTGCTTCACATCCGAGCGCAGGGCCGCGCGGGTCAGTTTGAGTTGCATGCCCGGCCCGGAGACGAAGCCGAGGCAGCTGATCAGCCTGTCGAAGCCGCTGAACAGCGTGGCGAGCGACTGCTCGCTGTCGTTCACCACATCCGCCGTCACCACGCCGACGCCGAGCCCGTCGAGCTCCGCGAGAAGCCCGCGTCTATCCGCTGACGCAGCGCCCGGCGCCGCGGGCCGCAGCATGACGGTTACCTGTACGCCAGGCAGGCCTGCCAGCGCGTGCAGCATGGCCAGGCCGAGTTCCCCGGCGCCCAGTACCAGGATGTTGTCGGTTGTTGCCACAGGGGTTGGTTGCATCGCAGACTCCGGTCGAACGCTCAATGACGATGCGCTCATCCTGTCACCCCTGACCAACATTCAGAAGAAGGCACACGCGTGATACCGCATGGATACGATGACGGAGGATGACGTGATTCGCGTTGCCCAGGCCACCTGCGATGCACTCGGCGACGAGGACGACACGCTCAAGCGCGAGGTGCTGACCCATGCCGGCAATCGTTGGTCGCTGGGCATCGTTCATGCGCTGGGCGCCCACGGCAAACTGCGCCATGCCGAGCTTGGTCGACGCTTGCCAGGCGTCACCCAACGCATGCTGACCCGCAGCTTGCGGCAACTCGAAAGAGACGGTTTGCTCAGCCGCTTCGACCACCGCGAGGTACCGCCGCGGGTCGATTACCAGCTGACACCACTGGGCCGCAGCTTCCTGGCCCGCATGGTGCCGCTATGGATGTGGCTGCTCGAACACGCCGAGGATTTTCGCAGCGCAAGAGCGCGCTTCGACGAGACGCGAGGCGCAGGTGAAAACCCAGCGAAGCCTCCAGGGTCTGTTCCCGTTTCGCGCACGGCCGCGCCGGAGCCAGTTTTTGCGCGAGGCAAGGCACGAGATGCGAAGTTTGGCGGGCCAAATGAGCCATCGAGTAACGCCGTCTCGCACAAAAAACGGCCCCGGCCCTGCGGGTTGCGCGGGAAATGACCTCCGCTGTCGTTGCAGGACTTGGCAAGGGAATGAACAGACCCTAGGGTGGTGAATTAACCGCAATCTATCTCGGCGCTCATGGTCGATCTGGATACCGGCGTCTGACACCGCAGCGCCACCCATCAGGACCCTGGGGACCCATGAAGTACGCAACGTTTTGCCCGCTCGCCACAATCGAACGGCTTTGCCGTGGCACCACTACCGTGCTGGCAGTGGCAGCCAGCCTTGGGCTCCTCGCCGGCTGCACCGCCAGTGAGGACAGCCAGAACGAGGTGTCGAACGATTCGCCCCTTGCCTCGACCAGTACCAAGCTGTCCCCGCTCGATGAACGGGATATCGCGGCCAACCCCTTGAAGGGGGAACTGATATGCGCCTTCTCGGTGGGGCGCAACACGCTGCTATACGCTGCCGGCAACGTCGCCACCCAGGCCGACGCTGAGGCAATCGTGAAGTTCGCCGATCAGGTGATGACGGTGCGGGCGCCCGGTGGCTTCGACCAGATGCTGCAGGGCACGACATTCAAGGGTGAACGACTGGTAATCGAGGTAAAACTCACCGAGCAGCCCCACAAGGCCGACGGGAATGGCGCTTCTGTCTACCCGTCCGCCACGCTCACCTACATTCGCAACGACAGCGCGATGCGCTCGGAGCAAGGCCAGTGGGAGTGCGGGCCGTGAGGGGGCGAGTCATCGCCCCCCGGTTTTACCCACCGCACAGGCTGGAGCGTGCCTAGACCCTGAACCGGGCGACGAGGACATTCAGATCAAGCGCCAGACGAGCCAGCTCGCTGCAGGCAGCGGCAGTCTGGTTCGCCCCCGAAGCGCTCTGGATCGACAGGTCGCGAATGCTGATCAAATTGCGATCGACTTCACGGGCCACATGGGCCTGCTCTTCCGACGCCGTGGCGATCTGCAGGTTTCGCTCGTTGATCTGGCCAATGGCGTCGACGATCTGCTCCAGCGAACGGCCGGCTTCGTCGGCCATTTGCAGCGTATTGTTGGCTTCGCTGCTGCTGGTCTGCATGGCCAGCACCGCGCTTTCGGTGCCGGTCTGTATGGCCCCGATCATCTGCTCGATTTCCTGGGTTGATGCCGAAGTGCGATGGGCCAGGCCGCGCACCTCATCGGCCACCACGGCGAAACCGCGGCCGTGCTCGCCAGCGCGTGCCGCTTCGATCGCGGCGTTCAGGGCCAGCAGGTTGGTCTGGTCAGCGACGTTGCGAATGACGTCCAGCACCTTGCTGATATCGCGTGCCTGTTCCGCCAATCGCTGAACCTGTGCGGAGGAATCAAGAACGTTACCTGACAATTTGCGAATCGCCGAAACCGTGCGTTCCACATGCTGATAACCGGCTTTGGCCGACCCCGTGGATTCGCGGGCCGCATCCGAGGCACCGCTGGCGTTGCGTGACACTTCCTCGACAGCGGCGCTCATCTCGGTAACCGCAGTGGCCGCCTGGTCGATTTCCGCGTTCTGATTCTGCATCACACGCGTGCTTTCCTCGGTCACCGCGGCCATCTCCTCCGCGGCCGATGCCAGCTGCGTGGACGACTCGCCGATTTGCCGGATCGCCTGGTTGAGGTTTCTTTGCATGAGCGCCTGGGCGGCCTGCAAGCGGCTGGCTTCGTCCTTGCCAGTGACGCTGATGGTTTTGGTCAAATCGCCCTCAGCAATACTCTCCGCACTGAGCATGGCTTCATTGATGGGCCCGGATATCGAACGGGTCAGCAAGGTGGCCAGCAGCACGGTCAGAACCACCGCCACGGCGATGGTCACCAGCACCCCCGTTCGCCCGTGACTGTAGGTTTCACTGGCGTTGATGCCGGCCTGTCTGGCGCCAGCGGCGTTGAAGGCAATCAGTGCATCGAGCTGCTTTTGCAGCGTCTCGCCTATTGTACGACCGCTGCTGTTGCTCAGGCTCAACGCCTGCCCTGATTGCTGCTGACGCAGCAGATTCATCACCTGTTGCTGCATGTCGAGATAGCGCTGGGCACTGTCGAATACGCGTTGAAAAACCGCGCTTTCTTCTCCGGGCATCAGCAGGTCGCGTTGATAGCGGGTCAGAACCTCCTGGAACGAGGAACGATAGCTCTGTATCGCCGCGTCATCCACGACTCCGGTATTGGTACCTTCAGTGGAGGCGAGAACCCGCAAGGTTTCAAGACGAATATTGAGCAGATCCTTTTGCATTTCGCCAGATGCCTGGATGCTCGCCATCCAGTTGGTCTCGATATCCTGTTCGGCGAGGTAAAGATCACTGAGCCTGGAGAGCGAAAAAAACCCCAGCGCCACAACCAGGAGTGAAATCAAGGCGAAGCAAAAAGCAGCCCGAGGGGCAATATTGAAATCCCGGAAAGACATGGGGGGTGCACCATAAGGAGGAGTCCATCACCAACGCCTCCTTGTCGGCCAAGCTAAAGCAGCCACCGCTGATGGCGGGCACAATGATATCAAAAAGCCACCTGAAACCATATGAAACAAAGTATTACTTGAAGAAATTCAGCAACAGCCTGCCAGACCTTATTTTTTTCTCTTTTAAATCAATATGTTGTCGCCTACATCCATTTATCTAACGGACGGACGGTAGCGTTTGGCAGGCCAATCAGAAAAATTCTGCTAAGACAGGGAGGCAGCCAACCAGCCCCGCTGTACGGCCACGCGTACCCGCCAGTGCAGGAAACGGGCGTGTTGGGCATCAGCTTGCAGTGGGGGGACGCGAGGCTTCCACTCAAGAGCAGTGCCGCCCTTTCAGCCTGGCCGAGATACAGGCCAGCCAGCATGGCCGACAGGAATAACCCTGCCTGCCACGGGCCGACCAGCAAAAGCACCACCGCAGGCCCCGGGCAGACTCCCGCGATTCCCCAGCCCACCCCGAACAACAGGCTGCCGCCGATCAGGCTGGCGTCCACCTCGCGCTTGATCGGCAACTGCATGGGCGCGCCTGACAGGGAACGTTTTCGCTTGCCTGCCCAATTCATGGGAATCGCGACCACCGCGATGGCCCCGGCCATGACCAGGGCCAATGATGGATCCCAGGCGCCGGCCACATCGAGGAAGGCCAGCACCTTGGCAGGATTTACCATGCCTGCCAGTAGCAGGCCCAGGCCGAATATCAACCCGGCGAGAAAAGCGCTCAGCTTGGTCATCTTCACGCTCCCAGCACATGACGAATGAGGTAAACCGTGGCGAAGCCGGTACCCATGAAGCATGCCGTGGCGACCAGGGAACGCGGCGCCAGCCGCGAGATTCCACATACGCCGTGGCCGCTTGTGCAACCCGAGCCATACCCCACGCCCACCCCGACCACCAGCCCGGCCAGGATCAACGCGGGCCACCCGCTATCGATCTGTATCTCCGGCAAGACAGCGAATGCGCTCCACAGTAACGGCGCAAGCATCAGCCCCAGAAGAAAGAGCATCTTCTCACCCCAGGCGTTACTGCCGCGCGCCAGTGCGGCACTGATCAGGCCACTGATACCTGCGATGCGACCATTGAAGAGAACGAACACACTGGCAGCCAGCCCGATCAGGGCCCCACCAGCCAATGAAGCCCACGGCGTGAAACTGCCCCAGTCAATGCTCACCCGTCCGCTCCTCTACGCCGCTGCGTAAATTCATAGATATAGCAATCTGACACCTTTCGGCCTAGTGACCTTGGAATCAGGTGTTTCACGGTGGCAATGCAGCAAGGTGGAGAACATCCCTGTGCAGCAATGCCAGGACGCCCCTCGGGCGCCCTGCTGATCCGTGGTTAAACTGCGACGCGAAGCGTGCTAGTCCGCCAGAGGCTCCAGCGAGGGGAAGTCGGCCAGCAGCTCCACCAGGGTCTCTCGAAGCCATCGATTGGCCGGATCATGATGAAACCGGGTGTGCCAATGCAGATGGATATCGTAGCCAGTGATAGTCCAGGGAAGCGGCACAAGGCGAACCCGCGCGATTTCAGCAAAGCGGCGCCCCACCGCCAGGGGCACGGTCGCGATCATGTCCGACTCGGCCACGAGAAAGGGCACTCCCATGAACCGCGGCAGGCTGAACCTTATCCGGCGGGTGACACCACGCAGGGCCAGCTCGCGATCCAGGATACCCATCCCACGACCGTCGGCCTGAACGGCGACATGCTCGGCTTGCTGATACTGCTCCATGGTCAATCGATCACCGATGAGGGGGTGATCCTCACGAACGATGCACACGAACGTATGGCCGTACAAGGCGCGGTTGCGGATCGACGAGTTGACCAGGCGCGGGAAGTAGCCGATAGCGGCGTCAACGTCACCGGCATCCAGACCCTCTTCCAGTTGTTCGGGTGACAGCGCCAGCGTACGGATACGCAGCCGCGGAGCGCGCTCGTCCAGCACCCGCATCAACTTGGGCAGGAAAACCATCTCGCCGATATCGGACATGCACAGCACCAGTTGCCGCTCCGAGTGCTCGGCCAGGAATCCCGAGGATGGCAGCACCTCGTTGCTCACCAATTCGAGAATGCGTTGCACCGGCTCGGCAATCTGCAAGGCCCTGGCCGTGGGCTGCATGCCTCGTGAGGTTCTCACGAACAGCGGGTCCCCGAACAAGGTACGCAGCTTGGACAGGGCGAAGCTCATGGCCGGCTGGCTAAGCCCCATCAGATCACCGGCCTGAGTGACGCTCTGCTTGCGGCGCAGTGCATCGAAGACCTTCAGCAGGTTGAGGTCGACATCTCTGATATCCATATTTTGGATTTCATATATAAGCCAAATTAGGTTTTCGGATTCTAGGTGCCATCCTAGACTCGCCACAAGACATCCGTGAAACACGGCCTGGCTGTAAAAATAACAACAACGGAGCACACGATGCCCAAGAAGCTGCGAAGCAATTTCCCCTATGGCTCTTACTTATGGGCCGTGCGCGCGGCCCAGTGGCGAGCGTTGGGAATCGACGAAAGCGAACTGGAAAAACCAAAGATCGCCATCGTCAATTCCTCGTCCAATCTGGCCATCTGCTTCAGCCACCTGGATGGCATCGCTGCCGAGCTCAAGCAATCGATTCGCGATGCCGGCGCCCTGCCCTTCGAGATTCGCACGGCCGCTCCGAGCGACTTCATCACCGGCGCGGGTGCTGGCGGCGCCTATATGCTGGCCGCTCGCGATCTGATCACCAATGACATCGAAGTTGCGATCGAAGGGGCCCAGCTTGACGGCATGATCTGTCTGACCTCTTGCGACAAGACGGTACCCGGCCAGCTGATGGCCGCCGCGCGCCTGAACATCCCGACCCTGATGGTGGTATGCGGCTACCAGCCAAGCGGTGAATACAACGGCCAGCACGTGGATATCGAAGACGTCTTCATCGGCTCCATGCACGCGCTCACCGGCAAGCTGCCAGTGGAGCAACTGGTGGGCATGGCCCGCAATGCCATCAAAGGCCCGGGCGTGTGTTCCGGCATGGGTACGGCCAACTCCATGCACCTGGTTTGCGAAGCCCTGGGTATGGCCCTGCCGGGCAGCGCGCCGATTGCCGCCAACAGCTCCCGGATGTTCGACTTCGTGCGCCAGGCCGGGCAGCGCATCGTGGCCATGGTCGAAGAAGACCTGAAACCGCGTGACATCCTCGGCCCCGGGGCTTTCGCCAATGCGGTCAGCGTGGTACTGGCCGCGGGTGGCTCGGTGAACTGTATCAAGCATATGCAGGCCGTGGCCGCCGAAGGGGGTATCGACGTCGACGTGTACGGCCTGTTTCGCGAGCTGGGCAACCGCATACCGGTACTGGTGGGCGTTCGGCCCATGGGCGAGCACAGCATCGAGCAGATGGAGGCCGCGGGTGGCGGCCGGGCCTTGCTCAAGCGCCTGGAGCCGCTGCTGCACGGTGAGGCGCTGACCGTCACCGGGACAACCCTCGCTGACAACCTGCGCGACGTGACCATCGCCGACGAACAGGTCATACGCCCCCTGCAGCGCCCGTTCGCAACGCAACCGGCGATCGTCATGCTACGTGGCAACATCGCGCCCCAGGCAGGGATCGTCAAATACGGCATCGATCCGAACAAGATGCGCCGTTTCAGCGGCCCGGCGATCTGCTTCGAGCGCTCCGCCGAGGCCATCGAAGCGTTGCAGGATGGCCGTATCAGGCCGGGCCATGTGGTGGTGATGCGTGGAGCCGGCGTGCGAGGCGGCCCGGCCATGGGCGGCGGCGCATCGCGCGTGGTGTTCGCGATCGACGGCGCAGGCCTCGGGGACAAGGTGGCCATGCTCACGGACGGTCACCTCTCCGGCCTGGTATGCAAAGGCCTGGTGGTGGCTGAGGTCGCCCCGGAAGCAGCCATCGGCGGACCGCTGGCGCTGGTAGAAAATGGCGACATCATCGATATCGACCTGGACGCCAATCGCCTCGAGGCACGTCTGGAGCCCGCCGAGCTTCAGGCGCGCGCAGAGCGCTGGCAGGCCCAACCGGCCCAGTTCGGCGGCGGGTGGCTGGATATCTACCGGGGTGCCGTCAAAGGCATGGAGCATGGAGCCGTCCTGATCAAACCGCTGGACATCAGCGACGAACAGGAGGCTGCACGATGAAGCTTCGCGATGACGAGAAGGCCATGCTCGATGGTGCCCAAGGCCCGGCGGTCAGCAAGGCCATGGATCTGCTGGTGCGCTATGGCGAGGCGTTGGGGGCCGAGCGTTTGGTCGATACCAACAACGTTGCCGGCACCATTGGCGCCACCACGCCCTTCCTGCGCCAGTATGGCGACCGCCATGGCGGCATGGATGCGGTGTTCAGTGAATTCAATCTGGACAGTGCAGAGGTCGTGCCCATCCCCAAGGTCAAGGTGTTCAGCAGCCACCTGCAGCAGGGAATCGATCCTCGCCATGCCGCACGCCAAGGGGTCAGCGAGGACGTCGTGCGCATCTACGAGCGGGGGCAAACCTACAGCAGCGGCCTGGGCGTACAGCCGCTCAATACCTGCACGCCCTATCAGGTCGGCAACGTGCCGGTCAAAGGCGAGCACTGCGCCTGGATGGAGTCCTCGGCAGTCATCTACATCAATTCGGTACTGGGCGCGCGCACCAATGCCGAGGGCCGGGAAAGCACCGGTGCGGCCATGTTGACCGGAAAGATTCCCTACTGGGGGCTGCACATCGATGATAACCGTCGCGGTACTCACCTGATTCAGCTGGACATCGATGTCAGCAGCACCGCGGACTGGGGGCTGCTCGGCTACTGGATGGGCGAGCAGGTTCAGGACCGCATCCCGGTGATCGAAGGCGTCAGGCACCAGCCCAATCTGGCCCGGCTCAAGCACTTTGGCGCGGCGGCTGCTTCCAGTGGTGGCGTGGAGATGTATCACCTGGTCGGTGTGACACCCGAAGCACGCACCCGTGAGGAGGCATTCGGCGGGCGCGAAATCGAGTCGGTGTTGCGCTTCGGTGCGGCCGAGCGTCGCTGGGCTTACGAACAGGTCAACATCACGGCGCGAACCGCCCAGGTGGACTTCGTCATGCTCGGCTGCCCGCATTACAGCCTGGAGCAGATCTGGGAGGTCTGTCAGCTGCTCGAGGGCCAGCGCCTGAGCGCCAACACCGAGCTCTGGATATTCACCGCGGCCTCCATCAAGCAGCTCGCAGATCAGGCCGGCTATACGCGCATCATCGAAGCAGCCGGTGGCCATCTGATGACGGATACCTGCTCGGCCATCGGCAGGGTGATTCCCAAAGGCACCCAGGTGGCGGCAGTCGATTCGACCAAGCAGGCCCATTACCTGCCCGCCATCATGGGCATCGAAACCTGGTTCGGCACGACTGCCGAGTGCGTCCAGGCCGCCATCGACGGCCGCTGGACGGGAGCCCTGAAATGACCGATTCGTTCACGCTCACAGGTCGCAAGGTCGTCGGTGGCATTTTCGAGGGAGAGGCGCTGGTGACGCGGGACCGGATCTCCGGCTGGGGTGGCATCGACCCGCGTAGCGGCACGGTGATCGAGACCCGTCATGAACTCAAGGGCATCAGTTTCGCCGGCAAGGTTCTGGTCTTTCCCGGTGCGAAAGGGTCTTCCGGGTGGTCCTCGCAATTCCATATCGCTCGGCTCGCCGGTATGGCGCCAGGCGCCCTGCTGTTCAACGAGATGACAGCCAAGATGGCCCTTGGCGCCGTTGTGGTTCACGCACCGGCGTTGACGGCATTCGATGACGATCCCCTCTGGCGTATTCGCACCGGCGACTGGGTACGGGTCGACGCCGACGCAGGTACCGTCGAGGTCACCCCCCGGCACCTCAGCGGCCGTCCGGAAAACCAGGCGTCTCGAAGTACCAACACGGAGCCCTGAAGGCTCCATTGCACACCTCATCGCCGCTTTTTCACCTGGCTTCAGGTGACGGGTTCGGCTGCTCATTTTTCAGCGCAAGGTAGGTATCCATGGCTCATATCATTCGCACGGTTCGTCGTGACCATGCCCCACAGGCCCAACGCCTCAAGGCCGACATCTGCATCGCAGGCGCCGGCATCTCGGGGGTGTCCGCTGCTCTCGAAGCGGCGCACCTGGGCAAGCGCGTCGTACTCTTCGACGCCCTGCCCATGCTGGGCGGCCAGGCTGTCGGCTCGATCATCGGCACCTTCTGTGGCTTGTTCTCCAACGGCCCGAATCGCCGGCAACTGACCCATGGCATCGCCGATGGCATTTTGCGTGATCTGGGCGCCAGCGGTGACCTGCACCACAAGGTCGGCCCACTCACCACCGTGGTGTACTACGACGAGGTGGCGCTGGGGCGCTGGATCGGCCAGCAGATTCTCGATGCCGGCATCACCGTGGTACTCGGCGCGGTGCTGCGTGACGTGGTGCGCGAGGGCAATCGCGTCTGCCAGGTCCAGCTGGCCACGCGCTATGGGGATGTCCTGGTGGATGCCGACGGCTTCGTCGATGCCAGCGGCGATGCCGCCCTGACCTGGAATGCGGGCTTCGCCTGTCGCGAGCCAGACACCCCGATCTACGGCACGCAGATGTTCGTCATGGAGCATATCGACGAAACCCACCTGCCCAGTCGCGAGGCGTTCACGGAACGGGTCAAGGCACGTGTCAGGGATTACGGCGTCGAGCGCGACGACGGTCTGTTCTTCCAGTTTCCCGGGCGTGGCACGGCAGCCTTCAACATGACCCATATCGAAACGCCGCTGGATCCGGTCGCCGCCTCGCATGTGGCCATCGAGGGGCGCCAGCAGGTGGACAAGGTCATTGCCTTTCTCAAGTCCGAGTACCCACAGGTCTACGGCCAGGCTCGGGTTCGTGCCTATGCCCTGCCCGGTATCCGCCAGACCCGCTGGATCGTCGGCCAGCATCACCTGACCACCGATGAGGTACGAGCAGCCACGCGCTTTCCTGACGCGGTGGCCCAGACGTCATGGCCCGTGGAGCTGCATGGCGATGCGAAAGGCTACCAATGGGAGCCCTTCGGCGATGATCATGTGCATAGCGTGCCACTGCGCAGCCTGCTACCGGAGGGCAGCGACAACCTGGTGGTGGCCGGGCGTTGCGTAGACGCCGATGCCGCAGCGCTGTCGAGCATACGGGTCATGGGGCCCTGCATCGCCATGGGCGCTGCTGCGGCACACGCCCTGAATCTGGCAGGGCCCCAAGGCAAAGTCGGCGATGTACCGACGGCAGCCTTGCAGGAGCGCCTCAGTTTCAACCTGCAGTAACGGCTCATGCCCCGCAGACAGGCGGGGCGCTACAACAAAAAAATCGCAGCGCTGTGGAGAATAACAATGTCACAACCACGCACAATCGATGTTGCCGCCCTTATCGAGGGTCGCAAGCTGACGCGCTTCAACTACGTGGTGATCGCCGTGTCGGTGCTGATCACCTTTCTGGACGGCTTCGACCTTCTGGTGCTGTCGCATACGGCCTCCTACATCGCCGACGAGGTCGGCCTGGACAAGATCCAGCTGGGTGAGATCTTTTCCGTGGGCCTGTTCGGCATGATGCTGGGCGGCTTCTTCTTCGGCTACCTGGGTGATCGTATCGGGCGCCGCCCCACCATCATCTTCTCGACCCTTTCCTTTGGCGTGCTGACCCTGCTGTTCGCCCTGGCCAACAGCTACGAGTCGCTGATGGTGCTGCGGTTTTTCAACGGTTTTGCACTGGGCGCCATGCTGCCGCTGTGCTGGGCGTTGAATATCGAGTTCGTCCCGAAACGCTACCGCTCCACGGTGGTGACCATCATCATGGTCGGCTTCAGCCTCGGCAGTGCCATGGCCGGGCCGCTCACCGTCTGGCTGGCTCCCCATATCGGCTGGCAGGGTGTGTTCATCTTCGGCGGTATTCTCACCCTCCTGGCCAGCACCCTGTTGCTCTTCACCCTGCCCGAGTCGGTGCGTTTCCTGACCACCAAGCGCCGCGAGCCGGAAAAGATCGCCCGCATACTCAAGCGTCTCGATCCGGGCATTGACGTTCGCCCCGGTGATCGCTTCGTGCTGCTCGACGAGATCGACGTGGGAACCAGGAACTTCCGCGTCAGCCAGCTGTTTCTCGGCAAGCTGAAATGGATCACGCCGATGATCTGGATCGGCTATTCGGCCAGCTCCATGGCCATGTACTTTCTCGCCTCCTGGAGTCCGCTGGTCTACACCTACGCCGGCTTCGACCGGGCGACCGCCTCCTGGGTCAGCTCCATCGCCTCGTTCACCGGTGCCATGGCAGGCCTGGCGATGATGCGCTTCGTGGATACTCGTGGCCCCTATGCCGTGATGATCTACCCGCTCCTCGCCCTGCCCTTCCTGCTGATACTCGGCATCACCGGCATGCAGGGCAGCGCCTTCCTGATCCTCAGCATGGTCGGTGCCGTGTTCGTCAAAGGCAGCCATTACGGCATCCTCAGCATTGCCGGCATCTTCTACCCCAGCGCCATCCGGGCGAACGGTGCGGGCTGGGCCACATCGATCGCCAAGATCGGTTCGATCCTCGGCCCCTTGCTGGGTGCCTATGTGCTCAACAGCGGCCTACCCGTGGTCAAGAGTTTCCTGATCCTGGCGATCTGCCCCGCTGTGCTGGCGCTGTGCGCCTTCATCGTCGGACGCATCGTCGACAAGGAGCCCCCCGTGCAGCCGCTCTCGGCAACTTCGCCAACCTGAGTCGTTCGCCGGTACGTCCGGCACTCCCCCAACCTTGCCTTCTCGTCGCGTCCCCAGGGCGCGGCCGGGGGCGCTTACGCCCGCGTTCTAGCCACTCCCGCGCCTGGAGACCAACAACAATGATCAGGACCCTGATGACTTCCCGCTCTGCCCTGGCCCTCGGCTTCGGCACCCTGCTGACCGCCACGCTGCCGGCCAACGCTGCCTTCATCGAAGACAGCACCGCCAGCCTGACCACCCGCAACTTCTACCTGAACCGGGACTTCCGGCAAAGCGGCGCCGCCCAGTCGAAAGCCGAAGAATGGACGCAGGGCTTTATCGCGCAGTTCAACTCGGGGTACAGCGAAGGCCCCGTAGGGTTCGGTGTCGATGCGCTGGCCGAGCTGGGCATCAGGCTCGACTCGAGTCGTGATCGGCGAGGCACCGGGCTTCTGCCCTTCGGGCCGACCAGCCAGGAGCCGGTAGACGATTACAGCGAGCTGGGCCTGACCGGCAAGACGCGCCTGTCGCAGACCGAGTTGCACATCGGCACGCTGGTGCCGGTGCTGCCGCTGGCCTACTACAGCGACACACGTCTGCTGCCGTCGACCTTCACCGGCGCCATGCTGACCTCCCGGGAAATAGACAGGCTGACCTTCACGGCTGGCCGCCTGACCCACGCCAATGGCCGCGACTCCGCGGGAAACGATGACATCAGCTATGCAGGTCAAAGCAGCGCGCACCTGGATATGTTCGGTGGCGACTACCAGCTAAATCGGAACCTGACGCTGCGCTACCACCATGGCGAACTGGAAGACATCTATCGCCAGCAGTTCGCGGGCGTCGTCCATACCCTGCCACTGGGCGATACGATCAGCCTGAGAACCGACCTTCGCTACTTCGACAGCCGCGACATCGGTGCCGGCAAGGCAGGCGACATCGATAACCGCAACGTCAATGGCATGTTCACGCTGAGCGTCGGCTTCCACCGATTTGCTGCCGCCTTTCAACGTCTATCCGGCGACAGTGCATTTCCGGTCATCGATACCGGCACCCCCTACGTCGCCAACCTGGTGACCTACAACCCGTTCACCAAGACCAACGAGAAATCCTGGCAGCTGCGCTACGAATATGACTTCGCCGGCATGGGCATTCCCGGTCTGTCGTTCATGACCCGCTACGTCGCGGGCAGCGACATCCACAGTGGCGCCATACGCAATGGCCGTGAGTGGGAGCGGGACACCGACATTGGCTACATCGTGCAGAGCGGCCCGTTGAAAGGCGTCAATGTGCGTTGGCGCAACGTCACCTTTCGCTCCGGTAACGGGCTGACCCAGGACCTCGATGAGAATCGCCTGATCGTCGCGTACACCCTGAAATTCTGGTGACGGCCCGACCGGCTCTGCCCGCGCGGAGCCGGCCGCCTGTGGAGAATAACAATGACAACGCCACGCACCATTGATGTCGCGGCCCTGATCGAGGGCCGCGCGCTCACGCGCTTCAATTATCGGGTGATCGCCGTTTCGTTGCTGATCACCTTCCTGGATGGCTTCGACCTGCTGATGCTGTCGCATACCGCGTCCTACATGGCCGATGACATCGGCCTGGACAAGCTGCAACTGGGCAAGGTGTTTTCCATCGGCCTGTTCGGCATGATGCTCGGCGGCTTCTTCTTCGGTTACCTGGGCGATCGCATCGGCCGCAGGCCGACCATAATCCTGTCGACGTTCTCCTTTGGTTTCCTGACGCTGCTGTTTGCCTTGGCTGACAGCTATGAAGCATTGCTCGTGCTGCGCTTTTTCAACGGCTTTGCGCTCGGCGCGATGCTACCGCTTTGTTGGGCCTTGAATATCGAGTTCGTTCCCAAGCGCTATCGCTCCACGGTAGTCACCATAATCATGGTCGGTTTTAGCCTTGGAGGTGCCATGGCCGGCCCGCTCAGTGTCTGGCTGGCACCTCAGTTCGGCTGGCAGAGCGTGTTCGTGCTGGGCGGGGTCGCCACGCTGGCCTCCAGCGTACTGCTGCTATTCACCTTGCCCGAGTCGGTACGTTTTCTGGTGAGCAAGCAGCGTCAGCCGGAAAAGGTCGCGAGGCTGCTCAAGCGACTTGATCCCGGCATCGACCTGGGCTCGGACGATCGTTATCTGCTCGCCGACGAAATTGACCTGGCCCAGCGCCCGTTCCATGTCGGCCAACTGTTCATGGGCAAACTGCGGTGGATAACGCCGCTGATCTGGCTTGGCTTCGGGGTCAGCTCCATGGCGATGTACTTTCTCGCCTCCTGGAGTCCTCTGGTCTACACCTATGCCGGCTTCGACCGCAGCACGGCATCCTGGGTGAGCTCCTTCGCATCGTTTAGCGGCGCCATGGCTGGCCTGGCACTGATGCGGTTGGTCGACGCCAAGGGCCCCTACGCGGTGATGATCTACCCCTTGCTCTCGCTGCCCTTTCTACTGGTGCTGGGCATCGGTGGCCTGAACGGCGATGCCTTCATCGTGCTCAGCCTGATCGGGGCGATCTTTGTAAAAGGCAGCCACTATGGGATCACCAGCATTGCCGGAATATTCTACCCAAGCGCGATCCGCGCCAATGGCGCCGGCTGGGCGGCCTCGGTTGGCAAAATGGGATCGATCCTCGGCCCCCTGCTCGGGGCCTATGTACTCAACAGCGGGCTGCCGGTGGTCAGGAGCTTTACCGTACTTGCGCTTTGCCCAGCTGTATTGGCCCTGTGCGCTTACTGCGTGGCGCGTATCGATGCGGGCGGCTGCCCCGGAACCGGACAGCCCGCAGCCACCCGAGAGTCCGGCGATCTGTAGGACAGTCCATTAGGCGCCCGCCTTCGTTAATCCTCGAGGCGCGCTTAACCGACCGGCAAGTGCAAACAAAGAACCCGGCTCAGGCCGGGTTCTCTGGTGCGAGCTCACGAACGTGGCGTCGGCAACAAGCCTTAGCCAGGGTCGTGAGCGCTGCACGATGCCTAGAGCAAGGGAAAGGCTTAGCGAGCAGCAACCTCAACGACCGCCTTGGTCACCACTTCTGCCTGCCTGAGGGCATGTTCCACGACAACGGTCTCGATACTTTGAACGCTGGTACCCAGGCGCTGCTTGGCCACGGCCAGGCCGTAGGCCGCCAGTTCATCGCTGTCGAGATCGCTGGCATGCTGCGGCACCTGGACCAGCAGCACGCCATCGTTCATCAGCGTAACCTGCAGGTCCAGGCGCTGCCCGTTGGCCATTGCCACCGAGCCCTCGGCCGACTTGCCGCCTGCACGTTGCAACACTGGCGCCTGGCGGCTGCCGGTGGCGGCCAGCTCCAGGGTGATGCTGTTGCCCAGGTCGGTGGCGGCGTACTGGCCCTCACCCCGCAGCGGCTCGCCGGCACGGGTACGGTAGATATCCAGGCTCTTGCTTACCGCAGGCTCGGCGCTGCCCTCGGTCAGGGCCAGGCTCATCCGGCCATTACCCGAGAGCACCGCATCCTGCAGCACCAGGGCATCGCCGGTGACCAGGCCTGCCGGGCTGGTGGCCAGGTTCGGCGTGTCGCTGAACAGCGCCGTGGATGGCAGCACCTGAACCGAAGCGGGCCCGAGCACCACCACCTGGTTGTCAGGACGCTTGACCGCATTGCCGGTGCCATTGGCCCCTTCCGGCGCGTTGATCAGGCCGACTGGCGGCTGGATTGGCGGCTGAATGCTGGCGGTACCGGTCACCGGCTGGTCAGCCAGCAGGTAATTGCCCGCGTCGTCACCGAGCAACTGCAGGTCCGTGACCTTCACCGTCTTGCCCTGCCCGGCAGCCGGGGTGTCGAACGTGGCCTTCCCCGATGCCCCCACGGCATCGCCGTCGATGACGCCATCGAGGGCGATATCGCGGATGATTGCCGTACCCAAACCATCGTAGGGTTTGTCGGCGATATCGACGATGGCGGTCAACAGCTTGCGGTCGATGTCCGCCTTGCCGATCTCGGCACCGGTATCGAAGGCGTAGTTGTCGGCCTCCTCGCCGGTCAGGGCGATACCGGAGCCGGATACGGACTTGTTCTGGCCGGCGTTCTTGTCGCTGAACGCACCGGTAGTGCCGGAAGCGCCCACCTTGCCTTCATCGCCATCGACGATGCCCACCAGGGCGACGTTGCTCAGGTTCGCGGTGGTGGTGCCGTCGTAGGTCTTGTCTGCCACATCGGCGTTGGCGGTCAGCAGCTTGCGGTCGATGTCCGCCTTGCCGATCTCGGCATCGGTGTCGAAGGCGTAGTTGTCGGCCTCCTCGCCGGTCAGGGCGATACCCGAACCGGACACGGACTTGTCCTGGCCAGCGTTCTTGTCGCTGAACGCGCCAGTATTGCCGGAAGTGCTCACCTTGCCTTCATCGCCATCGACGATGCCCACCAGGGCGACGTTGCTCAGATTGGCGGTGGTGGTGCCGTCGTAGGTCTTGTCTGCCACATCGGCGTTGGCGGTCAGCAGCTTGCGGTCGATGTCCGCCTTGCCGATCTCGGCACCGGTATCGAAGGCGTAGTTGTCGGCCTCCTCGCCAGTCAGGGCGATACCGGAGCCGGACACGGACTTGTCCTGGCCAGCGTTCTTGTCGCTGAACGCACCAGTATTGCCGGAGGTGCCCACCTTGCCTTCATCACCCGCGACCACACCCACCAGGGCGACGTTGCTCAGATTGGCGGTGGTGGTGCCGTCGTAGGTCTTGCCCGCCACATCGGCGTTGGCGGTCAGCAGCTTGCGGTCGATGTCCGCCTTGCCGATCTCGGCATCGGTGTCGAAGGCGTAGTTGTCAGCCTCCTCGCCGGTCAGGGCGATACCCGAACCGCTGACGGATTTGTTCTGCCCGGCGTTCTTGTCGCTGAACGCACCGGTAGTACCGGAAGTGCTCACCTTGCCTTCATCACCGTCGACGATGCCTACCAGCGAGACGCTGCTCAGATTCGCGGTGGTGGTGCCGTCGTAGGTCTTGCCCGCCACATCGGCATTGGCGGTCAGCAGCTTGCGGTCGATGTCCGCCTTGCCGATCTCGGCATCGGTGTCGAAGGCGTAGTTGTCAGCCTCCTCGCCGGTCAGGGCGATACCCGAACCGCTGACGGATTTGTTCTGCCCGGCGTTCTTGTCGCTGAACGCACCGGTAGTACCGGAAGTGCTCACCTTGCCTTCATCACCGTCGACGATGCCTACCAGCGAGACGCTGCTCAGATTCGCGGTGGTGGTGCCGTCGTAGGTCTTGCCCGCCACATCGGCATTGGCGGTCAGCAGCTTGCGGTCGATGTCCGCCTTGCCGATCTCGGCGTCGGTGTCGAAGGCGTAGTTGTCGGCCTCCTCGCCGGTCAGGGCGATACCCGAACCGCTGACCGACTTGTTCTGCCCGGCGTTCTTGTCGCTGAATGCGCCCGTGGTACCGGAGGTGCCCACCTTGCCTTCGTCACCGGCGACCACACCCACCAGGGCGACGTTGCTCAGGTTCGCGGTGGTGGTGCCGTCGTAGGTCTTGCCCGCCACATCGGCATTGGCGGTCAGCACCTTGCGGTCGATCTGCCCGACGTCGCCGCTCACGCTGGAGGCGTCGACCTGATAGCCGTAGACCTTGACGTTGCCGTTGGTGGCTTCGGACACCTCGACATCGTCCACGGTGACCTGCTTGCCCGCGCCGGCATTCTTGTCGGCGTAGTAGGCATTGCCAAAGGAGAGCACGTCGATGGTGTCACCATCGATGGCGCCGCTCATGGCGAAGTTGGCATCGCTGACAGCGGCGGCGGCGTTGCCGTCATAGGTCTTGCGAACCTCGCCCTGCAGCTCCACCTTCACCTTGGGCGCATAGCTGTACAGATGGCCGTTGCCGTTGCCCAGCACGGTGTCGCCATACTGCGCGGCGTACTGCTTGAAGGCCACGTCCAGGCCACCGCGCAGGTCATCCAACGGGCTGCTGGAATAGGTCAGCCAGCGGCCATTGCTGGCGGACAGCGCATTGGCGCCGGCCTGGTTGACGAAATTGCGCTCGGCCACCAGCACCACGGCATCGCCGCTGCCTTGCGCGGTAACGGTGCCGCCGCTGCCGATCACCACGTCGCCGACGCCCGCCTGGGCCATCACGTGCCCACTGCCATGGCTGTTGCTCAGCGCCCCATCGACCTGGATATTGCCGTTGAGCAGCGACAGGTTGTTGTTGGCGTTGAAGCTGAAGCCAGAGGAGTCGACCGTGGTGGTGCCGGTGCCGTCGGCGCGACCGATGGTGAGATTCCTGATGCCCACCAGTTTGCTGATGTCGGTGGCCGGCGCGTTGCCGTCCAGGAAGATGCCGCCGCCGGCGCTGCCACTGCTGCTGTTGAGCAGGATGTTGGTGGTGACGTCGTACGGCTCCAGGCGGATGCTCGCGGTGGACAGGTTCTGCAATGTGGCCTGGGTGAAGTCGACGTTGTTGGCGCGCAGGGTCAGCAGGTCGGTGCCGGTGTCCAGGTTGACGGTGCTGGTAAAGTTGATCGCGCCGTCGGTGTAGATGGACGCGCCCCCGAGCATGGTCAGCGGAGTATTGAAGTTGACGTCGCCGCTGAGGCTCAGCAGGCCCGCCAGGCGTTTCTCGCCCGTCGAGCCGCCCAAGCCCTTGCTGCCCATGGCATCACCAAAGAACAGGCGGCCACTGCCCAGGGTGATATCGCCGTTGAGGGTGGCGATGCTCTCGGCATAGGCCGTGGTGCCAAAGGAGAGATACAGGTTGCCGCCGTTGGTGTTGATCGGCGTATCGATGGTCAGGGCCCCACGGCCCCCCAGGTCGGAGTCACTGGACAGGCGCACGTAACCACCTGCGGTGCTCAGGGAGCCGGCGATGGTCAGGCCGTCGGCGCCCAGCAGGGTGATGCTGCCGGCACCGGGCGTGCCGCTACCGATGGTATTGACATCGTGATCCGGCAAGTCGGCCAGCGCGGGGTTCACCCCGGCGCCCTTGGCCACGAGGTTGAACACGCCATTGATGGAGCCGGTGCGGGTGCCACCGGCCTGCATGTAGATACTGCCGCTGCCGGAAACTTCCAGCGTGTTGCTGCTGTTGGCGAAGCTGATGGAGGTGGCGGTATTGCCGCTGTTGAGCACCTCGGCCCGGAAACTGACATCGTCCTGCATGCTGATGGTGCCATCGCCGCCGTTCAGGTTCAGATCGGCGAAGTGAATGCTGTCGGTGGCCTGCAGCAGCACGTTGGCGGTTTGTGCTTCCAGATTCTTCTCGTACACCGTCACGTTACCGGTGCTGGCCCCCAGATCACCGTCCGTGCCGTTGCCGCCGGAAACGGTGATAGTGGTCGGGTCCAGCAGCAGGTCACCGGTGCGCCCCTTGGCCGCGCGGGCATCGGTCATCCCGGCGTAATGCAGGGTCTGCTTGCCGGACACCTCGGCCTTGCCGCCGTTGCCAGCCTGCTGGCCACCACGGATCGAGATGTCGCCGGCGAAACGGTTGTCGCCGTCCGCCCAGAACACCACCGTTCCGCCGTCGCCAGCCTGGGTGGCATCGGCCTTGGCCTTGACGTTGCGCTCGACCGTCACCTGGGTGGCATTGGCCACCGTGGCATCCTGGCCCTGCCAGCCGCCACCCACCTTGATCGTGCCGCCACCGGTCGCACCGCTGGCATCGAGAGTGGCATCGGCCACGGCGATGCGCTCGCCGGTGACCACGATGCTGCCGCCCTTGCCCTGTTCGGAGGACACGTCGAGGGTGCCGGCAACCTGGGTCAGGCCGCCCTCGGCATCGCCGTCGAGCAGGATGCGGCCACCGCGCTCCACCAGGCCCTTGGCCTCGATGACGCCGCTGTTGTTGATGACGCTGCTGAGCAGCGCATCGGCCGAGCGCGCGCTGAGCGACACCAGGCCGCCGTCGGCGCTGATCTGCCCGTCATTGCGCACCGCGGCCTCCAGAACGCCACGCTCGACATTGACGCCCACCAGGCCATCGCCCTGGAAATCCAGGCTGACCTTGTCGCCCGCCGCGAGTACGGTGCTGCCACCGGGTGTACGAATGCTACCGCTGTTGCCGACCTGCGGGCCGATCAGCGCCACCATTCCACCTGGCGCGGCGTTCACGCTGCCCTGGTTGACCACCGCACCGGCCCCGGCACCGCCACTGAGGGTGGTCTTGCCGGCGAGAAAGTCCTGGTCGCTGATCTGCAGCGACGACGCCACCAGCCCGCCCACGTTGACCTGGGCACCCTTGCCGATCACCACGCCGTTGGGGTTGAGCAGCCACACCTGGCCGTTGGCGTCGAGCTTGCCGAGGATCTGGCTGGCATTGCCGCCGCCGATCACCCGGTTCAGGGCGATGCTGTTGGCACCGGGCTGGTGAAAGGTCACGCTGGCATCGGTGCCGATATCGAAGCTGTTCCAGTTGGTGACCAGCTTGCCGCTGTGCTGATCGACCACCATATGGCTACCGTTCTGCGAAATGTTGCCGCTACCACCAACTATGGTTCCACCCGTGGGCAGGTCGGCCGCCAGTACGGCGCCGCTGCCGAGCAGGCCGACGGCAGCCAGGAAACCGACCACGCCGCCACGTTTGCCGCGTGCGGTGGAATGTTCTGCAACGGCAACGAATGCCTGGTCGGCGTCGCTCCAGACAAGACGGTAAAGATGATTCAACGAAGCGCGCTTCATGGTGTGCTCCTAAAATTTGTAGAGGGCCGCAACGGACCGGATCAGAATGCGTACGAAGCCTGGATCCAGGCGCGCCAGTCACTGGCGCGGCTGTCGGCATCCAGGCCGGAAAGGCTGCGCCCTGGGTTGTTGTCCAGGGTGCGCGCGACGGCGGTACGCAGGCTGAAGCTGCCGGCCCACAGGTTGGCGCCCACACCTACGGCATGCAGGTCGTAGCGGTTGCTGTCCCCGGCGTTGTTGATCGAGCCCGGCCAGGGATCCTGGTGCAGCCAGATACGCCCGCTATCGACGAAGCCCAGGCCCTGCAGCACCACGCCTGGCAGGTTCAGATCGATATTGCGGCGCAGCTCCAGCGTCGCCAGCCAGCCCTGGTCACCCGAGGCCTCGCCCACCGGATAGGCGCGCACACCGGCCGGGCCACCGAGCAGGAATTTCTCCGACGAATCGAGGTTGTCACCGGACCATTGCGCGGAAAGGCCGCCGAACAGCGTCCACGGGCTGCCAGCGCCCAGGCTCTGCAGGCGCGACAGGCGCAGGTTGAGCTTGTGGAAGCTGCCGTCGCTGCCGGCGCCGACGCGATCGGCGAACTGATCGTCGCGGTTGCCCGAGAGGTCGAGCTCGCCCAGGGTCAGCGCCAGCATGGCCTCGGTCACACCGCCACCGGCCAGCGAGTCGAAGCGGTTGCCGCTCATGGCCAGGATCAGGTTGTTCAGCTCGCGGTCACGCAGGTTGATGCCCAGGGCCTCGTCCTCGAGGGCCTTGTGCTCATAGGTGGCGGACAGGTCGAGGTTCTGCAGACGCGAGCGGATCAGCGGGTAGCTCAGGCCCAGCGAGCCGCTACGGGCGTTGCCGCGCAGATCCAGGGGGCGGAACTGCTCCTGGTCGACCTCATAGCGCAGGTAGGAGCCGGCGGCGTTCAGGCGCAGGCCCGAGGCATTCAGCGGCAGGCTGTAGGAGGCGCCGACGATGTCGGTACCGGTGCTCTTGCTCAGGCCGATACTGAACTGATCGCCGATACCCAGCGGATCATTCAGGCTGACTTGTGCATTTGCGCGAGCGCTGCCCGTGCTACGGTTGCCATAGTTATCCGCCGACAGGCCGCCGGATACCAGCGGGCCGCGCCTGGCTTTGATCAGCAGGCGGCTGGTGCCCGGCTCGGCGCCCACGTCCAGCGCGGACTGCGCGCTGACACCCGGCTGGTCGTTGATCAGCAGCAGCGCGCGTTCCAGATCTTCGGCGTGCAGCACCTCATCCTCGGGCAAGGCGGCGGCGGCGATCCGGCGCAGGCGCTCGGGATCGCTGCGGGTGTCGCCCTGCACCTCGATGCGCGAGGTGCCGGACTGCAGGCGACCCTTGATCAGGGCGATCTCCAGTTCCCCGTCGGTGAGGTCCTGACGTGGCAGGTAGGCACGTGCCAGCACATAACCGCGACCGCGCAGGTAGCGGGTCAGGCTTTCCACCAATTGCTGCAGGCCGGCGTGATCCAGGGTCTTGCCCAGCACCGGCTTGGTCAGTTCCCGCAGGTTCTCGGCCTCGGCCAGTTCGGTATCGCCGCTGAAGCGAATGGCCTTGAGCTGCACGCGCAAGCCGGAGTCCGTTGGCCGGCCGCTGGTGCCGGAGGGCAACTCGATGGCGGCAGGTGGCTGGGTGGAACGCGGCTCGGAAGGTCGCGTCTGCTGATGCTCGTTGAGCAACTGACCGGCGTCCGGCAGCACCTGGGCAAGCGCCAGCTGGGCGGTAGCGGTACCGGCCAGCACGATGGCGCAATGCAGCAGATGCTTACCCGCACGAACGGAATCCTTGTGAGGAACTGGCATCGTACAACTCCATGAAGATTGGGAAACCACCCGCCAAGCCGTAGCTGGGGATGAAAAGCCCGCGGAGTCTAATCACCCGCTGAACAGGTCGATTTTGTATGGCCGGACGGATGTTTTGCTGCAGCGGACATCGCGTATGAAATCCGCAAAAAGGCGACGAAACGTAGCGAAGCGACCCGATTCGAAGGGTTCCCTAGCACTCAGGGCCGCGGGAATCAGCAGCCGGTCGGCCAAGCGTTACTGGCCCGCGAGCATCCGGACCGACTGGGGCGTCAGTACCGACCGCGCACTGAAACGCCAACGCTACGCGGCGCACCTGGCAGGACCCCGTAGTCCCCGGAGCCCAGTGTGGCGTAGAAGGCGCTGGCATAGTCCTGGTCGAAGAGATTGCGCGCCCACAGCTCCACGGCCCAGCGCTGGTCGGCCTGGCCGATGCCCAGGCGCAGGTCGGTCAGGCCATAAGCCGACTGGTAGCTGCCGGTGCCGCGCTCCAGCACGCCGTAGTAGCCGCTGCGCCAGCTGTAATCGAGCGCGCCGAACAGCTCCAGCCCGGCCTCCAGCGGCCTGCGGTAGTCGACCCCGGTGGCCAGGCTCCAGCGCGGCGCATTGAACAGTCGCTTGCCGGACAGGTCGCACGACCAGGCCCCGCTTTCCGGCGGACAGGGCGCATTGTCGAAGGAGCGGTAGCGCGCATCGCTCAAGGCCAGGCCCAGGTGCCAACCTACCTGGGACGTCAATTGCAGGCGCCCGTCCACCTCGATGCCACGCAGGCGTACCTTGCCGACGTTGATCAGGCTGTCGCGCAACGGCGGGGATAGCTCATCGGCCGGCTCGCTGTTGCTGAGTGCCTGGTAGTCGTCCACGTCGGTCTGGTACAGCGCCACGTCGAGCGAGGCACGATCGCCCCACCATAGGCTCTTGATACCGAGCTCCACGGCCGTCGCGCGCTCGGCATCGAACACCGGGGCAATGGCGTCACCAGTGACTTCCAGGTTGATGCCCCCAGCTTTGTAGCCCCTCGACCACCGGGCATAACCAACCACGGCGTCGTTGAGCTGGTAGCTGAGCGCCAACTGTCCGGAAAGATTGTTTTCCGCAATGCGGTTGCTTCGCGTGTAAGCACCGCCCAAGGCGATATCACGCAGCCGTTGGCCGCCCAGTTGCGATACCAGGTCAGAGCCCAGCGGGGCCAGGCCGCTGACACTTCGAGTAATTTCGCCACGCTTGCGCTCGCGGCTGTAACGCAGCCCGGGGGTAATGGCCAGGCGCTCCGTGGGGCGCCAGGTGAACTGGCCGAATACGGCCTGGGTGTCGCTGTCCTGCCCGCCGCGAAAGCGCTGCTCGGCGCCCTGCAACAGCGAAGGCGGCACCATGCCAGGAGTGATGCCAAGGTCAGTGACTTGCTTCTGGTCGCCCAGAAAGAAAGCCGCAGCGTCACGGCCGAAGGCCACGTCGACGTCTCGCTGCAGACGCTGCTGCAGGTAATAGACGCCCAGCAGGTAATCGAAACGCTTGCCGAGCGACTGCGCCAGGCGCAGCTCCTGGCTGAACTGGTGATGATCGAGCTGTACCGCCGAGCGCGCCACCGAGAGCGGCATGCTGTCGGCGTCATGCCGACTGTCATAAGACCAGTCGCGATAGCCGGATAGGCTGGTCAGCGTGAGATCGTTGTCCAGGTAGTTATCGAGTTGCAGCGTCAGGCCGCGCTGCAGCGTTTGCAACCGATTGCCGTCGTTCTGCTCGACACGGCGGGCAGACGGCGAGACCGACGAGGGTCGGTAGCCGACGAACGCTGCTCGTTGCCGCGTCATGCTACTCAGATGACTGGCAGCAAGAACCGCACTCTCGTCCTGCACCGCATGGTCGGCTATCAGCCTGGCGCTGAATCGCTCGTTTGGCGCCCATAGCAGCTGGCCGCGCAACCCTTGGCGATCCTGCTCGTTAAGCCGCCCGCCGTTGAAGCGATTGTCGATAGCGCCCTCTCTGCTTACGTCGAAGAAGCTCAACCGCCCGGCCAGTTCATCATCGATCAGCGGGCCCGAAACGCTAGCGCGGTAGTGGCGCAGGCCATCCTGGCCCATCCTGATTTCACCCTGCCCTTGGTTTACGAAGGTCGGCATACGGCTACTCAGATTGATGGCGCCAGCAGTGGCATTCTTGCCGTATAGCGTCGCCTGGGGCCCACGTAGAATTTCCGCACGTTCGATATCGCCGAAATCCAGAGGGGTCATGCCCTGGCGGCCCAGGTAAACCCCATCGAGGTATACCGCAACGCTACCCTCGAGCCCATCGTTGGCAGAGCTCGAGCCCAAACCTCGGATACCGATGGCGGCATAACGCGGATTGGGGGCGCTCAACATCAGGCCGGGAACACGCTGCGCCAACGTGCCCAGATCCTCGTGGCCGGCATCACGCAGTCCGTCAGCTTCGATTACCGAAACGCTGGCAGGCACCCGCTGGCTTGGTTCTTCGCGATGGTTCGCGCCGACAACCTTTATCGCGTCGAGCTCAACGACGGCCGCTTCAGCCAGGGCCATGCCCGGGAGCGCGAGCAGCATCCAGAAAGAGGTCCGCGCAATGGACTTCACAGCGCCTCCTGAGGCTTGCTGGCAATGCGGCTCAGGTTATCCACCCGCGCCAGCAAATCCCTGCTGGAGGCGGGCTTGAGCAGGGTGTCATCGAAACGGAGACTGCCCGGCATATCCATGGGGCGCAGGGCGGGGACGGCCGAATACAGCAGCACGGGCAGGCCCGGCCAGCGCGCGCGCACCCGACGCAATAGCTCCCAGCCATCCATGCCCGGCATGCGCATGTCGGAAATCAGCAGATCGAAGGTTTCCGACGCCAACTGCTCCAGCGCATCCTCGGCGCTGCCTGCGGTTTGCACCTCGAACTCATAGCCCGCCAACAAATCGCTGACCCAATCGCGGTTTTGCGGCAAATCATCGACGATCAGAACCTTGCGACCATTGCCAGCCACCGGCACGCCATGGTTCTCGACGAAACTGCTGTCGAGTTCCTCTTCGCTGGCGCAGGCTAGCGGCAAGTGGAAACTGAACCGACTGCCTTTCGGCTCCAGGCGCTGCAACTCGAGCTCGCTACCCATGATCTGCAGTAACTGGGTGACGATCGACAGCCCCAGGCCGCTGCCGTCGTAGCCCTCCACCCCTGGACCACGCTGGAAAGGCTTGAGCAGTCGCTCTGGCGACTGGGCATCTATGCCGATTCCGCTGTCGCTGATGCTGAAGTGCAGAAGCGCCTGTCCGGGTGAGCTGTGCTGACAGGTCACCTCAAAAACGATCACGCCATCATGGGTGAATTTCGCCGCGTTACCCAGCAGGTTCAACAGCACCTGACGAAGGCGGCGGAAGTCCGCACGCACCAGGGCAGGCAGGTCGTCGGCGAAGCAGCAGCCAAAGCGGTTGTTCTGACGCGATGCCAGGAAGCCCGCCTCCTCTTCCAGCTCCTGGAGAAAACCGTACAGGTATCCGGGTGCCAACGTGAGCTCCAGTTGCTGCAGCTCGCTCTTGGAAAACTCCAACAACTCGTCGATCAGCTCCAGCTGCTGACGCGCATTGCGCTCGACCTTGCTCGGGAAGTCGTCGACAACGCCAGCCCGGGCCATGCGCGCATAATCGATGATGCTCACCAGCGGTGAGCGCAAGTCGTGGCTGATACGTGCCATCAACGAACTACGTGCTCGCAAGGACTCGTTCAACTGCCCGGTACGGATGGCGACGGTGCTTTCCAGGCGCTCCTGCTCTTCCCGTTGCTGATTCTCGAGCGCCGTTAGCGCATGCCGCTCGCGGCGCCGGCTACGAACCACCTCGGTGACCAGGGTACACACCAGGATGGCCACACCCGGCAAGGTCGAAGACAGACTGAGAACGCTCGCGCGAGCCTGCCAGGGCAGCGTGTCGAGCTGCAGCACGTAACGAACGACGAATTGCACCAGCATGAATAACGGTACGGCCCATGCCATCCAGCTCAGTTGCAAACCGCGTCGCCAGGCGACGATCAGCGTGGCCGGCAAGAGGATGTAGGCAGCCACGCGCGTACACCATTCGGAGACGGGCCGTCCTTGTACGGAGTCGACAAGAAGTCCCCAGAGACAGGCAGCCGCGAAAGCGAGCAGTACGGCGTGATAAAGCCATCCCCACACTGGCGGCAGATATCGCACCTGCAGCAACTCACGGGCATAGGCCAAAAAGCATAGGAACGACAGGATACTGAGCGCTGACCACAGTGGCAGGCTCCACTGCATCAGCCCCGGTAACAGGATCAAGTACCCGCTCGCGACAACGGTCACCAGGACATAGGAAAATACCGTTGCCGCATGCACAGCCAGCAGCCGTGAGCGCACGATCCAACCGACCACGAGGCTGAACGGCACTACCAGCAGCACGATGCCAAGGGTAATGCCGTCGGCCAGAGAAACCCATTGCCTATCCTGTAGCAGCGTCGTCTCGTCCCACAGGACCGGTTGCAGCAGCAGCAGTGTCGGCGTGCTGATGCGCACCAGCACCTGAACCCGTTCGCCGGGTTGTATCAGCAGCTCGAATACCGGCTGCCGTTCGACCACCGGCCACTGCTCGAGGGGGTAGGCAGCTCCCGCGACCTGCCTGCTCCAGGTGCCGCGGTTAAGGACATGCACCTGGATGTCATGCAAACGGGGCTCACCCACCGTAAGCCAGCGGCGACATACCGCTGAATGAGCGTTATGGAGCTCGAATTTGAGCCAGTAGGCCGAATGGCTGTACTCCTGGCCAAGCAACTCGGGCGTTGCCGCCTGGAAACGTGACTCGGGCAACGCCAACACCTGTGCCGCGTCGAGCCGGGCACTCAGATCCTCGAAAATCTTTGCCTGGGGCGCGAGGTCCACACGGGAGGCCTGGCAAACATCTAGCGCCCAAACGGATGGGCTGACAGATAGGAGCAGCAACAGGAGGCCAGAGCTGCCGCCGACCCAGCGCAACCGGAGAGCGCCCGGCAGAGATACAGCGAACTGGCGAAGGCAGTTGGTGAGTCGAACCGACATCAGTTGGTCATTCCTGCCTTCCGCCAGCTGGGTGTTGACCATCCTTCATGTGTGCTTGCTGGCGATACTGGCTTGGCGTCATGCCCACTCGCTCACGAAAGGCAGTGGTGAAGTTGCATGCACTTCGAAAGCCGACCTGATCGGCGATATCCTGGATATCCATCGCACTGTCGCTCAGCAACTCCTGGCCTCGGCGTATGCGCACTTCGCGGATGTAGGCGAACACCGTGCTGCCCAGGTGCTCACGAAAAATGCTCGACAAGCGTTTCTCATGGGTGCCGGCCTTACAGGCAATTTCTGCCAGCGAGGGCATGTCGGCCAGGTTCTGGGCAATCAGCCGCATGGCGACGCGCAATGAAACTTCATCTTGATTCGCCGGCTCAACGTCATCGCTGCGTGAGCCCGATGCGGGCTCACGCCACGACAACTGCAGATGAATGCGGATTCGCGCCAGGATCTCCTGGGGGTCGCAGCTCTTGAGGACATAGTCCACGCTGCCTAGCGTCAGCCCTTCAACACGTTCCTCTACCGCACCGGCAGAGGTGAGAAAGATCACCGGGGTTCGGTGCGTCGCAGGCGATTCGCGCAACATGCGGCAGACGGCGAAGCCATCCATTCCCGGCATGCGCACATCAAGCAGAATAAGATCAGGCTTCAGCGCCAAGGCACGCTGATAGCCCTGACGAGGATCGCTGGCCATCGAAAGACGCCAGGGCTGCTGCCGCAGCAAGCCAACGATGCCGCGCAGCTCCTCAGGAGAGTCGTCTATGACAAGGATATGCGGTGCGTTATTGAAATTGTTCTGCATGACTTCGTCCCATCTGGCGATATGGGCTCGGCAGACGCCCCATCATCAGTCGTTGCATATCCTTCTAAGCAAAAGCGTCGTCCGCCACGGCAAAAGGCCCGCCATCGATAGCGCGCTAAGATAACGCAAAGCCTTGCAGATAAACACGATGCAGCGTCCCACATACGACCACAGGTCGTCGCGAAAACCGGCACCCACCTCGTCCCTCCTGGCAGCCAATCTGGCCGACCTCTATTGGTTGGTGCATGTTGTCCAGGCGGGTAGCTTTTCCGCTGCGGCGCTGGGCACCGGGATGGCCAAGTCCAATCTGAGCAGGCGCATCATCCAGTTGGAAAAGCGCATGGAGGTACAACTGCTGATCAGGAAGCCACGCGCTCTACATCTCACACCAATAGGCTCTCGCATCTACAGCCATGCCTTGAAGCTGCTCCACGCCGCCGAAGCCGTGGATGAAATCGCCAAGCAAGCCACCGGCCTTCCCCGCGGCCCGTTGCATTTATCGGCACCGGGAATACTCGCCCCCTGGCTGTATGGCTGCCTGCGCACCTTCAGGGAGGCCTACCCCGATGTAGCGCTGCACATGACCGAAGCGGACGAATTGACCGACCTGGCGGGCAATCACCTGGACACCTCACTCAGTTTCTGCGATGTGCCGGGTAACAGTGATGATGTGGTCTCCAGACCCCTGGCCGAGCTGGAGATGGTCATCGTCGGTGCCCCGGAGTTGGTCGAAAGACTTGGCAATCCCACACCCCTGTTAGAAGTGGAGGGACGCGACCTGCTGGTATCTGCACCACCCGCCAGGGTGCAGCACCGGGTATCGATGGCCGGCGAGCGGGCGCTTGAGAGCGCCGCCCTGTATGCGAGCAGCTACCAGGCCGCGCTCAACAGCGCGCGTGCCGGACTGGGCCTGGCAACCCTTCCCTTACACGCCTGCCTCGCTGACTTGCAGGCGGGCAGATTGCGCCGCGCCTGCGCAGCGGAACGCCCGCCATCAAAGAAACTCTACGCGCTGATGAATCCTCACCGAAGCATAACCCCCGCTGCCCGCGCCCTGGTCAGCCATCTGCGACATTCACTGATGAATGAGACGATCACCGGTATCAGCGCTCTGGATGACGATGTCGCCACTTATCAGTGATCGCATTCAGGCGTGGCGCCCCCCGAGGCCAAGAGACAAAGCCTCCGAAACCAGACACGAGACAAAAAACCCGGCGCAGGCGTCGGGCTTCAAACCTTTGGTTGCAACAGCGATCAGTTGGATTTGGTATCGTGCTACCGATCGTCGTCGCTCAACTCATCCTGGTCATCCGCAGGCGACGTCGAGCCAACATCGCGCTCTGCTTCCGATTGGACGGCGTCCTGCTCCTGCTTCGAACCATGCCCCTGGGTGGAGCTGTTAACCGATGGGCCTTGATAAGGTGCTGCCGGGCCATTGTTCTCTTCGATTGTCATAGCGGATCTCCAAGTCGGCGCAGAGCGTCTGCGCGTACTAGGTTGGTTGAAACCGGCCACGCGAAGTGCCCGCCGTTCGACAAACGGCAAGGGCACGGCAACCCCAAGAGCAATTGCCGCTACAGGCTATCGCCAAATCTTGGCCACTGGCTGCTGGCCCTGGGCAAGACAGCGCAGTTCGATCGAAGGGCCGGCTTTCTTGGTAAACTTGCCTGGCGGCGCGGCCGAATCAGAGCTACTCGCCGCCCAAGCCAACGTTGATTGCAGGTCACCCTCCTGATGCCTCAGGCTAAAAACGGCAGCCCTGCCTTATAAGCACCGAACAGACTTGAGCAATATGCCCCCAGAATTATCCGCAATGCCCGCCGGTACGGGTTCCGCGCTATCCCGCCGCTTCTCCGTGGCGCCGATGATGGACTGGACTGATCACCATTGCCGCTATTTCCTGCGTCAGCTGTCGCAGCACGCGCTGCTGTACACCGAGATGGTCACCACCGGCGCATTGCTGCATGGCGATACCGGGCGGTTTCTGCACCACGACCAGGCCGAGCATCCCCTGGCATTGCAGCTGGGTGGCAGCAATCCGGCCGATCTGGCGGCCTGCGCGCGGCTTGCCGAGCAGGCGGGCTACGACGAGGTGAACCTCAACGTCGGCTGCCCCAGTGACCGGGTGCAGAACAACATGATCGGCGCCTGCCTGATGGCCCATCCGGCGCTGGTGGCCGAGTGCGTCAAGGCGATGCGTGAGGCGGTGGGCATCCCCGTCACCGTCAAGCACCGTATCGGTATCGACGGGCGCGACAGCTACGCGGAACTCCGCGATTTCGTCGGCCAGGTGCGCGATGCCGGCTGCCGCAGTTTTACCGTGCATGCGCGCATCGCCATCCTCTCGGGCCTGTCGCCCAAGGAGAACCGTGAGATTCCGCCGCTGCGCTACGACATCGCCGCCCAGCTCAAACAGGATTTCCCCGAACTGGAACTGGTGCTCAATGGCGGCATCAGGACGCTGGAGGCCTGCCAGCAGCACCTGCAGACCTTCGACGGCGTGATGCTGGGCCGCGAGGCCTACCACAACCCGTACCTGCTGGCCGGGGTCGACGGGCAACTGTTTGGCAGCGAGCGCACGCCAATCAGCCGCCTCGAGGCGATGCTCGCCATGCGCCCCTATATCGAGCGGCACATGGCCGCTGGCGGGCTGATGCACCACGTCACGCGGCACATGCTCGGCCTGGCCCAGGGCTTCCCCGGAGCGCGACGCTTCCGTCAGCTATTGTCTGCGGACATTCACAAGAGCGATCAGCCGCTGGCCATTTTCGACCAGGCGACCGAGATCCTGCAGGGCCGTTGAGCGAGCACCGCCGCTCAACGGTTGTGCCACCAGTTGAGCGGCACCTGAGGCTCAGGTAAGGTCGTGGCACCCGAATCGACAAGGCCGTGCCATGACCTCCAAGCTGGATCAACTCAAGCAGTTCACCACCGTGGTTGCCGACACCGGCGACATCGACGCCATCGCCCGCCTCAAACCGGTGGACGCCACCACCAACCCCTCGCTGCTGCTCAAGGCCGCCGCGCTGCCCCGCTACGCCGAACTGCTCAAGCAGGCGGTGGCGGCCAGCCAGGGTGATGTCGACCTGGCCAGCGACCGCTTTGGCGTGACCGTGGGCCGGGAAATCCTGCAGGTGATCCCCGGGCGCATCTCCACCGAGGTGGACGCTCGCCTGTCCTTCGACACCCAGGCCACCCTGAGCCGTGCCAAGCGCCTGGTCGAGTTGTATGAAGAAGCAGGCGTGAGCCGCGAGCGCATCCTGATCAAGATCGCCTCGACCTGGGAAGGCATCCGCGCCGCCGAGCAACTGGAAAAATCCGGCGTACAGACCAACCTCACCCTGCTGTTCTCCTTCGCCCAAGCCCGTGCCTGCGCCGATGCCGGCGCCTTCCTGATCTCGCCGTTCGTGGGGCGTATCTACGACTGGTACAAGAAGGCCGAAGGCCGTGACTACCTGGGCGCGGAAGACCCTGGTGTGCAGTCGGTGGCGCGCATCTACGACTACTACAAGGCCCAGGGCCACAAGACCGTGGTGATGGGCGCAAGCTTCCGCAATATCGGCCAGATCGAACAGCTGGCCGGCTGCGACCGCCTGACCATCAGCCCCGAGCTGCTGCAGCAACTGGCCGACGACAACGGCCCGCTGGAGCGCAAGCTCGATACCGAGGTATCCGGGCAGAGCGAGGCACGGATCAGCGAGAGCCAGTTCCGCTGGGACATGAACGAAGACGCCATGGCCACCGAAAAACTCGCCGAAGGCATCCGTCAGTTCGCCCGCGACCAGGAAAAACTGGAAAAGCTGCTCGCTGCCAACAGCTGACCTGAAACGCAAAACGGGGCGCCGATGCTGTCGGCGCCCCGTTTTTTTATGGCCGGGCTTCAGGGTTGCTGTTCGAGCGCACTGACCAGGTCATGGAAGGCCGCGCGGTTCGACTCGTTCAGGCCCATCAGGATGCGATGCGCCTCCAGCACGTGGGCGCGCACCACGTCTTCCGATTGATCCTGGGAAGGCAGGTCGGCCAGGCAATCCGGGCACTCGTAGGGCTGGTCGATGATGTTGAACACCTGATCGAAGCCCATCGACTGCAGCAGCCGCGTGATGTCTGCGTGGGTGGTCACCACGGTCGGCAACAGGCCGACCTTCTGCCTAGACAGAATCGACAGCTTGGCCAGCAGCCCCAGGGTGGTGCTGTCGATGCTGCGCGTTTCCGTCAGATCGATGACGATGGCGGAGAAATTCAGCGCGGTGAAAATTTTCTCGATCGTGGAGTCCAGCGCCGAACACAGGGTCAGGCGCACTTCGCCGATGAACTTGAGGACGAAGGTACCATCCTGCTCGGCGAACTGGATTCTACCGGGGCTTATCCCAGGATTCATGCAAGGTTCCTGCTTAACACCAGCAAGGCGATATCATCCGGCATCTCCGCCAGATTGGCCAGTCCAAACACGCTACGCAACCCATCCAGGGTTCCACCTGCCTGGCTGACCAGCTTGGGCAGCAAGGCTTCTTTTTCCTGCAAATTGTCGCCGTCGAGCAAATCGAGGATGCCGTCGGACAGCAAGGTCAGGCTGAATGATTCGGGAAGGTCGATTTCCAGGTTGTGGTAATCGGCCTCCTTGAACAGGCCGACCGGCAGGCCGCGGCCTTCCAGGTAATAGGCCTGGCCACCGGTGTACATCACCGGCAGCGGCAAGTGGCCGCCGATGCTGTAGGTCAGCCGGTTGGATGCCTCGTCGATCACCCCACCGAGCATGGTCACGTGCTTGCCCAGCTTGCAGTTGATCAGGCCGCGGTTGATATGGCTGAGCACGTCCGACGGTTTGAACTCGGGCAGCATGCCGTTGCGCCGCGACTCGTAGAGCAGGCGCGTGGTCATGAACTTGAGCAGCACGGTGACGAAGGCCGACGAGGCGCCGTGGCCGGAAACGTCCGCCAGGTAGAAGGCCACGCGGCGCTCGTCGACCCGGAAGTAGTCGACGAAATCACCGGACAGATACAGCGATGGGATGATCTGGTGGGCGAACGACAGCCCCTCGTCTTCCCACGGGGTGACCGGCAGCATGTTCATCTGCACCTGGCGCCCGGCGTTCTGGTCTTCCTGCAACAGGTGCAGGCTGGCCTGCAGCTCGCGGTTGGCGGTTTCCAGCTTCTCGCGGTAGCGCTCGTTCTCCTGGCGCAGGTGCACGCGATCCAGCGCACGACGCACCGAGTGCTCGAGCACGGCCAGGTCTTCGAGGGGCTTGATCAGATAATCGGCAGCGCCAAGGCGCAGCGCCTCCACCACATCGGTCATCACCCCGGCGCCGGAGACCACGATGATCGGCGCGGAGACTTCCAGCGCATTGATGCGGCGGATCAGTTCGAGACCATCGACCTGGGGCATGCGCAGGTCGCAAATGACCAGATCGGGCCGTTCGCGCTCGAACACTTCGAGACCTTGCAGGCCGTTGCTGGCCAGCAGGATGCTGAAGCCGCTGTCTTCCAAGTAGGCTGCAATGCTGGCGCGGACGACTTCGTCATCATCGATCAGCAGCAATGTGGCACTGGTTTTGTGCATGGGGTTTCCAGGCAAACTGCGCCGGGGATGGTTAGCGTAAACGCAGCCAACGACCTGCGCGGGTACACGGTTCGCGTCAAGGCGCAGACGGTACTCCCATCCTCAGCGCGATTCAACAGGCGCCGTTAGCCGCCGAGCAGCTTTACACCTCAAATGGGCGGGGGTTATAAGAATCGCAGCACAGCCCCGACCTACAATGAGGATAGCCCGATGAGTCAGAATGATCGTGATTACACGGAAAAGCGCGATTACATTCGCATGCGCCTGGAAACCCAGGTAACGCTCACTCATGGCGGCCAGACCGTTCCAGCGTTATGCCGAGACCTGTCGAGCACCGGTATGCAGCTCGAGGCGCAGTGTCAGGCGAAGGTCGGTGACAAGGTAAGCGTGTTGATTCCGTCCACTCACGATTCGCTCAAGGGGCTGGAAACCGACGCGGAAGTGGTACGCGTGACGGACCTGGGTGATGGCCGGCAGGTTCTCGGCGTCGCCGTGACCTCAATGAACTGAAACACACTGTAACGTGATGGAGCCAGCCTCCATCACGCCTCTCTCGGGCCGTTAGGCCACCTGCCCTCAGGCAGCCGCCCTTTCCCGATTCCTAGAAATCGTCTTCCACATCGCCATCGCGCACGCGGAACTCGCGGTTCTGCAGATAGGCATTGCGAATGAAGATGTACTTGTCGCCGCTGATCATGCGCTCGGCGTCCAGCAGGCTGGCACGGGTATCGACGATATTGACGCCGCGGGTGACGTTGCGGGTCGGCACATGGTCCATGTAGGGATAGGGCGTCAGGAAGCTGTCCGGAACCTTGCTTGGCGCATCACGCAGCGAGCTCGGACCGAGCAGCGGCAGCACCAGATACGGGCCGCTTTGCACGCCCCACACGCCCAGAGTCTGGCCGAAGTCTTCATCGCTGCGTTGCAGGCCCATGTTGCTTGCCACGTCGAACAAGCCCAGCACACCGACGGTGGTATTGAGCAACAGGCGGCTGGTATCCACGCCGGCATCGTGGGCCTTGCCCTGGAGAAGATTGTTGGCCAGGTTGCCGACGTCGCCGAGGTTGCGGAATACATTGTGCACGCCGGTTTCCAGGAACTGCGGCGTCACCGCCCGATAACCCTGGGCCAGTGGCTTGAGGGCGTAGGTGTCGACGGTATCGTTGAAGCGAAAGACGGGACGGTTGAACGATTCCCAGGGATCCTCCGTTGCCGCCTGGCCTGCCAGCGGCAGTGCCATCAAGCCGGCACAGGCCAGCTTCCGACCGAGGCTTGCGATCCAATCGGGTCCAATCAAGCGCATTGCTGTTCTCCTAGGCTAATGAGCGCGGCCTGTCCGGCGGCAGCGGCGTAGTATAAAGCCGTCCGCTGCCAATAGGCAGCGCACCGCGACATCCGGGTGCTGCATCACACGACCACATGTCTGGAGACTGCGCTTCGTCACCTCACCGTCACATTGGCTTGCCATGTTTGTCGGGATCATCGCCAGGGAACGACATCATATGCCTCAGCCAGCGTTTTGCGCCGACACCTCCTCCTTTACGGCGATCCTCTTTGGCCTGTCCGGCTGCCTGGTGGATTTCGGCGCACGCAGTGCGTCCTTGAGCGGCCAGCGCCACCTGGCACTGGTGCGCGAAGGCGGCAGCCCGGCCCGTCATGCCGTCGGTAGCCTGGAGCTGGACAGCTGCGCCGAGCCGACCCCCGGCGCGTTGAGCACCCTGCGCAGCCTGCATGAACAGCACGTGCCCTGCGCCTGGCTTGACGAACTGCCAGAGGCCTTGACCCAGAGGCTGGCCAGCCGCCTGCCCGACTGGCTGGCAGCCTCGCCGAGCTGCACCCAGCGCACCTGGCCCGCGCCGGATGCCTGCTGGCAAGCCCTGGCGGCGCTGCAGATCGAACGCCTGGAGGGCTGCGTGCTGGTCAGCGGCGAACCGCGCCTCGTGCAGGCCGGCCTGAATGCCGGATTGTGGACCGTGGGCCTCGCGGCCTGCGGCTCACTGGCAGGCCATACGCTGGCTGACTGGCAGCTGCTCGACGAGGTGCAACGCGAGCGCTTGCGCGCTGACGCCACGCTAGCGCTCTATCGGCTCGGCGCACATTCGGTGATCGACCAGCTTACCGACCTGCCCGCCTGCCTCGACCACCTGCAGATTCGCCGCAGCAAGGGCGAGAAGCCCTGAGCCAGCAGGCTCCGCTTGGGCCAGGCTGAGCAAGAAGTACTGACCTTTCGTCGCGCGGCACGGTCAATTGTCTTGCCTATCAAGAGAGGGAGAGTCCCATGCCTGCGAACCATCTGCAGCAGCAACTGGAAGAGCTGCGCAAGCAACTGGTCGAACATCCGCCAGAAAACGAAGAAGATCGCGAGTCGCTGGAACTGATCGCCCGCGATATCGAGCTGCAACTGGCGGCGCAACCGGTGACCACGCCGGATGCCTCGCTGGTCGATGGGGTCAATCTGGCCGTGGAACGTTTCGAAGTGAGCCACCCGAATCTCGCCGCAAGCCTTCGCAACATCATGCAGACCCTGGCCAATATCGGGATCTGACCCAGGCGCCGCGCAAACGAAACCAGCCATCAGGCTGGTTTTTTTGCGCGGCCTTCCTGAGCGAGCGGCGTGCGAGCGAGAGGACGCGCTTATTGCCTGACCAGGCGCCGGTTCGGCGGCACCTCGGCCAGCGTGGTGCGGTACGGGTTGATATCCAGGCCGCCGCGGCGCACATAGCGCGCATAAACGGTCAGGTACTCGGGCTGCAGGCATTTCTGCAGATCCAGGAAAATCCGTTCCACGCACTGCTCGTGGAAATCCGCGTGCTGGCGGAAACTCACCAGATAGGCCAGCAGGCTTGCCGGGTCCAGCGCCGCGCCGCGGTATTCGACCACCACACTGCCCCAATCCGGCTGGCCGGTGACCGGGCAGTTGGACTTGAGCAGATGGCTGTGCAGGCGTTGCTCGACGATTCGCGTCTGATCACAGTCGAGCAGCTCCGGTTGTGGCGCGGCGTAATTGCTGATGCTGACATCCAGTTCGTCGATACAGCTACCTGGCAACGCCGTCAGCCCTTCCCGGGCGGCTTCGTCCAGGCTGCGTATACGCACGGCTACCGGCTTGCCGGCAGTGGCGGACAAGTCGTTTTCCAATACGCCGAGCAACTCCGCGGTGCCGGCGAACACCGACTGGTTCAACGAGTTGAGGTACAGCTTGAACGACTTGGACTCGATGATGTTCGGCGAGTCAGCGGGAATCGCGAACTCGCCAATGGCCACCACCGGTTTGCCGGAGGGCAGCAGCCAGGACAACTCGAAGCAGTTCCAGTAGTCCACGCCGCGGTATGGCAGCGTTTCGGCGCTCAAGCCCAGTTCGGTCCACTTGGTGGCGCGGGGAATGGGAAACAGCAGTTCGGGCGAGTAAGTCGCGACGTACTCGCTGCTCTTGCCCAGCGGCGAATGTTCCACGGAATTCATGAGGCGTTACCTGCAGTGCAACGGGTGCGGCGGCGAGCGGCGCCGCACGAGAATGAAGGAGCGGATCAGCCCAGCTCGGCGACCAGCCTGGCCAGGGCAGCGGCAGGATCGGCCGCCTGGCTGATCGGGCGGCCGATCACCAGGTAATCGGACCCGGCAGCCAATGCCTGGCGTGGGGTAAGAATACGGCGCTGATCGTCCTGAGCGCTGCCGGCCGGGCGAATGCCTGGTGTTACCAGTTGCAGCGCCGGCTGCGCGGCCTTGAGTGCCGGCGCTTCGAGGGCCGAACAGACCAGGCCGTCCATGCCGGCCTTTTGGGCCAGGCCAGCCAGGCGCAGGACCTGCTCCTGGGGCTCGATATCCAGGCCTATACCGGCCAGGTCCTCGCGCTCCATGCTGGTCAGCACCGTGACACCGATCAGCAGCGGCACCGGGCCGTTGAAGGTATCCAGCACCTCGCGGCAGGCGCTCATCATGCGCAGGCCGCCGGAGCAGTGCACGTTGACCATCCATACGCCCATTTCCGCGGCAGCCTTGACGGCCATGGCGGTGGTATTGGGGATGTCGTGGAATTTCAGGTCGAGAAACACCTCGAAGCCGCGGTCACGCAAGGTGGCGACGATGTCCGACGCGCAGCTGGTGAACAGCTCCTTGCCCACCTTCACCCGGCACAGTTTCGGATCGAGCTGATCAGCCAGAGCCAGTGCCCCCTCGCGGGTCGGGAAATCCAGGGCGACGATGATGGGGGTCTGACAAACGGACATGAGGTAACTCTCGAGCGGGCCAAATTCGGCGCGCATTGTAGCGCAAGCGATTGCCGATGGGGGTTGCAACGACTAGAACTGCGCCGCCAGGCGCAAGCCTTCGCCACGCCGGCAGGCGATGCGGACGGCAGCCAAGCCCAACCAGTCGGCCAGGCGCCTTACCGCGCCTGCCAGCGCCACGATGCCGTCCTTGTCCAACCCGGGGGACTCGCCATGCACCCCATGGATCGCCAGGCATCCCTGGCTACGCTCGGCACGCACGTCCAGCCGCGCGACGATCCGCTCGCCAAACAGGAACGGCAGCACGTAGTAGCCATACACGCGTTTGTGTTGCGGCGTGTAGATTTCCAGTCGATAGCGGAAATCGAACAGCCGCTCGGTACGCGAGCGCTCCCAGATAAGCGAATCGAACGGCGACAGCAGCGTGCAGGCCGCGACCCGGCGCGGCACTTTCAAGGGCGCGACGCAGTACGCCGGCTGCGCCCAGCCCTCTACGCGGACAGGGCTCAACGCGCCCTCCTCGAGCAGTTCCTGCAACCGTGCGCGGCAGTCACCCGGCTGCAGACGAAAGTAGTCGCGCACGTCTCGCTCGGTCGCGACGCCCAGCGCCCTGGCCGCGTGCAGCACCAGCGCGCGTTGTGCATCGGCCTCGCCAAGCTGCTGCGCCAGCACGGACGCCGGCAGCACCCGCTCCGGCAGATCGTATAACCGTTCAAAGCCGCGGCGACCGGCTACCGTCACTTCACCCGCGGCGAACAGCCATTCCAGTGCCTGTTTTTGCGCCGTCCACCCCCACCAGGGGCTGCTGCGCGAGCGTTCCTCGGCCAGGCTGCCGGCGCCCAGTGCACCGCGCTCCGCGACCGCCTGCAGCACTTCGCGAATCAGCGGCTGCTGCTCGCGCCCGAGCGCTGCCAGCCCCTTGTAGATCCCGCGCCCCTCCTTCGCTCGTTGCATGCGCCAGCGCAGCAGTGGGTAGTAGTCGAACGGCAGCAGGGAGGCTTCGTGGCCCCAGTATTCGAACAGCGTGCGCTGCCGCCCCTGGCTCCAGGCGGCCTGCTGCAACAACTGCGGATCGTAGTGGCCGAGGCGTGAATACAGGGGCAGGTAATGCGAGCGCACCACCGCGTTCACCGAGTCGATCTGCAGCAGGCACAGCCGCTCGATCACCCCATTGACCGCACGGCTACCAGGCGCCCCGGATCGCGGGCGCTGTGCGAACCCTTGCGCGGCAAGCACCACGCGCCGTGCCTGGGCGGTCGACAAGCTGGCTGTGATCGACATGGCTGCACCAACGATGAATGGAAAAAATACGGTAACCCATCGCGCCGAATCGACCAACCGTGGCCGCCTACTTGCTCAGCGGGTCGTCCCAGAAGGGCCGCTGGGTCTCCCTGAACAGCTCACTGCGGCTGAGCCCCAGGTCCTTCAACGCGGCGTCGCTGAGTGATGCCAGCAGTTGCCGCTCATACGCCAGGTGCTGCCAACGGCGCACCCGCGCTGCATGTTTTTTCAACCAGCGGATGAAACGCCAAGGCTGACGCTGCGAAGTCGGTTCGACACCTGCCTGATGATCCATCTTGTCTTCCTCCTGAAGGGATGGATTCAGTGTCGGGCCGGGCGTAAGATCAATCCAACGAATGTTTCTTATGCTATGCATCTAGGAGATTGATGAATGGCGCTATACCCCAACATCGACAGCGAACTGCTGCGTACCTTTGTCGCCATAGCCGATCATGGCGGCTTCACCCGGGCCGCCGAGGCGGTCAGTCGCACGCAGTCGGCAGTGAGCATGCAAATGAAGCGCCTCGAGGAAGATGTGATCGGCCGGGCACTGTTTCAGCGCGAGGGCCGCCAGCTCACCCTGACTGCCGAGGGCGAAATACTGCTGAGCTATGCCAGACGCATTCTTCAGCTGCACACCGAAGTGCTCAACATCCTCTGTCAACCCGACATGGTCGGCACCCTGCGCATCGGCACGCCGGACGATTACGTGATGCGTTTCATGCAGGGCATCCTGATCCGTTTCGCCCAGGCCTATCCGCTGGTTCAGGTGGAGTTGCACTGCGAACCTTCGTTCGCCCTGTTGCAGCGGCGCGACCTGGATCTGACCATCGTCACGCGCGAGCCCGGTTCGGAGATCGGTGAGTTGCTGCGCCAGGAGCACCTGGTCTGGGCCCAGGCCTCGGCGGCCAATCTGCATGAGGCCGATCCGCTGCCGCTGGCGATGTTCAACAACCAGTGCTTTTGCCGCACCTGGGCCTGCAACGCCCTGGAGGCGAATTCGCGCAGCTACCGCATCGCCTACAGCAGCCCGAGCCTGTCGGCGATCATGGCGGCCGTCAGCGCCGGGCTGGCGATAACCGCCCAACTGCGCAGCCTGATCACCGCCGACCTGCGCATTCTCGGCCACGCTGAAGGCATGCCGGAACTGCCGATGGCCAGCGTGATGCTGTTGCGCAACGAGCGCACCCGTTCACCGGCCAGCGAGGCGCTGGCCGAGCAGATCCTCGAAGGCTTCAGGCTCTGAGGCCGAGCATCAGCGCGCAGACCAGCAGGAACGCGGTGAACAGCACGCGTAACTGGCGCTCCGGCAGGGCATGAGCCAGGCGTACGCCCCAGCTGATGCTGAGCAACCCGCCAATTGCCAGCGGAATGGCCAGCGTCCACTGCACGTGGCCATGCAGGGCGTAGGTGGCCAAGGTCACCCCGGTGCTGGGCGCCGCCAGTGCCAATGACAAACCTTGCGCCACCACTTGCGAGGTGCCGAATACGCTGGTGAGAATCGGTGTGGCGATCACCGCGCCGCCAACACCGAACAGCCCACCCAGCAGGCCCGAGCCACTGCCCAGCACGCCCAGCCATGGCCAGGGGTGACGCAACTGGCCCGACGCCGCCGGTGAATGCAGGAACATGCGCAGCAGGTTGTAGAACGCCAGGGCGATCAGGAAGCCCACGAACGCCAGGCGCATCGACTCGGGGTCGAGAGTGACCGCCCAGCTCGCCCCGAACAGTGCGAACACGAAGCTGCTCAGGGCCAGGGCCAGGGCATGGCGCAGGTCGATGCGGTTGCGCTGGTGATAGCGCCACAGCGCCAGCAACACATTGGGCACCACCATCACCAGCGCCGTGCCCTGGGCAAGCTGCTGATCCAGCCCGAACAGCACGCCCAGCGCCGGAATCGCGATCAGGCCGCCGCCAATGCCGAACAGCCCGCCAAGGGTGCCAAGTGCCAGGCCGAGCAGGATATTCAGGGCAAACGCGAGCAGATCCATGGTTCATCTCGTTCAAACAGGGTGAGCGCATGCTACCCATCGCCCGCTGGATGGGTAACGCATAGCCCGGCATAATGGCTGTGCGATACACGCATAGCGAGCCCCCCCATGAATCCCGATGCCCTGACCGATCAGCTCAGCCTGTTTCTCGATGTGCTGGAGAGTGGCAGCTTTTCCGCCGCGGCCAGGCTGCATCCGCTCACGCCGTCGGCCGTATCGCGACGCATCGATGCCCTGGAACGTTCCCTCGATTGCAGCCTGTTCAGTCGTAGCACCCATGCGGTGCGGGCAACCCCAGCGGGATTGGCATTCGCCGAGCGGGCCCGGCGGATTCTCGCCGAGCTGCACCTGGCGCGCGCCGAGGCTGTATCGCTGAGCAGCGCCCCGGAGGGGCTGATCCGTATCGACGCCCCTGCGCCGTTTGGCCGCCGGCACCTGGCACCGGCAATTGCCGATTTTCTCACTGCCTACCCAGGGCTGGACGTGCAACTCAGGTTGATCGACAGCTTTATCGACTTGCATGGCGCCCATTTGGGCGAAGTGGATCTGGTGCTGCGCATCGGCCCCCTGGCCGATACCCGCCTGGTGGCGACGCCGCTGTCGCCGATGGTCCGCGTGGTATGCGCCAGCCCGGCCTACCTGGAACGCCGTGGCGTGCCGCGTATGCCCGCAGAACTGCTGGAGCACGATGGCCTGGACTGGGACGGCCTGGCCCCCGCCTACGCCTGGCGCTTCGAGAACGGGGGCAAGCTGGCGGTGTACCGCCCTCGCCGCCTGCGCATGACCGCCAACAATGCCGAGACCCTGGTGTTCAGCGTGCTGGCGGGCCTCGGCGTGGCGCATTTGCCGACCTGGCTGGTCAGCGAATACCTGGTGCGTGGCGAACTGGTGGCGCTGTTCTGCGACAACGGTCTGCCGGCACCGGAGCCCAGCGGCATCTACGCGTTGCGCCTGGAGCGCGACACCGACTCGCGCAGCCGCCTGCTGCTGGAGTTTCTGAAAAACCGCTTTGGCCCGACACCACCCTGGGATTTGCCGCTGCAAGGCGCCCTGCAGCGCGGCGCCGGCAACTAGATGAAAAAACGCGGCCTAAGCCGCGTTTTTGTTGGTGGACCGCCGAGCAGCTATCAGAAGAAGCCCAGCGGGTTGATGTCGTAGCTGATCAGCAGGTTCTTGGTCTGCTGGTAGTGGTCGAGCATCATCTTGTGGGTTTCGCGCCCGACCCCGGACTTCTTGTAGCCGCCGAAGGCAGCGTGCGCCGGGTACAGGTGGTAGCAGTTGGTCCATACCCGGCCGGCCTTGATGCCGCGGCCCATGCGGTAGGCGCGGTTGATGTCGCGGGTCCACACGCCGGCGCCCAGGCCGAACTCGGTGTCGTTGGCAATGGCCAGGGCTTCGGCTTCGTCCTTGAAGGTGGTCACACCGACCACCGGGCCGAAGATTTCCTCCTGGAACACGCGCATTTTGTTGGTGCCCTTGAGCAGGGTCGGCTGGATGTAATAGCCGCCCGCCAGATCGCCCTCGAGCTTCTCGGTGGCGCCGCCGGCCAGCAGCTCGGCGCCTTCCTGCTGGGCGATCTCCAGGTAGCCGAGGATCTTGTCGTACTGCTGCTGCGAGGCCTGGGCGCCGACCATGGTGTCGGTGTCCAGCGGGTTGCCGCGCTTGATGGCCTTGATCTTCTTCATCACCTCGTTCATGAACGGCTCGAAGATCGACTCCTGCACCAGCGCCCGCGATGGGCAGGTGCACACCTCGCCCTGGTTGAAGAAGGCCAGCACCAGGCCTTCGGCGGCTTTCTCGATGAACGCCGGCTCGGCCCCCATGATGTCTTCGAAAAAGATGTTCGGGCTCTTGCCGCCCAGCTCCACGGTGCTGGGGATGATGTTGGCGGCGGCGCATTTCATGATGTGCGAGCCGACCGGCGTGGAGCCGGTAAAGGCGATCTTGGCGATGCGCGTGCTGGTGGCCAGGGCCTCGCCGGCCTCGCGGCCATAGCCCTGGACGATATTGAGCACACCCGGTGGCAGCAGGTCGCCCATGATTTCGGCCAGCAGGGTGATCGACAGCGGCGTCTGCTCGGCAGGTTTCAACACCACGCAGTTACCCGCCGCCAGGGCCGGGGCCAGTTTCCAGGCGGCCATCAGCAGCGGGAAGTTCCAGGGGATGATCTGCCCCACAACGCCCAGCGGCTCGTGGAAGTGATAGGAGGCGGTGTGCTCGTTGATCTCGGCGGCGCTGCCTTCCTGGGCGCGGATGCAGCCGGCGAAGTAGCGGAAGTGGTCGGCGGCCAGGGGCACGTCGGCATTCAGGGTCTCGCGCACCGCCTTGCCGTTATCCCAGGTCTCGGCCACGGCCAGCAGTTCGAGGTTGGCCTCGATGCGGTCGGCGATCTTCAGCAGGATCAGCGCGCGATCCTGTACCGAAGTTTTGCCCCAGGCATCGGCGGCGGCGTGGGCGGCGTCCAGGGCCTTGTCGATGTCCTTGGCGTCCGAGCGGGGGAATTCGCCGATGGCCGAGGCATCCACCGGGCTGGTGTTGGTGAAGTACTGACCGCCCACCGGCGCGACGAACTCGCCGCCGATGTAGTTGCCGTAGCGCGGCTTGAGGGTGACGACGGCGCCTGCGGTACCGGGTTTGGCATAGATCATGTGAGCGACCTCTTTATTGTTGAGACCTGTCCTCTGAGGCCAGAGAAAGGCCGGGGTTCGATTCCGAGTCAGCAGCCCGCCGCCTGCCACCGAATCGCCGTCAACCGGCATGGCAGAGCCCGCGGCTGCCGAGCTGCTATCAGGGTAGACGCCTTCGCAGATTTTCGCCGCTGGCTCGTCCAGCCTCGGCATCGAGCCTCCATTCAGCCGCTGCGCCGTCCTCCGGGAAGATTCCCTGAACATTGCCAGAGCACGGGCAGTCACCTGATCACACGGCAACCCTCTGGAGACGGTCATGATCAAATTCCCGGGATCGGCGCTGCTGCTCGTAGCCTGGCTCAGCGCTGGCGTACAGGCTGATGACAACGGCATGTCCTTGCAACAGCAACGCGACAGGATCGGCGACGAAATGGTTCGCGAGCGCACCGGTGCGCCGCCTGCCAGCGAGAGCGGCACGGGCCAGGCGATGGATCCGCAGCAACAACAGCCCGAGCAGCAGGCACCCCGCAGCACCCTCAATTCCCCTGCCAGGCAGGGCGACACCGGGCAGCAGCCAGGTGACCAGAATCTTCAACGTCAGCCCTCCACCACCACGCCGGAGGCCGGCACCCGGGACGGGTCTGCCCCGCAAGCGGGTTCGTCTGGCGGTTCCACTGCTCCGGCTACGCCGGGCACCGGTGGCGGCAGCCAGGACAGCGGCGGTGCTGTGATGAGCAATTAGGCGAGAATCCGCCACCTACAGGCACCTTGTAGTGATTCAGAGGCGGGATTTCGCCACCTGCTTCACAGAAACGTCATATGAAAATTGATGCAGATCACTAGCTCAGTGATAGGCAAGGATTCAGGCACGCATATTGCTTTTCGGGGCCAGCCTGCGACGAAAGCGCGCACATGAAGGTAAATGCCCGGCGTTTCAAAAAATCACCGGGACTGATCGGTTTCGCAGAACGAAACCTGGCTGCATGCAACAGGCGCTGCCACTCCATCATCCGGAGCGACACCAACGTCGGTCTTGCGGTCATGCAACTACATCACTGGAAATGGTCTGTCTAATGAAGAAACTCCTGCTGTCCCTACTGTGCTTGAGCGCGCTCGGCTGCGCCAAGCAACCCGAACCGGAAAAATCCGTGGACGTCCTGCTGATCGGCGGGGGCATCATGAGTGCGAGCCTCGGCACCTACCTCAACGAACTGGAGCCGACCTGGAAAATCGACCTGTACGAGCGCCTGCCCGAGGTCGCCAGCGAGAGCTCCAACGCCTGGAATAACGCCGGTACCGGTCACTCGGCGCTCGCCGAACTGAACTACACCCCGGAAAAGGCCGACGGCACCATCGACATCAGCAAGGCCGTGGCGATCAACGAATCCTTCGAGATATCCAAGCAGTTCTGGGCCTATCAGGTCGAGCAAGGTGTGCTGAAGAATCCGAAGTCGTTCATCAACGACGTTTCACACATGAGTTTCGTGTGGGGCGACAAGAACACCGAATTCCTGAAGAAGCGCTATGACGCCCTGCAGCACAGCTCGCTGTTCCGCAATATGGAGTTTTCCGACGACCCGGCACAGATCAAGGAGTGGATCCCGCTGGTGATGGAAGGCCGCGAGCCCGGCCAGAAAATCGCCGCGACCCGGGTACAGACAGGCACCGATGTCAATTTCGGTGAAATCACCAACCAGTTGCTGAACAACCTGTCGCAGAAAAAGGACGTGTTCAACGTTTATGTTCAGCAGGAAGTGCGCGATATCACCCGCGCCGACGACGGCACCTGGAACGTCACCATGGCCGACCTGGCCAACGGCGACAAGCTGAGCACCGTCAATGCCAAGTTCGTGTTCATCGGTGCAGGCGGCGGCGCGCTCAAGCTGCTGCAGAAATCCGGCATTCCGGAAGCGGAAGGTTACGCCGGCTTCCCGGTTGGCGGCTCGTTCCTGGTTACCCGTAACCCGGAAATCGCCGCCAGGCATCAGGCCAAGGTCTATGGCCTGGCATCGGTAGGCTCGCCGCCCATGTCGGTTCCGCACCTGGATACCCGGGTGATCGATGGCGAGAAAGTCATCCTGTTCGGGCCGTTCGCCACCTTCTCCACCAAGTACCTGAAAAAAGGTTCGTTGCTGGACATGTTCGGCACCATCACCACCCACAACATTTCGCCAATGATCAATGCGGGTATCGACAACTTTTCGCTCAGCACCTACCTGATCGGCCAGCTGATGCTCAGCCAGGAAGACCGCATGCACTCGCTGCGCGAATACTTCCCCGAAGCGCAGGACAAGGACTGGGAACTGATCCAGGCCGGTCAGCGCGTGCAGATCATCAAGAAGGATCCTGAGAAAGGCGGCATCCTGCAGTTCGGCACCGAAGTGGTCAGCTCCGAGGACGGCTCCATCGCCGCCCTGCTGGGCGCCTCGCCAGGCGCCTCCACTGCCGCGCCGATCATGCTTCACCTGATGGAGCGCACCTTCAAGGACAAGATCCAGACGCCAGAATGGCAGGCCAAGCTGAAGGAGATCATCCCCTCCTACGGCCAGACCCTGAACAACAACCTGGAGCTGACCAACAAGACCCGCGCCTGGAGCAGCGAGCGTCTGCAGCTGACCTTCGTCGAGGTCAAGCCGGAACAGCCGCAGGCCGAAGAAGCCCCGCAAGCAGAGGCTGCAGCCGAAGCGCTGTAAGCCTGTCGGCGGGCGCCTCCACGCAAGGCGCCATGTTGGAACGAAAAACGGCCCGCAAGGGCCGTTTTTTTGCGCTGCTTTTGAGCCGATCAGGCCGGCTGGGGCGCCTTGCCATGGGCTACGAAACGCAGCATCCACTCGCCAACGGTACGCCCGTGATGATCCTGATGCAGGGTATCGACCGCTGCACGGTAGGTGGGTTCGCCGATGTGCTGCTGACGAATATCCAGCAATGCCCGGGAATACTCGGGCACGAACTCGGGATGGCCCTGGAAGCACAGCACCTGATCACCGATGCGATAGGCCGCATGGGCACAGAACGGGCTGGTGGCCAGCAGCGTGGCGTTTTCCGGCAGCCGGGTGACCTGATCCTGATGGCTGATCAACAGCGTCAATTCATCCAGTGCCGGCGTCATCCAGTCCGGCTGTTCGGTCAACTGATAGCGATGAATGCCCACGCCCCAACCGCCACTGGCGCGCTCGGCCTTGCCGCCGAGCAGCAGCGCCAGCAACTGGTGACCAAAGCAGATGCCGAGCAATTTGTCGCCCGCCCGATAGCGTTCGAGCAGATAGTGCTTGAGCGTTTCGATCCACGGGTCGGTGGCGAACGAATCGGCCTTGCTGCCGGTAACCAGGTACGCATCGAAGCGTGCTTCGGCGGGCGGGTAATCGCCCTGCATCACGTTGTATACGTGGAAGCTGGCTGCAATGGCCTGGCCAGCGAAGAGACGTTCGAACATCTTGCCGTAGCCCTGGTACTGGTCGACCAGCTCGGGGCGCAGGATGTCGGTTTCCAGAATGCAGATCTGCAGCGACATGACGGTACCTGAAAAAATAACGGAGCAATCAAAGCCTGCCTTGGCGGCTGCATCAAGGCAAGAGGCATGCCGCTAATCGAGTCATCAGCCGATTCGATAGCCGCCATTACCAGCATTTACTTCTGCGCCGGCCCTAGCGGAACGATGATTCATCCCATCGGCCCGCAAGGCCATTGACGAGCGCAAACGCCATGCACAGCCAGACCATTCGATACGCACGCAACGGTGCCCTGGGCGCCATCGGCCTTTACCTGGCAATCGCCCTCCCCCTGCTGGCGGCGAGCATGCAGCACCCGGTACTGGCCTCTCCAGCGAGCCAGGCAGCCGCGCCTGCACCGATGCAGGGCAGTTTTACCTGAACCCCAAGCGAAACGTCAGACTCCAACCTGCAGTGCCTGAATTCGGGCGAGTTCATCCCAATCAGTGGAGGAGTTTTACGATGCTCAAGAAGACCCTGACTGCCCTTACCGCCGCTGCCGCCATGAGCGCGGGTCTCGCCATGGCCGATCGCCCGGGTGCCGACTGGATCAGCATCGAGCAGGCGCTGAGCAGCGCCAAGCAGGCTGGCTTCACCCAGATTCACAAGATCGAGGCAGACGACGCCGGCTACTGGGAAGGTGAAGGCACCAAGCAGGACAACCGCCTCTATGAATTCCGCGTGGATGGCAAGAGCGGCAAGGTCATCCGCGAGCAGCTGGACAACTGATTGACCCAGCCTGGCGAACCGGCCCAAGCGGCCGGTTTTTTTATGACCGTGAAAACTCCGGACGAACGGTCGCTGACTATCGGTAAGGGCTCGCAGGCTGCGTGCCGTCTGGCGCCGGGGTTATACGCAAGCGCAAAAGGGTTCCATATCCTTCAAATGCTCTTTCGTATTTCTTTAGAAACAAGCGATCTAAAAAACCGGACCGCGCCCTCTACAGTCAATACGTACGCCGTCGGGTTTTGCCGAGGCACTGGGGACGAAGCGGTAATCACGGCCCATCACAACAATCAAAAGGCGAACGGCCATGTTCAAGAAACCGAAATTCCGCCAGGCGGGGCTGATCCTCTTTGCCACCGCCGTCTTGTTGATCCTTCCCAACCTGAGCCGCATGATAGGTTAGGCCGCTCAGTTGACCCGCGGCATCCACCAGGCCAGGATCAGCGGCAACCAGCCGATCGCCAGGAGGGTCGAGCACATCACCAGGCTCGCGACCTGTTCGGGTGAGCGATTGGCGCGCACCGCGAACAGGTAGTTGAACACCGCCACCGGCATGGCCGACTGCACCACCAGCACGGCGTGGGTCAGCGGCTCCAGCCCCATCGCCGCGCCGATGCCCCAGCCGACGCCAGCTCCCAGAACGATGCGCAGCGCGCCCAGCACCAGCCCGGAACCCAGATGATGCAGGCGAATGCTGGCCAGCGAAACGCCCAGGGTCAGCAGCATCAGCGGAATGGTCATGCCACCCACCAGGCCGACGGTATTGGCCAGCCAGCGCGGCAGTTGCAGATCCATGAAGATCATCGGCAGCGCCAGCAACAGGCTGACCAGAATCGGGTTGCGCAGTAACTCCTTGATGGAGGCGGCATTGCCCGACAGGGCGATACCGACGCTGAACTGCATGATCGACAGGGTCAGGAAAAAGGCCACGGCCAGCGCCAGGCCATGCTCACCAAAGGCATACAGGCTGATGGGCAGGCCCATATTGCCGGTATTGGGAAACAGGAACGCCGGTACCAGCACCTTCCATTGCTGGCGGAACAGGCGGCTGAACAGCACCCCAAAGAGCCCCATGCAGGCCGTTACCAGTACGCAGCCCAGGGCCATGCTGGTGAAGGCCTTGGGATCGATATCCGCACGACTCAGGGTGGCCAGCACCAGGCTCGGCGTACCGATGGTCAATACCAGGCGGGCAATGAATTCGGTGGGATAGGCCTGACCGCTACGGGCCCAGGCATAGCCGATGGCGGAGACGATTATCACCGGCGCCAATACAGCAAACAACTCGGCCAGCATGGTTTCTCCCTTCGGGCAAAGCGGCCATGCTAGAAGCGATCATCCCATGACCGCAAGCCATGCGGGGTGGATGGGCGCGCCGGCAGAGGCGAAGAGGCCCTGCCCTCCGGCTCACTGGGCCTGTACGCTGACCAGTGGCTCGACATCGACCCGCGCCATCATCCGCTCGCTACCGCCGCCGCGACGCATGCCGCGTACCGGGCAGGCATCGAGGTAATCCAGGCCGATCGCCAGCTTGAGATGCCGCTCGGGCCGGGCCAGACAGTTGGTGACGTCGAAGCTGTACCAGGCGCCGTCCAGCCAGGCTTCGGCCCAGGCGTGGCTGGCCAGGTGGTCCTGGTTGTCGGCGACCAGGTAGCCGGACACGTAGCGCGCCGGGATGCCCAGGCTGCGCGTGCAGGCGATGAACGCGTGGGCGTGGTCCTGACAAACGCCCTGGCGCCCGGCGAAGGCTTCGGCCGCGCTGGTTTGCACGGCGGTCGAACCGGGCTGATAGCGGATATGCGCGTTGAGGCCGTGCATCAGGTCGATCAGCGCATGGCGATCGCGACGCTGGGCGCACTGCATCCAGGCGAAGTCGCGCAGCGCCGCATCGGCATCGGTCAGCCGGGTAAAGCGCAGGAACGGCAGCGCCGACTGGCTTTCGTGCTCGGCATCGCTCGACTCGTCGATCTCGACCAGGCCCCGGGCGCCGATGACGATCGACTCGTGGGGCTCGTCCAGGGTCAGCACGTGGAGGATGTTGCCGTAGGGGTCACGTTGCGCGCGAACGGGCCGCGGCAAATCCAGCTGCCAGTCGAGTATCTGCTGGCGAGCGCTGTCGTGGGGGGTGAGACGCAGGTACTGGATGCTGGCCCGCACCTGATCCTCGTAGTGATAGGTGGTGTTGTGGCGTATGGACAGTCTCATGCGACCTCCAGATAGGACGTGTGGATGGCGCTGCCGAGTTGGTGAATTTGCTCGATGAATTCGGTCAGCCAGACGTGCAGCCCTTCCTCCAGCACTTCATCGATGCTGGTGTAGCGCAGCCGCGCATTGAGTTCGGCGGCCAGGCGCTGCGCCGGTCGGCCGTTGTCGCCGGGCAGGCCGGCGAGCATCTGGTACAGCTCGTCCATGCACGCGCTCAGCGAGCGCGGCACCTCACGGCGCAAGAGCAGCAACTCCGAGACCTTGCGGGCCCCTGGCGAGCCTCGATAGACCTCGGCGAAGGCCTCGAACGACGACAGTGCACGCAACAAGGCGCTCCACTGGTAGTAGCTGTGGGCGGGCCGACCATCGGCATCGTCGATGCCCTCGCCGAGCAGCTCGTAGCGTGAGTCGAGCAGGCGCAAGGTGTTGTCGGCGCGCTCGATGAAGGTGCCCAGGCGAATGAAACGGTAGGCCTCGCCGCGCACGATGGTGCCGAAGGTGGCGCCGCGAAACAGGTGGGAGCGCTCCTTGACCCACTCGCAGAAACGGCTGATGCCATAACGGCCCAGCCCCTGCTCGGCGATGCCGCGGATCTCCAGCCAGGTGGCGTTGATGTTTTCCCACATGTCGGCGGTGATGCGTCCGCGCACGGCGTGGGCATTGCTGCGCGCCGCGCCCAGGCAGCCGTAGATGCTCGCCGGGTTCTGCGCGTCGAGGGCGAAGAAATGCAGGATGCGCTCGGCGTGCAGCGCGCCGTGGCGTTGCTGGTAATCCTCCAGGGTGCCGGTGATCAGCAGCGGCATCGCCAGTTCGTCGAGGCCGTCACGGCGCCCGTCCTGGGGCATCAGTGACAGCGAATAGCTGACGTCCAGCATGCGCGCCAGGTTCTCCGCGCGCTCCAGGTAGCGGGACATCCAGTACAGATCGGAGGCGGTTCTACTCAACATGTCTCAGTCCTCCACCACCCAGGTGTCCTTGGTACCGCCGCCTTGCGACGAATTGACCACCAGCGAGCCTTCGCGCAGCGCCACCCGGGTCAGGCCCCCCGGCACGATGCGGGTCTCCTTGCCGGACAGCACGAAGGGGCGCAGGTCGATGTGGCGCGGCGCGATGCCGTTCTCGACGAAGGTCGGGCAGGTCGACAGGCACAGGGTCGGCTGGGCGATATAGGCTTCGGGCCGGGCGATCAGGCGCAGGCGAAAGGCCTCGATTTCCGCGTTGCTGGCCGCCGGGCCGACCAACATGCCGTAGCCGCCCGAGCCCTGGGTCTCCTTGACCACCAGGTCCTTGAGGTTGGCCAGCACGTGGGACAGCTCCGCCGGCTTGCGGCATTGCCAGGTCGGCACGTTCTTGAGAATCGGCTCCTCGTCCAGGTAGAAGCGGATCATCTCGCCGACATAGGGATAGATCGACTTGTCGTCCGCCACCCCGGTACCGATGGCATTGGCCAGCACCACATTGCCCGAGCGATAGGTCGATAGCAGCCCGGGCACACCGAGCATGGACTCCGGGTTGAAGGCCAGCGGATCGAGGAAGGCGTCGTCGAGGCGACGATAGACCACATCGACCTGCCTGGCGCCTGCGGTGGTACGCATGAACAGCTTGTCGTCGCGCACGAACAGGTCGGCGCCCTCCACCAGCTCGACGCCCATCTCCCGGGCCAGGAAGGCGTGCTCGAAATAGGCGCTGTTGAACCGCCCTGGCGTGAGTACCACCACGGTCGGGTTGTCGAGCGGGCTGGCGCTCTTCAGGGTGTCGAGCAGCAGGCTGGGGTAATGGTCGATGGGCGCGATGCGCTGGTTAGTGAACAGCTCGGGGAACAGGCGCATCATCATCTTGCGGTCTTCGAGCATGTAGCTCACGCCGCTGGGTGTACGCAGGTTGTCCTCGAGCACGTAATAGGTGCCGTCGCCGTCACGCACCAGGTCGACCCCGGCGATGTGCGCATAGAGGTCGCGGTGCAGGTCGAGGCCCTGCATCGCCAGCTGGTAGCCCTCGTTGGCCAGCACCTGCTCGGCGGGGATCAGGCCGGCCTTGATGATGCGCTGGTCGTGGTACAGGTCGGCGAGGAACATGTTCAGCGCCTGCACGCGCTGGATGCAGCCACGCTCGACGATGCGCCACTCGCTGGCCGGGATGCTGCGCGGAATGATGTCGAAGGGAATCAGGCGCTCGGTGCCCTGGGCATCGCCATACAGGGTGAAGGTGATGCCGGCACGGTGGAAGAGCAGGTCCGCCTCACGGCGGCGCTGGTCCAGCAGATCCTGGGGAGTTTCCTTGAGCCAGCGGGAAAAGGCCTGGTAATGGGCGCGGCAGCTACCGTCAGGCAGGTGCATCTCGTCGTAAAAGGTGCGGGTCATGCTGTACTCCTTGCAGCCCTGTTCGACCCGTACACTGCAAGCGCCGAGCCAGCGGTTTTATTCCTTTAATATCAATTACTTATTTTAAAACCGAAACCACCTTGCACCATCTTGAAGCGCGATCGGCAGACCCAGGCTGGGGCATGCGCGATCCGCAGGCATCATGATCAACCAGGCTGACGGAGACATGGCTGCCGCCATGTAATCTCAGACAGGTGAGGCGGCAAAGCATTGCACTTTTCTGTCATGCCCTTTTGTCCAGAAGTGTCGGTGCGACAGAAACATTGCCGGCGCATTGCGTTCCCACCTGTGAGAGGTCAGGCATCGACCTGGCCGCCACGCTTCTCATGACAAGGACCGCACGATGAACAGCCTGATACCGCCCTACATCCTCGACCGCATCATCGGCCACGGTTCCGAGCGCCAGCGCGATTGCGCACGCAACACCCTGCAGCACGTCAGCTCACTCAGGCACAACAACGGCAAGCCGCGCCCGAGCAACGTGCAAGCGCGCCAGCTGCTGCCCGCCGGCCAACCCGAGCGCAGCATCTTCGATGCGCAGCAGCAGATGCAGCTGCCTGGCCAGCTCGCCCGCCGTGAGGGCCAGCCGGCCACCGGCGACGACGCCGTCGACGAAGCCTACGAGGCGCTGGGCGCCACCTACCGGTTCTTCCACGAGGTGCTCGGCCGCCATTCCATCGACGGCAACGGCCTGCCGCTGATCGGCACCGTGCACTATGGCCAACGCTATGAGAACGCCTTCTGGAATGGCGAGCAGATGGTCTTCGGCGACGGTGACGGCGAGATCTTCAACCGTTTCACCATCGCCCTCGACGTGGTCGCTCACGAACTGACCCATGGGGTGATCGACAGCGAGGCGGCGCTGGTCTACGTCAACCAGTCCGGCGCCCTCAACGAATCGCTTTCCGACGTGTTCGGCATCCTTACCAAGCAATACGCCCTGCAGCAGACGGTCGAGGCGTCGGACTGGATCATCGGTGCCGGCCTGCTCACCGAGTCCGTGAACGGCAAGGGGCTGCGCTCGATGTCGGCTCCCGGTAGCGCTTACGACGACCCGCTGCTGGGCAAGGATCCGCAGCCTGGGCACATGGGCGATTTCGTGCAGACCCGCGAGGACAACGGCGGCGTGCACATCAATTCGGGCATTCCCAACCGCGCCTTCTATCTGGCCGCCAAGGCGCTGGGCGGCCATGCCTGGGAAAAAGCCGGGCCGATCTGGTACGACACCCTTTGCGACGAACGCCTGGCCAACGATGCTGACTTCAGCGAATTCGCCCGCCTGTGCGTGGATCGCGCCGAACGGCGGTTCGGCCAGGGCTCGCCAGAGGCCGCCGCGGTGGCCAAGGCCTGGCGTGACGTGGGGATAGAGGTCAGCGCAGCATGAACGAGCTACCGCCACTGAGCGACGAGGCATTGGTGCGCATTTCCCGGCAAGGTGGCTTCGCGGCCATCGCCACGCTCAGTCGCCCCCGGGAAATCGACTTTGCCCAGTGCGACCCGGACCAGCGTGGGCAGGTGTGTTCGCTGCTGGAAGCCTGCCTGCCGGTTGCCAGCAAGGAGGCAGGTCGCGCTGACCAGCGCTTCTACCGGATCGAGCTGCAGGCATGCGCGCAGCGTGCGCAGGAGAAGCTGGTGCTGAACGTTCCCGAGGAGCGGGCTCCCCGGGATCTGGTGAAGCTCTGGAAAAATGGCCTTTAGCAGGCCGTTTAAAAACGTAGGCGAGGCAGCCAGTGCAAGGCAAAAGCAACCGAAAAAGCGGAGTGTACGAGTTGTACATGAGCAATTTGAGGTTGTTTTTAACGCAGCAATGGCAACGTAGGTAGTTTTTCGACGGCCTGTCAGCCTCTGTCATTACCCCTGGCGGCTTACCGGGCTCAGCTGCTGGGTAACACCCCAGCCATCGAGCTCGCCGCCGAGGGGAATCACCACCGACTCCAGGTCCTGGGCGAAATCCCCGATGCCGGCAGGCGTGACGTGCATCACCTTGCTGACCTGCAGATACCAGTCGCCCTCGTCACGCTCGGTGACCTGGGCATGCAGGCTTTCGCCGCGAAAGTTGTGGGTCGCCTTGAGGGCCCGGGCGCGGTCGGGAAAGATGGCGTAGAACTCGATGGGATGAACGCTGGCGAAATCGAATCCACCTTCCTTCATACGGCGCAGAATGCCGCTACCAACATCTTCGTGCAGAATCGTGCTCATAGTTGATCTCCATCGGACGAGGAATTGATACGCCGTGGAACCGGCGATCTGTCTCAACATGCAACACACGGCGCACCGTGATGACACCCGCGGGTACGAACTGGTCTGAAGACGCGTGCCCGATTCGCGCAGCACGCCTCTCAAGCATAGACCGCAGGTTGCCTGCGGTCATCCAACTATCTTTGCCCCCGCAGCTCGTCGGCCTGCCTCGCCGGCCGGCACCACCGTGCTATACACGAGGGTGAAGCCACGCCCTGCCGGCAGCGCCATGATCACCCTGCCGCCTGGGCCAGACCCACGAGGTACACACCATGAGTACGCTGCAGTGCACTTACCGCGACCACTACATCAGTGCCGACGTCATGGAGCACCCCGGCATCCCCACACCCTGGGCCGGCGGTTGCCGTATCACCACACCGGACGGTCGCACCACGCGACGTCTGTCGCTGCCGGTCAACGGTGCCTTTCTCGATGACCTGACCAAGGCCCAGCGGGCCTCCATTGCCCACGGCAAGTGGCTGGTCGATCAACATCTGGATAAAAGCCGGGATCTTTTTTCGGAAAATGTGGCCAAACGCCACGCAGCATGAGACTGCGGCAAAAAGCCTGCATACGCAGCGGGCCTTTGGACTGATATTCCGGCATGCACATGCCTCGATTCGACCGGTCTCATGCCTCACCGATTCGGCCGCGCTCAGGTGCGGCCGTTCCCATTCGAGACGAAGGTTGGATTTTCATGGCGAACCGTACGCTTTCAATTTCCGCTGTTGTAATGACCAGTATCCTGGCGCTGAGCGCCTGCAGCGACGCCAGCAATACCCCCGCCAAGACCGCCTCCGCCGCCCAGAGCAGCCCGCCCAAGCTGCAGGAAAGGGAGGATCTCAGTCCCTTCGCCGGCTTTGCCAGTGCCCGTTTCGGCAGCGACGAAACGGCCGTGCGCGCAGCCTGGAAGGGCTCGCTGCGCGACGGTGGCGGCTCGGACAGCTGCCGCCAGCTGTTCCAGGATCCACGCCCGGCCAAGGGCTTCGGCACCTCGTTCATGCTCGAGAACGGCCAGTTCGTGCGTTACGACATCGACAGCCGCGAGCGCAAGGCACCCCGCGGCCTGCAGGTGGGCAGCAGCGCCCAGCAGATCCGCGCCACCTACCCGGGCCGCTTCGAAGAGCAGCCCAACAAGTATGTCGAAGGTGCGACGGACTTTATCGTCACGCCCTATATCGATAGCGAAGCACGGATGGTGTTCGAGACCGATCCCGACGGTGTGGTGACGCGCTGGCGCATCGGTTTGCCACCGGCGGTGTTCTACGTCGAAGGCTGCAGCTAAGTCGCTCCACCCATAAAAAAACCGGCGCCAGGCGCCGGTTTTTTTATTTGCGTTTCAGGGCTTGGGTTTATCCGGCATGCCGTCCACCACCCCCGCCGTGTTATCCAGCAAACTCTTGGTAGCGGTTTGCAGGAAGCCTTCCATACGTTTTTTCAGCGCTTCGTCAACGGGCCCTTCTATCCGCGTGGCAGTGGGTTTCGCCCCCAGCCGATAGCTATAGAACCGTGGTTCGAAATCCTTGGGCTGCACCAGCACGTGCTCGGCAGTGACGATGGCCACGGTCTGGTCGCCGCCAGACGGCTTGATCACGCCCACGCCACCATCGCCCTCGGGCAGGTTGAGCAGGTCGCGTCCCCAGCACTGATGGCGTACCTCGCCACCCAGACGGCCCATGATGGTCGGCACGATATCCACCTGGGTGCCGACGGTATGCCTGACCTTGCCGAATTTCTCCTGAATGCCCGGTGCGATCAGCAGCAGCGGTACGTTGAAGCGCTGCAGATCCATTTCCGTGACCTGGTCGAAGCCGCCAAAACCATGGTCGCCCACGACCACGAACAGGGTCTGCTTGAAATACGGCTCCTTGCGCGCCTTTTCGAAGAACTGCCCCAGCGCCCAGTCCGAATAGCGCATGGCGGTGCGGTGCCGATCTTCCTTGCCGTTGATCATCACCGGCTCGACCGGCAGGTCTTTCGGCAGGGCATAGGGTGTGTGGTTGGAAAGGGTCTGAAACAGCGCATAGAAGGGTTTATCGCCGTAGTTGGTCTTCAGTTCCAGGGCGCCCCGGTCGAACATGTCCTGGTCGGACACCCCCCAGGTCGGATCCATGAACACCGGGTCGACGAAGTCCTCACGGCCGATGAAGTGGGTCATGCCCTGGTTGCTGAAGAAGCCGGACTGGTTGTCCCACTGGAAGTTGCCGTTGTAGACGTACAGGTTGTCGTAGCCACGGGCGCCCAGCAGCTGCGGCAGGCCGGAGAACTTGTGGGCACCTTCAGGCGTGCGCATCAGGTATTCGAAGCCGGGCAGGTTCGGGAAGCACGCCATGGTGGCGAACATGCCCTGGTGGGTATGGGTGCCGTTGGAGAAGAAACGGTCGAACAGCAGCCCCTCCCGGCTCAGCTTGTCGAAATACGGGGTGATATTGCCGGGCGCACCCAGGGCGCCGACCGAATGCCCGGCGAAGCTTTCCATGAGGATGACCACCACGTTGCGGATCGGCAGGGTCTTGTCGCTCGGCGGCGTATAGACGCGGCGGATGGCGGCGCTGTCGGCATCGACCAGTTGGTCGTCCACGGTCAGCAGCATGTCGCGGGTGATCTGCCGGGCCTGCTGGTCGTCCAGGGTCGCTTGCCAGGTGTTGTCACGGTGCGGGCCGAAGGTCGCCTGGGCCGCGCTGAACAGGGTCAGGGTGCCATTGAGGCCCAGCTGGTTGGCGAACATCGACTCGGTGGCATAGGCATCGCCCCAGCGCAGCGGCGGGCCCTGGCGCAGATGGCCGCGGGCAGCGATCACCGCGATCAGCAGGCACAGGAGGAACACCGACACCCGCCAGTACCAGGCCACCGCAGGCCGTGCGCCGCCAGCGCGGGCCGGCGCCTGGGGGCGGCTGGCGCGATCGAAGCGGCTGAACATCCACCATAGCAGGCCGGTGACGACGAACCAGGCGATCAGGTAGCGCGCCACCGGGAACCCATTCCACAGCATGCTCATCACCGTGGCCTGGTCTTCCTGCAGGTACTGGAACACCAGGCTGTTCAGGCGCTGGTGGAATTCCTTGTAGAAATCCAGCTCGGCCAGGCCGAGAAACAGCGTCACGCTGGCGAAGACCGTCAGCCACAGGCGCTGCCAGCCGCGGGCCAGCATGGCGCGGGTGCTCAGCAAGGCGATCAGCAGCGGCGCGCAGGCGTAGACCACCACCCGCAGGTCGAAGCGCAGGCCGTTGTAGAAGGCCTCGACGAATGCGGCGCTGGGCGTGTCGCCGATCAGCTCGCGGTTGTAGACCAGCAAGGCGACGCGCAGCAGGCTGTACATCACCAGCAGGGCCAGGCCACTGAACAGGGTGAAGAGCAACTGGCTGCGTATCGGCTGCAGGGAATGGGGGGTGTTGGAAGGGGTGCCCTGAACTGCTGTAGGGGTCATGTTCGATCATCCACAAAAGACGTTTACTGCAGGCCCGCCCTGTCACGGCGAGCGGCGGCGCGGCAGTCTGGAGGGTCGAATGTGAAAAATTTGTTGCACTGTTCTGACACCCGAAGTGGACGGTGCTTTGGTTTGAAAGTCATTTTTCACGCTGACAAGGTGTCGCCTCGGCGTTATCGTCACGCCATGCCAAGCACCGAATTCCTCACCCTGCCCTACCAGGCGCCCTGGGACTGGCAGCAGTTCCACGCCCACTTCAGGCTGCGCGCCATCGCCGGGCAGGAATACCTGGGCGAGCACGACTACTGCCGCAGCTTTTGCCTTGGTGATGTCACCGGCTGGTTTCGCGTCACCGCCCTGCCCGGCCAGCATGCCCTGAGGCTGGAGCACAGTGCCTCGGCCAGCGCCTGCCTGGCGGAACTCACCCGGCGGGTGCGGCGCATGTTCGACCTGGATGCCGACCCGGCGCTGATCGCCGCCCATTTCGCCGCCGACCCGCATCTGGCACAGATGCTCGCCCGCCACCCCGGCCTGCGCCTGCCAACCGCCTTCGATGCCTTCGAACAGGCGGTGCGTGCCATCGTCGGCCAGCAGGTCACGGTCAAGGCCGCGGTGACCATTACCGGGCGCCTGGTTGGAAGGCTCGGCGAACCGCTGGCCGACGCGCCCGCGGGTATCGACCGGCTGTTTCCAACGCCCGAAGCCCTGGCCGCAGCCAACCTCGACGGCATCGGCATGCCCGGCAAGCGCGTGCAGACCCTGCAGCACTTCGCCGCCCAGGTCGCCAGCGGCACGCTGCGCCTGGATATCAGCCAGGGCGCGAGCGAGTTGATCGAGCGCCTCTGCGCCCTGCCCGGCATCGGCCCATGGACGGCCGAGTACATCGCCCTGCGCGCCTTCGGCGACGCCGATGCCTTTCCCGCCAGTGACCTGGGCCTGCTCAAGGCACCGATCTGGGGCCCCACCGGCATCACCGCCCGGCAACTGCAGCTGCACGCCGAAGCCTGGCGGCCCTGGCGCGCCTATGCCGCCGCGCACCTGTGGCACAACTACTCGGGAGGCTGAGAATGTTCTATCGCTACCAGGAAAGCCCCATCGGCCGTCTGTTCATGGCCGGCGACGAGAATGGTCTGCAGCAGCTATTGATGGACGTGGAGCGTACGCCCTGGCGGATCGGTGACGGCTGGCAGGCGGCCGGCTCGCAGCTCGATGATGCCAGCCGCCAGCTCGATGAATACTTCGCGGGCCACAGGCAGCGCTTCGAGCTGCGCCTCAATCCCCAGGGCACGCCTTTCCAGCAGATAGTGTGGCAGGCATTGCAGCAGATTCCGTTCGGCAAGATCGACAGCTACAGCGCCCTGGCCCAGCGCATCGAACGGCCCAACGCCGTGCGCGCCGTGGGCGCGGCCAATGGTGCCAACCCGATCTGCATCATCATCCCCTGCCACCGCGTGATCGGCCGCGACGGCAGCCTGACCGGCTTTGCCGGCGGCCTGCCGCGTAAACAGTTGCTGCTGGAGCTCGAAGGTGCCGTGCCCAGACTACAGGCCAGCCTGTTCTGAGAAGCGGCTCAGTCTTCCAGGCGTGGGAAAGCGGCAGCAATGGGGTCACCACTGGGCCTGGGCTGCGCCGCGTTCGCGGCAGACAGGCGAATCGCCACGCAGTGCGGAAACTCGCCTAGGTCGAACCAGTGGCGCGTACCGGCCGGCACGCTGATCAGTCCATTGCGCTCACCGACCAGCGCATAGACGTAGTCATCGATATGCAGGTTCAACAGCCCCTGCCCGGCCAGGAACAGATACAGCTGCACGCCATCGGCCTCTACCTCCACGGGGGCTTCGAGCGGCTTGTCGCCCTCGCGGGGCCAGTGACGCTGGTCGATGCTGATCACCTCGACCTGGCGCAGGTCGCCGTCACGCCTGAGCTGCTCCAGCGGCTCGCCCAGCGCGGCGAGGATGGCGTCCCCAGCGTCCCCGGCCTGCACCCGGCTTTCCAGCGGTAACTCGCGAAACTCGATACCGACCGCCGCCAAGGTGCAGGTGATGTCTTCGGCATGGCCCAGCACCTTGTTGGGGATCAGCGGGCTGGACTGGTGATGAACGCTCAGGCGACTCATGGGTGATTCCTGTTCGGCTGTGGCCACCTTGCGGCGACCTGATGGGTCATGTCGGCTCGGCCGTGCGCCGGGCCATGATAACGGCTGCGAGCAAAGCAGCCAGCCCTGCCAGGGCGAATGTCCACTGTGGGCCGAGGCCGTTCCAGCTGTAGCCCGCGTACAGCGCACCCAGCGCGCCGCCGATGCCGGCCAGCGAGGCATACAGCGCCTGCCCCTGGCCCTGCTGGCGGGCGCCGAAGCTGCGCTGCACGAAGGCGATGGATGCGGCGTGGAAACTGCCGAAGGTGGCGGCGTGCAGCAGTTGGGCGAACAGCAACACAGCGAGGTGATCGGCGAAAAAGCCCATCAACACCCAGCGCAACGCGGCGATGGCGAAACTGGCGACCAACACCTGGCGCAGGCTGAAATGCCCGAGCAACCGCGCCATGGCCATGAACACCAGTACCTCGGCAACCACCCCCAGGGCCCAGAGCATGCCGATCAATCCGCGGCTGTAGCCGAGCTGCTCCAGGTGAATGCTCAGGAAGGTGTAGTACGGCCCGTGGGACAGCTGCATCAGCGCCACGCACAGGTAGAAGGCCAGCACACCGGGCTGCCTGAGCTGCTTCAGGAAACCGCCCTGGCTCGCCGACTGCGAGGACGCCAGTGGCCGGGCATCCGGCACCCAGAAGCTGCTCAGGGCAATGCCGGTGATGATCAGCAGCAGCACCCAGGGATAGACGTCCAGGCCGAGCAGATCGAAGGCCTTGCCCAGGCCGACCACGCTGAGGATAAAGCCGATCGAGCCCCACAGGCGAATCTGCGCATAGCGCGCCGACTGCTCGCGCAGGTGCGCCAGGGTGATGACCTCGAACTGCGGCAGCACCGCATGCCAGAAGAAGGCATGCAAGGCCATCACCAGGGCCAGCCAGGCATAACTCTGGCTGACGAAGATCAGGCTCAGGCTGAGCAAGGTGCACAAGGCGCCCAACCGCACGATGAGCAAGCGTCTGCCGCTATAGTCGCCGAGCCAGCCCCACAGGTTCGGGGCGATGCAGCGCATCAGCATGGGAATGGCCACCAGCTCGCCGATGCGTGCCGGTGAAAAGCCCAGGTGCGCGAAGTACAGGCCCAGAAACGGCGCGGTGGCGCCGAGCAGCGCGAAGTAGAACAGGTAGAAACCGGACAGGCGCCAGTACGGAACAGCCGCCACAGGCTACAGGCCGCAGGCTTCAGGAAAGAGCCGCTGTGGCCTGCAGCCTGGCGCTTGCAGCCGGCAACTCATAGCTGCGGCAACGCCGGCGTAGTCACGCGCACATCGGCGTTCTGCCCACGGTGGCGCAGCAGGTGATCCATCAGCACCATGGCCATCATCGCTTCGGCGATCGGCGTGGCACGGATGCCGACGCAGGGGTCGTGGCGGCCCTTGGTGATCATGTCCACCGCGTTGCCATCGACATCCACGGAGCGCCCTGGCGTGGTGATGCTGGAGGTCGGCTTGAGCGCCAGGTGGGCGACGATCGGCTGGCCGCTGGAAATGCCGCCGAGAATGCCGCCGGCATGGTTGGACAGGAAGCCCGCCGGGGTCAGCTCGTCACGGTGCTCGGTGCCGCGCTGGGCCACCGCGGCGAACCCGTCACCGATTTCCACGCCCTTGACCGCGTTGATGCTCATCAGGGCATGGGCCAGCTCGGCGTCCAGGCGGTCGAAGATCGGCTCGCCAAGGCCCGGCATCACCCCTTCGGCGACCACGGTGATCTTCGCACCCACCGAATCCTGGTCGCGGCGCAGCTGATCCATGTACGCCTCCAGCGCCGGCACCTTGTCCGGGTCAGGGCTGAAGAAGGCATTCTGCTCTACCGAATCCCAGGTCTTGAAAGGGATTTCGATGGGGCCGAGCTGGCTCATGTAGCCGCGAATGACGATGCCCTGGCTCGCCAGGTACTTCTTGGCGATGGCCCCGGCCGCCACGCGCATGGCGGTCTCGCGGGCCGAGCTGCGGCCACCGCCACGGTAGTCGCGGATGCCGTACTTGTGGTGGTAGGTGTAGTCGGCGTGGGCCGGGCGAAACAGGTCCTTGATCGCCGAGTAGTCCTTGGACTTCTGGTCGGTGTTGCGGATCAGCAGGCCGATGGCGCAACCGGTGGTCTTGCCCTCGAACACCCCGGAAAGGATTTCCACCTCGTCGGCTTCCTGGCGCTGGGTGGTGTGACGGCTGGTACCGGGCTTGCGGCGATCCAGGTCGCGCTGCAGATCGTCCAGGGAAATCTCCAGGCCGGGCGGGCAGCCGTCGACGATGGCGACCAGCGCCGGGCCATGGCTCTCGCCTGCCGTGGTGACGGTGAACAGCTTGCCGAAGGTATTGCCGGACATTGCGCGAGACTCCAGAGACGTTCGATCTGCAGCCTGCGGCGAAAAGGCAGGCCCATAGAGAAAGCCGCTGAGTATACTCCCAGCCAACCGCCGAGATCACCCGTGCGCGAACCTTTGGCCATTTGCCAGCGTCCAACAGAGCCCATCACAGACCCGTCTCCATCATGCTGCGAGCCTTGCTTTTGACCCTTTCCCTCTTCACCGGCCTGGTCCAGGCCGCCCCCATCCTGCGTGAACCGGTCAGCCTGGATACCGGCCAGGGCGTGCTGCACGGCTCGCTGGTGCTGCCGCAGCGCAGCGAAGCGGTGCCCGTGGTGCTGCTGGTGGCCGGCTCGGGGCCGACCGACCGCAACGGCAACAACCCCGGTGGCGGGCATAACGACGCCCACCGCAAGCTGGCCCAGGCCCTGGCCCAGCAAGGCATCGCCAGCGTGCGTTACGACAAGCGCGGTATCGCCGCCAGCTTTGCCGCCACGCCTCAAGAGCGCGACCTGAGTGTGGAGCGCTACGTAGCCGATGTGGTGGCCTGGGTGCAGCAGCTGCGCGGGGACAGACGCTTCAGCCAGGTCATCCTGGTCGGCCATAGCGAAGGCGCGCTGATCGCCACCCTCGCTGCCAACGGCTCGGGCGTCGACGCGCTGGTGTCCATCGCCGGCAGTGCGCGGCCCATCGACCAACTGCTGCGCGAACAACTGCGCAATCGCCTGCCGCCGCGCCTGCGTGGCGAGGCCGAGGCGCTGCTCGAAGCGCTGCATGAGGGCCGCCAGGTGCCCCAGGTGTCGGATGAGCTGACCGTGCTGTTTCGCACCAGCGTGCAGCCCTACCTGATTTCCCTGTTCCGCCAGGACCCGGCGGCGGCCTTCGCCCAGGTCAAGGTGCCGGCGTTGATCCTGCAGGGCGATCACGATATCCAGGTCAGCGTGCAGGACGCCGAGGCGCTGCACGCCGCCAACCCGCGGGCCGAACTGCAGATCGTCAACGGCATGAACCACGTGCTGCGCATCGTGCCGCTGGACAGGGCGGCGCAGCTGGCCTCCTATGACAACCCGGATCTGCCCCTGGCCCGCGGCCTGACCACTCGCCTGGCGAGCTTCATCGAGGCGCTGCCACCTGCAGAGACGGCCAAGGCTGCCGATAACCCGTAGAACCTCTCATGACCTGCTGCGCAGCGACCGCTGGCTGCCCCTGGCGATCATGAGTCCGTCCCGATCGCCCTGCCGCCTGCAGAGCGGCTTCTCGAGGAACGCCAGATGACCGACAGCGTAACCACCGCCGTCGCCGCGCCGGAAGGCGAGCAACCCGAATCGTCCCACCCCTGGGCGAACCTGCACCCGGAGCATTTCCGCCTGCTGCGCCTGTCGCCCCTGCCCGTCGACCGCCACACCGGCGCGCGCCCGCTGCGCTTCGTGCAGCTCGGCCGCCTCGAGCGGCACAGCAAGGAGCAGAGCCTGTTGCGCCTGAGCCTGCAGTTGCCCGGCCAGAAGGTGCGCAAGGAACAGAACGTGCTGGAGCTGTGGCTCGATCACCGCGCCAAGGAGGCGCGCTTCGGTCCTGACAGCGGGCTGAGTCTGGAGCCGCAGAACCGCGGTCTCGGGCGCTTTCTGCTGGCCCAGGCGGCGGCCTGGGCAAAGCAGCACTGCGCCCACTACAGCCTGGAAAGCGGCCCGCTGCCCAGCCGCGATGCGCTTAACGACGAGGCCCGGGCGCGCCGCGATCACTGCCTCAAGGCGCAAGGCTTCAGCGTCGACTACCAGGAAAATCAGCTCAAGGCGCAGTACAGCGCCGCGCGGGTCAGCGCCCTGCACAGCGACTGGAACGCCGACAAGGTGCAGTTCATCGAGCAGCTGGACGCCGCGCAGATGCTGCAGCTGGCCGACCAGAACCTGCAGGAACAGGACGTCCAGCTGCGCAAGCAGCGTGAGCGCCTGGAGCAGCTCAAGCGCGAGGATGGCGGCCTGCGCTTCACCATCGCTTGCCTGGTGGCCTTCTGTCTGTTCCAGGCGGGGTTGCTGATCTGGATCGCCACCCACTGATCGCCCTCGCAAGGCCCGCGCAAAAAGGGTTCTTCGCATTTTAGGGGGAATGTCTGGTTGACACCGGACTGGCGAGTTTGTGTGTACGCGGGTGTTTTCGGCGTTCAAGCTGCATTACGTGGGTTTGATGACCTCTCCCGTTTCGCCCTGTCGGGCGAGTCACTTTTGCGGGCAAAAGTAACCAAAACCCTCCGCCCGATCATCCGGCCCCGGCTACGCCGGGGTTCGCTCACTCCATCGCCGTTCCAGAGGCCCGCCGCGAAGGGCCATCCATGGCCCATCGCGGCTCTCGCGGCATCCATGCCGCTCAACCTCTTACACGACGATTCCATTCGCCCTCCTGGACGGGCTCTGCGCGCCCCCCTGAATCGCAGGCAGTTCACCAGTTCGTAGGGTGGATGACGCTCTTTTCATCCACCGTGCGATCACGGGGCGGTGGACGGGTGAAGCGTCGTCCACCCTACGAACTGAAGGGGACTGGGCGTCGCCTGTTTGATCGCAACTCCAGAGCAAAGGCAAAAACAGACGCCGCCGAGCTTGAGCCTGTAGAAATCTTGCAAGCTCGCGCTCCGGTCCCGTCAGGAGGCCGAGTGGAGGTGTCGCGTAGGGGGACGAGCCGCATGGATGCGGCGAGAGGCTTAATGGGCCAGGGATGGCCCATGTAAGCCGGCCCCCGGAGCGGCGCCGGAGCGAGGGAAGTTTCGCGCAGCGAAACCCGGATGTCGGGGTGCCCTTCTTTGGCACACCTTTCTTGGGCAAGCAAGAAAGGTGTGGCGCCCGTAAGGGGCGCAACACAAAGGGTCAGTAGACGCGGTAATGGATAGTGCAAAGCCAGTAAGTAATAAGCACACAAACTTGCCAGTCCAGTGTCAGACCTATCCTCCCCGCAAAAATGCGAAGAACCATAAAAAAAGCCGTTGCTCAGAGAGCAACGGCTTTTGCGTTTCAGCGCACCTTCGTGATCAGACGCGGAAGTGGCTGACCATCTGCTGCAGCTGGCTGCCCAGACGAGCCAGCTCGACGCTGGAGGCAGCGGTTTCCTCACTGGCGGACGCGGTCTGCTCGGAGATGTCACGCACGTTGATCACGCTGCGGCTGATCTCCTCGGCCACCGCGCTCTGCTGCTCGGCAGCGGCGGCGATCTGCTGGTTCATCGACTGGATGTTGGACACCGTGCGGGTGATGCTTTCCAGCGAACCACCGGCCTTGCGGGTCAGCTCGACACTGCTGTCGGTCAGCTCGCGGCTGCTGTGCATGATACTGGCCACCTGCTGGGTGCCGTGCTGCAGGCCGGCGACCAGCTCCTCGATCTCCTCGGTGGATTTCTGTGTGCGTTGCGCCAGGCCACGCACCTCGTCGGCGACCACGGCAAAGCCACGACCGGCCTCGCCAGCGCGAGCGGCTTCGATGGCCGCGTTGAGGGCCAGCAGGTTGGTCTGCTCGGCCACCGCCTTGATCACGTCCATCACGCTGCCGATCTTGTTGCTCTCCTGCTGCAGATGGCTCATCGCTTCGGTGGAGCGGGTCACTTCGGCCGCCAGGCGTTCGATCTGCGCGATGGCCTCGCCGACCACCCGGTCGCCCTGGTTGGCCTCACGGTCGGCGTCGGCGGCAGCGCGCGAGGCATCGGCGGCGTTGCGTGCCACTTCCTGCACGGTGGCGGACATCTCGTGCATGGCGGTGGCCACCTGATCGGTTTCCACCTTCTGGCTGTTGACCCCGGCGCTGGTCTGCTCGGTAACGGCCGACAGTTCCTCGGCGGCGCTGGCGATCTGGGTGACGCCGTCGCGAATGCCGCCGATCAGATCACGCAGGGTGCTGCCCATGCGCTGGATACCCAGTTGCAACACGCCCAGCTCGTCGCGGCGCGTCACCTGCAGGGTCTGGCTCAGGTCGCCACCGGCGATGCGCTCGACGGCCACCAGGGTCTCCTGCAGCGGGCGGGTGATCTGCCGGGTGATCAGCCAGGCCGCCAGGATGCCGACCAGCAGCGCGATCACCGTGGTGCTCAATTGCAGGGTACGGGCCGAGGCCGTTTCACTGTCGCGGCGTTCCATCTGGATGGCGGTGAGCTCCTTGCTGATACGCACGATCTCGTAACCTTCCTCGGTCAGCTCCTTGCGCGCCACGGCGATGGTCTCGGTGGCGGCCTTGAAGGCCATGACCGCAGCGCGGTAATTCTCGAGGCTGGTGGTGATCAGGTTGACCCGCTGCCCATGGTCGGCAGCGAACATCTGGCGGAACGCTTGCAGGTCCTCGATGGTCTTGTCGATCTGCGCCAGGGCGTCACGCTCCGCCTCGGCCGTCGGCGTGGTGGTATAACCGCGCACGTTGAAGCGCACCAGTTGCCAGTTTTCCTTGGCCTTGGTGATGGCCTGGAACTGAGCGGCCCGGTTCTCCTCATAAGGCGGCAGCGCCATGACCGCGGCGTTGATCTCCTCCATGGCCTGACCGGCAACAACGGCGTGACGTGCCATTTCTTGACGCGCCTGGTTGGCGGCGCGGTAGCCGCTACGCATCTTGTTCAGCGATACTTGATAAGCGTCGATCTGCGCGCCCTGGTCCTGCAGCAGGCGTACGTTTGCGGGGCTCGTGAACGATGACAGCACCTGGGCGTGCTGGGCCTTGAAGCCGTCGAGCGATTTCTGCACGGTTTCGGCGATTTGCTCGTCGCCGTTGGCCAGCATGTATTGCAGACGGGTGACGCGCAGATCGGTCAGGCTGTCATTCAGACGGGCGATGTCAGCGGTCCAGTCACTGCGCTGGATAAGGCTGCCCAGGCTGGTCCAGCCGGTCAGCGCGAGTACACAGGTAAGCGCGAGCACGAGGCCGAAGCCCAAGGCGAGTTTCAAGGTGACGCTGATGTTCGAAAACCAGCTGTTCATATAATAATTCTCCAATTTGTAACCGGGTTCAGGCAGCTGGAAAATTGTTATTGGACCTAGCTGTTTTTTGAGCGGCACGCATTCTATCGGCAGGGCCCTAAATAACTAGAGACCAATGAATTGTTTCAGCTGATAGGCGGCGATACGGGCGGGAAGTTGACGCCCGTGGTAGGAGATAAATCACGACTGTTCAACGATATAGCGCGCAACAACGGCGATTCGCCAATATCCCGGCTATTTCAGGCGTGACCATCCGTCGCACGCCGTTTCAGGCCAATCGCCATACCGCGCCATCCAGGGCGCCATAGATAGCCCTTTCGAACGTCGCCTCGATGGTCATGCCGCCGGTGAACTCGCCAAAGGCCGGCAACAGCGTCACTGCCGGCTCGATGCTGAAGCACGGCATGCGCAGCCGATCCCGCCCTCGCCCGCGCAGCACGAACACCGGATGCAGGTGCCCGGCCAGCACGTGGCGGTCCGGGTGAGCCATCAGCTCGTGACACAGCGCGAACGGTCCCATCGGCCAGGGCTCGCTGACCACCTCGATTGCCAGTTCGTCTGGCGGATCGCCGGCACGGCGATCATGGTTGCCGCGTACCAGCAGGATCTGCAGATTGGCGTGTCGGCTGCGCCAGGCCTGCAAGGCAGCCAGGGTGCTGCCGCTGCGGGCCGGCCTGGCGTGCAGGAAGTCGCCGAGAAAGATCAGCTGGCCGCAGGGATAGACCTGCAGCAGTTGGTCGAGGCGCTGCAGGTTGCGGGCCGTGGTGCCCTGGGGCACCGGCTGGCCGAGCACCCGGTAGGTGGCGGCCTTGCCGAAGTGCGCATCGGCGATCAGCAGCGCCTGCCTGGCCGGCCAGTACAGGGCCTTGTCGGCCAGCAGCCACAGCGTTTCTCCGGCTATTTCCACTGCCAGGTGGGCTGTACTCATGCCGACCCGGTCCTGGTCTTGCGTCTTGGCCGACCATCCTTGCGCTTGCGCTCGCCACGGCGGATCGGCGGCTCGACTTCCACCAGCGGTGCGTCTGCCACCTGCGGCCCGGGCCCGGCGGCGCGCTCCAGTTCGCCGAGCATGCGGGCGATGCGGTCGGCGAGCTTTTCCGAGCTGAGCCGTTCGCGAAAACGCTCCACCATCAGCGGGAACGCCAGCGGCGTGGCGCGGCGCAAGGCATGCAGATTCAGCTGCGCGGCGCGCATGTCGGCCAGGGTATGACGCAGCTGCTGCACGTCCAGCTCCTGACTGAGCACTTCGTCATGGGCCTGGATGAGCAACAGGTTGTCCGGGTCGTACTGGCGGAACACATCGAAGAACAGCCCACTGGAAGCCTGCACCTGGCGCAGGCTCTTGCCCGCGCCGGGGTAACCGCCGAACACCAGGCCGGCGATCCGGGCGATCTCGCGGAAGCGGCGCTGCGCCAGCTCCCCGGCATTGAGGCTGGCGAGCACATCATGCAGCAGGTCGTGATCACCGAACAGGTCAGCATCGAGCAGCTGCGGCCAATCCACCTCGCTGGCGCACAACAGTTCCAGGCCGTAATCGTTGACGGCAATGGAAAAGCTCAGCGGGCGCCGCTGTCCCAGGCGCCAGGCCAGCAGACTGGCCAGTCCCAGGTGCACGTTACGGCCCGCGAAGGGGTATAGAAACAGGTGCCAACCCTCACGCGAGTGCAGGGTCTCGGCCAGCAAGGTGCCGGGCGCAGGTAATGCCGACCAGTTGGCCTGCACCTCCAGCAGCGGCTGCAACAGACGCATCTCCGGCCCCTCGAAACGGCCCTGGGCGGCCTCGCCGAAACGCGCCACCAGCGCTTCGGCCAGGGTGTTGGAGAGCGGCATGCGCCCGCCATTCCAGCGTGGCACGCTGGCCTTGCCGGCGGCGCTGCGCTTGACGTAGGCAGTCATGTTCTCCACCCGCACCAGTTCCAGTGGTCGGCCGCCGAACAGGAACACATCGCCGGGGCGCAGGCGGGCGATAAAGCCCTCCTCGACGCTGCCCAGCGAGCCACCACCGCCGCCTTTGCTCCACCATTTCACGGTCAGGCTGGCATCGCTGACGATGGTGCCCACGCTCATCCGGTGACGGCGCGCCAGGCGCGGGCTGGGCACCCGCCACACGCCCTCTTCGTCCGGTTCCACACGCTGGTAATCCGGGTAGGCGCTGAGGGACTCGCCGCCCTGGCGTACGAAGGCCAGGGCCCAGCGCCACTGCGCCTCATCGAGGTCGCGATAGGCCCAGGTGCTGCGTATCTCGCGCAGCAGTTCATCAGGCCGAAACCCACCACCGAGCGCCATGCTGACCAGGTGCTGGACCAATACATCCAGGGGCTGATGGGGGGATTGTCGCGCCTCGATACGCCCCGCTGCCACCGCATCCTGCAGGGCGGCGGCTTCGAGCAATTCCAGAGCGTGGGTCGGCACCAGGGTCGCCCGCGAGGTACGCCCCGGCGCATGCCCGGAGCGCCCGGCACGCTGCAGCAGGCGGGCGACGCCCTTGGCCGAGCCGATCTGCAGGACCCGTTCGACCGGCAGGAAGTCGACCCCCAGATCGAGGCTGGAGGTGCATACCACCGCCTTGAGCTTGCCCTGCTTGAGCCCGGTCTCGACCCAGTCGCGCACCTCCCGAGCCAGGGAGCCGTGATGCAGGGCGATCAGCCCGGCCCAGTCCGGGCGTGCCTCGAGCAAGGCCTGGTACCAGAGTTCCGATTGCGAACGGGTATTGGTGAACACCAGGCTGACGCTGCTGCTGTCCAGTTGCTCGACCACCTGGGGTAGCAACCGCAAGCCCAGGTGACCCGCCCAGGGGAAACGTTCCACCGCCGGTGGCAACAGGGTGTCGATCAGCGGCTTGCCGCCCGGTTCGCCGCGCACCAGACGACCGCTGCCGTCGGGCAGCAACACCTCCAGGGCGTGAGGCTGATTGCCCAGGGTCGCCGACAGGCCCCAGACGATCAGCCCTGGGTTCCACTGGCGCAGCCGCGCCAGGGCCAGCTGCAACTGCACACCGCGCTTGTTGCCGAGTAATTCGTGCCATTCGTCCACTACCAGCATGCCGACATGGGCGAACTGGGCTTTCGCGTCGGCGCCGGTCAACAGCAGGGTCAGACTTTCCGGGGTGGTCACCAGGGCCGTGGGCAGGCGCCGGGACTGGCGCTGGCGTTCGGCGCTGCCGGTGTCGCCGGTACGCATGCCCACCGTCCAGGGCAATTCTAGGCCGTCTACCGGCGCCTGCAGGGCGCGCTGGGTGTCGGCCGCCAGGGCGCGCATCGGGGTAATCCACAGCACCGTCAATGGTGCTGCCGGCGCGGCTCGCGTGCTGGCTGCGGCCTTTTCTGCCGGCGCTTTACCGGCGAAACGATTGAGGGCGGCGAGCCACACCGCGTAGGTCTTGCCGGCGCCGGTGGAGGCATGCAGCAAGCCACTCTGCCCATCGGCGACCGCCTGCCAGACCGTTTTCTGGAAAGCGAAGGCCTTCCAGCCGTTACGCCGTAGCCAGGTGCTCGCCAGGTTCACGGCAACAGTGCCTGCAGCAATTCCAGGGTGTCGGCCTCCTCCACGCCCTTGTCGTGACGCCAGCGCAGCATGCGCGGAAAGCGCACGGCGATGCCGCTCTTGTGCCTGGGCGAACGGGCGATGCCTTCGAAGCCCAACTCGAACACCAGGCTGGGCGTCACGCTGCGTACCGGGCCGAACTTCTCCACGGTGGTCTTGCGCACGATGGCGTCGACCTTGCGCATTTCCTCGTCGGTCAGCCCCGAATAGGCCTTGGCGAAGGGCACCAGGCGCCGCTCGGGGTCTCCCGGCGGGCCGTCCCAGACGGCGAAGGTGTAGTCGCTGTACAGGCTGGCCCGGCGACCATGGCCGCGTTGGGCGTAGATCAGCACGGCATCGACGCTCAAGGGGTCGATCTTCCACTTCCACCAGACGCCGACGTCCTTGCTGCGCCCGACGCCATAGGCCGCCTTACGGCCCTTGAGCATCATGCCCTCGACCCCCAGCGCGCGCGAGGCTTCGCGCTGCTCTGCCAGGGCCTGCCAGGTATCGCCCTGCAGCAATGGTGACGGCATCAGCCGCGGGCTGGCGCAGCCCGCCACCACCTCCTCCATCTGCATACGCCGCTGGTGCTGCGGGCGGCTGCGCCAGTCCTCGCCCTGCCACTCCAGCAGGTCGTAGGCGAGCACCGCCACCGGCACTTCCTCGAGCAGCTTGCGGCTCAGGGTCTTGCGGCCGATGCGTTGCTGCAACAGGGCGAAGGGCTGGATGCCGAACTGTTCGAGCTGTTCCTCGACCTGCTCGTTGAGGCGCTCGGCGGGCTCGTCGGCAGCCTGGGCCATCAACTCGCCCTGCTGAACCGTGGCTTCAGGCGCGTGGCGCCAGACCACCAGTTCGCCATCGATCACCGTGCCATCCGGCAACAGGGGCGCCAATTCCTGCAATTCAGGAAAGCGCTCGCTGATCAGTTCCTCGCCCCGCGACCAGACCCACAACTGCCCGTCACGCTTGACCAGTTGGGCACGGATGCCATCCCACTTCCATTCGATCAGCCAGTCGGCGGGCGCGCCCAGACTGGCCTCGAACTCGTCCGGCGGGCGCTGCAGCGGGTGGGCCAGAAAGAATGGATAGGGCTGGCCGCCACGCTGGGCGTGTTCATCATCCGATTCGCCGGCGATCAGCCGCTCATAGGACGCGGCCGTGGGCCGATGCGACAGATCGGTATAGCCGACCAGGCGCTGGGCGACGCGTTTGGCGTCCACCTCGGCGATGGCCGCCAGGGCGCGGGTGACCAGCAGCTTGGAAACCCCGACCCGGAACGCGCCGGTGATCAGCTTGATGCTGATCATCAGCGATGGCCGGTCGAGCTGCGCCCACAGGGCATCGAGGCGCATCGCCAGTTCATCGGGCGGCAACCCGCGCAGCGGCAGCAGCTTTTCCTCGACCCATACGGCCAGACCGTCCGGCGAGGTGGACGTGGCTTCGGGCAATAACAGGGCGATGGTTTCCGCCAGGTCGCCCACCGCCGAATAGCTTTCCTCGAACAGCCAGTCGGACAGCCCGGCGCGCTGCATCGCCAGTTCGCGCAGCTGTCGTGAAGGCACCAGTTGTCGCGGCCGGCCACCGGCGAGAAAGTACACGGCCCAGGCGGCATCGGCCGGCTCGGCATCGCGCAGGTAATCCTGCAGAGCGGCGAGCTTGGCGTTGCTCGAGGTAGTGGCGTCGAGGCGCGCGTATAGCTGCGCGAAGGCGATCATGAATTCGCCTCCGCGGCGGCGTCGTCTTCCTCGCCGTATTCGGTGGCGAAGGCCTGGGCATCCAGGCCCTGCTCGCGCAGGTGGCGTACCAGGATGTTCACCGAGCCGTGGGTGACCATCACCCGCTCGGCGCCGGTCTGCTCGATGGCCCACAGCAGCCCCGGCCAGTCGGCATGGTCGGACAGCACGAAACCGCGGTCCACGCCCCGGCGCCGGCGCGTGCCACGCAGCAACATCCAGCCACTGGCGAAGGCATCGCTGTAGTCACCGAAGCGGCGTATCCAGGTGCTGCCACCGGCCGAGGGCGGCGCCAGCACCAGCGCCTGGCGCAGCAGCGGATCGCCTTTCGGCACCTCGCCGGCGTAACGGGTCGGCGGCAGGTAGACACCGGCATCGCGGTACACCTGGTGCAACGGTTCCATGGAGCCGTGGCCGAGAATCGGCCCGATGCGTTCATCGATGCCATGCAGGATGCGCTGCGCCTTGCCGAAGGCGTAGCAGAACAGCACGCTGGCCCGCCCGGCCTGCTGGTTCTGCCGCCACCAGTCGTTGATGCCGGCGAAGATCTGCGCCTGTGGCTGCCAGCGGTAGATCGGCAAACCAAAGGTCGACTCGGTGATGAAGGTGTGGCAACGCACCGGCTCGAAGGGGTCGCAGGTGCCATCCGGTTCGACCTTGTAGTCGCCCGAGGCCACCCAGACCTCGCCGCGGTACTCGAGGCGCACCTGGGCCGAGCCCAGCACGTGGCCGGCGGGATGAAAGCTCAGGGTGACGCCGTGATGGTCGATGGTCTCGCCATAGGCCAGGGTCTGCAGGTTGATGTCGCGCCCCAGGCGGGTGCGCAGGATGCCTTCGCCCTGCGCGGCGGCCAGGTAATGGGCGCTGCCGGCGCGCGCGTGGTCGCCATGGCCATGGGTGATGACGGCGCGCTCGACGGGGCGCCAGGGGTCGATATAGAAATCTCCGGGAGGACAATACAGGCCTTCGGGCCGTGCAATCACCAGATCCAAGCAGGCGACCTCCGGATAGCAAATGAGGGGGATGTAGCGAGGTGTAGAGAGGCGGGCCACCGCCGGCGGCGCAAGCCGCCGACGGCTACGCCTGCATCAGGGATGCAGGCGCTGGCTCATATGTAGCCCAGTAGCAGCAGCACCAGCACGATGACCAGCACCAGTCCCAGACCGCCGGTAGGCCCGTAGCCCCAGCTGCGGCTATGCGGCCATGCCGGGATGGCACCAATCAGCATCAGGATCAGAATGATCAGCAGTATGGTTCCCAAGCCCATGGCTATCTCCTTGCTTGTCTGTCGACGGCCACTGGTTAGCGGCGCGCCTGGCATCGGAAGCCCGGGTAAGGCGTTCCGGTCGATGCAGGGCATGGCGCTGCGGCGAAGCCAGCGTCTGGCAGAGCGCTCGACGCAGCGCCATGCCCTACACCTTTTACGACTTGGCCGGGAAACGGAAAGTGCAAACTTTAAGTGACCGGAGACAGGATTGCGGTCGGAAACGCAGTAGAAATAGAGCCGTTGCTAGTCAGCCAGGGCGAAGCGCGCCGCCCGCTCGATCAGCTCGTCATCGGGGCGTACGCCGGTGTACAGCACGAATTGCTCGACGGCCTGCAGCACGATCACTTCACCGCCGGTGATCACCGGCTTGCCCAGGGAACGGGCCAGGCGAATCAGCGGGGTTTCCACCGGCACGGCGACCACATCGAATACCCAGTTCGCCGCCTCCACCACCCGTTCGTCAAAAGCCAGCTGGTCGGCCTCGGCACCGCGCATGCCCAAAGGCGTGACGTTGACCAGCAACTGCGCCGGCTCGTCGTCCAGTGCCTCGCGCCATTGCACCCCACACTGCCCGGCCAGCGCCCTGCCTGCCGCTTCGTTACGGGCGACGATGCAACCATCGGCGAAGCCGCTGTCGCGCAGGGCGCAGGCCACCGCCTTGGCCATGCCGCCGCTGCCACGCAGGGCGTAGCGGCTGGTGGTGGGCACAGCATGCTTGTCCAGCAGCTTCACCACGGCGCTGTAGTCGGTGTTGTAACCGGTCAGGCGGCCGTCATCGGCCACGATGGTATTGACCGACTGCAGCGTCGACGCCGACTCGTGCAGGCCGTCGAGGTGCCTGATGCAGGCTTCCTTGAACGGCATCGACACCGCGCAGCCGCGAATGCCAAGGGCGCGGATGCCGCCGATGGCCGCCGGCAGATCGGTGGTGGTGAAGGCCTTGTACAGGTAATCCAGCTCCAGCTCGCGGTACAGGTAGTTCTGAAAGCGCGTGCCGAAATTACCTGGCCGCCCGGACAGCGACATGCACAGGCGGGTGTCTTTGCTGATACGCAGGGTCATTGGCGAACCTCGGAAATGACGACGCCGGTTCGACAGAGGCATCGAGCCGGCGACAGGGAATGTTCAGGGCATGCGGGCCGCGACTCAGTCCAGCAGGGCGAGCGCCTCGGCACTGGCCTGGCGCACGGCGTCCCAGCCTTTGCTGCTGTCGAGCATCCAGCTGCCGCCCACGCACATCACGTTGGGCAATGCCATGTAGCGCTGCAGGTTGGCCGGGCCCACGCCGCCAGTCGGGCAGAAACGGATATCACCGAACGGGCCGCCCAGCGCCTTGAGCGCGGCGGTGCCGCCACAGACCTCCGCCGGGAACAGCTTGAAGCGGCGATAGCCTAGGGCGTAGCCGACCATGATCTCCGAAGCGCTGGCCACGCCCGGCAGCATCGGCACCGGGCACTCCAGCGCGGCGCGCAGCAGGTCGTCGGTGCAGCCGGGGCTGACGACGAACTGCGCGCCGGCCTCTTCCACCGCGGCTAGCATGTTGCGGTCGAGCACCGTGCCGGCGCCCACGCACAGGTGCGGGCGCTCCTCTCGCAGGCGGCGGATGGCGGTCAGGCCATGGGGCGAGCGCAGGGTGATTTCCAGCACCTGCAGGCCGCCGGCATCCAGGGCGTCGGCCATTGGCAGAATGTCTTCCTCCCGGGCGATGGTGATCACCGGCATGATCCGCGCTCGGGCGCAGAGCGCGTCGATGCTGTCGATCTTCTCCGCCATGGTCGGGGCTGGGCGGCTGATGGCTTGTGTCATGGTCGTTCCTTTCGGGCCTAGGGGCACCAGTAGATTTCGAGCGGCGCGCGCAGAAACGCGCTGATCGGCATGTTCTTGTGATTGTCTTGCTGCAGGGCCTGTTCGAGCACCTCGAGCTTGCCCTGCCCCTCGATGGCCAGCAGCGGCAGGTGCGCCGCCTTGAGCAACGGCAGGGTCAGGGTCAGCCGCTGATGAGGCACGCTTGGTGCCAGCATCGGCAGGCAACGGCGCGGGCATTCATCGCTGAGCGCCTCGTCCAGATTGGGACTGTTGGGAAACAACGAGGCGGTATGGCCATCGGTGCCCATGCCCAGTATCAGCACGTCGATGCTCGGCAGGTCACGCAGCGCCTGTTCGGCAAGCTGCGCCGCCTGTTCGAGGGTAGCGGCGCTCTGGTACAGCCCCAGCAATTGCGCCTCGGCCGCCGGCCCCTGCAGCAGGTGGCGGCGCACCAGCGCCTCGTTGCTGTCTTCGTGGCTGGTCGGTACCCAGCGCTCGTCGGCCAGGCTCACCAACACCTTGGCCCAGGCCAGCGGCTGTTGCGAAAGCGCCTTGAAGAAGGCAATCGGGCTGCGCCCGCCGGAGACCACCAGGGTAGCCCGGCCGTGGCTGTCGATGGCGTCACGCAGCGCGCCGGCCACGTTCTCGGCCAGGGCCTGGGCCAGTTGCTGGGCGTCGCTGTGGCTGCGGGCGACCACGCCCACGGGAAATTCGAGGTCAGAGATCGCCATACCAGGCCCTCCCGTCGCGAGTGATCAGGGCGATGGAGCTCATCGGCCCCCAGGTGCCGGCGACATAGGGTTTGGGTGGGTCGCCGAGTTTTTTCCAGCCGTCGATCAATTGATCGCACCACTGCCAGGCGTGCTCGATTTCGTCCTTGCGCACGAACAGGTTCTGGTTGCCGCGCATCACTTCCAGCAGCAAGCGCTCGTAGGCATCGGGAATCCGCGCGCTCTTGTAGGTCGCGGAGAAATTCAGCTGCAGCGGACCGCTGCGCAGCTGCATGCCCTTGTCCAGGCCCTGGTCCTTGGTCATCACCTGCAGGGAAATGCTCTCGTCCGGCTGCAGGCGGATGATCAGCTTGTTACCGATCAGCTGGCGCTGTTCCGGGGCGAAGATGTAGTGCGGCGGTTCCTTGAAGTGGATGACGATCTGCGACAGCTTCTGCGCCATGCGCTTGCCGGTACGCAGGTAGAACGGCACGCCGGCCCAGCGCCAGTTGCGGATGTCGGCGCGCAGGGCGACGAAGGTTTCGGTGTCGCTCTGGGCGTTGGAATTCTCTTCTTCCAGGTAGCCGGGCACCGGCTTGCCGTCGCTGGTGCCGGCCACGTACTGGCCACGCACCACGTGGCGTGACAACTGCTCGGCGGTCATCGGCTCCAGGGCCTTGAGCACCTTGACCTTCTCGTCACGGATGGCGTCGGCCGACAGGTCGCCGGGCGGGTCCATGGCGATCAGGCAGAGCAGCTGCAAGAGGTGGTTCTGGATCATGTCGCGCAGTTGGCCGGCCTTGTCGAAATAGCCCCAGCGGCCCTCGATGCCGACCTTCTCCGCCACGGTGATTTCCACGTGGGTGATGTGGTTCTGGTTCCACTGGGTTTCGAACAGGCTGTTGGCGAAACGCAGGGCGATCAGGTTCTGCACCGTTTCCTTGCCCAGGTAATGGTCGATCCGATAGACCTGGGTTTCCGGGAAATAGGCGGCCACCGCATCGTTGACCGCGCGCGACGAGTGCAGGTCGTGGCCGATGGGTTTTTCCAGCACCACCCGGGTGCCCTCGGCCAGGCCGACCGCGGCGAGGTTGGCGCAGATGCCGCCGTACACCGAGGCCGGGGTGGCGAAGTAGGCGATCAGTTGACGGCCACTGCCCACCGCTTCGGCCAGTTGCGGGTAATTGTCCGGCGGCAGGAACTCCATGCTCAGGTAGCGCAGGCGCGCCTGGAAGCGCTGCATCACCGCCTCATCGAGCTCAGGAGCCGGCAGGTAGCGGCGCAGATGGGCATCGATGGTGCTCAGGTGCTTGTCGGGGTCGCCACCGTCGCGTGCCAGGGCGAGCAACTGGGTATCCTCGTGCAGCAGCCCGGCGCGGTCGAGCTGGTAGAGGGCGGGAAACAGCTTGCGCAATGCCAGGTCGCCCAGGGCGCCGAACAAAGCGAGGGTACAAGGCTCAACGGGAATCATCGACATGATCTTTGTTCTTCTAAAGTTACCCTATTGATAGCGGGTAATCCGCCATTTCGCAACCGCAAATGTAGTAATAAACACAACATATTCGTAGAGTACGTCGAGCGGGTAGCCAGTAGACCAGCCCCGGCTTAGGATAACCCGGCATTTCATCGGACAAGGACAACAATGGATCGCGTGCGCAACCTTCTCGAACAGATCCAGGGCCGCCTCGAGAGCCTCAACAAGGCCGAACGCAAGGTCGCCGAAGTGATCCTGCTCAACCCGCAGCAGGCCACCCGCCTGAGCATCGCCGCCCTCGCCCAGGCCGCCCAGGTCAGCGAGCCGACGGTCAACCGCTTCTGCCGTTCGTTCGGCGTCAACGGTTATCCGGAACTGAAGATGCAACTGGCCCAGAGCCTGGCCAGCGGCGCGGCCTACGTGAGCCGTGCGGTGGAAGCCGACGACGGCCCCGAGGCCTATACCCGCAAGATCTTCGGCAGCGCCATCGCCTCGCTGGACAGCGCCTGGCAAAGCCTGGATGCCAACCTGATCAGCCGCGCCGTCGACCTGCTGATCCAGGCCCGGCAGATCCACTTCTTCGGCCTGGGCGCCTCGGCACCCGTGGCCCTGGATGCCCAGCACAAGTTCTTTCGCTTCAACCTGGCGGTATCGGCCCATGCCGACGTGCTGATGCAGCGCATGCTCGCCTCGGTGGCGCATACGGGCGATCTGTTCGTGATCATTTCCTACACCGGCCGCACCCGCGAGCTGGTCGAGGTGGCGCGCCTGGCGCGGGAGAATGGTGCCTCGGTGCTCGGCCTGACCGCTGCCGGCTCGCCGCTGGCCCAGGCCTGCAGCCTCAGTGTGCACATTCCGCTACCCGAAGACACCGACATCTACATGCCGATGACCTCGCGGATCATCCAGCTGACCGTGCTCGATGTACTGGCAACCGGCATGACCCTGCGCCGCGGCGCGGACTTCCAGCCGCACCTGCGCAAGATCAAGGAAAGCCTCAACGCCAGCCGTTATCCGGCCAGCGAAGAGCCGCTTTAGCAGCTGCAAGCTGCAAGCTGCAAGCTGCAAGCTGCAAGCTGCAAGCTAGTCTTGCGCGACTGCGAAATCGTAGTCAGCTTTCACTTGCGGCTTGTCGCTTGCAGCTCGAGGCTCTATTTCCACCAGTACTCCACCTGCACACCGAAGTTCGAGCCGTTGCGCGCACTACCGAACGCACCGGTGTCGGACAGGGCCGAGCCCTCGGCCAGCAGATTCGCCGCCTCCTGCGCCGCCTTGTTCCAGGTGGCGTAGGTGTAATACAGGCGAATTTCCGGGCGCTCGAAGAAGCCGGGGCCGTTCGGCGACCAGGTGGGCGCGACGGTGAACTTGCTCAGTTTGCGGGTACCGCCGGACGCGTCCACCTGGTCATGGCCGATCTCGCCGACCAGCTTGAACTGCTGGGTGAAGGCATAGCTGGTACGCCCGCCCACCGACCACCAGTCCTGGTCGCCGCCATCTTCACGCTTGTCCTTCTGGTACACGGCCTGCACCTGACCGCCCAGGCGTGGGGTCAGCTGGAAGTCGAAGAACTCGACCACGCGCCAGCTCTTGGCGCCGCGATCCAGGGTCGGGTCGCCGGTGTAGCCCAGGCCGGTACCCGGCCCTTCGCCGTACTGCAGGGCCAGTTTGTTGTCACCGCTGAGGCCGAGGAAGTTCTTCTGCACGTGCTGGCCGGTCACCGCCCAGCCGCTGTTCGAATCCTCGACGGAGGATGGCTTGTCGATATAGCTGACGCCAACCTCGATTTCGCCGCCCGGGTTGGTCACGAAGCCGCCGACGTTGAAGTCGTGGCGGTTGATGTATTCCTTCTGGTCGTAGCTGTCCTTGCGCGAGAACACGTAGCTGTACTTGTAGTCACCGATCTTCATCTCGTCGATACCGAAACCGGTGGCGCTCTGGTTCCAGTAGTAGAAGTCGGAGATATGAATGTCGTTACGTTTGTAGAAGCGCCGCCCGGCCCACAGCGAACCGCCGTTGAGTGCCGGCATGTTGCTCCACTCGGCATACATCTGGTTCATCCGCGCGGTGCCGTGGTCACCGGTGAATTTCGGCGTGTGCCCGTACTCGTTGAACAGCTGGGCCATGCCCTCGATGCTCAGCACCGAGCCATCGTCGAGCGTGAACAGATCCTGGCGCAGATCCAGCTCGGCGTAGTGCTCGCACTCGTTACCCAAGCGGTACTTGGAACGCGCACCCGGCAGCTGGAAGCATGACTGCCGGCCATTGCCATCGGCCGTGCCGGCGCCGCTGCGCACGTAGCCGGAAAACTCCAGCGCCATGCTCGTAACCGGCAGTGTCAGGGAGCCCAGCGCCATGGCCAGACCGATACCTGCTGATCGTTTCATATCCTCTCCTGCAGTTTTTTATTGTTGTTACCGCTTTGCAATGCCGGCATCAGGACTACGAGGCCGACTCCTTCTCAACGATTCGCTAACGAGGTGACGTTGTCTGGCTGTGCCGCGCGGGCCAGGGGCCGCACCCGCTCGCCGCTCTGGGCATCGAACAGCAGCGCCCGGGAGGCATCGATGTGCAGTTCCAGGTGCTGACCGACCGGCGGCGCCTGATCCGGCGCCAGGCGACAGCACAGCTTGCTGTCGTTGACGGTGACGAACACCAGGGTGTCCGGTCCGGTGGGTTCGGTGACTTCCACCTGCGCAGGCAGCGCAGTCGCTTGTGCCGCGCCGGCGGCAAGCTGCACCTGCTCCGGGCGCACGCCAAGCAGCATGTCGCGCTGCTCGGTGCCTTCCGGCAGCTCGCCCAGGGGCAGCTCGCAGCGGCCGATGGACGACGCGAGCAGCGCCCACACCTGACCGTCGCGGCGCTGCAGCTGCACGGGGATGAAGTTCATCGGCGGCGAGCCGATGAAGCTGGCCACGAACTGGTTCGCCGGGTCGTTGTAGATCTGTTGCGGGGTGCCGAACTGCTGGATCACGCCCTCCTTCATCACCGCGACCTTGTCGCCCAGGGTCATGGCTTCGATCTGGTCGTGGGTGACGTACACCGTGGTGGTCTTCAGGCGCTGGTGCATCAGCTTGATTTCGGTGCGCATCTCCACCCGCAGCTTGGCGTCGAGGTTCGACAGCGGCTCATCGAACAGGTAGATCTTCGGCCGCCGCGCCAACGCACGGCCCATGGCCACGCGCTGCTGCTGGCCGCCGGAGAGCTGGCCGGGTTTGCGCGCCAGCAGGTGTTCGATCTGCAACAGCTTGGCGACCCGGGCCACCTCCTCGTCGATGGCCGCCGCGGGCAACTTGCGCATCTTCAGGCCGAAGGCGATGTTGTCCCGTACGTTCATGGTCGGGTACAGCGCGTAGGACTGGAACACCATGGCGATGTCGCGATCCTTGGGACTCATGCCGCTGATATCGGCGTCGTCGACCAGGATCGCGCCATTGCTGATGTTCTCCAGGCCGGCGATGCAGTTCATCAGGGTGGATTTACCACAGCCCGAGGGACCGACCAGGATCAGGAATTCGCCATCATCGATCTTCAGATCGATGCGTTTCAGCGTGTCCGTCAGGCCGCTGCCGTAGGACTTGTTGACGTTGCGCAGTTCGAGCGTTGCCATTTACTTCTCTCCACTTCGAAAGCCCCGCGAGCGAGCGCAGCAGCTTTCAACCCTTGACCGCGCCGGCCGTGAGGCCGCGCAGGAAGTACTTGCCCGCCAGGATGTACACCAGCAGGGTCGGCAGCCCGGCGATCATCGCCGCGGCCATGTCCACGTTGTATTCCTTGGCCCCGGTGCTGGTGTTGACCAGGTTGTTGAGGGCCACGGTGATCGGCTGGGCGTCGCCACTGGCGAACACCACACCGAACAGGAAATCGTTCCAGATCTGGGTGAACTGCCAGATCAGGCAGACCATGATGATCGGCACCGACATGGGCAGCAGGATGCGCCCGAAGATGGTGAAGAACCCGGCGCCATCCAGGCGCGCCGCCTTGACCAGGGCATCCGGCACGCTGACGTAGAAGTTGCGGAAGAACAGCGTGGTGAAGGCGATGCCGTAGACCACGTGGACCAGCACCAGGCCGACGGTGGTGTTGGCCAGGCCGAACTTGCCGAGGGTGAAGGAGGCCGGCAGCAGGATGGTCTGGAACGGCAGGAAGCAGCCGAACAGCAGCAGGCCGAAGAACAGCTGCGAGCCGCGGAAGCGCCACATCGACAGCACGTAGCCGTTCAGCGCGCCGATCGCCGTGGAGATCAGCACCGCCGGAATGGCCATCTTCGCCGAGTTCCAGAAATGCCCGCCGACCACGTCCCAGGCCTTGACCCAGCCGATCAGGGTAAAGGCGTCGGGCAGCGACAGCAGGTTGCCGGCGCGCACGTCCTCGGGGGTCTTGAAGCTGGTCAGCAGCATCACCACCAGGGGCACCAGGTATAGCGCGGCGGCGAACAACAGGGTGGCGTGAATCGCCAGGCGGCTTGGACTGAAGGCCTTAGTCATGGCGCTTGCCTCGCAATTCCGAGTAGAGGTACGGCACCAGGATCGCCAGGATCGCGCCGAGCATCAGCATCGCGCTGGCCGAACCGATGCCCATCTGGCCGCGGCTGAAGGTGAAGTTGTACATGAACATCGCCGGCAGGTCGGAGGCGTAGCCAGGCCCGCCCGCGGTCATCGCCGCCACCAGGTCGAAGCTCTTGATGGCGATATGGGCGAGGATCATCACCGCGCTGAAGAACACCGGCCGCAGGCTCGGCAGCACGATGCGCATATAGATGGTCGGAAGATTCGCGCCGTCCACCTGGGCAGCGCGGATGATCGACTGGTCGACGCCGCGCAGCCCGGCCAGGAACAGCGCCATGACGAAGCCCGAGGCCTGCCACACGGCAGCGATCACCAGGCAGTAGACGACTCGGTCGGGGTCCACCAGCCAGTCCAGGCGAAAGCCTTCCCAGCCCCAGTCACGCAGCAGCTTGTCCAGGCCCAGGCCAGGGTTGAGCAGCCATTTCCAGGCGGTGCCGGTGACGATCATCGACAGCGCCATGGGGTACAGGTAGATGGTGCGGATGAAGCCTTCGCGGCGGATGCGCTGATCGAGCAGCACCGCCAGCAACACGCCGATGACCAGGCTGATGCCGATGAACAGGCCGCCAAACACCATCAGGTTCTTGCTGGCGACCCACCAGCGGTCGTTGTCCAGCAAACGTATGTACTGCTGCAGGCCCACCCACTTGTAGCTGGGCATGAAGCTGGAATTGGTGAACGACAGCACCGCCGTCCACAGGATGTAGCCGTAGAACCCCACCAGCACCACCAGCATGGTGGGCGCCAGTACCAGCTTGGGCAGCCAGCGCTGCAGCGCATCGAAGGGTGAAGCCTTGCCGATTACCGTCGTGACACTCATCGGGCATACCCTGTGTAGAGAAATTCGGGACGAACGCCGCCGGCGACAGGCGCAATGCCTGGCGCACGGACGGATGGTGAATTCAGCTAGGCCGCCGGACGACGGCCCGCTTCACGCTACTGCGCCGACTTGATCGCCGCGGCGATCTGCGCGCCGGCCTTGCTCGGGTCGGCGTTCTTGTCGCTCATGAAGTTGGTGACCACATCGAAGATCGCCCCCTGCACCGCCAGGTTGGTGGCCATGCTGTGGGCCATGCTCGGCTCCAGCTTGCCGGCCTTGTCGGCCGCCTGGAAATCCTTCATGGAGGCCTGGGCGCAGCTGTCGAACTTGTTCATGTCCAGGTCCGCACGCACCGGGATCGAGCCCTTGTTCTCGTTGAACACGTACTGGAACTCGGGCTCCAGGGCGATCCGTGCCAGCGCGTGCTGAGCGGCGATGTCGCCCTCTTTCTTCAGCCTGAACATGGCCAGGGAATCGATGTTGTAGGTGTAGCTGCCCGCGGTGCCCGGCATCGGTACGCACTGGTAGTCCTTGCCGGCCATCTTGCCGGCGGCGGTCCACTCGCTCTTCGCCCAGTCGCCCATGATCTGCATGCCGGCCTTGCCGTCGATGACTTCCGCGGTGGCCAGGTTCCAGTCACGGCCGGCGCGGTTGTCGTCCATGTAGGTGGAGAGCTTCTTCAGCGCGGTGAACACTTCGGTCATCTGCGGGCTGGTCAGGGTCGCCTCGTCGTTCTCGACGAACGCCTTGTGGTAGCCCTCGGCGCCCATGATGCCGAGCACGAGGCCTTCGAACACGGTGCTGTCCTGCCACGGCTGGCCACCGTGGGCCAGGGGCGTGAAGCCGGCGGCCTTGAGCTTGTCGCCGGCGGCGTAGAGTTCGTCCAGGGTGGTCGGCGCCTTGTCGATGCCGGCCTTCTTGAACACCGCCGGGTTGATCCACAGCCAGTTGACGCGGTGGATGTTCACCGGCACGGCGACGTAGTGGCCGTCGTACTTCATGGTGTTGGAAACGGTTTTCGAGAGCAGGCCATCCCAGTTGTTGGCCTTGGCCACGTCATCCAGCGGGGCGAGCAGATCCAGCGCGCCCCACTCCTGCAGGTCCGGGCCCTTGATCTGGGCAGCGCCTGGCGGGTTGCCGGAGACCACGCGGGTCTTGAGTACGGTCATCGCGGCGGAGCCGGCACCACCGGCCACGGCGCTGTCCTTCCAGGTGTAGCCGTCCTTTTCGACCAGCTCACGCAGAACCTTCACGGCTGCCGCTTCGCCACCGGAGGTCCACCAATGCACGACTTCGACCGTACCTTTGGAATCGGCCGCCAGTGCGGTGAGGGGAAACAGGGAGGCGAGAGAAACGGCAGTAGCGAGACGGGTGATCGCGTTCATCGAAGTACCTTTCTTGTTGTTAGCGGCAAGTCATGGCGCTTGCGTTGCAGGGAGTGTAATCAGGGTTCGCGGGCACACAGGTAACGAAGGGATGCATAAATGTCACCATCTGGTTACATGCGCGAAAAGGCCGTGGCCAGGCTCGGCGCCAGCGCCAGGCGCGGCAGCACAACGGCCTGGTAGGCGTGATACAGGTCGGGCTTGCCGGGCCAGATACTGGCGGCCGGCCGGTTATCCGTGTCGAGCTCATGGTGCCAGCTGCCCTGGTGCAGATCGATGAAATGGACAGAGGTGAATTCCCAGAAACGTCGATACCACTGCTCGTAGATCGGCTCGCCGGTGCGCCGCAGCAAGGCCGCCGCTGCCGCGCTGGCTTCCGCCTGCACCCAATGCAGACGCGCGCGCACCACCGGCTGCGCCTGCCAGTCGAGGGTGTACACCAGCCCCGGTGCGCCATCGGCATGCCAGGCATCGCGACAGGCACTGGTGAACAGCCCGCGGGCATCGTCGAGCAGCCAGCCTGGCGCAGCGAGACCTGCATGCGCCAAGGCGGCTTCCAGGTGCAACAGCAGGCGTGCCCACTCGAAGCTGTGGCCGGGCGTGCTGCCATAGGGGCGGAATGGATCGGCGCGGTTGTCGGCGTTGTATTCCGGCAGCGCCCGCCAATGCCGGTCGAAATGCTCGACCACGGCATGCCCACGGGAGGCGGCATGCCCGTGGATCAGCCGCTCGGCGATACGCAGCGCGCGCTGCAGCCAGACGCTGTCGCCGGTGACGTCGGCCAGGGCCAGAAATGCCTCCACGCCATGCATATTGCTGTTGGCACCACGGTAGGCTTCTTCCTCGGACCAGTCACGGTTGAAGCTCTCGCGTAGCGCCCCCTCCTCCTCGCTCCAGAAATGCAGCTCGAGAATGCTGATCGCTTCGTCCAGCAGTGCATCGGCTCCAGGCCGGCCGGCCGCCTGGGCGGAGCTGGCAGCCAGGGCCACGAAGGCGTGCAGGTAAGCGCTCTTGTCGCCACGGCGAGTGGCATCGGCGAACCAGCCACCGGCCACTTCGTCCCGTAGCCTGCCCTGCAGCGCGGCAACGCCGTGATCGACCAGCGCGTCATGGCCGGCAATGCCCTGCAGGTGAGCCAGGGCGAAACAGTGGGTCATGCGGGTGGTATGGATCAGCTCGGCGCTGGCACCGGGCGGCAGCGCACCTGTTTCATCGAGGCCGGCGAAGCCATGTTCGACCTTGGCGGCACGGGCAAACGGCAGCAGGCGCAGGCCTTCGGCATTCAGCCAGGCCAGGTGGGCCGGCTCGACCAGCCAGCTGTCAGCGGGTAACGGGGATGGGATCATTATTGTTATTCCATGCAAACGGTTAGTGGCCCCACCGGTCGGTAGCCTGGGTTGAGCGCAGCGATACCCGGGAACTGCAAACACCCGGGTTACGCCTTTGGCTGACCCAGGTTACAAACGCTATTGCCGGCACCGGTGCGGCACTTTATCCGTGCACAAATCGCTGGAGGCTCACGGCAAAAGTCTACTGGCGGCTGCATATCCCCAGGTAACGAAGGCCTGCGGCTTTGTCACCAGACGGTGACATTCAATCCGGCATCCGCGGCAGGCGCAGGGTCACCCGCAGCCCGCCTTCACGCATGTTCTGCAGGCTCACCTCGCCGCCGTGACTGTGGGCGATGTTGCGCGCGATGCCGAGCCCCAGGCCATAACCCTGCTGCTGCCCGGCCAGGCGAAAGTGCGGCTCGAACACCTGTTCGAGGCGCTGCTCGGGTACCCCCGGCCCCTCGTCGTCGACGTGCAGCACGTAGGCCTCGTCATCATCCTCGACATGCAGATGGGCGCGGTGGCCGTACTTGAGCGCATTGTCGATCAGGTTGCCGATGCAGCGGCGCAGCGCCAGGGGCTTGCCGAGATAAGCCGCCTGGGCCTCGCCATGCAGGGTCACGCGGCCGTTGCCCGCCGGCGCCAGGCACGGCTCGACCAAACAATGCAGCAGCTGGTTGAGGTCCACGGGCTCGATGTTCTCGTGGATGTCGGTGTCCTTGACGCATTGCAGGGCGCCCTTGACCAGCAGCTCCAGCTCGTCGAGGTCGCGGCCGAACTTGGTCTGCAGGGCTTCGTCGTCGAGCAGTTCGACGCGCAGGCGCAGCCGGGTGATCGGCGTGCGCAGGTCGTGGGAAATGGCGCTGAACAGCTGGGCGCGCTCGGTCAGGTAACGGCTGATGCGCTCGCGCATGGCGTTGAAGGCACGCGCCACCTCGACCACTTCCTTTCCGCCGGTCTCCTCCACCGGCTGGATATCGGCGCCCAGCGACAGATGCCGTGCGGCGCGCGCCAGGCGCTTGAGCGGGCGGCTCTGCCAGCGCACCAGAACGCCGATGAACAGCAGCAGAAAACCGCTGCTGAGCAGGATGAACCACAGCTGCTGGGTAGGCAGCACCGGCTCCTCCAAGCTGGTGTAGGGCTCGGGCAGCAGCGAAGCGATATACAGCCACTCGCCGGGCGCCAGCTGGATCTGGGTGACCAGCACCGGCGGGTTGACCGGCTCCAGGGTCAGGGCGTAATGGGCCCAGGAACGCGGTAGCTCGTCGAGCTTCAGGCCGCCATTGAAGATACGCAGGTCGTCCGGGCTGACGAAGGTCACGGAAATGTCCGCGCTGTTGCCCAGAGAAGCACGCAGTATTTCGCTCACCGCCTCGGTCACCGCCAGCTTGCGCGGCGTGTCGGGCAACAGCTGCATGGCCAGTGGCCGGTCGTTGAGGCTGACCACGAAACGGGTGCCGCCCATGCTGCGCAGCTGGTCGAGCACCATGGGCCGGTAGGCCACCGGCAGGGAACGGAAATAACGCACGCTGGCCGACATCGAATGGGCCAGGCTGCGCGCGGAGGTCACCAGCCCCTCGAGCTGGGTGGCGCGCAACTGCGACAGCCAGATGGCGCTGGACAGGGTTTGCGCGGCCAGCACCGAGAGCAGTGTCAGCAGCAACATGCGGCCCAGCAAGGAGCGTGGAATCGGCACCAGCCGACGCCAGTCAGCGCGCATTGCCGGCCTGGGCGGTCACGGCAGCAGCCAGCTGGTAGCCGCTGCCGCGCACCGTGCGGATCAGCCGTGGCGGCTTGCTGGTGTCACGCAGGCGCTGGCGCAGGCGACTCACCGCCATGTCGACGATGCGCTCGAGCGGCATCATTTCGCGCCCGCGGGTGGCGTTGCCGATGGTGTCGCGGTCGAGGATCTGCTGCGGGTGATCGAGAAACAGCTTGAGCAGCGCGAAGTCGGCACCCGACAACAGCACCTCCTCGCCGTCGAGGTGGAACAGCCGGTGGCTGACCATGTCCAGGCGCCAGTCATCGAAGGCCAGCACGTCCGCGCCACGCTCCTGGGCGAAATTCACCCGGCGCAGCAGCGCCTTGATACGCGCCAGCAACTCGCGCGGGCTGAACGGCTTGCCGAGGTAATCGTCGGCGCCCAGCTCCAGGCCGATGACCCGGTCGGCCTCGTCGGAGCTGGCGGTGAGCATGATGATCGGCACCTGGGCGAAACGCTGGTGTTCGCGGGTCCAGCGGCACAGGCTGAAGCCGTCCTCGTCGGGCAGCATCACGTCGAGAATCACCAGATCCGCACCACCCTCGCAGAGCGCCTCGCGAAACCCGGCACCATCGGCCACGGCCCGCACCTGCAGGCCGGCGCGGCCGAGGTAGGTTTGCAGCAGTTCACGAATATCCTGGTCGTCGTCGACCAGCAGAATCGATTTTCCGGCTCTCACATCGATGATCCTTGTTGTTTTTATGGGCGACGCTTGGACAAACGATTGGCCTCTCAGCTCCGTTGCAGCTGCTGCTCCACCGCCACACCGGCGCCGACCAGGCCTGGGTAAGGCGCGGTTACCAGCCATACCGGCAGGCCGTCGAAGTAATCGCTCATGCAGCCCTTGTCGCGCAGGCTGCGCGAAAAGCCGCTGGCCATGAAGAAGTTGGCGAAGCGCGGCACCATACCACCGGCGATAAACACCCCGCCTCGCGCCCCCAGGGTCAGCACGTTGTTGCCGGCCACACGGCCGAGCAGGCAGCAGAACAGCTCCAGCACATTGACCGCCAGCGGCTCGCCCTCCAGCGCAGCACGGGTGACCTGGGCCGCGCTCTGCAGAGAAGCCGGCTGACCATCCACCGCGCAGGTGGCGCGGTACAGCGCCAGCAGCCCGTTGCCACTGAGCGCACCGGCCTCGGCGCTGACGTGGCCGAGCTGGCGATGCAGCGCCTGCCAGATCAGCGCTTCGCGGTTGCTGCCCACCGGCAGGTCGACGTGGCCACCCTCACCCGGCAAGGCGTGCCAGCTGCCATCGGGCAACGCCAGCAGGGTACCGACGCCCAGGCCGGTGCCGGCACCGATCACCACCGCCGGGCGCCCAGGCTGCGCCACGCCCGGGCAGACGGTGATGTACTCGTCGTCCTGCAGGCAGGTCATGCCCAGAGCCATGGCGGAAAAGTCGTTGATCAGCAGCAGTTCGCGCACCTGCAGCTCGGCACAGAACGCCTGGCGATCGATACGCCAGGCATTGTTGGTGAAACGAAAGGGATCGACCTCCACCGGCCCGGCGCAGGCCAGACAGATGGTGTCCACCTCGCCGAGTGCCAATCCTTCGGCTGCCAGGTAGGCGGCGATGGCCTGCTCGACGGTGGCGTGATCAGCTGTGGCCGACACCCTTACCGAATGCAGGCCGCCGTCGCGCCACAGGGCGAAACGCGCATTGGTGCCGCCGATGTCGCCAACCAGGGCCAGGCTCATCGCAGCGAATCCAGTTCGGTGGTAAAGGCACTGGCGCCCTCTTCCGCAGGGCTGAACGCGGCGCGCATAAAGGCGAACAGCTCACGGCCACAGCCGACGCCGGTGCCTTGCGGGCGCGGTGCGATCTCCCGGGCGTTCCAGACGATATCGTCGACCAGCACCCGCAGATGCCCGGTTACGCCATCGACGCGGATCAGGTCACCGTCACGCACCCGTGCCAGCGGCCCACCATCCCAGGCCTCGGGGCTGACATGAATGGCCGCCGGCACCTTGCCCGACGCGCCGGACATCCGCCCATCGGTGACCAGCGCCACCTTGAAGCCGCGATCCTGCAGGATGCCCAGGTACGGCGTGAGCTTGTGCAGCTCCGGCATGCCATTGGCCTTCGGGCCCTGGAAACGCACCACGGCAACGAAGTCGCGCTCCAGCTCGCCGGCCTTGAAGGCCTCGGCCAGCTGGACCTGGGTCTCGAATACCCGTGCCGGCGCCTCGACCACCCGATGCTCGGGCGCTACCGCCGACACCTTGGCCACGCCGTTACCGAGGTTCCCGGTGAGCACCCGCAACCCGCCTTCGGGCGAGAACGCTTCCGGCACGCTGCGCAGGATGTTGCGATCCAGGCTTTGCTCCGGGCCCTGGCGCCACACCAGGCGCTCGCCATCGAGGAAGGGCTCCTGGGTGTAGCGCGACAGCCCGCGACCGGCGACGGTGTAGACGTCCTCGTGCAGCAGGCCGGCGTCGAGCAGCGTGCGTACCATGAACGGCACGCCGCCGCAGGCATGGAAATGGTTCACGTCGGCCTGGCCGTTGGGGTAGACCTTGGCCAGCGTCGGGGTGACGGCGGACAGATCGGCCATATCCTGCCAGGTCAGCTGGATACCGGCGGCACGGGCGAAGGCCGGAATGTGCAATGTGTGGTTGGTCGAGCCGCCGGTGGCGTTTAGCGCCACCACCGAGTTGACGATGGCCTTCTCATCGATGATCCGGCACAGCGGCGTGTACTCGCCGCCCTGGCGGGTCAGGCGCACCACCTGGTGGGCCGCCTCGGCGGTCAGCGCGTCACGCAGCGGCGTGTACGGGTTGACGAAGGACGAGCCCGGCAGGTGCAGGCCCATGATTTCCATCACCACCTGATTGGTATTGGCAGTGCCGTAGAAGGTACAGGTGCCGGGGCTGTGGTAGGACTTCATCTCCGACTCGAGCAGCTCTTCGCGGGTCGCCTTGCCTTCGGCGTAGAGCTGGCGAACCTCGGCCTTTTCCTTGTTGGGAATGCCCGAGGGCATCGGCCCGCCCGGCACGAAGATCATCGGCAGGTGGCCGAAACGCAGCGCGCCGATCATCAGCCCCGGCACGATCTTGTCGCAGATGCCCAGCAGCATCGCCGCATCGAACATGTTGTGCGACAGCGCCACGGCCGTGGACATGGCGATCACCTCGCGGCTGGCCAGGCTCAGTTCCATGCCCGGTTCACCCTGGGTGACGCCGTCGCACATCGCCGGCACACCGCCGGCCACCTGGCCCACGGAGCCGACCTGGCGCAACGCCTGCTTGATCAATTCCGGGTAGTGTTCGTAGGGCTGGTGGGCAGAGAGCATGTCGTTGTAGGCGGTGACGATGCCGACGTTGGCTTCGTTCATCAACCGCAGGCGCTGCTTGTCTTCGGCCGAACCACAACCGGCCACGCCATGGGCGAAGTTGGCACATTGCAGCGCGCCGCGGTGCGGGCCCTGGCTATCGGCGGCGGCCATCTGCGCCAGATAACGCTCACGGGTGGCGCGGCTGCGGGCGATCAGGCGGTCGGTTACCTCGAGGATGCGGGGATGCATGGTGTCGACTCCGGGCTAACAGGTAGCACTTCGAATTGTATTTTTATCAAAATATTGACAGCTAAAACGCTTGATTTCTACTTTCATGAGAATAATCTTGTTTTTAAAACAACATATAAGGATCGACGCTCATGACATTGCGAATTGCCATCAATGGTTTCGGCCGCATCGGCCGTAACGTGCTCCGGGCACTCTATACCCAGAGCTACCGCGAAAAAATGCAGGTCGTCGCCATCAACGACCTGGGCGACAGCGCCATCAATGCCCACCTGCTCAAGTACGACAGCGTACACGGCATTTTCGACGCCGACGTCGAGGTGGACGGGCAGAACCTGCTTATCAATGGTGACCGCATCGCGGTCAGCGCGATCCGTAATCCTGCCGACCTGCCATGGAAGGATCTCGACGTCGACGTGGTGTTCGAATGCACCGGCCTGTTCACCGAGCGCGACAAGGCGGCCGCCCACCTGAGTGCAGGCGCACGCAAGGTGATTATCTCGGCACCGGCCAAGGGCGCGGATGCGACCATCGTCTACGGCGTCAACGAGGGCAGCCTGCGCGCCGATCAGCAGATCATCTCCAACGCCTCCTGCACCACCAATTGCCTGGCACCGGTCGCCCAGGTGCTGCAGCGCGAACTGGGCATCGAGAGCGGGCTGATGACCACCATCCACGCCTACACCAACGACCAGAACCTCTCCGACGTCTACCATAGCGACCCCTTCCGGGCGCGTTCGGCCACCCAGTCGATGATCCCCACCAAGACCGGCGCCGCCGAAGCGGTCGGTCTGGTACTGCCGGAGCTCGCCGGGCGCCTGACCGGCATGGCGGTGCGCGTGCCGGTGATCAACGTGTCGCTGGTCGATCTGACCATCCAGGTGCAGCGCGATACCAGCGTCGAGGAGGTCAACGCCCTGCTCAAGGCGGCTGCCGAGAAATCCCCGGTACTGGGCTACAACACACTGCCGCTGGTGTCCTGCGACTTCAACCACAACCCGCTGTCGTCGATCTTCGACGCCAACCACACCAAGGTGAATGGCCGACTGGTGAAGGTGCTGGCGTGGTACGACAACGAATGGGGGTTCTCCAACCGCATGCTCGATACCTGCCTGGCAGCTCACGCCGCCAAGTGAGCCAGCGCTGACAGACGCAGCGATGCATCGAACGGCATAAAGGCTCGGTAAATCGCTGCGAGCGGATTACAATTGCCGCCCGCCTCGCCCCCAATGCCAAGCGCAGTATGCTGGCAGCGGGGCCAGGCAGCCGCTCATCGATATCCGCCACCACTGGAAGCCGCATGGACTCTAGCCGCAACACTCTCGAACAGCATTACACCGCCATTCTCGGCCAACTCGGCGAAGACGTTTCCCGTGAAGGCCTGCTCGACACGCCCAAGCGCGCCGCCAAGGCCATGCAGTACCTGTGCAATGGCTATGAAAAGACCCTGGAGGAAGTCACCAACGGTGCGCTGTTCAGCTCCGACGCCAGCGAGATGGTGGTGGTCAAGGATATCGAGCTGTATTCGCTGTGCGAGCATCACCTGCTGCCCTTTATCGGCAAGGCCCATGTCGCCTACATTCCCAATGGCAAGGTGCTGGGCCTGTCCAAGGTCGCGCGCATCGTCGACATGTACGCCCGCCGCCTGCAGATCCAGGAAAGCCTGAGCCGGCAGATCGCCGAAGCGGTTCAGCAGGTCACCGGTGCCCTGGGCGTGGCGGTGGTCATCGAGGCCAAGCACATGTGCATGATGATGCGCGGCGTGGAAAAGCAGAACTCCTCCATGGTCACCTCGGTGATGCTCGGCGAATTCCGCGCCAACGCCGCGACCCGCAGCGAGTTCCTGAGCCTGGTCAACGGCTGAGGCGAGCTTGCTCACATGAAGAGCGTCTTGGCCCATACCTTGCAATAGCGAGGCTAGGCAGATGCTCCCGCCCGACCCGCTTTGTGGGAGCGCGCCCTGCGCGCGAATCGCGGGCATGAACTAGGCGTCCCCGCCCGCTCCCACAGTTCTCCTGCCCACCACACAGCCAACGCCGATAGCGGCGCCCTGCCCCTAGCTCTTCTCCACGAACTGCAACTGCGCCAGCCGCGCATACAGCGGATTGCTGGCGACCAGTTCGGCATGTTTGCCCAGCGCCACCAACCGTCCCTGATCGAAGACCGCGATGCGGTCGGCGCTCTTTACCGTGGCCAGGCGATGGGCGATCACCAGGGTGGTGCGCCCGCGCATCAGCTCGGGCAGCGCCTGCTGGATCAGGTGTTCGCTCTCCGCATCCAGGGCGCTGGTGGCTTCGTCGAGCAGCAGGATCGGCGCATCCACCAGCAGTGCCCGGGCAATCGCCAGGCGCTGCCGCTGGCCGCCAGAAAGCCCCAGGCCGGCATCACCCAGGTGGGTCTGATAGCCCTGGGGCAAGCGCTCGATAAATTCGTGGGCATGGGCGGCACGTGCGGCGGCCTCCACTTCGGCGCTGCTGGCGTCCAGCCGGCCATAGCGGATGTTGTCTTCCACGCTGCCGAAGAACAACGCCGGGTGCTGGGAGACCAGGGCAAAATTCTCGCGCAACGCGTGCGGATCGAGCTGCTTGATCGGCAGGCCATCGATCAGGATGCTCCCCTGCAACGGGTCGTAGAAGCGCAGCAGCAGGTCGAACAGCGTCGACTTGCCGGCCCCGGACGGCCCGACGATGGCTAGGGTTTCACCTGGCTCGACCGCCAGGGTGATGCCTTGCAGCGCCAGGCTATCGGGGCGCGTCGGATAGGCGAAGGACAAGCCCTGCACTTCGATACGCCCTTGCACCGGCTGCGCAGGCGTCAAGGCGCCTTCGAGCGGCCCATGGATCTCGTTGCGGGCAGCGAGCAGTTCGCTGATCCGCTCGGCGGCGCCAGCGGCACGCTGCAGTTCACCGATCACCTCGCTGAGGGTGCCGAACGAGGAGCCGACGATCAGGCTGTAGAACACGAAGGCTGCCAGCTCGCCGCCGCTGATGCGCCCGGCGATCACGTCCATGCCGCCGACCCAGAGCATCACGCCTACGGCGCCGAGCACCAGCACGATAACTACGGTGATCAGCCAGGCGCGCTGGGCGACGCGTTTGCGCGCCGTGTCGAACGCCGCCTCGGCGGACAGGCCGAAACGCCGGCGATCCTCGGCCTGGTGGTTGTAGGCCTGCACGGTCTTGATCTGACCGAGCACTTCGCTGACGTAGCTGCCGACATCGGCGATGCGGTCCTGGCTCTGCCGCGACAGCTCGCGTACGCGGCGGCCGAACAGCAGGATCGGCGCCACCACCAGCGGCAACGCGGCCAGCACGATAGCGCTGAGCTTGGGATTGGTGACCACCAGCAGGATCATGCCGCCAACCAGCATGATCAGGTTGCGCAGCGCCATCGACAGCGACGAGCCGATCACCGACTGCAGCAAGGTGGTGTCGGCCGTCAGCCGCGACTGGATCTCCGAGGCGCGGTTGTGGGCATAGAAGCCAGGGTGCAGCCCAACCAGATGATTGAACACCCGCTTGCGGATATCCGCCACCACCCGCTCGCCCAGCCACGACACCAGATAGAAGCGCGTGTAGGTCCCCACCGCCAGGGCCAGTACCAGCACGAAGAACAGCAGGATCGAATGGCGCAGCGCTTCCGGCGATTGGGTAGCCAGGCCCTGGTCGACCAGCAGCTTGATGCCCTGCCCCATGGACAAGGTAATGGCGGCGGTAAACATCAGTGCCAGCAGCGCACCGGCCACCCGCCCGCGATAAGGGGCGATGAACGCCCATGAGGTACGCAGGGCTTCGCGCTGGCGAACGGACAAAAACGATTTCATGGCGGGCTCGAAGGCTGATGGCAGGCTGTAGCACATCAGATGGGGGGTGCCGCGGCAAACATCAAGCACAGGAGCCGCGTGATGCAGCAAATCGCAGGCAATAAAAAGCCCCGCCTGGACGGGGCTTTGTAGATCGCTGCGGCGTCAGGCCTTGTTCAGCGACTCGACGCCGACTTGGTCCCACAGTTCTTCAGCCAGGTGGAAGGTGGCGTTGGCCGCGGGAATGCCGCAGTAGATCGCGCTCTGCATGATCACTTCCTTCACCTCCTCACGGGTCACGCCGTTGTTCCTGGCGGCCTTGAGGTGCAGCTTCAATTCACCCTCGCGGTTCATCCCGATCAGCATGGCGATGGTGATCAGGCTGCGGGTATGGCGCGGCAGGCCGGGGCGCGTCCAGATATCGCCCCAGGCATGGCGGGTGATCATCTCCTGGAATTCCTCGTTGAACGGCGTCAGCTTTTCCAGGCTGCGGTCGACATGGGCATCGCCCAGCACGGCGCGGCGCACCTGCATGCCGGCGTCGTAGCGTTGTTTCTCATCCATCGGTGGCTCCACTTCGTTCCCAGCGTAGGCATCGCGTGATGCCCACGCACAGCATGCTCAATTGGTTTGCAGAAAGCTCAGCACGCGCCCGGTGAACAGCTCACCGGCCTGCACGTTGGACAGATGCGCGGCGTCGAACTCGACCAGCTCGGCGCCCGGAATACGGGCCTGCATGAAGCGGCCATGCTCTGGAGTAGTCACCGCATCACCGGTACCGCAGACGATCAGGGTCGGTGCCGTGATGGAGGCGATCTGCTCGCGGAAATCGGCATCGCGCACCGCCGCACAATTGCCGGCGTAGCCCTGGGGCGAGGTCTGCGCCAGCATGGTGACGATGGGCTCGACCTTTTCTGGCCGCTCCTTGGCGAACGGCGCGGTGAACCAGCGTTCGATGGAGGCATTGCGCAGGTCACGCATGGCCTTCTCGCCGCCCTTGAGCACGGTATCGATGCGGGTGTTCCACACCTCGTCGGTGCCGATCTTCGCGCCGGTGTTGCACAGCACCAGGCGATCCAGGCGCGAGGCGGCGTTGATCGCCAGCCACTGGCCGATCAGCCCGCCCATGGACAGGCCGCAGAAATGCGCCTTGTCGATATTCAGCGCATCCAGCAGCGCCAGCACGTCGCGGCCGTTCTGCTCGATGCTGTAGAAGCCCGGCGTGACCAGCGACTGGCCATGGCCACGGGTGTCGTAGCGCAGCACCCGGAAATGCCGGGTAAAGGTGGGGATCTGCGCGTCCCACATATGCAGGTTGGTGCCCAGCGAATTGGAGAGCACCAGCACCGGTGCGTCGGCGGGGCCTTCGAGCAGGTAATTCAGGTCGCCATCGGCGAGGGATACCACAGGCATGACAATCTCCTAGATGATCTACGAATTCAGTTCACGGCTCTGCGCCACGGCGCGCTCGACCCAGCGTCGCGCCTGGCCCAGGTAATGGGCGGGATCGAGCAGACGATCCAGTTCTTCAGCGGGCAGTTGCGCGCTGACCTCGGCATTGGCGCCGAGCACTTCGCGCAGGTGAACGCCCTCCTCTACCGCCTGCTTGCAGCAGTGCTCGACCAGATGGTGGGCGGCGTCGCGGCCAATGCGCTGGGCCAGGGTGATGCTCACCGCCTCGGCGAGGACCAGGCCACGGGTCAGTTCGAGGTTGGCGGCCATGCGCTCGGCATCCACTTCCAGGCCAGGTACCAGAATCAGTGCCTGCTGCAGGGCACCGGAGACCAGGCAGCAGAGTTCGGGCAGCGTCTCCCATTCGGCGTGCCACAGGCCCAGGCTGCGTTCGTGCTCCTGGGGCATGGCGGCGAACATGGTGGCGACCAGCCCGGGCGCGCGGGTAGCGGCACCGATCAGCACCGCAGCGCCCACCGGGTTGCGCTTGTGGGGCATGGTCGAGGAGCCGCCCTTGCCCGGCGCCGAAGGCTCGAACAATTCGCCGGCCTCGGTCTGCATCAGCAGGCTGAGGTCACGGCCCAGTTTGCCCAGGCTGCCAGCGATCAAACCAAGCAGGCTGGCGAACTCCACCAGGCGATCACGCTGGGTGTGCCAGGGTTGCTCGGGCAGTTGCAGGTCCAGCTCGGCTGCCAGTGCGCCGGCCACCGACCAGGCCTTGTCGCCCAGAGCCGCCAGGCTGCCGGATGCGCCACCGAACTGCAGACACAGCAGGCGCGGTTTTATTTCCTCGAGGCGCTGACGATGGCGGTCGATGGCGCCCAGCCAGCCGGCGATCTTCATGCCCAGGGTGACCGGCGTGGCGTGCTGCAGCCAGGTGCGCCCAGCCATGGGCGTTGCCCCATGGCGCTGGGCCTGCGCGGCCAGCTGTCCGCTCAGAGCCTTCAGATCCTTTTCCAGCAGCGCGATGGCCGCCCGCAGTTGCAGCACCAGGCCACTGTCCATGGCGTCCTGGCTGGTGGCGCCCAGGTGCAGGTAGCGCTCGGCCTCGGCATTGCTCGCCGCGATGCGTTTGCCGAGGGCCTTGACCAGCGGAATCGCCGAATTGCCGGCGCTGCCGATGGCCACCGCCAGCGCATCGAAATCGTAGAGTTCGGCGCGGCAAGCCGCCTCGATATCGGCCACCACCGCCTGGGGAATCACCCCGGCCGCGGCTTCGGCCCGGGCCAGCGCCGCCTCGAAGTCGAGCATGCCCTGCACGCGCCCCTGGTCGCTGAACACCTGGCGCATCGGCGCGCCGGTGAAGTAGGCATCGAACAGCTGGCTAGCGGGCCTTGAACTCATACAGCGAACACTCCATGGTCAATGATCGTGGTGCAGGTAACTGGCCTGGCGCGGCAGGCGCAGGCTGACCAGAAAGGCCAGCACCATCATGCCTGATACGTACCAGTAGAAGGTCTGTTCCATACCAATGGACTTCAGCCCCAGGGCGACGTATTCGGCCGAACCGCCGAACAGTGCGTTGGCCACCGCGTAGGCCAGACCAACGCCCAGGGCGCGGACTTCCGGCGGGAACATTTCGGCCTTCACCAGGCCGCTGATCGAGGTGTACAGGCTGACGATCGCCAGCGCCGCGATGATCAGCAAGAAGGCCATCACCGGGCTCTGCACGGTATGCAGCAAGGCCAGGATCGGCCAGGTGCAGATCGCTCCCAGGGCGCCGAACCAGAGCATCGAGGTGCGCCGACCGATACGGTCGGACAGCGCGCCGAACAGCGGCTGCATGATCATGAACAGCAACAGCGCACCGGTCATGATGCCGCTGGCGGTCTTGGCGCTCATGCCGGCCGAGTTGACCAGGTACTTCTGCATGTAGGTGGTGAAGGTGTAGAAGATCAGCGAGCCACCGGCGGTGTAGCCCAGCACGGTGAAGAACGCGGCCTTGTGGTGCTTGAACAGGTAGGCGACGCTGCCCGATTCCTGGTTGCCGATCTGGTCCTGCTTGGCGGTTTCGTCCAACGAGCGACGCAGGTAGAAGGCCACCACGGCGGCCATGGCGCCGATCACGAACGGGATGCGCCAGCCCCAGGCACGCAGCTCGTCTTCGCTCAGCGCCTGCTGCAGGATCACCACCACCAGCACCGCGAGCAGTTGCCCGCCAATCAGGGTGACGTACTGGAAGGAGGCGAAGAAGCCGCGCTGGCCCCTGAGCGCCACCTCGCTCATGTAGGTGGCGGTGGTGCCGTACTCGCCGCCCACCGAAAGGCCCTGGAACAACCGCGCCAGCAACAGCAGCACCGGCGCCAGGGTGCCGATGCTGCTGTAGGTGGGCATGCAGGCGATGGCCAGGGAGCCCAGGCACATCATCAGCACCGAGATCATCATCGAGACCTTGCGGCCGTACTTGTCGGCGACGCGACCGAACACCCAGCCGCCAATCGGCCGCATCAGAAAGCCGGCGGCGAACACCCCTGCGGTGTTGAGCAGCTGCACGGTGGGGTCATCGGAAGGAAAGAAGGCCGGCGCGAAGTAGATCGCGCAGAAGGCGTACACGTAGAAGTCGAACCATTCGACCAGATTGCCCGAGGAGGCACCGACGATGGCGAAGATGCGCTTGCGGCGCTCTTCGGGGCTGTAGTTGGAGGCTTCGTACGCCGCGCTGGCTTCAGTACTCATCATGGATACTCACTGGTAGGAAACGGAACCGTCCCTACTCCGACCCCATATGTAACTAAATGATTCGTCATTTTGGGTCACCCATCCTCACCAGGCACGGCGTCGTGGACCGTGACATGGTGAGGACAAACGAAACTGCGAAAGTAGTCTTGGCAATGGAATTGACAGCTTGGTCATGATCGTGGGAGCGGCCATGGCCGCGAATCGGGCGCATGGCGCCCTCCCACAAATGCGCGGTCTGGGTCGAGTGCCGTAGGGTGGACAACGCTCTATTTGTCCACCGGTGCGATTGCGACGCGGTGGACGGATAAAGCGCCGTCCACCCTACGACAGGCAGCTTCGTCACCATGCAAACAGCCCGTCAAACCCGCTCGATAGCCAGCGCCAGCCCCTGCCCCACGCCCACGCACATGGTGGCCAAACCAAGCTTGCCGCCGGTCTTCTCCAGGTGGTGCACGGCGGTCAAAACCAGACGGTTGCCGCTCATGCCCAGTGGATGACCAAGGGCGATGGCGCCGCCGTTCGGGTTGACCTTGGGGCTGTCGTCCGGCAAGCCGAGATCGCGGGTGACGGCCAGGCCCTGGGCGGCGAAGGCTTCGTTGAGCTCGATCACGTCGAAGGCATCGATCTCCAGGTTCAGGCGAGTCAGCAGCTTGCGCACCGCCGGCACCGGGCCGACGCCCATGATGCGCGGTGCGACGCCGCCGCTGGCCATGCCCAGCACCTTGGCGCGTGGTTTGAGGCCATACTGCTTAACCGCTTCGGCCGAGGCCAGGATCATCGCCGAGGCGCCGTCATTGAGGCCCGAGGCGTTGCCGGCGGTAACGGTCTTGTCCGGGCCGTTGACCGGCTTGAGCTTGGCCAGGCCTTCGGCGGTGGTGTCGGCACGCGGGTGTTCGTCGCGGTCGACGACCACGTCGCCTTTCCTGGTTCTGATCACCACCGGGACGATTTCCTCGGCGTAGTAACCGCGTTCCTGGGCAGCCGCTGCACGCTGCTGGCTGCGCAGGCCGAAGGCGTCCTGGTCGGCGCGGCTGACGCCATATTGCTCGGCGACGTTGTCACCGGTGACCGGCATCGGGTCGACGCCATATTGCTCTTTCATCACCGGGTTGACGAAGCGCCAGCCCAGGGTGGTGTCTTCCAGCTTCTGGCCGCGGCCGAAGGCGCTGTCGGCCTTGCCCAGCACGTAGGGTGCGCGGGTCATCGACTCGACGCCGGCGGCGATAGCCAGCTCCATCTCACCCGAGGCGATGGCGCGGAAGGCAGCACCGACCGCTTCCATACCCGAGGCGCACAGACGATTGAGGGTCACGCCAGGCACCATTTCCGGCAGGCCGGCAAGCAGCAGCGCCATGCGCGCGACGTTGCGGTTATCTTCCCCGGACTGATTGGCGCAGCCCATGAATACTTCATCGACCGCTGACCAGTCGACCTGCGGGTTACGCTCGACCAACGCCTTGAGCGGGATCGCTGCCAGGTCGTCGGCGCGTACCGCAGACAGCGCGCCGTTGAGGCGGCCAATCGGCGTGCGTACGGCGTCGCAGATGAATACCTCGCGGTTCATTCGTCACCTCCTTTCTGGCCATGGGCCTCGGCAGTACGGGCTTCCAGATCGCGCAGCGCGGCCAGTTCCTCGGCTTTCGGCGCCTCGGTGGTGGTCACATTGTCGGCGAAACGGATCTGCCAGCCGGTATTCTCGATCACCTGCTCGCGGGTCACGCCTGGATGTAGCGAGGTGACGATGAACTCATTGGTGCCGGCTTCCGGCTCCATGATGCACAGGTCGGTGATGATCGCCACCGGGCCTTCTCCCGGCAGGCCCAGGCGCTTGCGATGATCACCGCCTTCGCCGTGACCGACCGAGGTGATGAACGCCAGCTTGTCGACGAAGGTGCGGTGCCCCTGCTTGAGGATGATCAGCACCTTCTTGGCGCTACCGGCGATCTCCGGCGCGCCACCGGCACCGGGCAGGCGCACTTTCGGCGCCTGGTAGTCGCCGATCACCGTGGTGTTGATATTGCCGAACTTGTCGACCTGAGCGGCGCCCAGGAAGCCGACGTCGATGCGCCCGCCCTGCAGCCAGTAGCGGAAGATCTCGCCGGTCGGCACCACGGTGTCGGCGGTTTCGGCCAGCTCGCCGTCACCGATGGACAGCGGCAGCACGCTCGGCTTGGCGCCGATGGGGCCGGATTCGTAGATCAGCACCACTTCCGGCGCGTGGGTCAGGCGCGCCAGGTTGGCGGCCTTGGACGGCAGGCCGATGCCGACGAAGCACACGCTGCCATTGCCGAGGCGGCGCGCGGCGGCCACGGTCATCATCTCGTTGGTGTTGAAGTCGCTCATCACTTGGCCTCCCCGTCAATCTTCGCCTGGTACTGCGCAAAATCCTCGGTGCCGCGGATGTATTCGTCGATCCAGGCGGTGAAGGTTTCGCGGTCGCGGGCAATCGGGTCCCAGGCCTGGTAGAAGCGGTTGTCGCGCTCGTAGTAACCGTGGGCGTAGGACGGATGGGCGCCACCAGGCACCACGCAAACCGCGGTGATGGCCCAGGTCGGCAGCACGCAGGCGTTCATCGGCGCCTGCAGGTCGTCGACGATTTCCTCGACGGTGACGATGCAGCGCTTGGCCGCCAGGGCCGCTTCCTTCTGCACGCCAAGGATGCCCTGGATCAGCACGTTGCCCTTGCGGTCGGCCTTCTGGGCGTGGATCACGGTGATGTCCGGGCGTACGCTGGGCACCGCCGCCAGCTTCTCGCCGGTGAAAGGGCAGTCGATGAACTTGATGTCCGGGTTGACCTTGACCAGGTCCGAACCCTGGTAGCCGCGCAGCACGGCGAACGGCAGGTTGGAGGCGCCGGAGACATAGGCATTGGCCATGGCGGCGTGGCTGTGCTCGCTGATTTCCAGCTTGTGCGGCCAGTGCTTCTCGACGGCATCGCGCAGCCGCTGCAGCGAACCGACACCGGGGTTGCCACCCCAGGAGAAGATCAGCTTCCTGGCGCAACCGGCACCGATCAGCAGGTCGTAGACCAGATCGGGCGTCATGCGCACCAGGGTCAGGTCCTTCTTGTTCTGCCGAATCAGCTCATGGGAGGCAGCGGTCGGAATCAGGTGGGTGAAGCCTTCGAGGGCAAGGGTGTCGCCGTCGTGAACGAAGCGTTCGACCGCTTCGCGCAGGGAGAGAATCTCAGCCATGGTCGTTCTCGTCTTGTTGCTCTGGATACCGTGGGCGGCGATTAGCCGTATGATCCAAGGTACTCATCCAGTAGGCAGCTAACAATCCGATAATCGACTATCCGTTCGATAATCGAACAACGTTTGCATGGACCTGCAATTTAACGCGACACACCCAAAGACCGAAAACCACTTGTCCACAGGCATAAAAAAGGGCGACCGAAGTCGCCCTTTCTGTGGATTACCCGAACTTAGTTCTGGTTTTCCATCTGCGCACGAATCAGATCACCGATGGTGGTCGGACCGGAAGTTTCAACTTCCTGCTTGCGCATTTCCTTGATGGCTTCTTTTTCGTCTTCAACGTCTTTCGACTTGACGGACAGGCTGATCACGCGGCTCTTGCGATCGACGCTGATGATCTTGGCCTCTACTTCTTCGCCTTCTTTCAGAACGTTGCGCGCGTCTTCAACGCGGTCACGGCTGATTTCGGAGGCTTTCAGAGTGGCTTCGATGCCGTCGGCCAGGGTGATGATGGCGCCCTTGGCGTCAACTTCCTTCACGGTACCGCGAACGATGGTGCCCTTGTCGTTGACAGCAACGTAGTCGGAGAACGGATCTTCTTCCAGCTGCTTGATGCCCAGGGAGATGCGCTCACGCTCCGGGTCGACCGACAGGATGACGGTTTCCAGCTCGTCGCCCTTCTTGAAGCGACGTACGGCTTCTTCGCCGACTTCGTTCCAGGAGATGTCGGACAGGTGAACCAGGCCGTCGATGCCGCCGTCCAGACCAATGAAGATACCGAAATCGGTGATCGACTTGATGGTGCCGGAGATCTTGTCACCCTTGTTGAACTGACCGGAGAAGTCTTCCCATGGGTTGGTCTTGCACTGCTTGATACCCAGGGAGATACGACGACGCTCTTCGTCGATGTCCAGAACCATGACTTCCACTTCGTCGCCAACCTGAACGACTTTCGACGGGTGGATGTTCTTGTTGGTCCAGTCCATTTCGGAAACGTGTACCAGGCCTTCCACGCCTTCTTCCAGCTCTGCGAAGCAGCCGTAGTCGGTCAGGTTGGTCACGCGCGCCATGACGCGGGTGCTTTCCGGGTAGCGCGCCTTGATGGCAACCCATGGGTCTTCGCCCAGTTGCTTCAGGCCCAGGGAAACACGGTTACGCTCGCGATCGTACTTCAGAACCTTGACGTCGATCTCGTCGCCAACGTTGACGATCTCGGACGGGTGCTTGATACGCTTCCAGGCCATGTCGGTGATGTGCAGCAGGCCGTCGACGCCACCCAGATCCACGAATGCGCCGTAGTCGGTGAGGTTCTTGACGATACCCTTGACCTGCTGGCCTTCCTGCAGCGATTCCAGCAGCGCTTCGCGCTCGGCACTGTTTTCGGCTTCCAGGACGCTGCGACGGGAAACGACAACGTTGTTGCGCTTCTGGTCCAGCTTGATGACCTTGAACTCGAGCTCTTTGCCTTCCAGGTGAGTGGTATCACGCACCGGACGGACATCGACCAGGGAACCTGGCAGGAACGCACGGATGCCGTTAACGTCGACAGTGAAGCCGCCCTTAACCTTACCGTTGATAACGCCCTTGACCACTTCCTCAGCGGCGAAAGCTGCTTCCAGAACGATCCAGCACTCGGCGCGCTTGGCTTTTTCGCGGGACAGCTTGGTTTCACCGAAGCCGTCTTCGACCGCGTCCAGCGCTACGTGTACTTCGTCACCGACCTTGATGGTCAGCTCGCCTTGTTCGTTGAAGAACTGCTCCAGAGGGATGACGCCCTCGGACTTCAGGCCAGCGTGAACGGTAACCCAGTCGCCGTCGATGTCGACCACGATGCCGGTGATGATGGCACCCGGCTGCATGTCGAGGGACTTCAGGCTTTCTTCAAAAAGTTCTGCAAAGCTTTCGCTCATGTTGATTCCTGTAGGGGCGGGCGGGGATTCGCCCTGCTCCGCATTCCAGACAATGCGGGTTTATTCATATAAAAAGAGGCCTACGGGACTGGGACTGGTCTCCCGTATGCCTCCCTTGCGAGCCGAAATTGGCTCTTTTCAACCGGCGAGGTCGCGATTGGCGACTTCGCTCAGGATTCTTTCCAGCACCTGCTCGATGGACAACTGGGTGGAATCCAGCTGGATTGCGTCGGCTGCCGGCTTGAGCGGAGCCACCGCACGCTGGGTATCACGCTCGTCGCGCGCCCGGATCTCATCGAGAAGACTCGCGAGATTAACATCATCGCCCTTGGCCTTCAACTGCAGGTAACGCCTATTGGCACGTTCCTCGGCGCTGGCGGTGAGAAAAACCTTCAGCGGCGCGTCTTCGAAAACCACCGTACCCATATCCCGCCCGTCGGCGATAAGCCCCGGCGCTTCGCGAAAGGCGCGCTGGCGCTGCAACAGGGCCTCTCGCACGGCAGGCAGTGCGGCAACCTGGGAGGCACCGGCACCGACGGTCTCGTTGCGAATGGCGTCGGTCACCTCCTCGCCCTCGAGAATGATGCGCTGGGGCTTGCCGTCGCCGGCTGCGAGGAACTGCACGTCCAGATGGGCGGCCAGCAGCTTCAGCGACTCTTCGTTGCTCAGATCGACGCCATGATTACCCGCGCAGAACGCCAGCAGGCGATACAGCGCGCCGGAGTCGAGCAGGTTCCAGCCCAGCTGCTTGGCCAACAGGCCGGCAACCGTGCCCTTGCCCGAGCCGCTCGGTCCGTCGATGGTGATCACCGGCGCATTCAGGTTCATTGCTTGTCCTCCACGGCGACACGCATACCCACCTGCCCGGCCAGGGCCAGGAAGTTGGGGAACGAGGTGGCGACGTTGGCGCAGTCGTGGATGCGAATCGGCGCAGTGGCGCGCAGCGAGGCGACGCTGAAGGCCATGGCGATACGGTGATCACCGTGGCTGTACACGTCGCCGCCGCCGATGCGCTGGCCGCCGTCGATGATGATGCCGTCCGCGGTCGGCTCGACCTTGACGCCCAGGCTGGTGAGACCATCGGCCATCACCTGGATACGGTCGGACTCTTTCACCCGCAGCTCTTCGGCGCCGCGCAGCACGGTGCGGCCTTCGGCGCAGACGGCCGCGACGAACAGCACCGGGAATTCATCGATGGCCAGTGGCACCAGCTCCTCGGGAATCTCGATGCCCCTGAGCTTGGCGCCGCGCACGCGCAGATCGGCCACCGGCTCGCCGCCGACTTCACGCGGGTTCTCCAGGCTGATGTCGCCGCCCATCAGGCGCAGGATCTCGATCACGCCGATACGGGTCGGGTTGATGCCGACATGCTCGAGCAGCAGGTCGGAACCTTCGGCGATGGAGGCCGCGACCAGGAAGAAGGCCGCCGAGGAAATGTCCGCCGGCACTTCGATGCGGGTGGCGGTCAGCTTGCCGCCGGCCTGCAGAGAGGCCACCGGGCCATTGGACTCGACCGCATAGCCGAAGCCGCGCAGCATGCGCTCGGTATGGTCGCGGGTCGGCGCCGGCTCGGTCACGGTGGTGACGCCTTCGGCGTACAGGCCGGCGAGCAGCAGGCAGGATTTCACCTGGGCGCTGGCCATCGGCAGGGTGTAGGTCAGCGCCTTGAGCTTGCTGCCGCCACGAATGGTCAGCGGCGGACGGCCGTCCGGGCCGGTCTCGACCACCGCGCCCATTTCCCGCAGCGGATTGGCCACGCGGTTCATCGGGCGCTTGGACAGCGAGGCGTCGCCGGTCATGGTCACGTCGAACGGCTGGCCGGCCAGCAGGCCGGAGAGCAGGCGCATCGAGGTGCCGGAGTTGCCCACGTAGATCGGGCCGGGTGGCGGCTTGAGGCCGTGCAGGCCGACGCCATGGATGGTCACGCGGCCATGGTGCGGGCCTTCGATGACCACGCCCATGTCGCGAAAGGCCTGCAGGGTCGCCAGGGCGTCTTCACCCTCCAGGAAACCTTCGACCTCGGTCGTGCCCTCGGCCAGGGAGCCGAGCATGATCGAGCGGTGCGAGATGGACTTGTCGCCCGGTACGCGGATGCGGCCGGCGACCTTGCCGCCAGGATTTGCCAGAAAAATCAAATCGTTCGAGTGCATAGCGTCCACATAGGCCCGGCGGGCCAGTATTTTGCTGAAATGTTCGCGGGCCACCCGGGCGCGGGTGAATACGCCCAGCAGATGATGCCCGTCCCCTGCGTCGACCGCGTCGCGCAAGGCGTCGAGGTCGTCGCGAAAAACATCCAAGGTACGCAGCACGGCCTCGCGGTTGGCGAGAAAGATGTCGTGCCACATGACCGGGTCGCTGCCGGCGATTCTCGTGAAATCGCGGAAGCCGCCGGCGGCGTAGCGGAAGATCTCCAGGTTTTCGTTGCGCTTGGCCAGCGAGTCGACCAGGCCGAAGGCCAGCAGGTGCGGCAAGTGGCTGGTGGCGGCGAGTACCTGGTCGTGGTGTTCGACCTGCATGTGCTCGACATCGGCGCCCAGCTCGTGCCACAGCTGATCGACGCGCTGCAGCGCTCGCGCGTCGGTCTGCGCCAGCGGCGTGAGGATCACCTTGTGGCGCTTGAACAGCTCGCCATTGGCCGCCTCCACCCCGCTCTGCTCGGAGCCGGCAATCGGATGGCCCGGCACGAAGCGCGCCGGCACGCCGCCGAACACCGCGCCGGCAGCGCGCACCACATTGCCCTTGGCGCTGCCGGCATCGGTCAGGATGGCACCACCCAGATCCAGCTTGGCCAGTTCACCGAGCACACGCTCCATGGCCAGGATAGGAACGGCCAGCATGATCACGTCGGCGCCCTGACAGGCGGCAGCCAGTGCTTCTTCGCAACGGTCGACCACGCCAAGCTCGACGGCCAGGCGCCGCGACCGCGCATCCAGGTCCACGCCCACCACTTCACGGCACACACCGCGGGCACGCAGCCCCTTGGCGAAGGAGCCGCCGATCAGCCCGAGGCCGACCACCACCAGGCGCTCGACCAGCGGCTGCATGGCTGCAGTGCGTTGCGTCACGCGTTCAGCACCTTGCGCAGCGCTTCCAGGAAGCGGGCGTTCTCGGCCGGCAAGCCGATGGAAACGCGCAGGTGGTTGGGCATGCCGTAGCCGGCGACCGGGCGCACGATCACGCCTTCATGGAGCAGGCCCTGATTGATCGCCGCGGTATCACGGCCGAAGTCGATGGCCAGGAAGTTGGCCTTGGACGGAATCCAGCCCAGGCCCAGCTCACGGCAGCCTTCCTGCAACTGCAGCATGCCGGCGGTGTTCACCTCACGGCTGCGTGCCAGGTATTCGGCATCGTCGAACGCAGCACAGGCCGCGGCCAGGGCGAAGCTGTTAACGTTGAACGGCTGGCGAACGCGGTTCAGCACGTCCGCCACCTCGGGCCGGCTCAGGCCATAGCCGACGCGCAGCGAGGCCAGGCCATAGGCCTTGGAAAAGGTGCGCGACACCAGCAGGTTGGCGTGCTCGGCCAGGTAATCCAGGCCGTCTGGCAGCTCGTCGCCGTCGGCGTATTCGATATAGGCCTCGTCCAGCACCACCAGCACGTTTTCCGCCACGGCGGCGAGGAAGTCGCGCAGCGCCTGCTTGCCGAACCAGGTGCCGGTCGGGTTGTTGGGGTTGGCGATGAACACCACGCGGGTATTGGCATCGATGGCCGCCAGCATGGCCGGCAGGTCATGGCCGAAATCCACCGCCGGCACGACCTTGGCCTGGGCACCGACGGCCTGGGTGGCGATCGGGTAAACCGCGAAGGCGTGCTCGCTGAACACCGCGTTCAGGCCGGGCGCCAGGTAGGCACGGGCCACCAGCTCGAGGATGTCGTTGGAGCCGTTACCCAGGGTCACCTGGGCGGTGGTCACGCCACAGCGCTCGGCCAGCAGGGTTTTCAGGGCGAAACCATTGCCATCGGGATAACGGGTCAGCTCGTCCAGCTCGGCACGGATCGCGGCCAGCGCCTTGGGGCTCGGGCCCAACGGGTTTTCGTTGCTGGCCAGCTTGACGATGCTGGCCGGGTCCATGTTCAACTCGCGGGCCAACTCGTCGACCGGCTTGCCTGGCACGTAGGGGGACAGTTTCTGTACGCCTGGCTGGGCCAGGGCGATGAAATCACAAGTCATAGCTGCAAGCCTCAAGCTATAGCCACAAGCTGGAAGCCAGAACGCTGCTCACTTGCAGCTTGTGGCTTGCAGCTTGCAGCTGCTGATTAAAGTACCGCCTTGGGGTAGGAGCCCAGCACCTTGAGCGCCACGGCTTCCCCATTGATTTTCTCCAGCACGTCCTTGATCAGCGGGTCGCGGTGGTGGCCGACAAAATCGATGAAGAAGGCGTAGGTCCACTTGCCGCTGCGCGACGGGCGGGTTTCGATGCGGGTCAGGTCGATGCCGTTCTGGTGGAACGGCACCAGCAGCTCGTGCAGGGCACCGGGCTTGTTGCGCATCGAGACGATCACCGAGGTCTTGTCGTCGCCGGTGGGCGGCACTTCCTGGTTGCCGATGATCAGAAAGCGCGTGGAGTTGTCCGGGCGATCCTCGATCTTCTCGGCCAGGCGGGTCAGGTCGTACAGGTTGGCGGCCATGTCGCCGGCAATCGCCGCCGAGTTCCACTCGCTCTTCACCCGGCGGGCGGCATCGGCGTTGCTGGAAACCGCCACGCGCTCGACGTTCGGGTAGTGGGCGTCGAGCCACTTGCGGCACTGGGCCAGGGACTGGGCGTGGGAATAGATGCGGGTGATGCGGTCGGTCTTGGTGGCATCGCCGACCAGCAGGTGGTGGTGGATGCGCAGCTCCACTTCGCCGCAGATCACCAGATCGTGCTCGAGGAAGCTGTCCAGGGTGTGGTTGACCGCGCCCTCGGTGGAGTTCTCCACCGGCACCACGCCGAAGTTGACGGCGCCGGCCACCACTTCGCGGAACACTTCGTCAATCGCCGCCATGGGCTGGCTGATCACCGCGTGGCCGAAATGCTTCATCGCCGCCGCCTGGGAGAAGGTGCCTTCCGGGCCCAGGTAGGCGACCTTCAGCGGGTTCTCCAGGGCCAGGCAGGAGGACATGATCTCGCGGAACAGCCGCGCCATGTCCTCGTTGCCCAGTGGGCCGCGGTTGCGCTCCATCACCCGCTTGAGTACCTGCGCCTCGCGCTCGGGGCGGTAGAACACCGGCACCTCGCCCTCGGCCAGGGTCGCCATCTTCACCCGCGCCACCTCTTCGGCGCAGCGCGCACGGTCGCTGATCAGCTCGAGGATCTTCTCGTCCAGGCTGTCGATGCGCAGGCGCAGGGCCTGCAACGCCTGATCGGTATTGGCGTCGTTGCTCATCAGGCGTGCTCCTTCTCGAACTCCGCCATGTAGGCAACCAGCGCCTCGACCGCATCCACGCCCACGGCGTTGTAGATGGAGGCGCGCATGCCGCCCACCGAACGATGACCCTTGAGATTGAGCAGGCCGCGGGCATCGGCGCCAGCCAGGAACGGCTTGTCCAGGCGCTCGTCCGCCAGGCGGAACGGCACGTTCATCCACGAGCGGGCGTTCTTGGCGATCGGGTTGCTGTAGAACTCGCTGGCGTCGATGGCCTTGTACAGCAGGTCCTTCTTGGCCTTGTTGCGCTGCTCCATGGCGGCGACACCGCCCTGCTCCTTGAGCCATTCGAACACCAGACCGGACAGGTACCAGCTGAAGGTCGCCGGGGTGTTGTACATCGAGCCGTTATCGGCGGCTACTTGATAGTTGAGCATGGTCGGGCAGCTGCTACGCGCGCGGCCGAGCAGGTCTTCGCGGATGATCGCCACCACCAGACCGCTGGGGCCGATGTTCTTCTGGGCGCCGGCGTAGATCAGGCCGAATTTGGAGATGTCCACTTCGCGCGACAGGATGTCCGAGGACATGTCGACCACCAGCGGCACGTCGCCAGTCTCGGGGATCCAGTCGAACTGCAGGCCACCGATGGTTTCGTTGCTGGCGTAGTGCAGGTAGGCGGCGTTCCTGGACAGCTGCCACTCGTTCTGCCCGGGGATGGCGAAGTAATCGTAGGGCTTGGCGCTGGCGGCGACGTTGACGTTGCCGTAACGGCGCGCCTCTTCGATGCTCTTCTTCGACCAGATGCCGGTGTCGATGTAGTCGGCGGTACCGTCTTCGGGCAGCAGGTTGAGCGGAATCTCGGCGAACTGCTGGCTGGCGCCGCCCTGCAGGAACAGCACCTTGTAGTCGGAGGGAATGCTCAGCAGGTCGCGCAGATCCTGTTCGGCCTTTTCGGCGATGGCCACGTAGTCGTCGCTGCGGTGGCTCATTTCCATGACGGAAAGGCCCTTGCCCTGCCAGTCGAGCAACTCGGCCTGGGCGCGCTGCAGAACGGCTTCGGGAAGCGCGGCCGGGCCGGCGCAGAAGTTAAAGGCTCGCTTGCTCACAATTCACTCTCGCTTGACTGTCTGCTACATCTATCTGGCGAAATGCTGCCTGCAGTGCCGTAACCCCGCAGGCAGAGCGGCGCGGTTAAGCGTCGCGATCTTCTGCTGCTGGCTCGCCACCCTCTGCTGCCGGCTCTTCGCCTGCAACAGCCTCATCGGCTTCGGCGACGACGACAGGGTTGCCCTCTTCGTCCAGCGCCTCGTCGATGTCTTCCTCGGAAGGCTCCTGCACACGCTCCAGGCCGACCAGTTTCTCGTCCTTGGCCAGCTTGATCAGGGTCACGCCCTGGGTATTGCGGCCGGAACTGGAGACTTCGTCGACACGGGTGCGTACCAGGGTGCCCTGGTCGGAAATCAGCATGATTTCCTCGCCATCCTGCACCTGGATGGCGCCGATCAGCGGGCCGTTACGCTCCTTGGTGATCATGCCGATCACGCCCTGGCCACCCCGGCCGCGACGCGGGAACTTGGACAGCGCGGTACGCTTGCCGAAACCACGCTCGGAAGCGGTGAGGATCTGCGCACCGGATTCCGGGATCAGCATGGAAATCAGGCGCTGGTCCTTGCCGATCCGCATGCCGCGGATACCACGGGCGCCACGGCCCATGACCCGCACCACGCTCTCGGCGAAACGGATCACCTTGCCGGCGCTGGAGAACAGCATGACTTCCTTGGAACCGTCGGTGATGGCGGCGGCGATCAAGGTGTCGCCTTCCTTCAGCTTCAGGGCGATCAGGCCGTTGGAACGCGGACGGCTGAATTGCACCAGCGGGGTCTTCTTCACGGTACCGGAGGCGGTGGCCATGAAGATGTAGGCGCCAGTCGGCTCGGCCACCAGCTCGGCGGTTTCGCCTTCGACTTCCTCGACCTCGGCGACTTCTGCCACTTCTTCGGCTTCGACGATCTCGCCTTCGAGCACGGCGTCGTCGCTGTCGTCCACGTCGTCGGCGCCGGCCTGCTGCTGCAGGGCCTCGAGGTCGATCTGCAGCATGGTGGTGATGTACTCACCCTCCTCCAGCGGCAGCAGGTTGACCAGCGGGCGGCCGCGGGCGGCGCGGGACGCTTCGGGAATTTCGTAGGTTTTCAGCCAGTACACCTTGCCCTTGCTGGAGAACAGCAGCAGCGTGGCGTGGCTGTTGGCGACCAGCAGGTGGGCGATGTAGTCCTCGTCCTTGATGCCGGTGGCCGACTTGCCCTTGCCGCCGCGGCGCTGGGCCTGGTAGGCGGTCAATGGCTGAGTCTTGGCATAACCGCCGTAGGAGATGGTCACCACGCGTTCTTCTTGCGGGATCATGTCACCCAGGGTCAGGTCCAGACGCGAGTCGAGGATCTCGGTACGGCGCTTGTCGCCGAACTCGGCCTTGACCGCTTCCAGCTCCTCGCGAATCACTTCCATCAGGCGCTCGGCGCTGGTCAGGATGCGGATCAGCTCGCCGATCTGGTTGAGGATTTCCTGGTACTCGGCCAGCAGCTTCTCGTGCTCCAGGCCGGTCAGGCGGTGCAGGCGCAGGTCGAGGATCGCCTGGGCCTGTTCCGGCGACAGGTAGTACTTGCCGTCACGCAGGCCGTATTGCGGATCGAGACCTTCCGGGCGGCAGGAGTCGGCACCCGCGCGCTCGACCATGGCCTCCACGGCGGTGGATTCCCAGGCGGTGGAAATCAGCGCTTCCTTGGCTTCCGATGGTGTCGGCGAGGCCTTGATCAGGGCGATGACCGGGTCGATGTTGGACAGCGCGACCGCCTGGCCTTCGAGGATGTGACCACGCTCACGGGCCTTGCGCAGTTCGAACACGGTACGCCGGGTGACCACCTCGCGGCGGTGCAGGATGAAGGCCTCGAGCATGTCCTTGAGGTTGAGGATCTTCGGCTGGCCGTCGATCAGCGCCACCACGTTGATGCCGAACACGCTCTGCATCTGGGTCTGGGCGTAGAGGTTGTTGAGGATCACCTCGGGCACTTCGCCGCGGCGCAGCTCGATGACCACGCGCATGCCGTCCTTGTCGGACTCGTCGCGCAGCTCGGTGATGCCCTCGAGCTTCTTCTCCTTGACCAGCTCGGCGATCTTCTCGATCAGGCGCGCCTTGTTCAGCTGGTACGGCAGCTCGGTGACGACGATCTGCTGGCGGCCGCCGACCTTGTCGATGTCCTCGACTTCGGCGCGGGCGCGGATGTAGATGCGGCCACGGCCGGTGCGGTAGGCCTCGATGATGCCGGCGCGCCCGTTGATGATGCCCGCGGTCGGGAAGTCCGGGCCGGGGATGTACTGCATCAGCTCATCGACGGTCAGCTCCGGATTGTCGATCAGCGCCAGGCAGCCATCGATCACTTCGCCCAGGTTGTGCGGCGGGATGTTGGTGGCCATGCCCACGGCGATACCGCTGGAACCGTTGACCAGCAGGTTGGGGATCTTGGTCGGCATGACCGCCGGGATCTGCTCGGTGCCGTCGTAGTTGGGCACCCAGTCGACGGTTTCCTTGTGCAGGTCGGCCAGCAGCTCGTGGGCCAGCTTGGTCATGCGCACTTCGGTGTATCGCATGGCGGCGGCGTTGTCGCCGTCCACCGAACCGAAGTTGCCCTGGCCGTCGACCAGCAGGTAGCGCAGCGAGAAGGGCTGGGCCATCCGCACGATGGTGTCGTAGACGGCGGTATCACCGTGGGGGTGATATTTACCGATCACGTCACCGACCACACGGGCGGATTTCTTGTAGGGCTTGTTCCAGTCGTTGCCCAGCTCGCTCATGGCGAACAGCACCCGGCGATGCACGGGCTTCAGGCCATCGCGCGCATCCGGCAAGGCACGCCCGACGATCACGCTCATCGCGTAGTCGAGGTACGACTGTTTCAGTTCATCTTCGATGTTGACCGGGAGGATTTCTTTGGCCAGTTCGCCCATGAGTAGCCTGATTCCTTTTTTCTGATGAAACTCCGCCCGGCTCATCTGCAGCCGGACGAAGCGCGTCGCAATGGCATCAGGCCAGCGACGACTCACGACAAATCAATACGTTATGTCATGCATTCGAGCAGTGACGGCAACCGCAGGCGGCGCCCCTGAAAACTGCCGGAGCTTACCACAAAGCGCGCCCTGCACCTATCCCCGCAGCGTATGAAGCCGGGTGCTCAATGCAGCCGTTTGCGACACATCAGCTGAGTGAGCTTGGCCGCGTCCGGGCGCTCGATCACCCCGCGCTCGGTGACCAGGAAATCCACCAGGTCGCCCGGGGTCACGTCGTAGCGCGGCGCCACCTCGTCCACGCCCGTGATGCGCTCATGGGGCGAATAGGCCAGCGGGCCGCGGCCCAGGTCGTGAAAACCCTCCTCGCCGCTCTCCTGCTGCAGGTCGATGAGCGCGCTCGGCGCCACCACCATCAGCCGCACACCATGGTGCATGGCCGCCACGGCCAGCTGATAGGTGCCGATCACGCCCAACACATCGCCATTGGCGGCGATCCGCTCGGCGCCGACGATGGCCCAGGTGATACCCCGTTCCTTCATCACATGGGCGAGCGCCGCATCGGCGCTCAACGCGGCGGCGATGCCTTCGCGCTGCAGTTCCCAGGCAGCCCGATGCGCGCCCTCCAGAGACGGCCGGCTCTCGCCCAGGTAACAGCGCTCCAGCAGGCCTTCGAGCTGGGCCGCGCGCACCACCCCAAGGGCCGTACCGATGCCGCCACCGGCCAGCGCGCCGGCACAGCCGATGCTCATGAGGTTCTGCAGGTTGCCCTGAAACCCGCGGATCAGCTCCACGCCAAGCTGGGCCATGGCCAGATTGGCCTCGCGGTCGCGCTGATGGGCGCCACGGGCTTCATCCTCCAGCACGGCCAGGGCCTGCGCACCGGGCTTCATGACCGCCAGACGCTGCTGCATGCGCGCCAGCAGGCGCTCGCCCTCTTGCGCTGGCAGACCGGCCGCGCACAGCGCATCGCGATCGACTTGCAGCCCGGCGCGCCAATCAGCGCCCTCGTCCACCCGCTGCCGGGCACCGAGCACCAGCGCGTAGCCGCTGCAGATCAGCCGGGCGGCAGCGCCCAGCAGCGCGCCTTCGGCCAGCACCGTGGCCACGGCAGACACCGAATGACAGGCCTGCCAGACCTGCTCGCCAGGCAGGCGGCGCTGATCGAGCACGTGCAGCACACCCTCGCGCCAGACCAACCCCACGACCTGCTCGGCAGCCAGCAAACGCTCGCGCATCACCTACTCCATCCAAGAAAGCCGGCCAGTATACGCCTGGCAGGCACCGCGCCGCACGCCACGCACCTTCAAGACTGGCGCGTTCCTCTATAGACTCAGGGTTTTCGCTCAGGGAGCCCACCCATGGCCGACGCCCCGCTCGACCTTCTATTGCTGCCCACCTGGCTGGTGCCGGTCGAGCCTGCCGGCGTCGTGCTGCACGACCATGGCCTGGGTATCCGCGACGGCCGCATCGCGCTGATCGCCCCGCGCGCCGAGGCCCTGCGCCGTGGCGCGACGGAGGTCCGCGAACTGCCCGGCCGCCTGCTGACCCCCGGCCTGGTCAACGCCCACGGGCATGCCGCCATGACCCTGTTCCGCGGCCTGGCCGATGACCTGCCACTGATGACCTGGCTGGAAAAGCATATCTGGCCGGCGGAAGCCAAATGGGTCGATGAGCAGTTCGTGCAGGACGGCACCGAGCTGGCCATCGCCGAACAGATAAAGAGCGGCATCAGCTGCTTTGCCGACATGTACTTCTTTCCCGAGATGGCCTGTGAGCGGGTGCACGCCAGCGGCATGCGCGCACAGATCAGCATCCCCGTGCTGGACTTCGCCATCCCTGGCGCCCGGGATGCCGACGAGGCCCTGCGCAAGGGCGTGACCCTGCTCGACGACATGAAGCATCACCCGCGCATCAGCGTGGCCTTCGGGCCCCATGCACCCTACACGGTCAGCGACGCGAATCTGGAAAAGCTGCGCATCCTCGCCGAGGAAGTGGACGCCGGCATCCACATGCACGTCCATGAAACCGCCTTCGAGGTGCAGCAGAGCCTGGAACACCACGGCGAGCGCCCCCTGGCGCGCCTCAATCGCCTGGGCCTGCTGGGCCCGCGCTTCCAGGCCGTGCACATGACCCAGATCGATGACGAGGACATCGCCCTGCTGGTGGCCACCAACAGCAGCGTGATCCACTGCCCGGAATCCAACCTCAAGCTGGCCAGCGGCTTCTGCCCGGTCGAGAAGCTCTGGCAGGCCGGCGTCAACGTGGCCATCGGCACCGACGGCGCGGCCAGCAACAACGACCTCGACCTGCTCGGCGAAACCCGCACCGCTGCCCTGCTGGCCAAGGCCGTGGCCGGCTCGGCCAGCGCCCTGGATGCACACCGCGCCTTGCGCATGGCGACCCTCAACGGCGCCCGCGCCCTGGGTCTGGAGGGCGAGATCGGCTCGCTGGAGCTCGGCAAGGCCGCCGACATCGTCGCCTTCGACCTGCGCGGTCTGGCCCAGCAACCGGTCTATGACCCGGTTTCACAACTGATCTACGCCACCTCCCGGCACTGCGTCGAGCACCTCTGGGTCGCCGGCAAACCGCTGCTCGAAGAAGGCCGGCTGACGCGCCTGGACGAAGAACGCATCGTTGCCACCACCCAGCGGTGGGGCGCGAAAATAGCCGGACGTCCGGCACATTGATCACCACCTCCGGCAAACTGTCACAGGGCAACGGCCAGCAAACCGCCCCGGCGGGCGCGCAAAACTGGCAACATGGGCGCCTATCGCGTCCTGTCCTACGCATTCGCTTTATCCAGGGAAAACCATGAGCAACGTCGACCACGCTGAAATCGCCAAATTCGAAGCCCTCGCCCATCGCTGGTGGGACAAGGAGAGCGAGTTCAAGCCCTTGCACGAGATCAACCCGCTGCGCGTCAACTGGATCGACGAGCGTGCCGGCCTGGCCGGCAAGAAGGTGCTCGACGTCGGCTGTGGCGGCGGCATTCTCAGCGAGGCCATGGCCCAGCGCGGCGCCAGCGTGACCGGTATCGACATGGGCGAGGCGCCCCTGGCGGTGGCCCGCCTGCACCAACTCGAGTCAGGCGTTGAAGTGGATTACCGGCAGATCACCGCCGAGGCCATGGCCGAAGAAATGCCCGGCCAGTTCGACGTGGTCACCTGCCTGGAGATGCTCGAGCACGTACCGGATCCGTCCTCGGTGATTCGCGCCTGCCACAAGCTGGTCAAGCCCGGTGGCCAGGTGTTCTTCTCCACCATCAACCGCAACCCCAAGGCTTACCTGTTCGCGGTGATCGGCGCCGAATACATCCTACGCCTGCTGCCACGTGGCACCCACGACTTCAAGAAATTCATCCGCCCCTCGGAACTGGGTGCCTGGAGCCGCCAGGCCGGCCTGGAGGTCAAGGACATCATCGGCCTGACCTACAACCCGCTGACCAAGCACTACAAGCTGGCCAACGACGTCGACGTCAACTACATGGTGCACACCCGCAAGGCCGACTGATCGCCCTGCCCTCGCTCAGGCCGCCGACACGGGCGGCCGCTGGGCCTGCGCCTGGACCCACCGCGCGTAGGCCTCGACCGCCAATCCCACGTCCTCCACGGCCACCGCCTCGGCCGGGTTATGGCTGATGCCAGCGGCACAACGCACGAACAGCATGCCAACCGGCCAGCGCTCGGCCATGGCGATGGCGTCATGGCCGGCGCCGCTGGGCAACGACAGGCTGCGCCCTTGCACCTCATGCAGTACCCGCGTCAGCGAGGCCTGCATGGCGGGGTCGCAGCGGGTCGCCGAAATCCCGTAGTACTGGCTGGCGTGAAACTGCAGCCCGCGCTGCCGGGCGATGGCCTCGCCCTGGCCGAGCAGATCATCGAGCAGATCGGCCAGGGCGCGATCCTCCGGGCCACGGACATCGAGGGTCAACTCGACCGCGCCGGGAATGACGTTCACCGCTCCCGGATGGCATTGCAGGCAACCCACCGTGGCCACCAGCTGCGGGCCATGCTGCGGCGTCCGTGCTTCGACCGCCACCATCCACTGCGCCGCTGCGGCCAGGGCGTCCTGGCGATGGCTCATCGGCACCGTGCCGGCATGCCCGGCCTGGCCAACGAAGCGGCAATTGAGCCGCCGCGCGCCATTGATGGCGGTGACCACACCGAGCGCCAGATCTTCGCGTTCCAGACACGGACCCTGCTCGATATGCAGCTCCAGATAGGCGGCGTAATCCTCGGTTTGACGGGTGGCGCTGGCGACAGCCGCCGCATCGAGCCCCCAGGCCGCCATGGCCTGAGCGACCGTCACGCCAGCGGCATCGGCTTGGGCAAGCCATTGCTGGGGCCAGCTGCCGGTCAGGCCACGACTGCCCAACAGGGTGATACCGAAGCGCGTGCCCTCCTCGTCGGCGAACCCGACGATCTCGATGGCCAGCGGCAGGCGGATTCCCAGGTCTTGAAAGCGCTGCACCACCTCGATGGCGGCGACCACGCCAAGCATGCCGTCGTAGCGGCCGGCATTGCGCACGGTGTCCAGGTGGGAGCCGAGCAGCAGCGCCTGGGCGCCAGCACTTTGGCCTTCGTAACGGCCGCAGATATTGCCGACGGCGTCCTGCCAGGTGCGCATGCCGGCCGCCTGCATCCACTCGCCCACCAGGGCATTGGCGCGCTGGTGCTCGGCCGACAGATAGACGCGGGTGAGGCCCTCGGCGGACTCGCTGAGCGCCGCCAATTCGTCGCAGCGCGCCATGACCCGCACCGCGGCCTGCTGATTGTCCAGGGCGCCCATCAGCCGCGCTCGCCGTAGTGATCCCAGGCCGCCTGCATGGCCGCGCCCTGGGTGGTACGCAGGCCAAGGCGATTGAGCACCGCCTCCAGGGCGCTGAGGGTCTGCATCACGCAATCCTTGCGGGCGTTGTAGCCCATGGTGCCGATGCGCCAGATCTTGCCAGCCAGCGGCCCAAAGGAGGTGCCGATCTCGATGCCGAAGTCCTGCAGCAGGATCTGGCGCACCTGCTCGCCGTGTACACCGTCGGGAATCACCACGCCCAGCACGTTGTTCATCTTGTGTTCGAGGTTGCCGAAGGTCTCCAGGCCCATGCCCTGGATGCCCTTGAGCAGGGCGTCGCCATGCAGCTTGTGGCGGGCGATTGCGGCGTCCAGGCCTTCGTCGAGCAGTACCCGCGCGCACTCGCGGGCGCCGAACAGTGCCGAGGTGGCTTCGGTGTGGTGGTTGAGGCGCTCGGGGCCCCAGTAGTCGAGGATCATGCCGAGGTCGAAGTAGTTGGAATAGATCATCTCGTCATCGCCGTCCTGGTGGGCGGCGGTACGGATGCCGGCCTCCACGTGGGCGCGACGACGGATCACCTCCACCATCGTCGCACTCAGGGTGATCGGCGCGGTGCCGGACGGCCCGCCCAGGCACTTCTGCAAGCCGGCGGACACCGCATCCAGGCCCCAGGCATCGGCCTCCAGCGGGTTGCCGCCCAGGGAGGCGGTGGCGTCGGTATAGAACAGCACGCCGTGGCGGCGGCAGATGTCACCCAGCTCGGCCAGCGGCTGCAGCAGGGTGGTCGAGGTATCGCCCTGTACGGTCAGCAGCAGGCGCGGCTTCACCTGCCTGACGGCATCCTCGATCTGCTCTGGCGTGAACACCTCACCCCAGGGCACTTCGATGCTGTGCACCTCGGCGCGGCAACGCCGGGCGATTTCACAGAGCAGATGGCCGAAGCGACCCAACACCGGCACCAGCACCTTGTCGCCCGGGCGAATCGCCGACACCAGAATGGCCTCGATACCGGCGCGGGAAGTGCCGTCGACCAGCAGGGTGGCGGCATTGGCGGTGCGGAACACGCCGCGGTACAAGGCCATCACCTCGTTCATGTAGCCGGTCATGGCCGGGTCGTACTGGCCGATCAGCTGGCTGGACATGGCGCGCAGCACGCGGGGGTCGGCATTGATCGGGCCCGGGCCCATGAGCAGGCGCTGGGGCGGATTGACGGGCAGGAAAGTCGTGTTCATCTGCTGGTTCTCGTTCTGGTGACGCTCAGTTCAGTCCGCGTACGGACGAGATGAATTGCTTGAGTTCGGCGCTCTGCGGGTTGGCGAACAGCTCGCGGCTGGCGCCCTGCTCCCACACCCGGCCCTGGTGCATGAACACCACGCGGTCGCCGACTTCCTGGGCGAAGTTCATTTCGTGGGTGACCAGGATCAGGGTCATGCCCTCCTTGGCCAGTTGTTCGAGCACCTTGAGCACCTCGCCAACCAGTTCCGGATCGAGCGCCGAGGTGATCTCGTCGCACAGCAGCACCTTGGGCGACATGGCCAGCGCACGGGCGATGGCGACCCGCTGCTGCTGGCCGCCGGAGAGGCTTGCCGGGTAGTAGTCCAGGCGATCACCCAGGCCAACCTTCTCGAGCATGCGCGCGGCCAGCTCGCGGCACTCGGCATCGCTCTTCTTCAGCACGCGACGCGGTGCCAGCATGACGTTCTCACGGGCGGTCATGTGCGGGAACAGGTTGAAGCTCTGGAACACCATGCCCACCGAGCGACTGATTTCCCGGGCCTGGGACTCGCGATCGGTGACGGTCATGCCGGCGAGCTTGATACTGCCGTCCTGATAGCCCTCCAGCCCATTGATGCAGCGCAGCAAGGTGCTCTTGCCCGAGCCACTGCGGCCGATGATCGACACCACCTCGCCGACCTCGATGTCGAGATCGACCCCCTTGAGCACGTGGTTGTCGCCGTAGTACTTCTGTACCTGATCAATGGTGATGAGCGGCATTGAATTTCTTCTCCAGATACTGGCTGTAACGCGACAGCGGATAACACATCAGGAAGTAGCCCAGCGCCACCAGGCCGAACACCTTGAAGGGCTCGTAGGTGACATTGTTGAGGATGGTGCCGGCCTTGGTCAGCTCGACGAAGCCGATGATCGATGCCAGTGCCGTGCCCTTGATCACCTGCACGGCGAAGCCGACGGTGGGCGCGATGCCGATGCGCAGCGCCTGGGGCAGGACGACGCGAAACAGGGTCTGCCCGAAGCCCAGCCCCAGGCAGCGACAGGCCTCCCACTGGCCCTTGGGCAAGGCGCGGATGCTGCCATGCCAGATATCCACCAGAAACGCACTGGTATAGAGGGTCAGCGCCAGGGAGGCCGCGGTCCAGGGCGACACGTCGATGCCCAGCAAGGCCACGCCGAAGAACGCCAGAAACAGCTGCATCAGCAGCGGCGTGCCCTGGAACAACTCGGTGTAGCCGCGAATCAGCCAGTGCGGCCAGGCGCGCTTGGACAGCCGCGCCATGACCAGCGCAATGGCCACCAGGGTACCGCCGATGAAGGCAGTGAGCGACAACAGCACGGTCCAGCGCGCGGCCAAGAGCAGGTTGCGCAGGATGTCCCAGTCGGTGAAGGTGGTCAGCATGGCTGCTCTCCAAACCACTTGCGCCCGGCCGCCAGCAGCAACTGGCGCATGGCGATGGACAGCGCCAGGTACATCAGGGTGGTCACCAGATACACCTCGAAGCTCAGGAAGGTACGCGACTGGACCAGGTTGGCGGCGAAGGTCAGTTCCTCGTGGGACACCTGGGAAACCACCGACGAGCCGAGCATGACGATGATGCACTGGCTGACCAGGGCCGGATAAATGCGTTTCAGCGACGGCGGCAACACCACCCGGATGAAGGTTTGCGTGCGGCTCAGGCCCAGCACGCGGCCGGCCTCCCACTGGCCACGGGGCGTGACCTGGATACCGGCGCGGATGATCTCGGTGCTGTAGGCGCCGAGGTTGATCAGCATGGCCAGCAGCGCCGCCTCGCCCGCCGTCAGCTTCACCCCCAGGTTGGGCAGGCCGAAGACGATGAAGAACAGCTGCACCACGAACGGCGTGTTGCGGATCAGCTCGACGTAGACGCCCCACAGGCCACCGAGAATGCTCGGCCGGCCGCTGCGCAGGGCCGCGCCAAGAATGCCCAGGGCCACGCCGCCCACGGTCGCCATCACCGTGAGCTGGATGGTGACCCAGAGACCGGAGAGCAGCTCCGGCCAGTAGGGCCACAGGGCGGAAAAATTCAGCTGCGCCATCATCGTTCAGCCCTTACGCGCCCAGGTTCGCCGGCAGCGGCGCCTTCAGCCACTGTTCGGACAGGCCATTGAGGGTGCCATCGGCCTTGGCCTGCTCGATCAGCGCGTCGACCCTGGCTTTCAGCGCCGCTTCGCCCTTGCGCAGGCCGATGTAGCAAGGCGAATCCTTGAGCATGAATTTGGCGACGGGCGCGCGGGCAGCGTTCTGGCGCTCGATGGCGGCGACCACCAGGTTGCCGGTGGCCACATACTCCACCTGCCCGGACAGGTAGGCCGACAGCGTGGTGTTGTTGTCTTCGTAACGCCTGACCTGGGCACCTTCGGGCGCCACCTCGGTGAGCACCATGTCCTCCACGGCGCCGCGGGTCACGCCAATCGACTTGCCGACCAACTCGTCGGCCTTCTCCAGGGTGCTGTCCTTGGCGCCGAACACGCCAAGGAAGAACGGCGCATAGGCCGCACTGAAGTCGATCACCTGCTCACGCTCGGCATTCTTGCCCAGGCTGGAGATCACCAGGTCGACCTTGTCGGTCTGCAGGTACGGCACCCGGTTGGCACTGGTGACCGGCACCAATTGCAACTTAAGTTTCATCTCCTTGGCCAGGTACCTGGCCATGTCGATGTCATAGCCCTGGGGCTGCAAGTCGGTGCCCACGGAGCCGAAAGGCGGGAAATCCTGCGGCACGGCGACCCGGATCACCCCGCGCTTTTCGATCTCCTGCCACTGGTCGGCCAGCGCGGTGGCCGCCTGGGTCAACAGCAGGCCAGCGGTCAGCAGTGCAATCAATCCCTTCTTCATCGGCTTCACCCCATCATCGTCAGTCATGAAACGAAAGATTCTTATATTTCGAATTTGCAACCAACGTGCCAGAGCACTTTCCGACCACGCTTCTCCGGAAAACCTCGTGAATCCAGCCTTGCAAGCCAACAAAAACGGAGCTTACGAATAAGCGCTACAGCGTTCAAAGCGCCATAAAGAGGCAAAACACGCAATTCAAGCGCCACAAAAAAGGGCGCCATCTGGCGCCCTTCGGTGTTCGCGCACCACGAAGGCGCACTAACGTTGCTCCAATTCGTCCAGTTGCCCATACAGCCCGGCAATCTGGTGGATGCGCTGACGCCCCTGGGTCAGTTGCTCGTGCAACAGCGCGTTGACCAACAGGTTGATCAGGCTGTTGGCGCTGGCATAGCTGTCGAATGCCGACACGCTGTCCAGCGGCGTACACAGATGCCAATGCGCCAGTTCGATGACGCCCTGGGCCTGGGGCTCGCAGATCACCAGGGTGGGCACCTGCTGGGCCTGCAGGGCTTGCAGCAGCGGGCGAATGATCCGCGGGCGACGCCGGAAGCCCAGCACCACCACCAGGTCGTCGGCGCTCAGATCCACCAGCTCTTCAGCCAGCGTTTGCCCCGGCTGCGGCAACACCTGCGCCCCGCTGCGCACCTGCAGCAGTTGCTGGCGCAAGTGCAGGGCCACGGGAAAGGCATTGCGCATACCGACCACGAAGACCCGCCGGCTACTGCCGAGCGCCCGGATCACCTCACCGAATTGCTCGGCATCGATGGCATTGACCCACTGGGTAAGGTTGGCCATCTCCTGCTTGTAATGGCGGGCCAACAGGGTGTTGCCCTGCACCACGTCGCGGTTGTCGGCCACCGGCAGACCGCTCTGGCGCAGGTTGCGCTGTTCCTCGCGCATGTCCTTGTATTTCTCGTAGCCCAGGCGCTTGAACAACCGGCTGACGGTAGCCTTGGAGACCCCGGCAAGCCGCGCCAGCTCGGCGCTGTTGTAGCTGACCAGGTCATCGTAGTGGTCGAGCACGAAGTCAGCGATGCGCTGCTCCTGTGGCGCGAGCTGTGCATAGTGACTGCGCAGACGTTCATCGAGTCGAGTCATGGAAGGCGCCTTGTAACTTTCGTTTCATTCGGTCGATGATATAGGAAGTACTCATCTGCCTGAAATCGCCACGCCTCAATTCATCGAAAGCGCACCGAGGTGCCGAGCCGCCACCTTCGCAAGGAGAACACCATGACCCCGATCACCCCCGACTGGGCTGCCTATGTCGCCCAGATGGAACAGGTTCTGGCCCTGGAGCTGGACGACGCACGACGCCAGGAACTGCTCACCCAGTTCAGCCGCATCGCCGCGATGGCGGCGCCGCTGATGGCGTTCCCGCTCGATGATCGACTGGAAGTCGCCGGGGTGTACCAGGCATGAATCCGGCCCTGCTTTCCATCAGCGAACTCAGAAAGGCCCTGGCGGCGGGCGAGCTCAGCGCCGGGGAAATCGCCGAGCACAGCCTGGCGGCGATCGAGCGCCATGATCCGGCGATCAACGCCTGGACGCAGATCACCGGGCAGCGCATGCGCGACGAGGCTGAGCGGCTGGATCGCCAACGACGGGAAGGCTCGCCCCTGCCGCCGCTGGCAGCGGTGCCTTATGCGGTGAAGAACCTGTTCGACGTCGCCGGCTACTCGACCCTGGCCGGCGCGCGGCTGTTCCAGGATCGACCGGCCGCGCCGGTCGACGCCTGGGCCGTGCGCCAGCTGTCGGCCAGTGGCGCCCTGCTCTCGGGGATGCTGAACATGGATGCCTACGCCTACGGCTTCACCACGGAGAACACCCACTTCGGCGCGACCCGCAACCCCCATGACCTCTCGCGCATCGCCGGTGGCTCCTCCGGCGGCTCGGCAGCGGCGGTGGCGGCCGGCCTGGTGAATTTCTCCCTGGGCAGCGACACCAACGGCTCCATTCGCGTGCCCGCCTCGTTGTGCGGAATCTTCGGCCTCAAGCCCACCTTTGGCCGGCTGTCGCGCAGCGGCTCGCACCCCTTCGTGGGCAGCCTCGACCATATCGGCCCGCTGGCGCGCAGCAGCGCCGACCTCGCCGCGGTCTACGACGCGCTGCAAGGCCTTGATCCGGCGGACGGCTTCCAGGCCAGCCAGCCCGCGCACGCCGTGTCGGCGCTGCTGGAGCGCGACCACGATGGCCTGCGCGTCGGCGTGCTCGGCGGTTACTTTCAGCAGTGGTGCGACGATAGCGCGCGCGACGCCGTAGCCCGGGCGGCCAAGGCCCTGAACGCCAGCGAAGAAATCACCCTGGCGGACGCCGAACTGGCGCGTACGTCGGCATTCATCATCAGCGCATCGGAAGGCGGCAACGCCTACCTGCCGGCACTGCGCCGCGCCCCGGAGGTTTTCGAGCCGCTGTCACGGGAGCGCCTGCTGGCCGGCGCGATGATTCCCGCCGCCTGGTACGTGCAGGCCCAGCGCTTCCGGCGCCACTTCCAGCAGCAGGTACTGCCGCTGTTCAACGGCATCGATGTGCTGATCGCCCCCGCGACGCCCACCAGCGCCACGCCCATCGGCCAGGAAACCCTGCGCATCAATGGCGTCGACCTGCCAACCCGCGCCAGCATGGGCATGCTGGCGCAGCCGATTTCCTTTCTCGGCCTGCCGGTGGTCAGCGTACCCCTGCGTGCGGCCAACGGCCTGCCGATCGGCGTGCAGCTGATCGCTGCGCCCTTCAAGGAAGAGGTATGCCTGCGCGCTGCCGCTGCGCTGGAGCGCCAGGGTATCGCGCAAGCCCAAGCCGTGAATCTGGAGTGCAGCCATGAGCCCTGAACAACTGGACCTGCCCGCCGTGCGGGCCGAAGTCACCGCTGCCTTCCAGCGCTACGAACAGGCGTTGATCAGCAATGATATCGCCGTGCTCGACGAGCTGTTCTGGCACGACCCGCGCACGGTTCGCCTGGGGGCCGCCGAGAACCTCTACGGCATCGACGAGATCCGCGCATTCCGCGCCGCGCGACCAGCCGCCGGCCTGCACCGCGAATTGCACAACACGGTGATCACCACCTACGGCGAGGACTTCGCCGTATGCAGCACCGAGTTCACCCGGGAGGGCAGCCGGCGCATCGGCCGCCAGCAGCAGAGCTGGGTGAAACTGGACGGCCAGTGGCGCATCGTCGCCGCCCAGGTCAGCCTGATGAGCTGAGCGGCTGCGCGCTGCGACAAACTGACATAGAGTAGGAGCACCTGTTCCGCCCCATCGGGCATCGTAAACTGGCAACATGCGCTTCATGCCCGTTACCCACGCCAGTGTGGCCACACGCCACGCTAGACTCGAATTCCAAGGAGGCCTGATGCGCTTGCGCGCGGTTCTTTTCGACATGGATGGCACGCTGCTCGACAGCGCGCCGGACTTCATCGCCATCTGCCAGGCCATGCGCGCCGAGCGCGGCCTGCCGCCGGTGGAAGAAAAGCTGATTCGCGACCACGTCTCCGGTGGCGCCCGGGCGATGATCCTCAACGCCTTCGACATCGACCCGATGAGCCCGGGTTTCGAAGCCTTGCGCCTGGAGTTCCTGGAACGTTACCAGGACCATTGCGCGGTGCTGACCCGTCCCTACGAGGGCATCGAGCCGCTGCTCGAGGACATCGAGCGGGCCAAGCTGCTCTGGGGCGTGGTGACCAACAAGCCGCTGCGTTTCGCCGAGCCGATCATGCAGCGCCTGGGCCTTGCCGAGCGCTCCTCGATCCTGATCTGCCCGGACCACGTGACCCGCAGCAAGCCGGACCCCGAGCCGATGATCCTGGCCTGCTCGACCCTCAAGCTCGACCCGGCCAGCGTGCTGTTCGTCGGCGACGACCTGCGCGACATCGAATCCGGCCGCGACGCCGGCACCAAGACCGCGGCGGTCACCTACGGCTACATCCACCCCGACGACAACCCCCGTCACTGGGGCGCCGACGTGGTGGTCGATCATCCGTTGGAACTGCGCAAGGTGCTCGATCAGGCGCTGTGCAGCTGCTGAGCCGCAAGCTGCAAGCTGCAAGCTGCAAGCTGCAAGCAAAGTGACGACTCACGCTTTCCAGACATCAATGGCTTTTGCTTGAGGCTCAGGGCTTGAAGCTTGCCGCTCTTCGAAGGAGCCTTCCATGTTCGATTACAGCGCCCGCCCCGACCTGCTCAAGGATCGCGTGATCCTGGTGACCGGCGCGGGCCGGGGGATCGGCGCCGCCGCGGCGCGTACCTACGCGGCCCACGGCGCCACCGTGCTGCTGCTGGGCAAGAGTGAAGAGAACCTGGCGCGCACCTACGATGCCATTGAAGGAGCCGGCCATCCGCAACCGGTGGTAATCCCCTTCGACCTGGAGACTGCGCTGCCGCACCAGTACGACGAACTGGCGGCGATGGTCGAAAAGGCGTTCGGCAAACTCGACGGCCTGCTGCACAACGCCTCGATCATCGGCCCGCGCACGCCGCTGGAGCAGCTGTCGGGCGACAATTTCATGCGCGTCATGCAGGTCAACGTCAACGCCATGTTCATGCTCACCAGCACGCTGCTGCCGCTGCTCAAGCTGTCCACCGATGCCTCGGTGGTGTTCACCTCCAGCAGTGTCGGCCGCAAGGGCCGTGCCTACTGGGGGGCCTACGCGGTGTCCAAGTTCGCCACCGAAGGGCTGATGCAGGTGATGGCCGATGAGGTCGACGGCATCACCGCGATTCGCGCCAACAGCGTCAACCCGGGCGGCACCCGCACCGACATGCGCGCCCAGGCCTACCCGGGGGAAGACCCGCAGACCCGGCCGACGCCAGAGGCCATCATGCCGGTCTATCTCTACCTGATGGGGCCGGACAGCCAGGGCACCAACGGCCAGGCATTCGACGCGCAGTAACCGTTGCGGCAGATGCCCTGCAGCCGATTTGTGCTCTCCTCTTTTTCATCGACGGTGGCTGCGACATTAATTTGTCGCGGCCATATGGAAAGCGGCAATTGCTTGCCGTGAATCTGACGGCCGATTGCCATCAATGGCTCTCTGCCTCCATCCAGTCGTCGCAACCCATTGAACCTCAAGGCTTTCAGGCAAGCCTAAAAGACTGGCACGAAATTAGCTCTGTAGCTCACAAGCTGCAACGAAGCGCCAGAGGTTCAAAAAAAATGGTTCCACCCAGCCAGAAAAACACGATCGATTTCGACGCTGCCAAACTGCAGCGCCTCGGTTTCTCACCCCGCAAGGAGCAGACCCGCCCGGTCAGCCTGGCGCAACTGCATCAGCGCCTTGGCCTGCAGCTGCAGACCAGCCTGGACGGCGAGCGCATCCTCGCCCTCTTCTTTCGCGAGCTGCAGCATCTGGTTCCGGTGGACTCGCTGGGCTATCAGCACTCGAGCAGCGACCTGCGCCTGGACTTCGGCCAGCAGGCCAATCACTCGGCCACCTACCGCCTCAGTCACGAGAGCGAGTACCTGGGCGAGCTGACGTTCCGGCGCCGCCAGCGCTTCTCCGATCACGAACTGGCGCAGCTCGAGTCCCTGCTGGCCAGCCTCATGTATCCGCTGCGCAACGCCCTGCTCTACCGCGTGGCGATCCAGAGCGCGTTACGTGACCCGTTGACCAACACCGGCAACCGGATCGCCATGGATCAGATGCTGGGCCGCGAGATCGAACTGGCGCGTCGCAACGGCCAGCCCTTGTCGGTGCTGATGCTGGATATCGATCACTTCAAGGGCATCAACGATAAGCATGGTCACAGCGCCGGTGATGAAGTGCTCAAGGCCGTCGCCACCACCCTCAAGGATCAGCTGCGCAACATCGACATGGTGTTCCGCTATGGCGGCGAGGAATTCGTGGTGCTGCTGTCCGGCACCCCGCGCGAGGGCGCGCAGCTGGTCGGCGAGCGCTTGCGTGAGGCGGTACTGGGCTTGCAGTGCGTGGTTCAGGGCCGACCGGTGAAGATGTCCATCAGCCTGGGCTGCGCCACCCTGGAACTCGGCGAGTCCGTGGACAGCCTGCTCAACCGCGCCGACAAGGCGCTGTACAGCGCCAAGCGCAGCGGCCGCAATTGCCTGGCCATGGCCGTCTGACGAGCCCGCCAGCGCCCCTACGAAAAAGGGCCCCATCGGTGACGATTGGGGCCCTTTTCGTGCCAGGCGTCAGCCTGTCACTGTGGCTTGCGGCTGCCGCGGCCGAAACCCGGACGCTGGCCATCACCAGCCGGGCGGCTACGGCGGTTGTCGCCACCGGCCGGCTTGCGTGGCGCCCGATCACTCGACTCGGCACGCTCGCCACGCGGCTTGCCCGGCTTCTTGCCGACATCGCGCGGGCGCTCGGCAACCGGCGTACCACGGGCCGCTTCACCCCGTGGCGTGCGCGGTGCACGGCTGGGGCGCTCGCCCTGCTCGTCACGCGAGCTGCGCTGCGCCGGCCCACCATTGGCGGGGCGCAGGCTGCGGGCCGGGCGCTCGCCGCGGCCAACCGGCTTGGCGGCCTTGCGCTGCAGGCGGTCGAGCTTGTCGCGGGTCTTTTCCTTCATTTCCGGCAGGGCGACCGGCTTGAGGCCGACCTCTTCGCTGAGAATGTCGACTTCGCGCTGGCTCATCTCGCGCCAGCGGCCCATGGGCAGATCGGAGGTCATGAACACCGGGCCGAAGCGCACGCGCTTCAGGCGGCTGACCACCAACCCCTGGGATTCCCACAGACGGCGTACTTCGCGGTTACGACCTTCCATGACCACGCAGTGGTACCAGTGGTTGAAGCCTTCACCACCCGGCGCTTCCTTGATGTCGGTGAACTTGGCCGGGCCGTCCTCGAGCATCACGCCCGCCTTGAGGCGATCGATCATCTCCTCGTCCACCTCACCGCGTACGCGCACGGCGTATTCACGGTCCATCTGGTAGGACGGGTGCATCAGGCGGTTGGCCAGCTCACCGTCGGTGGTGAACATCAACAGGCCGGTGGTGTTGATGTCCAGGCGGCCGATGTTGATCCAGCGGCCTTCTTTCGGACGTGGCAGGCGGTCGAACACGGTGGGGCGACCTTCCGGATCGTCGCGGGTGCAGATCTCGCCGTCGGGCTTGTTGTAGATCAGCACGCGGCGCACGGTTTCCGTCGCCTCTTCGCGACGCAACAAACGACCATCGACGGAGATGGCGTCATGCAGATCGACACGCTGGCCGAGGCTGGCATCGTTGCCGTTGACCTTGACGCGGCCGGCGGTGATCCAGGCTTCGATTTCGCGGCGCGAGGCCAGGCCCATGCGCGCCAGGACCTTTTGCAGTTTTTCCCCAGCGGGGCTGTATTCTTCGGTTTCACTCATCTGGGCACCTCCCGGTGTTTTCTGGTGATGGGACGATCAAGTCGTCGAAGGGGCGCGAATCATACGCGGATCGGACGCAGGAAGCACCTGGCAGCAGAGCATAGCCGGCGAGTGGTTCAACGCCTGACCGCTGGTCGGCGGCTAGCGTTTGCGGCGCGCCTTGCTGCCCATCGCCAGCAGGCGCATGTCGGCCTCGGCGATGACCAGACGCTGCTCGGCCTTGTCGAGCTTCTTCCAGGCCTTGATTTCCGCCTTGCTGCGCCCGCAGCCGAGGCAGATGCCGTCATCGAACTTGCAGACGCTGATGCAGGGGTCCTTCATGAAGTCTCTTCGCGCTCGCTGGTGGACGGGTCATCCGCAGCGTTAGAGACCGTTTGCGGCGCATCGGGGTTCGACTCATCGGCCTCGCGCGCCAGATCATCGAAGTCGGTTTTCAGGCCCTGCTCCATGGCATCGAGCTCGGCCAGCAGCGAGCCAAAGCTGGTTTCGGCCTTGCCCTGGGCGTCGGCGTCCGGCTCGGAATCTTCGTCCGCCAGGGCCAGATCGGCGCGCGCCTGCAGGCTCTGTGGCACGGCCGGGTCATCGTCGTCCTGGGCCAGGATCGGCTCGGGCTCCAACTCGCGTAGCGCCGCCAGGGGTGGCAGCTCGTCGAGGTTCTTCAGGTTGAAGTGATCGAGAAAACCCTTGGTGGTGGCGAACATGGCCGGCCGACCGGGCACGTCGCGGTAGCCGACCACGCGAATCCACTCGCGCTCCTGCAGGGTCTTGACGATCTGGCTGTTCACCGCCACCCCGCGGATCTCCTCGATCTCGCCACGGGTGATCGGCTGCCGGTAGGCGATCAGTGCCAGGGTTTCCAGCATGGCCCGCGAGTAGCGCTGCGGGCGCTCTTCCCAGAGGCGGCCGACCCAGGGCGAGAAGGTATCGCGAATCTGCAGGCGATAACCGGAGGCCACTTCCTTGAGCTCGAAGGCGCGGCCCTTGCAACTGCCGCCGAGAATGGCCAGCGCCTTGCGAAACACATCGGCCTCGGGGCGCTCGGCTTCCTCGAACAACTCCATGATCCGCTCGAACGACAGCGGCTTGCCCGAGGCCAGCAGCAGGCCTTCGAGCAAGGTGGAGAGTTGCTTGGGATCGGACAGATTCATGGACGGGACATACCGAGCGCGGCCGTAAAAGCGGCGAGTCTAGCAGTTCATTCGAACGCGCTGTCGCCCTCTTCCACGCCTGCCACGCGCAGGCGCACGTGCACGGCGGCAAACGCCTCGTTCTGCACCAGCTCGACCAGCGATTCCTTGACCAGTTCGAGAATCGCCATGAAGGTCACCACCACGCCAAGGCGCCCTTCCTCGGCGGTGAACAGCTGCACGAACGGCACGAAGGCGCCGTCCTTGAGGCGGTCGAGCACGTCGCCCATACGCTCGCGGGTGGACAGCGCCTCGCGGCTGACCTGGTGGCTTTCGAACATGTCGGCGCGGCGCAGCACTTCGGCCATGGAGACCAAGAGTTCCTGCAAATCTACCGTCGGCAGCAGCTTGCGCGCCCGCGCCTCGGGCGCCTCGACCCGCGGCACGATCAGGTCGCGGCCCACCCGCGGCAGGGCATCGATGCCTTCGGCGGCGGCCTTGAAACGCTCGTATTCGAGCAGGCGTCGAATCAGCTCGGCGCGCGGGTCGTCCTCCTCTTCTTCGGCCTCTGCCGAGCGCGGCAGCAGCATGCGCGACTTGATCTCGGCGAGCATGGCGGCCATCACCAGGTACTCGGCGGCCAGCTCCAGGCGCACCGTGTGCATCAGCTCGACGTAACCCATGTACTGGCGGGTGATCTCCGCCACCGGGATGTCCAGCACGTCGATGTTCTGCTTGCGGATCAGGTAGAGCAGCAGGTCCAGCGGTCCTTCGAAGGCCTCGAGAAACACTTCCAGGGCATCCGGCGGGATGTACAGGTCGACGGGCAGCTCGGTGAGCGCCTCGCCATAGACCATGGCGAACGGCAGCTCCTGCTGGGCACCGGCCTGGCTGTCGACGGTCTCGCTGGCCATCGAATCAGCGCCACTCGGCGAACGGAGACGGGTCGCCGCAGCCGACGCGAATCACCTCCGGCTCGTCGTCCAGCAGGCTGATCACCGTGGAGGCCTCCAGGCCGCCAAAGCCGCCATCGATGATCAGGTCCACCTGATGCTCGAGCATCTGGCGCATCTCGTAAGGGTCGCTCATCGGCAGGTCTTCACCAGGCAGGATCAGGCTGACACTCATCATCGGCTCGCCGAGTTCCTCGAGCAGCGCCGCAGCGATGGGATGGCTGGGCAGCCGCAGGCCGATGGTGCGCCGCTTGGGGTGCAGCAGCATGCGCGGCACTTCCCGGGTGGCGTTGAGAATGAAGGTGTACGGCCCCGGCGTGTGGTTTTTCAGCAGCCGAAAGGCGGCGGTGTCGACCTTGGCGAAGGTGCTGAGCTGCGACAGGTCGCGGCACACCAGGGTGAAGTTGTGCTTGTCATCGAGCTGACGCAGGCGGCGGATGCGCTCCATGGCGTTCTTGGCGCCCATCTGGCAGCCCACCGCGTAGGACGAGTCGGTCGGATAGACCACCACGCCGCCATTGCGGATGATGTCGACCGCCTGCTTGATCAGACGGGCCTGGGGGCTTTCCGGGTGGATCTGAAAAAACTGGCTCATGGCTAATGACTCTCAAACGGCTTCGTACGAGGGCGCGCAGCCGAAACGCGTCCATAACGGGGAAAGGTCATCGGGCAGCGGCCGGTACAGGCCCAGCTCCGACCAGTCGCCAGGGGCGTGGAAGTCGCTGCCGACGCTGGCCAGCAGGCCGAACTCACGCGCCAGGATCGCCAGGCCACCGACCTGCTCGGCCGGCTGCATGCCGTTGACCACTTCCAGCGCATGGCCGCCTGCCGCGGCGAAGGCCGTCACCAGCCTGCGGCGCTTGCTGCGTGTGAAATCGTACTGCCAGGGGTGGGCGAGGCTGATCCATGCGTTGGACTGGCGCAGCGTCTCGAGCGTTTCATCTAATGTGGGCCAGTGCTGCTTGACATCGCCGAGCTTGCCGGAGCCCAGCCATTTGCGAAAGGCGTCGGCGCGATCCTTGACGAAGCCGCCGCGCACCAGGAACTCCGCGAAGTGCGGGCGCGCCGGCGCGTTGTCGCTTTCGCCCTGGGCCTGCTGAATGGCCCGCGCCCCTTCCAGCGCCCCCTCCATGCCCTTGAGCGCCAGGCGCCGGGAAATCTCCTCGGCGCGCAGCCAGCGCCCCTGGTGCAGATCGGCGATGGCCCGGCGCAAGGCCGGTGCTTCGCTGTCGAAGGCGTAGCCCAGCACATGGATGGTCGCCCCGCCCCAGATACAGGACAGCTCGATGCCATTGACCAGTTGCACGCCCAGCTCGCTTGCCGTGGCGCGGGCCTCAGCGAGCCCTTCGAGGGTGTCGTGGTCGGTCAACGCCAGCATGGTGACGCCACGCCCGTGTGCCCGCGCGACCACCTCGCCAGGCGGCAGGGCACCATCCGAAGCGGTGCTGTGGCAATGAAGATCAACCTGCATAAGGGGCGCTTTCCCGACGATTCATGTTTGTTATTATGCCGCGGCCGGCAGATTCTTGCCCGCTATCGCGCTGTTTCTCGCCTCTTTCTCGCGGTTTACCGCCTGGCCCACAAGGACCGACATGCTCTACGCCATCATCGCCACCGACGTGGAAAACTCCCTCGAGCTTCGCCTCTCCGTTCGTCCCGCTCACCTGGCTCGCCTGGAACAGCTGAAAAGCGAAGGCCGCCTGGTGCTGGCCGGCCCCAACCCGGCCATCGACAGCAACGACCCGGGCCCGGCGGGTTTCACCGGCAGCCTGATCGTCGCCGAGTTCGAATCGCTGGAAGCGGCCAAGGTCTGGGCCAACGCCGACCCGTTCCGCACCGCGGGGGTTTACGCCGAGGTGGTGGTCAAGCCCTTCAAGCACGTACTGCCGTAATCGGGAATCGTCATCGCCGCCATGAATGAGCTGCTGTTGATCGACGACGACGTCGAGCTCTGTGACCTGCTGGCCAGCTGGCTGGCCCAGGAAGGCTTCCAGGTCACCGCCCGTCACGATGGCCGGGGCGCGCGCCAGGCACTGGCACGAAACACCCCGGACGCCGTGGTGCTGGACGTGATGCTGCCCGATGGCAGCGGCCTGGAGCTGCTCAAGCAACTGCGCAGCGAGCACCCGGACTTGCCGGTGCTGATGCTTTCGGCCCGTGGCGAACCCCTGGACCGCATTCTCGGCCTGGAGCTGGGCGCCGACGACTACCTGGCCAAACCCTGCGACCCCCGCGAGCTGACCGCGCGCCTGCGCGCCGTGCTACGGCGCAGCCTGCCACCGGCTGTATCCAGCCAGATCGAGCTGGGCGACCTGCGCTTCAGCCCGGCCCGTGGCGTGGCGGCGTTGGGCGCCGAGGGTCAGGAGATCGTGCTGACCCTCTCCGAAAGCCGGGTGCTCGAAGCGCTGCTCAAGCAGCCCGGCGAGCCGGTGGACAAGCAGGCGCTCGCCCAACTGGCCCTGGGCCGCAAGCTGACCCTCTACGACCGCAGCCTGGACATGCACGTCAGCAACCTGCGCAAGAAGATCGGCCCGCACGCCGATGGTCGCCCGCGTATCGTGGCGCTGCGTGGCCGTGGCTACTACTACGCGAGCTGAGCATTTACACAGTACGGTCTCTCTTTACCCTGCCTTTACCTTGGCTGACTGCGCCTTACCTTGAACGCCCTAATCTGGGCACATCCGGCAACTGGCCGGTTTCGAGACAAGGAGAAACACCATGCGCAAGACCATGACCGCCCTGCTCCTCGCCATGACCCTGCCGACCCTGGCCATGGCCGCTCCCGGTGGCGAGCACCGCCCAGGCGGCCCGGGCCCCGGCCCACGCATGTTCCATGAGCTGGACCTGAGCAAGGAACAGCAACGCCAGGTTCACAAGCTGATGGGCGAGCAGAGAAAGAACGACCGCGAACTGACCCAGCGCTACCTGGACAAGCTGCCAGAAGCCGACAGGAAGGCCCTGGACAGCGAGCGCAAGGCCTCCCGCGACAAGCAGCAAAGCGCCATTCGCGCCGTGCTCACGCCCGAGCAAAAGAAGACCTTCGACGAGCAGGTCGCCAAGATGAAGGAACGTAAAGCCGACCGCGAAGCCTTCGAAGCCTGGAAAGCCGAGCACAAGAAAGCGGGCTGATCCTAGGGTCTGTTGCCCTGACGCTGGCCGTGATCGCGGCCAGCCCGTTACCCGCCTGCGTCATTCATCTGGCGCAGGCTTTTGCCGTTTGAGGAGTCTCCTGTGCGCTCATTGTTCTGGCGGATCTTTGGCAGTTTCTGGCTGGCGATCGCCCTGGTCGCCGGCCTGTCCATGCTGCTCGGCCGCGCCCTGAATCAGGACGCCTGGATCCTCAAACAGCACCCGGGCCTGGAAGACCTGCCGGCGCAATGGGTACAGGCCTTCGAGAAAGACGGCCCCAAGGCTGCGCAGGATCTGCTGGAGAAACGCAAACGGCGTTTTCGCATCGACACCCAGGTACTGACCGACGCCGGCCAGCCGGCCATTCGCGGTACCTTCCCGCCGCGGGCCGCCGCCCTGGAAGAACGTAGCAAAGGCGACAAACGCCTGCCCTGGCGGCGCCTGACCACCGATTACACCAGCCCGACAAGTGGCGAAACCTACCTGTTCATCTACCGTATTCCGCACCCGGAGCTGGACGCCTGGCACCGCGGCAGCCTGCTGTGGCCGCTTAGCGCTCTGGGTATCGCGCTGGTGGTGCTGACCCTGCTGAGCCTGTTGCTGACCCTGTCCATCACCCGCCCGCTGGATCGCCTGCGCGGTGCCGTGCATGACCTGGGACAGACCGCCTACCAGCAGCACAGCCTGGCACGCCTGGCCAGCCGGCGCGACGAGCTGGGGGTGCTGGCCAATGACTTCAACCGCATGGGCGCCCGCCTGCAGGACCTGATCGGCAGCCAGCGCCAGTTGCTGCGTGACGTTTCCCACGAGCTGCGCTCGCCCCTCGCCCGCCTGCGCATCGCCCTGGCCCTGGCCGAGCGCGCCGAGCCGGCCGAACGTGAAAAACTCTGGCCGCGCCTGACCCGTGAATGTGATCGCCTGGAAGACCTGATCAGCGAAATCCTCACCCTCGCCCGCCTCGACGCCGAGCCTGGCACCGTCCAGCCCATCGACCTGGCGCAACTGGCCGCCAAGCTGCGCGAGGACATGGCCCTCGGTCACCCGCACCAGCAGCTCGACGTCAGCCTGCAGCCGGGCATGCACCTGCACGGCTGGCCGGCAATGATCGAGCGCGCCCTGGATAACCTGCTGCGCAATGCCCTGCGCTTCAACCCGGATGGCCAGCCGATCGAACTGAATGTCGTGCGCCGCGGCAACGAAGCGCACCTGGAGGTTCGCGACCATGGCCTCGGCGTGGCTGGCGAATACCTCGGCCAACTGGGCGAACCCTTCTTCCGCGCCCCCGGCCAGGCGGCAGCCGGCCACGGCCTGGGGCTGGCCATCACCCGCCGCGCCGCCGAACGCCATGGCGGCCGCCTGCAACTGCAAAACCACCCGGACGGCGGTTTCAGCGCCAGGCTGATCCTGCCGTTGGAAACGGCGGTTTAGCCTTCCACCACCAGCCTAATGATGGCGCAAGCGGCCACTCGAAGATCCCTGTGGGAGCGGGCGGGGACGCCTAGTCCACGCCCGCGAGTTCGCGCGCATGGCGCGCTCCCACGCAGGGTCGCCAATGCATCTCACCCGGTACAAAGCGGGCTGGAAATCACGCCTGAGCCTTGCCCGTCCAGCCGCGGACGAATTCGTCGACATTCGCCGTCGGCGCCTCACGCAACTCGCGCTGCGGCGTGCCCAGGTACAGATAGCCGATCACCTGCTCGTTGGCCGCCAGGCCAAGGCCGGCGTCCACCACGGCGTCGTGGGACAGTTCGCCCGTGCGCCACACCGCGCCGATGCCCTGGGCATAGGCGGCGAGCAGGATGCCCTGGGCAGCGCAGCCGGCGGCCAGCACCTGCTCCTGGGCCGGCACCTTGGGATGTTCCTGGATACGGGCGATGACCACTATCATCAAGGGTGCGCGCAGCGGCATGTTGCGCGCCTTGGTCAGTGCCTCCTCGTCAGCGTCCGGGTACTTGTTGGCAATCGCCTCGGCGTACAGTTCGCCAAGGGCATGGCGCGCGTCCCCTTCGACGGTTAGAAATCGCCAGGGGCGCAGCTGACCATGATCGGGCGCACGCAGTGCGGCCTGGAACAGGCGCTCGCGCTGCTCGGCGGTCGGCGCCGGTTCGATCAGGCGCGGCGCGGAAACACGGTTGATCAGCGCTTCGAGGGCATCCATCGACTCATCTCCAGAGAAAAGAGCCGCGATTCTAACCAATGCCTGAGCGGCGCGCCTTCGCCGCCCGCAGCCGCGTGTAGCCTTGAGCCCAGCGAAACCCGGGAACGTGCCCGCCTACGCCACCCGATCCGGCGACAGCTCCGGCTGCAGGGGCGGCGTCAGCGGCGGCAGGCCGTAGGCCTTGCGGGCATCGTCGCAGCGCGGATTGTGCACGCCATTGACCCAGGACGCCTCGAATTCGCGGCAGGTGCTGGAGCGCTGCTCGTAGAGCGTGCAGCGCGTGCCCTGGCCGACATCGCCGAGCAGCGCGTTGCAGCGTGCCGGCTTGATGTCGGTGCCGCGCATGGCGACGCGATGGGGGGTGATCTGGATGACCTGCTCGTCCGGCACGCTGCCGCCGGCGGATTGGCACTCGCCCCAGAAGAAGGACACACGAAAATACGCGCAGCAGGCGCCGCACGTGAGACAAGGATTGCTTTCGGACATGATGAGAGGGCTCAGAAACCGGCAAGGGCCGGCACCTGGCCGCGTATTCTATGCACTGCCAGCCACTTGTAAAGGGGCCCGAGAGCGCCTGACGACGGGCGTGCGGGCAGGTTTACAGCGGTGCAGGCACAGGTAGAATGGCGCCACTTTTTCGCGGATAAAACCGATGGCCTGGCCGACCCTACGACTCATCGCGTTCATCAATGGCATTTTCCTGATCACCCTGGCCATTGGCATGATCGGCCCGATGTTCACCCTGTTCGTCTTCGACCGTGCCGAGCAGGTGAGCCCCTTCGCCTGGTCCAGCCTGATCACCTTTGTCGCCGGGCTGTCGATGATCGCCCGCGGCAGGCCCAGGGACGTTCACCTGCGCCCCCGCGACATGTACCTGCTGACGGTGTCGAGCTGGCTGATGGTGTGCATCTTCGCCGCCCTGCCGTTCATGTTCACCCAGCACATGAGCTACACCGACGCCTTCTTCGAAAGCATGTCGGGCATCACCGCCACCGGCGCCACGGTGCTGATCGGCCTGGACAACATGTCGCCGGGCATCCTGATCTGGCGCTCGATGCTGCATTGGCTCGGCGGTATCGGCTTTATCGCCATGGCGGTGGCGATTCTGCCCATGCTGCGCATCGGCGGCATGCGCCTGTTCCAGACCGAGTCCTCGGACCGCTCCGACAAGGTCATGCCGCGCTCGCACATGGTCGCCAAGTACATGGCTGTGGCCTATTTCGGCATCAGCCTGCTCGGTTGCCTGGCCTTCTGGCTGGCCGGCATGAGTTTCTTCGATGCGATCAACCACAGCATGTCGGCGATTTCCACGGGCGGCTTCTCCACCTCGGACCTGTCCCTGGCCAAATGGACGCAGCCGGCCGTGCACTGGGTCGCCGTGGTGCTGATGATTCTCGGCAGCCTGCCGTTCGTGCTCTACGTCTCGACCTTGCGTGGCAACTACGGCGCCGTGCTGGGCGATCAGCAGGTGCGCGGCTTTCTCGGCATTCTTCTGAGCGTCTGGCTGAGCATGGGCACCTGGTATTACTTCACCACCGACCTGCACTGGCTCGATGCCCTGCGCCACGTGGCCGTCAACGCCACCTCGGTGATGACAACCACCGGCTTCGCCTTGGGCGACTACTCGCTGTGGGGCGGTTTCGCGGGCATGCTGTTCTTCTACCTGGGCTTTATCGGCGGCTGCTCGGGCTCCACGGCCGGCGGCCTGAAGATCTTTCGTTTCCAGGTCGCCTACATCCTGCTCAAGGCCAACCTGATGCAACTGGTGCACCCCCGTGCGGTGATCAAGCAGCAGTACAACCGCCACCGCCTGGACGAGGATATCGTCCGCTCGATCCTGACCTTCTCGTTCTTCTTCACCATCATCATCGCCGTGCTGGCCCTGGCCCTGACCCTCTGCGGTCTGGACTGGATCACCGCCCTGAGCGGCGCCGCCAGTACCGTCGCCGGCGTCGGCCCGGGCATGGGGCCGATCATCGGCCCGGCCGGCAACTATGCCAGCCTGCCGGACATGGCCAAATGGTTGCTGACCCTGGGCATGTTGCTGGGCCGCCTGGAAATCCTTACCGTGCTGGTGCTGCTGATGCCGGCGTTCTGGCGGCACTGACCCTGTTGCTGCGGAGGATCTCGGCCTAGACTCTGCTGACATAACAACAACAGGAAGCCGCCGATGAGCAGCCAGCCCAGTGAACGTTTCAACTCCTTCGCCGAGTTCTACCCCTACTACCTGGAAGAACACCGCCACCCGACCTGCCGCCGCCTGCACTATGTGGGCAGCCTGTTGGTGCTGGTGGTGCTCGGCTATGCGCTGATCAGCGGGCAATGGCTGTGGCTGCTGGCCGTGCCGGTGATCGGCTATGGCTTCGCCTGGGTCGGTCACTTCGCCTTCGAGCGCAATCGCCCCGCCACCTTCCAGTACCCGCTGTACTCGCTGATGGGGGACTGGGTGATGCTCAAGGACATGCTCACCGGGCGCATCCGTTTTTGAACGGTTCTCAGGCGCGGTTCCTGCCACGCCTGTCCAGCGCGATTGCCGGCGTCACAGGGCATTGCGCCTTTGCCGCCCGGCCTTGCAGCGTATATGATCCCAGTTTTCCGCTGGCCCCGTCCGCACGCCGCCTGTAGCCTGGCGATCGGTCATGCAGTCGGACTTTCAGCAGGGTCGCCGTTAGCGCATGAATACCACTCTTCCCGCCGTCCCCAATGGCCTGCCCTCGCTGCTCACGCGCGAATACTACTCGCGGGTGCTGGCCTATCTCGCCGTGGCCGCCAGCGTCGCCGCCGGCACCTACGTGCAGGTGTTCAGCCACAGCCTGCTATGGATCGTGCCCTACGCGCTGCTCTACCCGCACCTGGCCCACTGGCTGAGCAAGCGTTTTCGCGACGGCCACCGGCACCGCACCCTGATGACCCTGCTGTTCGTCGATGCCCTGCACTGCGGCGCGTTTGCCGCGCTGCTGGGCTTCTCGGTGGTGCCCAGCCTGATGTTCCTGCTGACCCTGAGCTTCAGCACCCTGATCGTCGGCGGCTTGCGCGACATGGGCCTGGCGCTGCTGGTCGCATTCAGCGGCACCCTGCTCACCGCCTCGCTAACCGACCTGCACGTGGCCCCGGAAACACCGGCGCTGGTGGCCCTGGTGAGCATCGCGTTCACCACCCTGTATATCTGCATATCCGCCTACTTCGTGCATCAACAGGGCATCCGTCTCGCCCAGGTGCGCAACCAGATCAAGGGCGAACAGGAAAAGGCCGCGCGCCTGGCCCGCAATCTGGCCAAGTACCTGTCGCCCCAGGTGTGGGAATCGATCTTCAGCGGCAAGAAACATGTGCGCCTGGAGACCCAGCGCAAGAAACTCACCGTGTTCTTCTCCGATATCCGCGGCTTCACCGAGCTGTCCGAAGAGCTGGAAGCCGAGGCCCTGACCGATCTGCTCAACACCTATCTCAACGAGATGTCGAAGATCTGCATGAAGTTCGGCGGCACCATCGACAAGTTCATCGGCGACAGCGTCATGGTGTTCTTCGGGGACCCGAGCAGCCAGGGCGCCAAGAAGGACGCCATGGCCGCGGTGTCGATGGCCATTGCCATGCGCAAGCACATGAAGGTGCTGCGCCAGCACTGGCGGGCCCAGGGCATCACCAAGCCGCTTGAGATCCGCATGGGCCTCAATACCGGCTACTGCACGGTGGGCAACTTCGGCGCCGACACGCGCATGGACTACACCATCATCGGCCGCGACGTGAACCTCGCCAGCCGCCTGGAAAGCGCCGCCGAAGCCGGGGAGATTCTGATCTCCCACGAGACCTATTCGCTGATCAAGGACGTCATCATGTGTCGCGACAAGGGCCAGATCAACGTCAAGGGCTTTACCCGTCCGGTGCAGATCTACCAGGTGGTGGACTTCCGCCGCGACCTGGGTGCCAGCTCCAGTTACGTCGAGCACGAGCTGCCCGGCTTCTCCATGTACCTGGACACCAACGGTATCCAGAACTTCGACAAGGAGCGGGTCATTCAGGCCCTGCAGCAGGCCGCCGAGAAGCTGCGCGACAAGATCATCATGTGACGCGCGGGGCTCTCAGCAGCTGCGCGCCGCGGTCGCCAGGCGCTCGCTGCTTGCCGGGGCGCCGTTGAGCAGCGGCTGGCAGGCGATAAACTCCACCGCCGAAGCCCGCCATGACTGACGCCCGGCCTCCTCGGCACAGCGCGTGCGATCGAGTTCCAGCGCCGCCAGGCAGGCGTCACGCAGGTCCTCGGCCAGCACCCCGGTAACGCCCGGCACCACCACATCCAGGGGCCCGGCCACGGCAAAGGCCGCCACCGGCGTGCCGCAGGCCTGGGCCTCGAGCATCACCAGGCCGTAGGTGTCGGTACGCGAAGGAAACACCAGCACACTGGCACGCCGGTAGAAATCGGCGAGCGCCTCGCCATGCTGGTAGCCGAAGAACTTCACCCCCGGGTAGGCCTGCTCGAGCATCGGCCGCTGCGGGCCATCGCCCACTACCCATTTCTCCCCGGGCAGGTGCAGGTCGAGAAACGCCTGCAGGTTCTTCTCCGGTGCGATACGCCCGACATACAGGAAGATCGCACTCACCGGCGCAGCCAGCCCTGCCATGGGGGCGAAGCGCCGCGCGTCCACGCCCTTGCGCCATAGCATCAGGCGCTTCAGTCCACGCTGGGCAAGCCCTGCGCGCAGCCGCTCGGTACTGACCAGCACCGCCTGGCTGTGCCGATGGAACAGCCGCAGGCAGGCGTAGCCCACCCCAGCCCGACCCAGGCGCAGCGCGCCGTCAGGTACTCGGGAAAGCGCGTGTGCACCGCACTGGAAAACGCCAGGCCGCGACGCAGCAGCCAGCGCCTGGCGGCCCAACCCAATGGTCCTTCGGTGGCCAAGTGCACGCAGTCGGGTGCGAAGGCTTCGATGGCCGGGCCGACGCGCCACAGGTTCCACGCCAGGGGGATTTCCCCATAGCCCGGGCACGGTATGCAGCGGAAGGTTTGCGGCGACAGCACCTCGACCTGGTGCCCCATGGCGCGCAGTTCGCCGACCAGCGCCTGCAGGCTGGTGACCACACCGTTGACCTGGGGCGCCCAGGCGTCGCTGACGATCAGCAGCCTCATGCCGCCGGCTCGATAACCGCCACCTCGTCGGCCTGCAGACGTGCCAGGCGCTGTTGCTCCTCGGCCAACCGATACAGTTCGATGCGACCATCCGGGTGCTCGATCAGTGCCGTGCAGGACTCGACCCAGTCGCCGCAGTTGAGGTACTCGACCTCGCCGAGCGTGCGAATCTCGGCATGGTGAATGTGCCCGCAGACCACGCCATTGAAGCCCCGGCGCGCGCATTCGTGGGTGATGGCCTCCTCGAAGTCGCTGATGAAATTCACCGCCGTCTTCACCTTGTGCTTGAGGTAGGCCGACAGCGACCAGTAGCCATAGCCGTAACGGCGCCGCCAGTGGTTGAGCCAGCGGTTGAGCACCAGGGTCACGGTGTAGGCCGAGTCGCCAAGAAATGCCAGCCAGCGGTGGTAGCGGGTGATCACGTCGAACTGGTCGCCGTGGATCACCAGCAACCTGCGGCCATCGGCGGTCACGTGCTCGGCTTCGTCGACCAATTGGATATTGCCCAGCAGCAGTTTCGAATAGCGGCGCAGGAATTCGTCATGGTTACCGGTGACATAGATCACTTCGGTACCGCGCTTGCTCATGGTCAGTAGACGGCGGATCACGTTGGTGTGCGCCTGGGGCCAGTAGATGCCGCCGCGCAGCTTCCAGCCATCGATGATGTCGCCCACCAGGTAGATCCGCTCGGCCTGATAGCGCTTGAGAAACGCCGCCAGGTGTTCGGCCTGACTGTCGCGCGTGCCCAGGTGCACGTCGGAGATCCACAGTGTGCGTACACGCTGCTTGCGGCTCGGCCTTACCAGGGGTTCGATGCTCATCGGGCGGTCTCCGGCAGATTTTCGCCGAGCTTGCGCCAACGCGGTGAAATGATTGTGAACGGGCCATGGCAATTCAATGACGAAAGCGTGCTGCGCCGTAGCGGATACCGCACCTGCCGCAAAGCGATTCTCGGCGTACACTAGGGTCTGTTGGAGGAACTCGCCATGTCAGCGCTCTTGTCTGTACGCCACTACCACCAGGACGTCGTCTGCCACGAGCATGACCACGCCCAGCTGGTGTTCGGCCTGAGCGGCCACCTGCACTTCGAAGTGGCGGGCCTGGGCAGCCACGTCAGCCGGCAAACCTTGGCAGTGGTACCGGCTGGCGCACGCCATGCCTGCGAAAGCCGAAACGGCAGCGAATGCCTGGTGCTCGACGTGCCGGCCGGCGACTGGCTGGAGCGGAACCTGTGTGATCATGCCGATGCTAGCCGCCGGCTGCTGGAGGCACCGCTCAAGGTCGAGCTGTCGGCCAACCAGAGCGGACTGGTCAACTGGCTGGCCGCCAGCGCGGTCAACGACCCGCTGATCGCCCGCCAGGGCTCTATCCTGCTGCTGGCCAGCCTCAACGCACAAGCGGCGCCCCTTCCCACTCTGGGCCTGCCGCTCAGTGCACTGAACGCCTATATCGAGCGGCACGCGGCCCACCCCATCCAGGTGGCGGACCTGGCCCGCCTCGCCGGGCTTTCCGCTGCACGCTTCCACCACCGTTTTCTCGACGAGACCGGGCTCACGCCCATGGCCTACGTGCGCGACAAACGCCTGCGCCTGGGCCGCCAGCTGTTGCACAACAGTCGCCTGAGCGTCGGCGAAATCGCCGCCCGGGTCGGCTACACCTCGCAGAGCGCCTTCACCGCCGCCCTCTCCCGGCAATTCGGCGAAACGCCCCGGGTGCTGCGCGAGCGCCAGCCTGGCGACAAATAACGCCAGCCCTGCGACAGCCTCTCCTGCTTTGGGCCGCTAGGCTCGTACGAAAAGTCTCCGAGCGAAGGTCAGGCGAGGCAAAAATCGGTGAGGAACGGACTGGGCTCGCATCCGAGTTTACGAGTTGTAAATGAGCATTCCGAACCGATTTTTAACGAAGCATCACCGAGCGCAGGTACTTTTCGTACAGAGCCTAGAGTGCGGCCAAAACAGGAGAGCATCATGCAGATCATCGAATGGCAGGACTTCGAGCGCGTCGAGTTGCGCGTCGGTACCCTTATCAGCGCAGCGCCTAACGAGAAAGCGACCAAACCTGCCTATGTACTGCAGGTGGATCTCGGCGAGCTGGGCGTGCGCACCTCCAGCGCACAACTCACCGCCCATTACCGCGCCGACGAGCTTTTGGGCCGCCAGGTGCTGTGCGTATGCAACTTCGCCCCCAAGCGCATCGCCGGGGTGCGCTCCGAAGTGCTGGTCACGGGGGTCTATGACCATGACGGCAAGGTCGTGCTGGCCAGCTTCGACAGGCCACTGCCCAACGGCGCACGCCTGGCCTGAACCACAGACACCTAGGGCGGACCGGGGCGGCGGCCGCTCAGGAGCGCCAGCGATCAGTCCGCCATGACGGAGCACGGCGTACTGCTGCGCGAACGGAACGCCGCCCGGTACGCCCTAGGTTTCGGTTTCGCGGATGTTCGGCTTCAGCTACCGCCCGGGCGGTCGCTATGGCCCAGGGCGCGGGCCGGGTCGATCTGGTCGCGAACCCGCTGCTTGAGCACCTTGGCCTCGGGAAAGCCGCCGTCGGCCTTGCGCTCCCAGATTTCCACGCCATTGCACTGGATACGAAAGGTGCCGCCCGTGGCGGGCTCGAGGCTGACCCTGGCCAGATCATCGGCGAAGGTGGAAAGCAGCTCCTGGGCCAGCCAGGCGGCGCGCAGCAGCCATTGGCACTGGGTGCAATAGGTGATGGTGACTTCGGCTTTGCTGGGGCTCATGGGATTACTCCGGTGAACGATGGGCGTTTACAAGCGCCCATGAAAAAGCGCGGCTAGGGTCTGTTACCGTTTCAACGCGAGCCGCGTTGCCGCGAGAAATCTCGCCAGGCTAGGCGGAGGACGCAGGGAATGGTTGTTCCCTTGCCAAGTCCTCCAACGACGCATGGCGAGATTTCCCGCGCAACCCGAAGGGCCGGGCCCGTTTTGCCGCGATGCTGCGTTTCTCGCCGACTCATTTAGCCAGCTAAACTTCGCGGCTCGTGCCTTGCTTCGCGGCAAAACGGGCTCCGGCGCGGCCGTGCGTGAAACGGCAACAGACCCTAGGCCGCGCTCGATACAGAGGCAGAGGACTCAGGCGATACGTGCGAGCAGTTCGCGGGCTTCCTGTTTCTCCTGCTCGTCGCCTTCGTTGATCACTTCGTTGAGGATGTCGCAGGCGGCTTCCAGGTCATCCTGTTCGATATAGGCCATCGCCAGGTTGAGCTTGGTGAGGTTCTGGTGGTTGGTGACGAAACGGTCGGCATCGTCGGCCGATTCCCCTGGCAGCTCGTCCAGCTCCAGCCACTCCTCCTGCGGGCCCTCCTCCTCGACCAGCATGGTGCCGGCGAACGGACTGTTCACGTCATGGCCGAAGATATCCTCCGGCGTCTCCTCGGCTGCCGCCGCCGTGTCGGCCTCGGCGCCGGGGCGTTTCTTGCGCGAGGCATTTTCGAAGGGGTTGACCAGATCCCAGTCGGCGTCCAGCGACAGGTCGTCGAGATTGAGCTGGAAGTCGTCATCCTGGGGCTTGTGCTGGGGCGCGGGCGCTGGCGTCTCATCCAGGTCCAGGGTCAGGTCTTCCAGGGGGCCCAGGGATTCGAGCGGCTCCATTTCATCGGTTGGCTGGGCGAATAGCGCCGGGTAACCCGCCTTGAGGGCGTCGATACGGGCAGCGTCGAAACCGGCCTGGCGCAGGCGCATTTCCTCTTCGGCGAAGGCCGCGACGTTGCCCTTCTGCGCCAGCACTTCGAGCAGACGGAAACCGATATCCAGGCGCTGCGGGTTGGCCTGTGACGCCTGACGCAGTACCGAGACCGCCTCCCCCAGTCGGCCATAGGCCAGGTAGATATTGGCGGCATCCAGTGGATCGGTGGAGCTGCTATCGGTGCGCGGGGCGACCGGCGCTCGCACCGGCGGAGGTACATCCGCCTCGATGGCGCGCGGCGCGAAAATCGGCTCGACAGGCTCGGCCACAGGGGCCTGCACCACCGGCGGCACGACCACCACGGGCTCGGCGATGACCTCTTGATCGGGCTTACGTTTGCGCTTGAAAAGCACCAGCAGCAGTGCCACCAACCCCAACAGGGCAGCCAGCAGGATGTTCCAAAGACTCCAGAAACCCTCGGCCTGTACCGGCTGCGCCGTAGCGGTGGCCGGTGCCGGAGCGGGCTGAGGGGCAGCGCTCGGTGCGGCAGCCTGGGGCGCCGGCTCAGCGGGCTCAGCGGGCTCAGCGGGCGCGACCGGCGCGGCTACCGGGCGCTGGGCCAGTTGTTCGAGCAATTGGGCGATTTGCTGATCACGCGCTTCCATGCGCGTCATCATGTCCTTCAGCTGGTTCTGTACGGTCAGCAGATCCTGCTGCAACTGCAGGTTCTCGGCGGTGCGGTTGGCAACCTCCTCCTCGACCCGGCGAATCTGCGCCAGCACCTCCACTTGCGGTTCGGCAGGCTGCTGAGGCGCGGTGTCGGGGATGATTTCCGCAGGCGCGGCCGGACGCTCCGGGGTAGCCAGGTCGGCAGGCTGGCCAGGCGCGGCCCCGGGCATCCGCGCGTGGTCGGGTAGCAACAGCGAAGCGCCAGCGCGCAGGCGATGAATATCGCCGTTGCTGAACGCATCGGGGTTGAGTGCATGGATGTCAAGCATCAGATCCTGCAGCGACGACTGGTCGCCATCGACCCGCAGTTTGGAGGCGATCACCCACAGGCTCTCGCCGCTGGCTACCTGGTAGCGCTCGCCGCGGCTGGCGATCGGCGTGCGGCGTGGTGGCGCGTAGGCGGTGAACTGCTGGTCGCCCACCGCTGCGGCCTGGCTGCCGTGGGCGGACGAAGACGGCGGATCGAGCAGCACCGTGTATTCGCGCAGCAATTGCCCACCGGGGCGCTTCAGCTCGACGATGAAGTTCAGATAGGGCTCGCGTACCGGCTGGTTGGACACCACCCGCACGACGCTCTTTCCACCACGCAGCAAGGGGCTGAAGCGCAAATCGTTGAGGAAATAGACCCGGTCGACGCCGGCGCGGTTGAAGGCATCGGCCGGCGCCAGTGCCACCTTGATGTCCGATGGGGTCATGTCATCACCCACCGCCAGCAACTGGATTTCCGCGTTCAGTGGCTGGTTGAGAGCCGAATGCAGGGTGATCTCACCCAGCCCCAGCGCAGGCGCCAGCCCCGAATAAAACGCCGAGCTCGATGCCAGGCCGATCAGCAGATGACGAACATGAGTCATAAAAGCTCCCGATAACTCCGCTCGAAAACAGTTGCAGCGGCTCTAACCGGGCCGACGATTCTGCAAGGTGCGGCGTGCATAGCGCTGCCTCGGCAAACGCTCCTTGTCCCACCGAGTAGTGAGTATGGTCACAATTCAAAGACTTGCGAGTTTCTCGAGCCGTTCAAGTCATCCCGCTCGAGCACCAAGCCATCATACGCAAAAAGCCAGAAATACGGCTACTTATGTGAACGCCGTCAACCTTGTGACGGCCGCAGGTTCCACGCCGCGAGCAGGGTCAGCGCGAACAGCGCGCCCATCAACCAGAAGCTCTGCTGGAAAGCCACCACCTCGGCGGGGAAGTCACCGCCCTCCTGGCGATGGCGCCACTCCAGGAAAAAGGTCAGCAGGTTCACGCCGAAGGCCCCGCCCAGCTGCCGCACGAAGGTGATGGCGCCCGCGCCGTGGGGCACCTGCTCGCGATCGAGCGCATCCAGCGCACCGGTGGTCAGCGCCGGCAGCAGGATGCCCAGGCCGATCCGCCCGATACAGGCCCAGAAACACAGCACCAGGAAGGACGCGCCCGGCTGCAGCCAGCCAAGGCCGACCGAGGACACCACCAGCGCCAGCAGACCCGCGATCAACAGCACGGCCGTCGACAGATGGTCACTCAAGCGCCCGCCCATGAACGAGGCGACGCCCATCACCACCCCGGTCGGCAACAGCAGCAGGCCCGCCCAGCCTGCGCTGTAGCCCTCGATGGCCTGCACATGCAGGGGGATGATGTAGGTGGTGCCGTAAAGCCCCATGCCAAGGGCGAGTGCCACCCAGCTTGCCTTGCGAAAGCCGACGTGCCGCCACAGCGCCAGCGGCAGCAAGGGTCGGCTGCTGAAGCGGCTGCGCCACAGAAACCCGGCGATGGCCGCCAGACCGATCACGCCCGGTGCCCACACCCGCGGTTCGGCCCAGGCGAAACGCTGGGCCTCGGCCAGCGCGCCGAGCGTGGCGAACAGGCCGACGTTGAGCAGCATGAATGCCCAGAGGTCGAGAAACGGAGTATTGCGCTGACGCTCGCTGGGCATCAGGAACAACCCGGCCAGCATGGCCAGGAAACACATGGGCAAGGGCAGCCAGAACACCGCATACCAGCCGAACATATCGACCAGGTAGCCGCCGATGGTCGGCCCCAGGGTGGGCGCGATCATCACCCCGAGCCCATAGGCGCCCAGCGCAGCGCCGCGACCGCCGCCAGCGAATACCCTGAAGATCAGCACCATGGCCAGCGGCTGGACGATGCCGGCGCACAGGCCCTGAATGATGCGCAGGGTGATCAGTTGCCAGGCCGCGCTGGCGACCAGGGCAAGCACCGAGGTGACGATGAACACGGCCAGGCCGGCCTGCGCCGTGGCCCTGGCGCCAAAGCGGGCCTGGGCCCAGGCGGAGAGCAGCAGCCCCGAGGTCATCGCGGCGAGAAAACCGGTGGACAGCCACTGGGCCAGGGGGCGGCCGATGCGAAAGTCGGCCATGATCGCCGGCAGCGCGACGTTGACGCTGGTCGACGCCAGGATCATCGCCATGCTGCCGAGCATCAGCACCATCAGCAGGTAATTCGGATAACGCGGCCCGTAACGTCTCTGCAGCAGAGACAGGTCCTGCATCAACGCCGCTCCAGATTGCCCAGAATGCGTGCGTGCACCTGCTGGCAGCGGCGCAGGTCTTCCTGGTCGATGCCGGCAAACAACTCCTCACGCAGTTGCGTGGAAATCGCCTCGATCTTTTCGATCAGCGGCTTGGCGGGCGGACACAGGGCAATCTTCTTGGCGCGGCGATCTTCGGGTACCGCATGGCGCACCACCAGGCCCTGGGCTTCGAGGCTGTCGAGCAGCCGGGCCAGCGTCGGCCCTTCAACGCCGACGCTCTGCGCCAGTTCGCGCTGGGTCGGCAGTTCGGCGAACCGGCCGATATGCAGCAGCACCAGCCAACGCGCCTGGGAAAGCCCCAGCCCAGCGAGTCGTCGATCCAGTTCTGCGCGCCAGGCACGGGACAATTGCGCCACTTGCATGGCGAAACGATGGGGTTCGTTCGGGGACATGGAGGTCGCTCTTCGAATTATCAAAAACTAATTATTAGCGAGCTAACCATAGCTTTTGGCAGAGAGCAAGATTGCCGTCGTAACCAGATACACCCCTGTCGCCCGTTCGATCAGGCCTCGAACTCCGCCTGCAGCGCGGCGCGCACGCAGTGCAGCACGCCCTCCTCTATACGCCCGGCGAACAGCGGGCTGACCTCGGCGACCGGCGGCAACTCGCCCTCGCCGTCGAGAAAAGCATCCTGAATTTCGCCCAGCAGCTCCTCGGGCAGATCGAGGGCCTGCTGCAGGGAAATCTGCTGCTCGGCAATGGCTTCGGCGAGCATCGCGTAGGCGCTCTTCGGGCTGCAGCCCAGTTGCGTGGCGATCTGGCTCGGCGTCATGCCGGCACGGGCCAGGCTGACCAGCTCGTGACGCAGGTCGACCACCGGCGCTGGCGTGGCATCGCCGGCCAGTACCTCCAGGAACGCCTCGCCGTAGCGCTCCAGCTTGCGGGCACCGACACCGCTGACCCGGGCCATCTCGGCCATCGTGGTCGGCTTGCTGCGCAGCATTTCCAGCAGCGTGGCATCGGGGAAGATCACGTAAGGGGGTACCGCATGCTCCTCGGCCAGGCGCTTGCGCAGGGCGCGCAGCGCTTCCCACTGCTCGCGCTCGTCGCCGCGCACCAGTTGCCGCGCAGCGCTGCCGGAAGCCTTGGCGCTCTGCTGGGGCTTGAGGTCGCGACGCAGCAGCAGGGTCACCTCACCGCGCAGCAAGGGCCGGCAGCTGTCGGACAAACGCAGGCCGCCAAAGCCCTCCAGGTCGACATCCGCCAGGCCGCGGGCGACCAGCTGGCGGAACAGGGAGCGCCACTCGCCTTCGCTGAGCGCGCCGCCCACGCCGAAGACCGACAGGTGCTGATGGCCGAGGCCGCGCATCTTCTCGTTGTCGCGGCCCAGCAGGATGTCCACCAGATGGCCGACGCCATAACGCTGGCCACTGCGATAGATGGCCGACAGCGCCTGGCGGGCCGGCTCGGTGGCATCCCAGGTCTGCACGCCGTCGGTGCAGTTGTCGCAATGCCCGCAGGGCTGCGGCAGTTCTTCATCGAAATAGGCCAGCAGCACCTGGCGACGGCAGCGGGTTTCCTCGCACAGCGCCAGCATGGCGTCGAGCTTGTGCTGCTCCACGCGCTTGTGGCGCTCGTCGCCTTCGGAATTGGCCAGCATCTGCTTGAGAAAGATCATGTCCTGCAGCCCGTAGGCCATCCAGGCATCGGCCGGCAGACCATCGCGCCCGGCGCGGCCGGTTTCCTGGTAATAGGCCTCCAGCGACTTGGGCAGGTCCAGGTGCGCGACGAAGCGCACGTTGGGCTTGTCGATGCCCATGCCGAAGGCGATGGTGGCCACCATGATCAGGCCTTCCTCGTTGAGAAAGCGCTTCTGGTTGAACGCCCGCAGCTCGGCCGGCAGGCCGGCGTGGTAGGGCAACGCCGGGAAGCCCTGCTCGGTCAGGAAACCCGCCACCTCCTCGACCTTCTTGCGCGACAGGCAATAGACGATGCCGGCATCGCTCTTGCGCGCCGCCAGGAAGGCCAGCAGCTGCTTGCGCGGCTGCTCCTTGGGCACGATGCGATAGAAGATGTTGGGCCGGTCGAAACTGGACAGGAAACGCTCGGCATTGTGCAGGTGCAGGCGATTGACGATTTCCTCGCGAGTGCGCATGTCGGCGGTCGCGGTCAGGGCGATGCGCGGCACCTGGGGGAACAGCTCGGCCAGTTGCCCCAGTTGCAGGTACTCGGGACGGAAATCATGGCCCCATTGCGACACGCAGTGGGCTTCGTCGATGGCGAACAGGGCGATCTGCAGCTGCTGCAGGAAGTCCAGCATGCGCGGCTGCACCAGGCGCTCCGGGGCCAGGTAGAGCATCTTGATCTCGCCGCGGCGGATCCGCGCCGCGATGTCGCGCTGCTGCTCGGCCTCCAGGGTGGAATTCAGCGCCACCGCCGCCACACCGAGCTCCTCCAGGGTGGCCACCTGATCGTCCATCAGGGCGATCAACGGAGACACCACCACGGCCAGCCCGTCGCGCAGCAGCGCCGGTACCTGGAAGCACAGCGACTTGCCGCCGCCGGTGGGCATCAGCACCAGCGCATCGCCGCCGCTGGCCACGCGCTCGATGATCGCGCCCTGGCGACCCCGGAAGCTGTCATAGCCGAATACGTCTTTGAGGATGCGTTGCGCCTGCTCGAGCATGTAGGGTCTCCGAATCAAGCGGGGCATTATACGCACCTGGGCCGCAAGGTGCGGCCTTGACACCGCTCTTTACCTGCAACTCTGGCTGCCTGCGCAGGTCTGCACTTGCACGGCAACGCAGATAGTTTTTCAACAGCCTGCTAGAATCCAGCCTCGTTTACTTCTCCAAGGTAGCCACCGATGTCCTTCGCCGAGCAACTGTCCCGCCTGCAAGCCTTCCTCGATGCCGATGACCTGCACGAAGAGGCTCTGGACTATGTCGCCGCCCATGGCTACCTGACGGCCCTGTCCATCTGCCCGGAAAAGATCGAGCCGCGCGAGTGGATCGACGCCCTGTTCTCCGAGCCGCCGCATTACCGCAGTGACGAGGAGCGCGACGAGATCGAAGCCACCCTGATCCAGCTGCAGGCCCATATCGCCCGTCAGCTGGCCAGCGACGACGAGCCGGAAGTGCCGTGCGACCTGGACCTGGGCGACGAGCCGGACGACTCCGACCTGCGCGGCTGGTGCATCGGCTTCATGGAAGGCGTGTTCCTGCGCGAGAGCGTCTGGTTCGACGACGCCGAAGACGAAGTCAGCGAGCTGCTGCTGCCGATCATGGTTGGCTCGGGCCTGTTCGACGAGCAACCGGAGTTCGCCGAGATCGCCCGCGACCGTGACCTGGTCGACAGCATGGTCGATCAGATTCCGGAGCTGCTGACCGCGCTGTTCCTGCTGTGCAACGCCCCCGACGAGAAGCCTGCGCTGCTCAAACCCCGCCCCCACTGATGGCGACGCCGTCGTCATGGCGCGCGAACCCTTCGAAACCCGCAACCCGCTGCTGCGCTATTGCCTGCTGACCCTTGGCTGGCTGAGCGTGGCGCTGGGCGTGCTCGGCATCTTCCTGCCGCTGCTGCCCACCACCCCCTTCCTGCTGCTGGCCGCGGCGTGCTTCATGCGCAGCTCGAAGCGCTTCTACCTGTGGCTGGTGGAACACCCGCGCCTGGGCCCGTGGATCCGCGACTACCTGGCTGGCGAAGGCATCCCGCGCAAGGCCAAGGTCTACGCCATCGGCCTGATGTGGCTGAGCATCGGCCTCTCTTGCTGGCTGGTGCCGCTGATCTGGGCGCGACTGTTCATGCTGACCAGCGCCGTACTGGTCAGCCTGTATATCCTCAAGCAGAAGACCCTGCCGGATCGCCGCTGAACGGCCGCTAACCCTACGCCCGCAAAGCCAGTGTGGTGCCACAGATCAGATGGCGTATCCGAGCGATTGGGCCCATTGGTCGCTCAAAGGCAGAAGCGGCCGTTCCCCATGTAGGGTGGACAATGCTCTTTTTGTCCACCATGCGACCGCAGGGCGGTGGACGGGAGAAGCGTCGTCCACCCTACGCCTGATCCACTGTGGGAGCGGGCCATGCCCGCGAAAAATCACGGGCACGGCCCGTTCCCCATGTAGGGTGGACAACGCTCTTTTTGTCCACCATGCGACCGCAGGACGGTGGACGGGAGAAGCGTCGTCCACCCTACGCCTGATCCATTGTGGGAGCGGGCCATGCCCGCGAAAAATCACAGGCACGGCCCCGTTCCCCATGTAGGGTGGACAACGCTCTTTTTGTCCACCACGCGATCGCAGGGCGGTGGACGGGAGAAGCGTCGTCCACCCTACGCCTGATCCATTGTGGGAGCGGGCCATGCCCGCAAAAAATCACGGGCACGGCCCCGTTCCCCATGTAGGGTGGACAACGCTCTTTTTGTCCACCACGCGACCGCAGGGCGGTGGACGGGAGAAGCGTCGTCCACCCTACGCCTGATCCACTGTGGGAGCGGGCCATGCCCGCGAAAAATCACGGGGCACGGCCCGTTCCCCATGTAGGGTGGACAACGCTCTTTTTGTCCACCATGCGATCGCAGGGCGGTGGACGGGAGAAGCGTCGTCCACCCTACGCCTGATCCATTGTGGGAGCGGGCCATGCCCGCGAAAAAACACGGGCACGGCCCGTTCCCCATGTAGGGTGGACAATGCTCTTTTTGTCCACCATGCGATCGCAGGGCGGTGGACGGGAGAAGCGTCGTCCACCCTACGCCTGGTCCATTGTGGGAGCGGGCCATGCCCGCGAAAAAACACGGGCACGGCCCGTTCCCCATGTAGGGTGGACAATGCTCTTTTTGTCCACCATGCGATCGCAGGGCGGTGGACGGGAGAAGCGTCGTCCACCCTACGCCTGGTCCATTGTGGGAGCGGGCCATGCCCGCGAAAAATCACGGGCACGGCCCGTTCCCACGGGATAGGGTAATGGCCGCTCCCGCCACAGGGCTGCCACCCCAGATTACGATACCCCGCTCGCCGCGTCGGCCAGACCGCGACGCTAGGCGTTCCCACAGGTTCTACAGCACTTCAGGCGCTGGCAATCATCGAGAACCGTAACAGCAATGCCGGTTTGAACCGCTGAAACGCGCTCTAGCTTCAGAAAGCGCGCCTATCGCACGCTCCGCTCGAACGCCGCCTCCAGGGCATCGTTGAGGGTGCGCAGTACCTTGACCCGGGCGAACTGCTTGTCGTTGGCCTCGACCAATGTCCAAGGTGCCAGGCGGGTGCTGGTGCGGTCGACCATATCGCCAACGGCCTCCCGGTACAGCGGCCACTTCTCACGGTTGCGCCAATCCTCCTCGGTGATCTTGAAACGCTTGACCGGGTTGTTCTCACGCTCGCGAAAGCGCAGCAGCTGGGTCTCTTCGTCGATGGCCAGCCAGAACTTCACCAGCACCACGCCGGCGTTGCTCAGCTGCTCCTCGAAGTCATTGATCTCGCCGTAGGCGCGCAGCCAGTCCTCGGGCGCGCAGAACCCCTCGACTCGCTCCACCAGCACCCGGCCATACCAGGAACGATCGAACACGGTGAACTTGCCGCGCGCCGGTATGTGCCGCCAGAAGCGCCACAGGTAGGGCTGCGCGCGCTCCTCGTCGGTTGGCGCCGCGACCGGTACGATGCGGTACTGACGCGGGTCCAGCGCTGCCGCCACACGGCGAATCGCCCCGCCCTTGCCGGCGGCATCATTGCCCTCGAACACCGCGACCAGGGCGTGGCGGCGCATGCGTTTGTCGCGCATCAGCTGCGCCAGGCGCGCCTGTTCCCGGGTCAGCTGCTCGCGGTAATCGGCCTTGGCCAGGCTCAGGCCCATATCCAGGCTGTCGAGCAGGCTGCGCTGGTCGGTTCGCGTCATCAGCGGCGTGGTGTGCGGCAACGGTGCCCGCTCGGCGCTGCCGCGCAGCGCCGCCTGCAGGCCTTCGAGCAGGATGCGCCCGACCGTCAGGCTGCGGTAATTGGCATCGGCACCGGCGACGATGTACCAGGGTGCGTAATCCCGACTGGTGCGCCGCAGCACGTCTTCCCCAGCGCGCACGAACTTGTCGTAGGTCTTCGACTGCTGCCAGTCCAGGGGGCTCAGGCGCCAGCTGTGCAGTGGATCGTCCTGCAGGGTCTTGAGCCGGGTGAGCATCTGCTTCTTGGACAGGTGAAACCAGAACTTGAAGATCAGCGTGCCCTCGTTGCAGAGCATCTGCTCCAGGCCCAGCGCCCCGTCGATGGCGCCGTTGAGCTGATCCTTCTTCAGGTCGCCGTGCACCCGGCCCTGCAGCATCTGGCTGTACCAGTTGCCAAAGAAAATGCCGATGCGCCCCTTGGGCGGCAGCTGCCGCCAGTAACGCCAGGCAGGCGGTCGGGCCAGTTCCTCGTCGGTCTGCTGGTCGAAGGTGCTGACCTGGATGAGCCGGGGGTCCATCCACTCGTTGAGCAGCTTCACCGTCTCGCCCTTGCCTGCGCCCTCGACGCCATTGATCAGGATGATCACCCCATGGCGACCCTGCTCGCGCAGCGCGTACTGGACTTCGAGCAACGCTTCGCGCAGTACCTGCTCTTCGGCAGCGAACGTGGCCTTGTCGATGACGTGGTCGATCTCGGCGGATTCGAACATAAGCACCTCTTCCTGAACGGTGCATGCAGACTAGGGGCCGTTTACCGCTTCGCGCAAGGGACGGCGCTCGGGCTGCCCGGTCCGCTGCTGCAAACGGGCGCATCACGACCGCGCCTTGGCCCTGCTAGAATCGCCGCCCTGCTCGATACAGACCCTCGACAATGGCCGATCAATACGCACAACTCGACTGGAACGAACAGGGCCAGCCCTCCTCGCGCCAGTATGGCGACGTCTACTTTTCCCGGGAAAATGGCCTGGAAGAAACGCGCTACGTGTTTCTCGACAACAACGACCTGCCACGCCGCTTTGCCGCCCTGCCGCCGGGCGAGCAATTGGTGATCGGTGAAACCGGCTTTGGCACCGGGATGAATTTTCTCTGCGCCTGGCAATCGTTCGACGAGCAGGCACCCGCCGGCGCGCACCTGCATTTCGTCAGCGTGGAGAAGCACCCTCTCAACCAGGCGGATCTGCAGCGTGCCCTGGCGCTATGGCCCTCCCTGCAGCGCTACAGTCAGCAGTTGCTCGAGGCCTATCGCTGCCTGAACCCGGGCTTCCAGCGTCTGCTGTTCGACGATGGCCGGGTGGTGCTGACCCTGCTGATCGGCGATGCATTGGCCATGCTGCCGCAACTCGATGCGCGCATCGATGCCTGGTTTCTCGATGGCTTCGCGCCGTCGAAGAACCCCGAGATGTGGACACCGGAGCTGTTCGCGCAGTTGGCCAGGCTGAGCGCACCGGGCACCACGCTGGGCACCTTCACGGCCACCGGCTACGTGCGCCGTGCTCTGGTCGAAGCGGGCTTCGCCATGAAGCGGGTGCCGGGCCTCGGCAAGAAATGGGAAGTGATGTGCGGCGCCTTCACCGGCTCTGCCAGCAATCAGACCAAGCCCTGGTTCGCGCGGCCGACTGATCACCCCTCAGAACGAAACGCCCTGGTGATCGGCGCCGGGCTGGCCGGCTGCGCCACGGCTGCGAGCCTGGCCAGACGCGGCTGGCAGGTCACGGTGCTGGAGCGCCATGGAGCCGCGGCCCAGGAAGCCTCGGGCAACCCCCAGGGCGTTCTCTACCTCAAGCTGTCCGCCCACGGCACCGCCCTGTCGCGGCTGATCGTCGATGGCTTCGGCTACACCAGGCGGCTGCTCGAGCGCCTGCACAAGGGCATGGACTGGGACGATTGCGGCGTGCTGCAACTGGCGTTCGACGAGCGCGAAGCCCAGCGCCAGGCCAGGCTTGCAGCCGCCTTCCCGCCCACGCTGCTCGTCCCACTGGATCGCCAGGAGGCCGAACGGCAGGCCGGTATCGCCCTGGCGAGCGGCGGCTTGTTCTATCCCGATGCCGGCTGGGTGCATCCGCCAGCGCTGTGCGCGCAGTTGCTCGATCATCCCGCAATTCGCATGCACGGCCACCAGGAGGCCCTGAGGCTTGAGCGTATCGACGGCCAGTGGCAGGCACTGGGCAACGAGCAGGTACTGGCCGAGGCGCCAGTGGTGGTGATCTGCAGCGCGGCGGATACCCTGCGCTTCGAACAAAGCGCGCACCTGCCGCTCAAGCGTATCCGCGGGCAGATCAGCCGACTGCCGGCGTCACAACGCAGCGCCGCGCTGAGCACCGTGGTCTGCGCCGAAGGCTATGTAGCGCCCCCGCGCCAGGGGGAGCACACCCTGGGCGCCAGCTTCAACTTCGACAGCGATGACCTGACGCCGAGCAGCGCCGAACACGCCAGCAACCTGGACCTGCTGCGGGAAATCTCAGGCGACCTGGCCGAGCGCCTCGAGGCCGATAAGCTCGACCCGGCCAAGCTGCGGGGCCGTGCCGCCTTTCGTTGCACCAGCCCGGATTACCTGCCGATCATCGGCCCGCTGGCCGATGCCGAGCAGTTCGCGCAGGCCTATGCCGTGCTGGCCCGCGACGCCCGCCAGGTGCCGCCAGTGCCCTGCCCCTGGCAGCAAGGCCTGTACATCAACAGCGGCCACGGCTCCCGCGGGCTGATCACTGCGCCGCTATCCGGCGAACTGATCGCCGCCTGGCTGGAAAACGAACCGCTACCCGTCCCCCGCGACGTTGCCGAAGGCTGCCATCCCAATCGCTTTATGCTGCGGCAGCTGATCCGCAAGGGATGAGTGAACACGACACACCGCTGCCGCCCGCGTTCTGTAAACACCTGCCTTGAGCAATTCGCGGGCATGGACTGGGCGTCCCCGCCCGCTCCCACAATCGACGCCTTGGCAGCGCTCTTTCGGACAGACACCATTCTTTTCTGTGGGAGCGGGCCACGCCGGCGAAGCGATTGCGGCCTCGCTGGGCAGCCAGGACCATCCTACTTCCGCCCATTTTATTGAACGTTCGCCGCGCACGGAGACTCGAAAAAACTCGAGCCTGCTGCGCTGCCTCCCTGCACGCAGCAGCTTTTTCACTGCTCGATCGTCTCCGGCGCGCCCTGGAGCGCACTGGAACTCAGCACCGGTACAACACTGGTACGGACTGACGTTAAGGAGGAACAGAGCCCAGGAAGCATGCGGGCTTTATAGATTATGTGCGGAATAGCAGGCGAACTTCGATTCGATAACCAACCAGCCGACCTGGCTGCCGTTGAACGCATCACCCACCACCTCGCCCCTCGCGGCCCGGATGCCCATGGCTTCCACAGCCGCGGTCCCGTCGCCTTCGGCCACCGCCGCCTGAAGATCATGGACCTCGCCGAGGCCTCGGGCCAGCCGATGATCGACAACGATCTCGGGCTGTCGATGGTCTTCAACGGCGCCATCTACAACTACCCGGAATTGCGCGGCGAGCTCGAGCAGCTCGGCTATCGCTTCTTCTCCGGGGGTGACACCGAGGTGCTGCTCAAGGGCTATCACGCCTGGGGCGCCGACCTGCTGCCCAAGCTCAATGGCATGTTCGCCTTCGCCATCTGGGAGCGCGACAGCGGGCAGCTGTTCATCGCTCGTGATCGCCTGGGCGTGAAGCCGCTGTACCTGTCCAAGACCAAGGAGCGCCTGCGCTTTGCCTCCAGCCTGCCGGCGCTGCTCAAAGGCGGCGATATCGGCAAGACCCTGGATCCGATCGCCCTCAACCACTACCTGAACTTCCATGCCGTGGTACCCGCACCACGCACCATCCTCGCCGGCGTGGAGAAACTGCCGCCAGCCACCTGGATGCGTATCGACACCAATGGCAAGGTCGAGCAGCAGGTCTGGTGGACGCTGAACTTCGGCCCGAACGCCGACGAAGCCAACTTCACCTTCGAAGACTGGCGCGACGCCACCCTGGACAGCATGCGCGAAGCCGTCGAGATCCGTCAGCGTGCCGCCGTGGATGTCGGCGTACTGCTGTCGGGCGGCGTCGATTCCAGCATGCTGGTCGGCCTGCTGCGCGAAGCCGGTGTCGACAACCTGCTGACCTTCTCCATCGGCTTCCAGGATGCCGGCGGCGAGCGCGGCGACGAATTCCAGTATTCGGACCTGATCGCCAAGCGCTTCGAAACCCAGCACCACCAGCTGCGCATCGGCGAGAACGAGATTCTCGATCAGCTGCCGGCCGCCTTCCGCGCCATGAGCGAGCCGATGGTCAGCCACGACTGCATTGCCTTCTACCTGCTCTCCCGGGAAGTGGCCAAACACTGCAAGGTGGTACAGAGCGGCCAGGGCGCCGACGAGCTGTTCGCCGGCTATCACTGGTACCCGCTGGTCGATGGCGCTGACGATGCCTATAGCGCCTATCGCAAGGCCTTCTTCGACCGCGAGCACGAGGAGTACGCCGCCTGCGTGCAGCCAGCCTGGTTGACCGATGACGTGTCCGGCGAATTCGTCCGCCAGCACTTCGCCCAGCCGGGCGCCAGCGCTGCCGTGGACAAGGCGCTGCGCCTGGACAGCACGGTGATGCTGGTCGACGACCCGGTCAAACGCGTCGACAACATGACCATGGCCTGGGGCCTCGAAGCCCGTACGCCGTTCCTGGATTACCGTGTGGCGGAATTGTCGGCGCGCATCCCAGGTCGGTTCAAACTGCCGGAAGGCGGCAAGTACGTGCTCAAGGAGGCGGCCCGCAAGGTCATTCCGGCCGAGGTCATCGACCGCAAGAAGGGTTACTTCCCGGTGCCGGGCCTCAAGCACCTGGAAGGCGCGACCCTGGGTTGGGTGCGCGACCTGCTGGTCGACCCGGCCCATGACCGCGGCATCTTCAACCCGCAGATGCTCGACCGCCTGCTCATTGACCCACAAGGCCAGCTGACGCCCCTGCGCGGCTCCAAGCTGTGGCAGATGGCGGCGCTGAACCTGTGGTTGAGCGAACAGGGCCTGTAACGACGAATCGGGGGAGCTGCGGCTCCCTCGCTCCCAACTGCAAGGGCCGTATCCGCCTCGCTGCGGATTATCAGACAGGCCATTCGATAGCCGGCAATGCCGGTAATGCGCAAGCAAAGGAACATTCTTCAATGCGAGCCACTGCCCATAACCAACGCCTTCTCCGGGGCCAATCCCCCTCCTACGAGCGCCTGCAGGCACGGTTTGCCGAGGAGCACGGCGATGGCATCAGCCAGCCGCAAATCGTTCACTGCGGCTGGGGCCGGCTACTGATTGGCCACACCTTCCCCGATGCCGCCGTGCTGGCCGAGGAGCTGCTCAGCGAGCAACCCGGTGAGCGTGATATCGCGCTCTATGTCGCGGCGCCCCAGCAGGTACTCGCCCACGCGCCGCAGCAACTGTTTCTCGACCCCTCGGATACCCTGCGCCTGTGGTTCAGCGACTACCGCCAAGCCCGCCGCGGCTTTCGCGGTTTTCGCGTACGTCGGGCGCAAACCGAAGCGGACTGGCAGGCGATCAACTGCCTGTACCAGACCCGCGGCATGCTGCCGCTCGATCCGGAGAAGCTCACCCCACGCCACCAGGGCGGCCCGGTCTACTGGCTGGCCGAGGATGAAGACAGCGGTGCGGTGATCGGCAGCGTGATGGGCCTCAATCACCAGAAGGCCTATCAGGATCCCGAGCTGGGCAGCAGCCTCTGGTGCCTGGCCGTCGACCCGGCCTGCAGCCGCCCGGGCGTAGGCGAAGTGCTGGTACGCCACCTGGTCGAACACTTCATGAGCCGCGGCCTCAACCACCTCGACCTGTCGGTGCTGCACGACAACGACCAGGCCAAGAAGCTGTACGCCAAGCTTGGCTTTCGGGAACTGCAGACCTTCAGCATCAAGCGCAAGAACGGTATCAACCAGCCCCTGTTCCTCGGCCCGGGGCCGGATGACAAGCTCAACCCCTACGCGCGCATCATCGTCGACGAGGCCCGTCGGCGTGGCATCGATGCGCAGATCGACGACGCCGAAGCCGGCCTGTTCACCCTGAGCCAGGGCGGCCGGCGTATTCGCTGCCGCGAGTCGCTGACCGACCTGACCAGCGCCGTGACCATGACCCTCTGCCAGGACAAACGCCTGACCCATCGCACCCTGAGCCGCGCCGGCCTGAGCCTGCCGGCCCAGCGCCTGGCCGGCAGCGCCGAGGACAATGCGGCGTTCTTGGCCGAGCACGGCAGCCTGGTGGTCAAGCCCGTGGATGGCGAGCAGGGCCAGGGCGTTGCCGTGGATTTGCGCACACCTGCCGAGGTGCAGGCTGCCATCGAGCGTGCCCGCCCGTTCGACGAACGCGTCTTGCTGGAGAGCTACCACCAAGGCTTCGACCTGCGCATCGTGGTCATCGGTTTCGAAGTGGTCGCCGCCGCGATTCGCCGCCCCGCCGAAGTGCTGGGTGACGGCCGCCATACCATCGGCGAGCTGATCGATGCCCAGAGCCGTCGCCGCCAGGCCGCCACCGGCGGCGAGAGCCGTATCCCCAAGGACGCCGAAACCCTGCGCACCCTGCACGCTGCCGGTTACGACTATGACAGCGTGCTGCCCCAGGGCAAGCGCATGGCCGTGCGCAAGACCGCCAACCTGCACACCGGCGGCATTCTCGAAGACGTCACCGGCATTCTGCACCCCACGCTTGCCGAGGCAGCCGTCAAGGCGGCTCGCGCGCTGGACATCCCGGTGGTCGGCCTCGATCTGCTGGTACCCGCCGCGGATCAACCCGAGTACGTGTTCATCGAAGCCAACGAGCGCGCGGGGCTGGCCAACCATGAGCCCCAGCCGACCGCCGAGCGGTTCATCGACCTGCTGTTCCCCCTGAGCCATGGGGTCGGCGACTGACCACCGATCTGCCACCAGGCGTGGGCCTACGCGATGGCATGCACCCATGCGCGTAGGCGCACCGCCCGGCGCGAATCGATAGCAGTCCTGGCGCATTGCTGCATGGGCCCGCTAGCCGATTGCAGCCGCATGCGGGCAGTCCGTCACGCTTCAACCTGGCCGAGGCAACCGAGAGCGCCAATGCCGGTCAGGCCTTGAAACCCTGGCGGCAAATGCAGGTCAGGATGTAACACAGCGCAAATTTGTCCGTCCGTCGATAGGCGTCACGCAGTCACCAGAGACAGACGCCGCCCGGCGGCCCGCCCCGTCCTAGATGGAGAGCCCATGTCGCAAATTCCAGAACCCGATGTCGAGTACATGCAAAAAGTCCTGCTGGAGATGCTCGCCATTCCCAGCCCCACCGGTTTTACCGACACCATCGTGCGCTACGTCGCCGAGCGTCTGAGCGAAATCGGTATCCCCTTCGAAATGACCCGCCGCGGCACCATTCGCGGCACCCTCAAAGGGCGACGCGACAGCCCTGACCGCGCTGTGTCCGTGCACCTGGACACCATCGGTGCCATGGTTCGCGAGATCAAGGACAACGGCCGTCTGTGCCTGACCGCCGTGGGCTGCTGGTCCAGCCGCTTCGCCGAAGGCAGCCGGGTCAGCGTGTTCAGCGACCATGGCGTATTCCGCGGCAGCGTCCTGCCCCTGCTCGCCTCCGGGCACGCCTTCAACACCGAAGTGGACCAGCTGCCGATCTCCTGGGATCACGTTGAACTGCGCCTGGATGCCCTGATCGCCAGCCGCGCCGACTGCGAAAGCCTGGGGGTATCGGTGGGCGACTTCGTGGCCTTCGATCCGCTGCCCGAGTTCACCGAAAGTGGCCATATCAGCGCACGCCACCTGGACGACAAGGCCGGCGTCGCCGCCCTGCTCGCCGCGCTCAAGGCGGTGGTGGAAAGCGGCCAGGAGCCGCCCATCGACTGCCACCCGCTGTTCACCATCACCGAAGAAGTCGGCTCCGGCGCGGCCGCCGCGCTGCCCTGGGACGTAAGTGAATTCGTGGGTATCGACATCGCCCCGGTCGCCACCGGCCAGCGCTCCACCGAACATACGGTCAGCGTGGCCATGCACGACTCCGGCGGCCCCTACGACTATCACCTGTCGCGGCAACTGCTGCGCCTGGCCAGCGAGAACGAGATCCCGGTGCGCCGCGACCTGTTCCGCTACTACCACAGCGACGCCCAGTCCGCCGTCACCGCCGGCCACGATATCCGCACGGCGCTGATCGCCTTCGGCTGCGACGCCACCCACGGCTACGAACGCACCCATATCGACAGCCTCGCGGCCCTCTCCCGCCTGCTCGGCGCCTACCTGCTCAGCCCGCCGGTATTCGCCAGCGATGCGCAGCCGGAAAACGGCTCGCTGGAACGCTTCAGCCACCAGCTGGAACATGATGCGCAGATGGAGCCGGATACGCGGGTGCCGACGGTGGATAGCTTGGTGGGGAATCGGGAGAGAGACGGCTAAGGCGCAACGCGGCGGGTGGCTAGCGACAATTGCGTGGGAGCCGCGACTCGCGGCGAATCCGCAAATTAACATCAAGGCCTCTAGGAGGCCTTGTGTTTATTGCGCCGAGACTGGCGCTCTTAGACTGTCATAGCGCCATGTGGCGGTAAGACTGCATGGTTAGCAAATGAATCTTGCGCCTGGGCTCGTTGCTACAATCCCTAATCGAGGGGCTGTCTTGCCGATCGCCGCAAGTACATCCAATCGACGATCTCACCCTCTGGGGTATAACCGCAGACCGTTTCGCGCAGCAGTTGACGCACCCGGTCGTAGTCGTCCTGCTCGACGGCTTTGAGCAGATTCTCGACGACCACCTTGAAGGACTCCCAGGGCAGGTGCTCTTCGTTGGCGCGCATGATCATCGGGTGCTCGGTGGGGCTCACGTTGTCACCGATCAGCAGCTCTTCATAGAGTTTCTCACCTGGACGCAAACCGGTGAACTCTATGGCGATATCACCATTGGGATTTTCGTCCGAGGCGATACTGAGCCCCGTGAGATGGATCATCTTCTCGGCCAGCTCGGCGATCTTCACCGGTTGGCCCATATCCAGCACGAACACATCGCCACCCTGCCCCATGGAACCGGCCTGGATCACCAGTTGGGCGGCTTCGGGGATGGTCATGAAGTAACGCGTGATATTGGGGTGGGTAACCGTCACCGGGCCACCCTTGCGAATCTGCTCGTAGAACCGCGGAATCACCGAGCCTGAAGAACCGAGCACATTGCCGAAACGCACCATGGTGAAACGGGTCTTGTTGACCTGGTGCACACCTTCCTTATCGCCGAACAGCACGGGCGCAGGCTCCCGGCTCAAAGCCTGCAGCACCATCTCAGCCAAACGCTTGGTGCTGCCCATCACATTGGTAGGCCGCACGGCCTTGTCGGTGGAGATCAACACGAAGTGCTCGACACCAGCCTTCAAAGCGGCCTGGGCCGTATGCAACGAACCCAACACATTGTTCAATACGCCTTCGGCGATATTGTGCTCAACCATGGGCACATGCTTGTAGGCGGCCGCGTGGTAAACGGTATTCACATCCCAGGCACGCAACAGTTCGACCTGGCGCTGCTGGTTACGTACCGAGCCTAGGATCGGCACCAGACGCACCGCCAGCGACTCACGACGGATCCGCTGCTCCAGCTCGCCATGAATGGCGTAGAGGTTGAACTCGCTGTGCTCGAACAACAGCAGCGTTTTCGGGCCGGAGCCAAGTATCTGTCGGCACAACTCGGAACCGATCGAGCCGCCGGCCCCGGTTACCATTACCACCCGGCCACGGATGCACCGCTCGAACAACTCGCGTTGCGGAGGCACGGTGTCCCGTCCCAGCAGGTCTGCTATATCGACCTCTTGTACATCCTCGACCTTTACCCGACCACTGGCCAGATCCATGAAGCCGGGCACAGTGCGCACATGCAGGGGGTATTGTTCCAGTGCTTCGAGTACCTCTCGGCGACGTGTACGTGATGCCGATGGCAATGCCATCAGGATCTCGGTAGCGCCCGTATCATCGATCATTTGCTGGATATGACGCGGCGAGTACACGCGCAGCCCGGCGATAATGCGGTTGGCGATGTTGGGGTCGTCGTCGATAAAAGCTACCGGGCGCTTCCTACGCCCCATCCGCAAGGCCGCGGCCAACTGATTACCCGCCGAGCCTGCGCCATAAATGGCCACCGGCGGAGCACATGCATCACGGCTGCTGAACTTGAAGGGTTGATCAGCGGCGAACCAGTGCCCCATGAAGAACTGGCGCATCGCCAGGCGCAGCCCGCCGATCAACATGATGCTCAGCCACCAGTAATTGAACACCATGGAGCGGGGAATCACCGCCCGCGCATCCTGATGCCAGTAGATCGCCAATGCCAGAATCAATGCCGATAGAGAGACCGCCTTGGCGATGGCGATAAGCGCCTCGGTGCCAAAATAACGCATGACGGCGCGGTACATACCACAACGAATAAACAATGGAATGGAGATAAGGGGCGCCAACACAAAGAGCCACAGGTGGCCGTCAAGCGGATAAACCTCTTCGAAATCCCCCAGGCGAACGACAAAGGCCAGCCACAATGCCGCCCATACCAGCATCACGTCGACGGCCACCTGGATCAGACGTTTTTGGCGACGGCGCAGCCGTACCAGACGAGTACGCAGCAGCTCAGCAGACCTCAACAAAACAACACCTCATATCCCTGGAGCAAGCCATGGCCAGGCAAAACCTGGCAGCGCGAGTAGTTCCGAAATCGCCCTGATTGCTTAAATAGACAGCGCGGTTCAACGCTGCAAAACCGTTCCGGGCGCATGCAGCGCACCATCTTCGACTACAACATGATAACCAGCACAGCAACCGGCCTGCAGCCAGGCCCTGGCACCTACCTTTACCCCTCCCGCGAGTTGCACGCCAACACCCAGGTGAGCGAAGTCACCCAGCACTGCGTCGTGATCAACGGTCGCATTGGCGTTCACGATAGCACCATGACCGAGCACAGCGCCCACACCGACCATCGCCATAGCCATTACCGCAACGCCATTACCCACCTCGGCATCGTTGCTGACAAAGGCCCGCGGATGAATGACTGTCGCCAGGGGCAGCCCGGCGGCCTCGATCAGCAGGCTCCATCGTTCGCGCAGCGCATTGTTGCCAACCGCAGCAATCGCTGCACTGCCGGAGCTGGCGTGAGCAGCAAGGTCATCCGGTTTGCCGACCACCGCTATACCATAAAGCTCGCTCAAGCCAGGCCATCTATCATCCAGAAAACGGACGGACTGCCACTGGCCGGAGAGTAGCGCCGCTTCGGCAACCGCCCTGCCATGGCCACCAGCGCCCAGTATCAGCAATGTGTTTTTCATTTTGACTCCAGTGCCCCGGCCTTGAACCTGGCTGCCAAAAAAACCAGCGGAAGATAAGCAATCAACAAACCGATAGTACCGTCCACGCCACCAAAGCCGACCCACAGGGCGATAGGGAGCAGCCATAACAGGTTGATGGCGGTTACCGCCAAGGTCACAGGCAGGTGGCGGCCGTAATGGCGCGAGGCATATTGATAAGCATGGCTTCTGTGCGCTTCGTAAACACGATCACCACGCAGAAGCCGGCGCAATAGCGTATAGGTGGCATCGACGATAAAAACGCCGAGCAATATCAACCAGGCCCACAACAGCTCCGGCGATGCCGCCGCAGCCTGCAGCGAAAGAACGCCAAGCGTGATCCCCAGGAAACCACTGCCGGCATCGCCCATGAAAATGCGCGCCGGTGGAAAGTTCCAGATCAGGAAGCCGAACACCGCAGCAGCCAGAGACAGCACGGTAACCAATGCGCCTTGGGTATCTCCAAGCCAGGCATAAAGCAATGCGCCTCCGATACAGACGCAGATGGCCTCCACGCTGGCGATACCGTCGATACCATCCATGAAGTTGTAGAGATTGAGCAGCCAGACCAGATAGATCGCAGCCAACAGATGGCCAAACCAACCAAGATCGACCAGGGTGCCGAACAGACTGATCGCTGGCAGCCCATCCAGCCAGAACAGCGCCCAGCCGGCAGCCGCAAAATGCCCGAGCAAACGCCAGCGAGCGGCGATGTGCCCATGATCGTCAAGAAAGCCGACCACGGCCACCAGCCCACCCGCGCCACACAAGGCGAACGCGACGGAACTGTCTACCTGGTCAAGCAGGGCCAGGCCAAGCACTGCGAAAATAAAGCACAGCACGATGGCTACGCCGCCGCCGCGCGGCGTGGGTACCGAGTGAGAACTACGTGCGTTGGGGATATCCATAAGGCTGCTAGCCAGTGCATAGCGCCTCAATAACCAGGTCAGCAAACACGACAGGCTGGCAATGACCAGCAAAACGGTGATCAACAAGTAACTTCTCCTGAGAACCTGTTCACGATCTAGCGAGCTAGAGCGATACAAGGCAAAAACAAGCGAGGAAGCGGAGTTTACAAGTGGTAAATGAGCATTCCGAGCTTGTTTTTAACGCAGTAGCGCCGACGCGCAGCAGATCGTGAACAGGTTCTAACCCCTACCGATCACGGTAGGTATCTGGTCAGCCAGCTTCAAACGCACGGGCGGTTTTGCGCAATGCATCATCGACGCTAACAGGCGGCGCCCAACCCAATAGCTCACGGGTTTTGCCAATATCCACCTGCAGGGAGCCGCAGAGCCGCTGTGCAATAGCGCGTTTACCCAACATTGCTGCGCCGGCTTGCAGCAGGCTGGCGGGAACCGGCAACAGCCGTGCCGGCCGGCCAAGCGCCTTGCCCATGCGCTGCAACAGTTGCGTCGTGGATAGATCCTCACCGTCGCTGACCAGGAACGTCTGGTTGGCCGCCGCGGGGTGATCGATACAGGTGGCAATCAGATCCACCAGGTTATCCACGGCCACCAGGCTGCGCTTGTTTCCCGTGGCGCCCAGCGGCAGCGGAATACCCTTGCGCAACCAGCTCATCATGCTGCGGAAATTGGCCTTCACACCGGGGCCGTAAACAAGCACCGGCCTGATGATCACCACTTCCATCCCGGTTTCTTGCGAGAGTGCCTGCAAGCCCTGCTCAGCCTCCAACTTGGAAATGCCATAAGGGTCGACGGGCATCGGGGTATCATCGGCGGTGTAGGGCTTACCAGATGCGGTTCCCTCACCATTGACCTTGATCGAGCTGATAAAAACGAAGCGCTTTACTCCAGCACTAACCGCCTGACGAGCCAGATTCAAAGTGCCAGCAACATTGACCGCGCGAAACTCGGCTAGAGGATCTTTGGCCTGATCGTCCATGACATGAACACGAGCGGCACTATGAATAACGGCCTCAACACCCTCCAAGGCCTGGCGCCAATCCGTATCCCCCCTCAGATCCGCAACCTGCACGACCGTGACCGACTCAGGAAACGCCGACTCCTGCCGCCGTACCGCGGCACGAAGTTGCAGACCACCCTGAGTTGACAGCCTTTTCAACAGCCCTCTTCCGACAAAGCCAGTAGCGCCGGTCAATAAAACTCGCATGCCTCCACCTCTTTTAGCGCTCAGACCTTCGACCAGACCGTACGATTAATATAGCCGGTATAGCTAAGCACCACCCTGACCACCTGTTTCGATACAGGACCAGCCTGATAATCCTTCACCAAAGGCATCACTCGACGAGCCCGGTCATGCTGACTGGTCACTACACGTACTGCATCCAGTACACGTTCCGATCTCAAGCCACTCATGATCAACGTGCCTTCGTCCATACCCTCAGGCCGTTCGTGGGCATTGCGAATGGTAATGGCTGGCAGATTGAGCAACGAAGCCTCTTCCGTAATAGTGCCGCTATCAGAAAGCACACAGAAGGCCGCCATCTGCAGCTTGATGTAATCCAGCAGACCAAAGGGTTTAACGAAGCGAATCAGCGGATGATCCAGCGACTCGCCTAATGCCTCCAAGCGCTTACGGGTACGGGGATGCGTGGAGACGATGATCGGGTACTGGTAGGTTTCAGCTAGCGCCCGCAGGGTTTCCAGTAGGTCACGAAGATTCTCGGGCGTATCGACGTTCTCTTCCCGATGGGTACTGACGATGAAGAATTTACCCTCCTCCAGCCCTTCGCGCTGCAGTACATTCGAAGCCTGGATACGCGACATGTAGTAATCCAGCACTTCCTCCATGTGCGAACCGGTCTTGATGATGGTTTCCGGGCGAATACCCTCGGCGATCAGGTAACGGCGCGCATGTTCGGTCAGCACCATATTGATATCGCTCAGATGGTCGAGAACCTTGCGGTTCAACTCCTCCGGCACACGCTGATCGAAACAACGATTACCCGCCTCCATATGGAAGACCGGGATCTTCCGGCGCTTGGCCGCTATCACCGCCAGACAGGTGTTGGTGTCGCCATACAGCAAGAGCGCATCGGGTTTTTCCAGTTCGAACACCTCATCGGCCTTGGCGATCACTTCGGCGATGGTCTTCGCCGCCGTATCTCCGGCAGCCCCGAGGAAATGATCCGGCTTGCGAATCTCCAGATCATCGAAAAAAACCTGGTTCAGTTCGAAGTCGTAGTTCTGCCCCGAATGCACCAACACATGCTGAACCTGCTTATCCAACTCCGCGATCACGCGGCTCATCTTGATCAGCTCCGGACGGGTGCCGACCAGTGTCATCACCTTAAGCATCGAGCTGCTCCTGAATGTAGTCCAGTTTGAGCAGTACATCCTTGATACCTTGAATGCTCAAACGCTCGGTATTGTGCGAGGTATAGTCGTCCAGTTCGGAAATATGTTGCTCGCCCTCGACGAAAAACTTCTTATAGTTGAGGTCGCGGTTATCCGCAGGAATTCGGTAATAACGGTCCATGTCTTCAGCCTTGGCCATTTCCTCGCGAGAAATCAGCGATTCATACAACTTCTCGCCATGCCGAGTGCCGATCACCTTTACCGAGTTGTCGCGGGAAAACAGCTCTTTGAGCGCCTGCGCAAGATCCGCAACCGTCGAGGCAGGGGCCTTCTGCACAAAGATGTCGCCCTGTTCGGCATGCTCGAAGGCATGCAGAACCAAATCCACGGAATCTTCAAGCGACATCAAGAAACGGGTCATGTTCGGATCGGTGACGGTCAGCGGCTCGCCACTCATGAGCTGGCTGATAAACAGAGGGATCACCGAGCCACGCGAAGCCATCACATTACCGTAGCGAGTCGCACAAATAACCGGACCGGATTCTGGAATCATCCGCGACTTTGCGACCATGAGTTTCTCCGCCATAGCTTTGGAGATTCCCATAGCATTGATCGGGTACACCGCCTTGTCCGTACTGAGGACCACCACGCGCTTGACGCCAGTGGCAATCGCCGCGTTTAGCACATTCTCCGTGCCAATGACATTGGTACGTACCGCTTCCATGGGGTAGAACTCGCAGGATGGCACCTGCTTAAGAGCCGCTGCATGGAAGATATAGTCAACACCGACCATCGCCTGAGAGATGCTGTCGTAATCGCGCACGTCACCAATATAAAATTTGACCTTGTCATTGGCGAGAGCAATTCGCATATCCTCTTGCTTCTTCTCATCCCGGCTGAACACCCGGATTTCCTTGACATTTGTATCGAGGAAGCGTTTTAGCACAGTATTACCGAAGGAGCCGGTACCGCCGGTAATCATCAGGACTTTGTTATCGAACATAAGCAGTTACCACACTCAAAAAATATAAGTAATCAACGCTGGTCGAGCATCATCTTGACCAAGTCAGGCCAGGCCGGGGTAGGTAACCCGCAGCCTGACGGAAGCGGGAAGAATCCAACGAGCGGTCGATGCATAACTGCTCGTCTGGAATGACCTGAATCTTGTGTCCGTAAACCTCGGCCACCAGTCTGAGCAGCGACAACTTGTCGATCGGCTCGACCGACACATGATAAAGACCGTGCAGCCCGGGATTCGGGATCACATAATCTTTCATCACCCGGGCCAGTTCGACAGTGGGCAGGCCCGAGAATATGGCTTTTGCATAGCCCTTGACCGGATCATTTTGTGAAAGAAACCAGTCCACCAACGAAAAGTTAGTACCCAGCTCATGGCCGATAATAGACGTACGCAGCGTAATCGCGTGCGGCACCTCATGCAGCTCGCCAATGAACTTCGACTTGCCATAGAGATCTTCCGCATCCGACAGGTCAGCCTCGGTATACATCCCCTTACGGCCAGAGAACACACAATCCGTGCTAACATGGATCAGCCGAGCGCCCGCCAAACCACAGAGCTTCGCTAACCGATGCGGCAACATCGCGTTAATTGGCAAGGCCGAAAGTGGATCGTTGGCGTCAGCCAGCTGCTTGATCAAACCCACACAGTTGATGACGATATCGGGACGGGTACGCGCCAGCACACTGAGCAACGCATCTTGATCAAGAACATCGACATTGCTAATCAGCTGAGAATGAAGTTGCTCAGAAAAATGACGTCGCCCTCCGGAACTGCGCAACGTGCCCCAGGTCTGGAACGCTTCATCATATGAAAACTGCTTGAAAACTGCACTTCCAAGCATGCCTGTAACGCCTAAGACTAAAGCCCTCACCTATCAACCTCTCTGTCTTGAGCGATCCTTCCTTCAAGGATCTCGATTAAACGCCGGCCTTGGCTATTCATATCAAAGTTCTCAGCAAAATAGCTTTGTCCAAAGCCGCCCAATTGGGTGCGCTCGACAGCAGGCATATGAAATAACTTCTCAATTGCACGGGCTAGTCCAACACCGTCCTCCGCTGCACAGCAAAATCCAGCTCCCGCCTCTTCGACGATTCGCGCACCCTCCCCGTCCAAGGCTGCAATAATGGGGCGCCCTGCAGCAAGGTAAGCCTGCAACTTGCTCGGTATAGTTAGGCTGAAAACCTCGCTTTTCCTCAATGTGACAAGCAGACCAGCTGCGCGGCTGAAAAACTGAGGCATTTCGTCGGAAGGGAAACGACCGACCAAGTGCATATTATCCAGATCTAATGCCGCTTTCTGCGCTTCAAGCCATGCGTACATGCTACCGGCCCCAACAATAATGAGCTTGCACTTAGGTAGATGCTTTAACCGTGTCGCGGCATCCACTAAGGTTTCAAGCGACTGGGCAGTGCCGAGATTACCTGCAAAAACCAGGCAAAAATTCTGCTCCATAAGAGCTAATAGTTCTGCGGGAACCTGTGTTTTTGCCGTTGTCTGAAATCCACTTTGCACATAACAGTTAGGGTAGTAGATAATTTTCTCTGCATTGGCATAACGCATCACCGAAGCCTTGAATGCACGTGACTGAATGAGCAGGGTATCACTACACCCGTAAAGCGCTCTTACAAGCACTCCAACACACCATAATGCAAAACGGTTTTTGACAAAGCCTGTCGCCCTAAGACTCTCCGGCCACAAATCCTGCACCCACACCGCCAGATGTGCCTTTGTCTTCCACTTCAACAGTATGGCCGGCAGCGCGGACAAAATCGGAGATGGCGCAAAAACGAAGATTACGTCATATGGCGTACCTTCTGTTTGTAGGGCCTTGGGGAAAAAACGAATGCCATTGATAACAAAAGACAGATAGTTAAGTACCAGTCCTATCGCACCTCGCCCACGGGGTCGTAATGGTGCACGAAAGACTGGTATTTGGTTGGCATACAACTCCCTATCACAGCCATGCGCCGTGTACCCCGCAAATATCTGCCCCTCCGGATAGTTAGGTTTACCGGTAAAGACCTGCACCTCATGCCCCTGAGCGACCAAAGTCTTAGCCAGATCATTAACGATGAACGTCTCTGGCCAAAAATACTGAGTAACCAACAGTATCTTCACGTATTCGCGACCTTGAAAAGTGCACGCCAAGTAAGCATCGCCGTGCGAGACCACTTGTAGTCCAGCGACCGTTCAGCCACGCTTTTAGAAAGCGCGTTTAGAAGCATAGGATCGGTCAGTGTACCCGATAGAACCTGCGATATTTGTTGTGGGTCATCCGGGGATACATACCTGACCGCATCCCCTCCGAACTCAGGCATCGGTGCGTAATCGGACGATACGATAGGCACACCGGCGCCCATCGCCTCTAAGAGAATATTGGGACAATTCTCACAAGCCGACATGAACGTAAACAAGCTGGCATGCTTATATAACGCAGGCAATGATGAGTAGGGGAATTCACCGAGTAAAAATACCGACTCATCCAGGCCCTGTGTCGCAACAAAATCATGCACTTCTGTAGCGGCCGGCCCTTTGCCACCACCCACAATCAATAATTTATACTCATCGCGGATTGAATCACTCAACAGAGTATAGGCTTTGACCAGTTGCAAGTGACGCTTGTAAAACTCGAACCGGGAAACATACAAAATATACTTGCCTGAAAAAGGAAGAGCAGGCCGTTCTGACACATCATTCACTACAAAAAAATCATTGGCAATACCATGTGCAATGGTGACCGCCTGCTTGACCGATATATACTGCTCGATAATACGCCGAGCATAATCTGAAATAAAAATGACCAAATCTGCTGACACCATGCTCGCGAGCATGCGCCGTTTCAAAAGGTAGTTTTTGAATTTAAGTTTAAGTGATTTTGCACCTGCCAATGCCTGCTTATCAAATGGGAGCATGTTCCTGAACATGGTTACCACTCGGCAACCTGCCGGAGGTCTAGTGTTCACAACACCGCCCGGACAGAACAATAAGTCCGCCTGCAGCTTTGAAAGCCAGACAGGCAGAATGAAACGCTCCCAGAACAATCTCAGCACCGGATTATAAACTGGAAAACGGGTTCGAATACGACGCACATTCTCTGTCTGAAACCGATCGAGATCGTCATAGCCAAAAATATATACCTGCGCCTGCTCTTCTGGAAGATTTTCCAGCAAATTATAAAGATATGTCTTCCCACCCCCAACCTTGGCAGAGAAAGCATTAATAACAATTACCATAAACGCACCCTTAGCCGAACAAACAAAAACGCACCAACAAGCGGAACAACAACAAATAGAGCAAATGAAAAAAAGACATTTGTAAATTCCGAATAGCTAAATCGCGCCGCCACCAAAACATAGTTGAACGCCAATATAAAAAGCCCACCCTTAAAGTAAAAATCAGCACTACCATCAAAACAATACACAACAACTCTTCTAAACAAACAAACAGCGCTAATCATTACAATTATAGTTAAAAGCCCCCCCCACAAAAAGCCTGGAACCAATCCAAAATTCATAACACCCTCTACAAAAGAGCCAGGCGCCAAATTGGACATGCCCCCCACTGATCACCAGTATAGATTTTTGTGAACACCAACCCGCCAGTATCAGGCTTTCCTGGATAAATAGCTCGAGGGATAAAATTCGTAAGGAGAGTGGCATATGTCGCCCCTAGCAAGGGGTCATTTATATTACTATCAGCCAATATCTCTAAGGGATTCGTACCATAGTAAAAATGGGAATAATTTAATTTCGCCAAGCTAAATTCTGAAAAATCACTGCCGCCGAAATCATTTCTAAAAGCGCCATAAAAAGCAATAAAAAACAAAAAAAGGCATGAACACCCAACAACAGTTACCATATTTATCCTTCTAAGCAAATAATGCCTCATGACCAATATTGTAACCAATGGCATCAACAAAGAAGAGCGAGAGCCGGAAGTAAAACAGACAAAAAGAAAAATACCGGTAGAAAGTAGAAAGATAAAAATCTTTAGCGCACCCTTTCGACTGTCAAGCATAAACACATAGCACAAATACACATAAAAAACTTGAACAGAAGAAAACACAACCAGAATCCAACCACGCCCCTCAAACTCAACCACTCTAAAGGCAAGGGTCATTATGTATGCGACAATACCACCCTCATCAATGACCATTTTTATTTTTAAAAAAAGGGCTGGCAACAGCAACAATAAAAGCACAGCATATTTGGCAACAGGAACATCCTGCTTACTAACATATGCGCCGCACTCAACCCCTGAGTCTATAAATGCAACTATCAATAAAGCGACCATCAAAAACAAATAGGCAAAAACCGTCAAATCGGAAACATCACCAACAAATACACCAAGATAGAAAAGAAATGTGAAAACAAAAAGAATCTTCCCGGGCGATAGTAAATCCTTGTTCAGGAAGAACATAATACATCCAATAAAAAAAACCACCATAAACAAAATAAATTCAACCACAAATACCACCTAGATACTCATCGGCTACATTATCTAAAGCATATGCGGAGAGAATTTTTTCGACTTGATTTAGAGAAACACCCTCTAAAATAGCCTTAGGGATAAACTCACCAACAGCGTCTACAGACGCTAGTTCTTTTATATGCAATACCCTTCCCTTCAAGCGCTCATCACATAACAACTCTGTTCGATCTTTTTCATAAAAATTGACTATTGGCAGTCCAGTAGCTACATACTCAACGACTTTACTTGGTGTCATTACACAATTTGAATTCTCTATATTTATCAGAATATCTGCCCCTCTAACCAACTCAACAGCCTGATCACGAGACACTAAACCATGATACCTCACACACCCCACATTCACCTTTGATGCAGGGACACCATTTAAAGCGCCATAGACGTTGACAATAATATTCAGGCGCTTACAAAGTTCATTAAAAAATTCCACCATAAAATATGGCTCTCTTATGCCTCGATGAAATGCACCTACATATACAAGATTAAAAGGCTGCTGCACAACAGCTCTCTCACCTTGAAAAAAAGCACTTACATTAACTGCGTGAGGTATAACAGTAGTTCTAGCGCATGATGCCGCACCCAAAAAATCCACATACTCCCCTAAGGTTTCCGCATTCGTAAATACAACCTTGTCAGCAGACTCAATGACCTTCTTCTCAAAGCAAAAATTTAAAAACTTATAGATTTTTAAATTATTGGGCGGCATTGAAATAGAAACAGAAAATGGGTCACCATAATCAGCAATCCAACGGCTATTAGCTTTATTAATTTTTTTATAAGCCAGCCCTCCTAAATGTGCAGAGAATGTTGGAGAATAACTAACTACCAGATCGTACTGGACATGCCTGTGCTTAAAGAGTGAGGCCAATAGAAACGGTAGCCAGTGCCACAGACCGTCAGGCCAGAAGAAGAAGCGATTCACCTTTTTAAGCAGGGAGATAGTAGCTGACCGTAAAGCGCTCGGCCTCCCAGACGATGTCACGTTCGAAGGGTGCATAGCGTTCTGCCGTCTCACAAAACCAATGCGCTCGATAGTCACACCATCTCTTGTCTCACAACGCGCATCATCGACACGCCCTGCGATCACCTTCACTTCATGACCATCTGCGGCCCATACCTTTGCAATCTGGCTCCAGCGATAGGCGTGGGCTCCGACAAAGGGTTCGAAATAGTAGTTAATGATCAATATTTTCATGAGCTATTCTTTTCATATAGAGAATCAACGCAGCCGCGGAGCAGAGATAGCCAAAAGCGCAAGCTAACGCCACTCCATAAAACTCATTGAAAACCAACATAATTGGCAATGCGATAACAATAGCTAGCAGTCCTAGGCAGATACTCTTCAACATACTCCTATACTGCCTTAGCGCTAGCAAATAGGTCGCGGCGGGGGCTGAAATCAAAGAGCACAATGAACATCCCGCAAATAATACAAAAGCCAACTGCCCCCCTGGATATTTCCCTGCACCAAGAAGCGGCATCACAAGCCATACAGCAGCAATGGCAAGAATTGAAGCCAGCAGCGCATATGGGATTTTCTTATAAAAAATACTAATTACACGCTTAATTTCTTTAGAATTTCCGCTCGCCATTCTAGGTAGCAATACAACATTTATGGCATAAACCACCATAGAAAATAAAGCTTGGTAACGCATCGCAACACCATAAGTTGCAACAATTTCAGCTGTCCCAAAAAAGCTAGCAAGCACAAGCGCAATATATGGCATGCAACCGGTTAAAATGGAATAGAGAACAAGATCCCCCCTCACAATCAAATAATTTAGCGAACTTATGATCCCGCCATGCGCTGGCTTATCGTCCAAGTCATTTCTAGAATTAGCGCAAGCCACGCAACTCACGTATAGCACAACAAGCCAAGCTGAAAATACCAGCGCCATCAGATAATAATCTGCCGTCTGCATGCCTAGAAAAACTAATGCAGCGGTGAGAACAGCCCAAATAATATTCTTCAAGACATCCAGAATAACAAATCTTTTAAAGTCCTCATTTTTCTGGGCGACTATTCTCAACATCTGAAAACAAATGAACGCGAAATATCCTGCCACGAATAGTAAACCAGCTTTGCTTTCTAGAATTGCAACGGTGTAGAAAAATAATATACTTCCGACTGGCAAAGCGATCAGCAGCCGACTTTGCCGTGCAATAGCTACGAAATTAGAGTGATCGGCAATATAGAGTCGCTCAATCAAACCGCAGGCAACCTGATACCCCACCATAATTGAGGTAAACACCACAGTAAAATAAGCATATTGATCAACAGCTAGAAAGCTGATCAGATACAACGACACCCCTATATTGACGGCCTTGGAAAATCCGTCTCCAAGAAACACCGTTATAATACGCTTCAGCATATTCAGTGAATCTTCTCAACATACCAGCTTATAGCTGATTCCAGACCTTGACGTATTGGCCATACTGGCTCGTACCCAATCAAACCCTTGGCCTTGCTTATATCCGCCAGAGAATGCCGGACATCGCCTTGACGGAAATCGCCGTGAGCCGCCTCAAGATGATAGCTAAAGCCGTTATGATTCACGCATTCTTTCAGGTGAGAAAAAAGGTCATTGAGTGTTGTTTGATCGCCTACGGCGACGTTATAAACCTGTCTTTTTGCTGAATTGTTAGCTGTTGCAGCCAATAAATTAGCCTGGACTGCATTCTCGACGAAGCAGAAATCGCGGCTAGTTTCACCATCACCATTTATTATTATTTTCTCGCCCTTAATCATTGCACTCACCCATTTCGGAATGACCGCCGCATAGGCCCCATTTGGATCTTGACGCTTACCAAAAACATTAAAATAACGCAGTCCAATCGTGTTAAAGCCATAAGACTTAGCAAATACATCGGCATAGAGTTCGTTTACATATTTGGTCACGGCATAAGGTGACAGTGGTTTACCAATTACATCTTCAACCTTGGGAAGACCGGGGTGATCACCGTAGGTAGAACTGCTTGCCGCATAAGTAAAGCTTTCTACCTGAGCATCCCGCGCCGCCACTAGCATATTCAAAAAACCATCGATGTTAGTACTATTTGTCGCGATAGGATCTTTGATGGAGCGCGGCACCGACCCCAGAGCAGCCTGGTGCAAAACATAGTCCACGCCTTGGCAGGCCTGATGACACTCTTCAAGATTTCGAATATCACCAACAATGAGCGTAAAGCGCCGCCACTGCTCTTGACTGACCAGCCGCTTGACTTCATCAAGATTATGCTGGTAACCCGTAGAAAAGTTATCTAAACCGACCACATTCTGATTGAGTTGGAGCAAGGTTTCTAATAAGTTAGAGCCAATAAAGCCAGCCACACCCGTGATTAACCATGTTTTAGGAGCGGTGGGTAGTGTTTCCAATAAGGATTCGTAAGGTGTCATAGATTTCCCTCAAAATAAGGCGCGTGTGTTTACCCTTCAAACTTATCGATGAATTGAAAGGCATTTCCTCAGCACGTTAATTATTGATCACAAACGGAGATCAGACTCTTCAGCGCTCAGTAGGTATTTAAGATCATAAAGCACATGCTTCGCCTTACCAAACGCCCGAATATTAGCAGCACCTAAAATTTTAAATTGACTATGCGCCACGGCAAGAATGACGCCATCATAAGAGCCAACGCCTGGTTCCAATACCGGGGTAATACAGTACTCATGCTGCGCTTCTTCGACGCTCACCCAAGGATCATAGATATCGACTTGTATATTGTACTCCGCTAATTCACGAGCGATATCAACTACCTTAGTGTTGCGCAGGTCCGGGCAGTTCTCCTTGAAGGTCAGGCCCATAATCAATACTCGAGCGCCATCGACATGGATCCGGCGCTTGAGCATGGCCTTGATCAGTTGTGATACCACATAAGCCCCCATGCAATCATTCAAGCGGCGACCGGCAAGAATGATCTCTGGGTGATAGCCGATGGATTGCGCTTTGTGCGTGAGATAATACGGATCGACACCAATACAATGCCCACCGACCAAGCCCGGACGAAAAGGCAGGAAATTCCATTTGGTACCAGCGGCCTGCAAAACGGCTTCGGTGTCGATTCCCATCTTATTGAAGATGATGGCTAGTTCATTGATCAATGCGATGTTTAGGTCGCGCTGGGTGTTCTCTATGACTTTAGCAGCTTCAGCTACCTTAATGCTGCTGGTCTTGTGTGTACCAGCGATGACAATTTGCTTATAGAGCGAATCCACCAAATTGGCAACTTCAGGAGTAGAGCCGGAAGTAACTTTCTTGATAGTAGTGACACGATGCTCCTTGTCTCCCGGATTTATACGTTCAGGGCTGTAACCGGCAAAGAAATCTACATTGAACTTTAAGCCAGAAGCTCTCTCTAGAACCGGTACGCAGTCCTCTTCTGTTGCACCTGGATATACTGTTGACTCATAAATAACGATATCGCCACACTTCAAAACTTTCCCGATAGTTTCCGAAGCCTTCACTAGCGGCATCAGATCAGGTTGCCGATGTTCATCAATAGGCGTTGGCACAGTAACGATAAAAACATTGCATTCAGCCAAATCAGAAATATCCGTTTTAAAACTTAGCTGCCCTGCACTGGCGAGGTCTTCGTCACTTACTTCCAGAGTCATATCATGCCCTGTTTCAAGGGCGCGAATGCGCGAAGCATTGATATCGAACCCCACTACAGAGCGCACCTTGCCGAACTCTACAGCGAGCGGAAGTCCAACATAGCCAAGACCGATTATCGCCAGCTTTACATCTTCAAGTTTTAGCATTGTCTTTCCTAATCCTTCCACTAAATCAAGGCATTGGAGCAAAATCCCAGAACCGTTTTTTCTGCAACCGTTCCGACAAAGCTGTCGCACCACCAAAGCCTCTAATGCGTTATTGTGCTACCTTCGTGCAAAAAATGCCCCATCAGCTATGACTCCGCAACGACTTGATGGGGAGCCATGATATTTAAATCCAATTTTAGCTATTTACTTTGGTCATTCAGTTTCGTAGTCAGTTGCTGAGTCGCCTCTAGCTCGCCATACACAATCCAAAATTCATACGACAATTACTCGCTTGGAAAGCCTTAGCATAAATCATCTATACTACTGAATTTTCCACCGTTTTGACGCCATCGCAACAAGAGCGAAAAATATACCTATTACCCAACCCGCTAAAATACCCAGGATGACTATCAAAATCTTTTTAGGCTTGATCGCAGCCCTCGGGTAGACAGCCTGCTGATCGACATTCACTAACTGCAGATTCGACAAATCAAGGTTCAACGCCTTCAACGCCGTTGCTTCCTTGTTCCACTTGGCATAATCACCAATAAATAAATCTTCCTCTTCGCGCTCTTTGAGCAGCTGAATCTCACGGTTTTGTTCGAGCAGCCGCAGCTTGGTCTGGATTTCCGCGATGCGTGGCTCAGTGAAGTCATCCGAGCGGCGTTTTTGCAAGGCGCTACGCTCAGCTTCCAATGCTTCGCTACCCATGAAATACAGCGGAATCTGCTGATTATTAACTTCGGTACGAATTACATTGCCGGAGGTTGGCGCCTGAGCCGTTTCACCCAACGCAGAAGGTGTGCTTGGTTTTTCGATACCCAGCGATTTGGCAATCAGAATGGCTTCATTCAGCTGAGCGATACGGTCATCTCGGCGAGTTCGTAGCTGTTTGCGGAGTGCGGCGAGCTCGTCATTCAGCTGCGCCTTCTTGAGGTCATCAGCCTCGCCCAGCTCGGCGATTTTCGCCTGCTTGCCGGCCTGGTAGGCTGCACGCTCAGCGGCCATGGCTTGTTCGAGTTTGGTGAGGCGGTTTTGGATGATAACTTCAACATCCTTGGCAATAGCGATACGCTCCTGCTCGATTACATACTCGATCAAGCCATTAACTATATCTGCACCTTTAACGCCCCAAGGGTAGGTATAGGCCAGGCCCACATATGGAAAGCCGCCGTCACTTTTCTTCGGGTCTGGCCGGAGAATAGCGAAGCTTTCATTTATCTGGTTCAAGCCCTGCTCCAAGGTCTGATCGTCGCTGATGGCGTCCGGCCCGAAAAGATCCTGATGCTTGCGGTAAAAAGCCAAGCGGTACTCATAGGAGCTGATACCGGAGCCGACACGCTGCAAGGCTTCATCTGGGGTCAGCGTATAAACCCCCGAAGCATTCAACTCATCCAGCACGTTCATGGCAATGGGCCGCACCACGCTTTGGGTCTTGTAATACTTGGTTGCCAACAATGCATAGGCGACGGCGATCACGGTTACAACCGCCGTCACCCCAACGATCAGCCGCTTGCGTGCCCAAAGCGCGCGTATGAGCTCGCCCAGATCGATTTCATCGTTCTGTTGGCGAATATTGGGAGCTTGCGACATGGGCTCGATCATCCTGTTTCAAAGCGGTGGAAAGGAAATACTACGCACGCTCACAGCGGTAAAGGCCACATGTATGCGATAACGGAGGTGAGGGTTGAAAACGTATATGCCCCTTGCAGGGGGGTGACGCTCACGCAAGGCGATGCTGCAGCATAACCACCCAGGCATGTGAGCGAAGAATGGCGGCCGACAGCCGGCGGGTGCATGGAGAAGGAGACGCGCGCGTGCTAGCTCAAGCAAGTGAGCGTAGTACGGTGGGGCTGGCTTTTTTGGGAAATCAAGCATCGTTTCGCGGGATCAGGCAAACCATTGCCTTCACTACAGTCCTCTTGAGCCTGAGCGCGAGCAAAGGCTGTGATCTTCACCATCGTTCGACACCCGTTAGCACGAATGATCAGGCATTCGTCGCCGAGAAGTAGCTCCTGATGGCGTTAGCAGCGGATGCCAAGCAGGTCTGTCGGGCCCGGCATTCTATCCATTTTTCACTGAAAGTTTGCTATCTCTGTGACGAAAATCTCATACAAGCTGTACGTTGGTAGCACCTATGCCGCACCGCCCACCCCCAAAGCTGGTATATCGAGCAGGCAGCTCAGCCATAGATTCAGTGAGGCAGTAGTCGCGCCTGCCCCGTGCTTGTCAGCAGGCACCGCCCAGAGTGTTCAGGCCATTTTTTGAGCTCTGTCTTCGCCAGCTCTGCGGGGCAAAGCAGTAACATGCTGCCGAAACCGAACAGCTTGAATGCCTTGATCCGGGCAGCGCCTTGCTGCTTGGGCTGGAGCGACCAGACGTTGGTATCAAGTTCGCCAATTACGTTCTTGTCGGTAAGCAGGTAATCCTGCACGTGGCTGTCGCGCACGCCCATGACATTGGCTGCGGCATAAGTGACGATGCCCAGCGTGGCGGGCGACAGCACAATGTAGAACAGCAACGCGCCAATAAAGCCGGCCAGGCACAGCCGCCAGCGACGCACCAGTGCGCCACGCGTCTTGTAGAAAGCCCATACAGGCACCAGCGCAATGATCATCGAAAACACCGCGATCAGCATCAGCCGCCCTACACCCTCGGGGGTGTCTTCTCCTCGATAGGCCATCAGAACCATTTGTGTGGGAAACACACCGCTCACCACGGTGCCCAGCAACGCCAAAAACAGGAAGAAGAGCAAAGTCCATGGAGAGGCTGCCTTGCCTTTTTTCGGCCTCTTAGCACAATAATTAACCGGAACACGCAGCTTGCGATTGAATAAATAAACAACCACTGTTGCCAGAGCGGTGACCAAGCACACCAGAAGAAATATGACTTTAACCCCCCATTCAGGAGCCCAGAGGATCAAGCTGCCGAAACAGGCATACCCAGCCGAGACGATGAAGAAAAGTGTGCTGACCGCTTGACGCTGTAAGCACGGGCGGCGATTGAGCATGGAAACGGCAAGACCGAATAGCACAGCTGAAGTTGCCATGATCAAAATAAAGGCGATGCTCATAAGCCCGACGAAAACCAGCCACACGAGAAGCAAGGCTTGATCCCCTGCAGCGGCCTGGAAGAGATCGGTTCGGCCAATGGCATGGGTGTAACAAAACAAGCTCGCGCCCCCCACAATTAGGCCAAGCAAACTGAGCAACCAGGCAATTGCACCCCAGTGGGCCAGCACGCGCTCTAGAAGCGGCTTGGAAAGAAAATCGCTTGTTTGCGCGGACTTTACATCTGTCATTGGCTCTCCTGTTTAGTTAATAAGCATCTTCAAATAGATCGCCCAGCGTAGTGTTTCTTGCCTATGCGTTACCTATCGCTTGCTATGAGCTGCGCCGGTGATAGTGGCGGCCAAGCCAGCTTTGGCATATTGACGTAACAGCGCTTCCCGCAATGAGCCTTTGGCGCCCTCCTCCCCATGCACCAACCGAATCTCCCCCGGCCACTGCTCCATCCCAGTCACGAACCCAACCAACCCTGCCTGATCAGCATGGGCCGAGTACCCGCCAATGCTGTGCACGGCTGCGCGGATCTCGTAGCGCTGGCCATCGAACTCTACGTAGCCGTTGCGCGGCCCGAAGCGCTGGATGGCATGGCCGGGCGTGCCTCTGGCCTGATAGCCGACGAACAGCACGTCGTGCCGAGGGTCGCCGAGCATGGCCTTGAGGTAATTGACGATGCGGCCGCTGGAACACATGCCGTTGCCGGCGATAACGATGGCGGGACGGGCGCTGCTGACCAGGTGATTGAGAATCTTCTGGTGGGCAGCGTGGCTGTCGACGGTGATCAGTTGCTCGAACGCCAGCGGCCTTCTGCCGGCCTGCACGCGGGCCTGGGCTTCTTCGTTCCAGTGGTCTTTGAGTTCGCGGTAGGCCTGGGTGAAGCGGCTGGCCAAGGGTGAGTCGAGGATGATGGGCAGGCGGGGCCAGTCGGGTTCGGCAGGGGCATTTGGTGCGGATTCGAGATTTTCGCGGGCGTGGCCCGCTCCTACAGAGGCTTTTGGAGCGGCTGGGGTGTCCAGCTTTTTGCTGTGGATGATGTCTTCCAACTCGTAGAGCAGCTCCTGGGTGCGGCCGACACTGAAGGCGGGGATCAGCACGGTGCCGTTTTTGGCCAGGGCATGTTCGATAACCTGCTCCAGGCGCTGGCGGCGGGTGCTGCGGTCTTCGTGCAGGCGGTCGCCGTAGGTGCTTTCCAGCACCAGGATGTCGGCGCGGCGTGGTGGTACGCAGGGCTTGAGAATCGGCGTGCCGGGGGCACCGAGGTCGCCGGAGAACACGATACGCGTGCTGGCTTCGCCTGGGCGGTACTGCACATCGATTTCCACATAGGCGGAGCCCAGCATATGGGCCGCGCGCTGCAGCCGCACCTTGGCCTGCAGGCCCTCATCACTCTGCAGGGTGAACCAGTGATCGTAAGGCAGCGCGATGATTCGCTCCTCCACCTGCCTGAGGTAGCGCTCTACCTGCTTCTGGTCACGGCTGAAGGTGAGCTTGAAGGCGTCCTCCAGCACGATGGGCAGTAGCTTGGCCGAGGGCTCACTGCAGAGGATCGGCCCCTTGAAGCCGGCGGCCAGCAGATAGGGAATGCGCCCCACATGGTCGGCGTGTACGTGGGTAACGATCAGGGCGCGGATACCGTCGGGGGAAATTCGATAAGTTGGTGGTCGGCCCGCGCACCGAGCGGCGAGGCATCGGCGCCCTGGAAAAGCCCGCAGTCGATCAGCACGCTGCTGTGCTGCGTCATATGCAACTGATGGCAGGAGCCGGTCACACCGTCCTGGGCGCCATGATGGGTGATGCGGGGGTACTCCATCGGTTAATCCCTTAACGTCTGGCAGATGAATTCTCGAGCGGGCAATGATGCGATAGGCAGCGACTGGATGAAAGTGCTGCGACATATCCTGTATTGCAGCTTGTATGGCTCGCGGCTGATGGCCGGATGCTAAAACCCCGCCCCAGCGATCAGCGCTGCGGGCAACCCAGTGTTACGGGGACTATCAGCTATGGGAAGGACATCAATCGGTGACGTCGCCCGTTGCAGGCAAATCTAAGGGTGCAGAAATCACAGAGGGGGCACATGGCAGCACGCTTGCGGGTGGTGGATTCTGCCAAGATGCAGAGCTTATTCGTCCTCGTCGTTCACCCGGTCACGCAACTCCTTGCCCGGTTTGAAGTGCGGAACGAACTTGCCATCCAGGCGCACCGACTGCCCTGTCTTGGGGTTACGACCGACACGCGGGGCGCGGTAATGAAGGGAGAAACTGCCGAAGCCACGGATCTCGATGCGATCGCCGGTCGCCAGCGCCTGGGACATCTGTTCCAGCATGGTCTTGATGGCCAGCTCGACATCTTTGTTTGAAAGCTGCCCTTGGTGGGTGACGATTCTTTCGATCAACTCCGACTTGGTCATACTTTTCCCTTCGTTTTCAAGCGGCTATGTCACTCGATGGGAAGGTTGTAGCACGCTGATCAGCTTTTGAACAGCCTAAAAAATCACCAGCTCTGAAAATGTGTATGGCGTCTTGAATCCATTGCCACTGATTCCGGCAGGTGAAGGTAAGTCGTTGACTGTGCAGCATTGTTGGCAAACGCGCTGATTGACGCTCGGTACCGGCAGGCGCGAGGCACGAAAGGTGATCAAATCCCCGCGGGCGCCGTCCAAGCAAGTCCATGCAACCGATGGTCAGAGGCCGCCAGCGCCTCAGGAGAAAACCGTGCTAATCCCCGCCAGTCTGCTCGAGGCAGATACCCTCACCCGCCTGATCGAGGACTTCGTCACCCGCGACGGCACCGACAATGGCGACGAAACACCGCTGGAAACCCGGGTGACACGGGTGCGCCGGGCGCTCGACAAGGGCGAAGCGGTAATCGTGTTCGACCCGGAAAGCCAGCAGTGCCAGCTGGCGCTCAAGCGTGACGTGCCGAAGGAGTGGCTAGAGGAGGATGACGGCTAGTAGCCATGGCTTGTCATTGATTGCGCGTCATTTATACCTACTGTAGGGCCTACTCGCCGAAGGCAGTACGCCGTGAGAGGCTGGCAGCATGCTTCTGTAGGAAAGTCGCTGCCTCCAAAAGGCGGACTGTTCGCTTCGCGCCTGAGTCCGCCCTACGCAGCTACGCGCGGCCGGCGTCCCGGTCCGTGCTACGCAGCTACGCACGGCCGGCGTTTCGGTCCGCCCTACGCAGCTGGTGGGGTACTCGCGGCGAATGGTTTGGTCAACGCGTTATCCACGCAATCCCCCTTCCCGCTCCCAGGCACAACGCACACGCAGCGCGCCGTCTTGGGGGCTGTGCAGGCCGTTCTCCGACTCCGCTTCCCAGCGGAAGGTGTGGGTACCGTTCAGTTCGGTCTCCAGGTGCACCACGGCACTGGCCCAGTAGAGGCGCTTGAGCAGCGCTTCGAACTCGGCGACCCACAGCTTCCATTCGTATTCGATGGTCTGGTAACTGGCGCCGAAGTGAATCACCTGGGTCTGGTACAGGCCGCTTCCCGGTTGCTGGCAGCACGAAAACATCTCGCGCCCCAGAAACGGCCAGGCGTCGCCGCACGGCAATGCGTCGAGCACCTGCTTGTTGAGCAGGCGCCGCAGGCGGCTCTCCGCCGGGCTGTCCGACGGCCAGTCACGAATGTTGCCGTAGACGATGGATTCCGATTCCACGGGGGCACTCCGCTAAAAACTGGCAGCCTTCTATCACAGCCCGCGATGCAGGGGAATGCTGCGCTCAGAACGGTCAGTCAGGACAGTGATGGGGATCATTCAATCGGCTGTGCGATGCTCCCGGGCTTCGCTGCGCGCTACCCGGGCTACGACGGATCAGGTCGTGGTGCGGCGCGGGCCCTTGCGCATCGACCAGGCCAGCAGCACCATCACCACGGCCATGCCCGTCAGTACCAGGAACGGCACCTGGTAGGTGCCCGACATATCGCGCGCCAGGCCACTGAGCACCGGGCTCAGGCACGCCACGCTGTAGCCTGAGCCGAGCATCATCGCCGTCCAGCGACTGACCGCCAGCGGCGAGCCGGCTTCATAGATGGGCAGCAGCAGCGACAAGGCAAAGGAGCCGCTCATGCCGAAGCCCAGGGTCAACGCCCAGAACTCCGGGGTGAAGGTGGGCACGAAGGTGATCATGCTCAGGCTGACCAGGGTCAGGCTGCCGCAGGCGACCATCAACAGGTAGTGGTTGAAACGCTGCACCAGCAACGGCAACAGGAAGGAGCTCGGCAAGCCCATCAGCATGGCCAGGCTGAACAGCGTGTTGCTGTGCATCGCCGACAGCCCCGCCTCCTGGTAGCGCGCCACCGTCCAGGTCGCCACGGCGTAGAACAGGCCGGCCTGCAGGGCGAAGTAGCCACTGATCAACCAGGCCCGGCCCTCGCGCCAGGGCAGCCCGGCGGACGCGTCTTCCTGGCTCAGGGGCTCGGCGTGCTGCTTGGGCAGAAGGCACCAGATGACCACCGCCAGCAGCGCCGGCACTGCCCAGATGGCCAAGCCATAGCTCCAGTCGTCGCCGAACAGCTGGGTGACCGGCATGGTCAGCACCACGCCGATGGCACCACCCACGGCCATGCTCAGCGAATACCAGGCCAGCACCTGGCCCATGCGACCAGCGAAATGGCGCTTGATGAAGCCCGACAGCAAGGGCCCGGCAATGGCGATGGCGGCCCCCAGCAGCACCGCGCTGCCGACCAGTATCGCGCTGGCGTGGCCCACCAGACGCAGCGTCAGCGCCAGGGCGATGGCGCCCAGGCACAGGGTAATGGTGCGTTCCAGGCCAAGGCGCACCGCCAGCCGGGGCGCGAGGGGCGCCAGCAGGCCCATGCACAACACCGGCAGCGCGGTAGTAAGGCTGATAAAGCCACGACTCAGGGACAGTTCCTGAGCGATGCGTTCGATAAGCGGCGCCAGCGAGGTAATGCCGGGTCGCAGGTTCACCGCTGCGGCCACCAGGGCCAGCAGCAGTAAAGCGCGGGAGACGGGTTTCACAGGAGTTCCTGATCAGGTGGCCAGGTTTAGCCGAGGCGGCAACCCTACTCGTGCGCTGCGATTAGGGCAAGCGCGACCGCGGGCTGCCCCTATGCACTGGCCTGAGAACTTGCTCGCGATCATTCGCCGTAATTGCACCCGTAATGACCACAACGTGGCGCAAGCGGCCGTAAGGCGCTCCCACATGGATCAGGCGTAGGGTGGACGACGCTTGTCCCGTCCACCGCCCTGCGATCGCATGGTGGACAAAAAGAGCGTTGTCCACCCTACATAGGGAACGGCCGCTTCTGCCGGTCGATTCACAGGATCCAAGCTCCCCAGAAATCCAAAGCTCGTAAGCAGGCTCAAGGCGCCTTCGCTTCGCGTTGCCCGGAAGCCTTGGCGCGCATCTTCTCGCACATCAGGGTCATCTCGTCATACAGCAGCTGCGGGTTCTTCTGCTTCAGCGCCCAGGCCTGGCGGCCCTGCTCGTGGGGCAGAATCATGAACTCGCCGGCAGCCACTGCCTGGAAGATATAGTCGGCGATGAACTCGGCGTTGATCGGCGAGCTTTCCAGCAACTTGCCGACCTGGGCCTTCATGGCGGGCGTCGGGCCGCGGAACGAATCGAGCAGGTTGGTCTGGAAGAATGATGGGCACACCACGTGCACGCCGACCTGCAGGGGCTTGAGCTCGGCCAGCAGGCTTTCCGAGAGCGCCACCACGCCGGCCTTGGCGACGTTATAGTTGCTCATGCCCGGGCCCTGCATCAGCGCCGCCATGGAGGCGATATTGACGATACGCCCGTGGCTGCGCTCGAGCAGCGGCAGGAACGCCTTGCAGCCCTTGACCACGCCCATCAGGTTGATCGACAGCTGCCAGTCCCAGTCCTCGAGTGACAATTCGGCAAAGAAGCCGCCCGAGGCAACGCCGGCGTTGTTGATGATGATGTCGATACCGCCGAATTTCTCTTCGCAGGCCTGGGCCAGGGCGGTCAGCTGGCTGTAGTCACGCACGTCGCAACGCAGGGTGAAGCCGTCGCCGCCCGCCTCGCGCACCAGGCGCAGGGTCTCGGCCAGCCCGGCGTCGTTGACGTCCGACAACGCCAGGTGCCAGCCCTCGCGCGCCCAGCGCAGCGCGAGCTCGCGCCCCAGGCCGGACCCGGCCCCCGTGATCATCATGCGATTGCTCATACCCAACCTGCCCTGCTGGCCAATGAAAGACAGCCCGAGTGTAGCGAAGGCGCAGGCGCCTCCCAGCCATCATCAGCTTGTTGAATGAACGCACCGCGGGGTGGGTAGGGCGCGGCTCGTGCGACCGGTTATTCCTGGGTATCGCTTCGCTCAACCCAGGCTTCGGCCTCGGGGCTACTGAAACAGGCGCGTACTCAGTTCGTGGCTGGCCTCCAGCAGAATCGGCAGGAAGCGGCTCTCCAGCTCCTGGCGAGACACGCGGCCCACATGGGTGCCGACGTTGAGCGCCGCCAGCACCTGGCCGGCGGAATCCTTGAGCGGCACGGCGATGGAGCGCAGGCTGACCTCCAGCTCCTGGTCGATGATCACCCAGCCCTGGCGGCGGATTTCCTCGATATTGGCACGCAGGTCTTCAGGCGTGTGCAGGGTGCGGCTGGTTTTTACCTGCAGATCCGCATGGCTCAGGTAGTCGTCCAGCGCCGCGTCATCCAGCGCCGCCAGCAGGATACGGCCCATCGAGGTGCAATACGCCGGCAGCCGGCTGCCCACGCTCAGGTCGACGGAGATCAGGCGCTGGGGCGTCGCCGAGCGGGCGATATAGAGAATTTCGTCGCCTTCCAGCGTCGCCATCGAACAGGCCTCGTGCAGCTGCTCGCTGAGGCGGTCGAGAATCGGCTGCGCGGTAACGGCCATGGGTGTGGACGACAGGTACGCATGGCCCAGGGTCAGCACCTTGGGCAGCAGCGAGTAGACCCGCCCGTCCGTGGTCACGTAACCGAGCTTCATCAGGGTATGCAGGCAACGACGCACCGCCGCACGGGGAATTTCGGTGCGGTGGCTGATCTGGGCGATGGTCAGCTGGCGCTTGCGCTCCTGGAAGGCGTGGATGACTGCCAGCCCGCGGGCCAGGGAGGTCATGAAATTGGGGTCGCCGGCAAAGGCCTCGATGCGCTTGGCCGGCGACGCGATGATCGGCGGCGCCATCGAACTGGGCGCGGAACGGGATTCGGGCATGGCACTGTCACCTGTCCAGAGGGTATGCGCGATTATCGAACTGCGGTTCGATAATCGCAAGGCGACAGACACGTTGGAAGGTGGACTGCCTAGAAGCGCCTGGAATGGGCATCAGAAAGCAAACCGCCCCGGGACAGGGTCTCCAGGGCGGCTTGAATATCGGTGCGAATGAAGCGTGCTTGGCAGCGATGGCTACTGCGCGTGATGGCGGTACAGCGCCGGCGGCACGCCGCTGCTGTCTACCGGCTCCCAGGGGCCTTGCAGGGTGCCGGCCCAGCTCCAGCCGCCTTGCCAGCGATAGAAGGTGCGCTCGCGGTAGTAGGTGTTGCGCTCGGAGTCGATCTGGTAGACGCCCAGCGTACCGTTCCAATGGCTGGAGACGCCCGGTGGCGGCGCGAAGCGTGGATGGGACTTGCTCACCGGCGGCGAGCCGGCGGGGGCCGAAGGGCCGCCATCGGGCTTGCCAGGCGCCGGGCTATGCAAGGTACAGCCGGCAAGGCTCAACAAGGTGGCTGCCACGGCAGCGGAAATCAGTCTGTTCATGGTGGTGTGCCGTCAGGGCTATCGATGACAAGGCGTTGCACGTCCTGGGTGCTGCTGGCCAGCGGTTGCCCCTGGCCGATCCACTCGCCGCTCTTTGCATCGCCGGCGCGCGAAATGCGTGCTACCAGTTGAACCTGATCGAACGCGGAAAGTTTCAGCTGCGGCATCATCGCATCGCTGTCGGCCAGGCTGACCTGGGCTGGCAGCTCGGCCACGGTGAGGCGCTTGGCCGCCAACGGCATCGGCGGCCCGGAAGCGGCGCGGGCAAAGACGAACACCGTATCACCGGGCCGCACCTTGTCGCGCAGCGCCGGCGCCAGCTCGACCCGCACCTGCAGGCCAGGCGCTTGCGGCTGTGCAGCGCCGACATCACCGCCCTGGGCGCCCAGCTCCTGGCGGGCGCGCTCGATACCGCCGACAATCGCCTGGCGCGAGGGATCGCCCTCGGGTAGCACGGCCACCAGGCGCTGCCAGTAGCCGATGGCATCGGCGAAACGTTGCTCCTCATAGGCAGCGATACCCAGCAGGCCCAGGCTGGTCACCTCCTCCGGGTCCGCTTTCAAGGCTTCGCTGGTCAGGGCATCCAGCTGCGGGCTCCACTGTTTGTCAGCAGCAAAGTACAGCGCCTGTGCCCACTGCCCGAGCAGCTCCGGCTCACGCCCTGCCACCTTGACCGCCTGCCCGAAGGCGCGAGCAGCATCGGCGGCGCGCTGCTGGGCCATATAGCTGCGGCCGAGGAAGTACCAACCCTCGGCGGACTTCGGGTTGTTCTGCACGGCCTGTTCCAGGCGCGTGGTCATCTCTTCGATGCTGTGTGGTTCACCTGCGAAGGTGCGGGCCTGCTCGACCTGGTCGATGGCGCCCCACTGCTGGTAAAGCAGCACGGCCAAGACAGGTATCAGCACCACGGCCAGCAGCGGCACGGCGCGCCCCAGGCGGCGGCCCTGCCGGGCTTCGCTGCCGTCGGTATCGGCCAACAACTCGCGGGCGGCTTCGTCACGGGCAGCCTGCAGCTGCGCGGCATCGAGCGTACCGGCCTGGTGCTGTTGCTCCAGCTCGCCCAGGCGCTCCTGATAGAGGGTGACGTTCAGCGCAGTGCGATCCTCCTCGGCCTGCACCTTGCGCCCGCGCAGCAGGGGGATGAGCAGAAAACTCACGGCGAGCAGACACAGCAGGCCGGCGGACAACCAGAATTCGATCATGGGGCTTTCTTATCCTCAGGCGCCTGCTCGAGCAGTTGCGCCAGACGTTGCTGTTCATCGCTCGACAGGCCCGTGGAGGCCTCACCGCCAACCTGGCGACGGCACAGCACGATCACCCCCAGCAACACGAAGCCACCGGCCAGAAGCGCTGCCGGGCCATACCAGAGGAGCAGCGTGCGGCCGCTGACCGGCGGCTTGTAGAGCACGAAGTCGCCATAGCGGGCGACCAGGTAGTCGATGATCTGCGCATTGCTCTGGCCCGCCTCGAGCATGCGGTAGATCTCGGCGCGCAGGTCCATGGCGATCGGCGCGTCGGAGTCGGCGATATTCTGGTTCTGGCATTTCGGGCAACGCAGCTCTTCGGTGAGCTGGCGGTAGCGGGCGCGCTCGGCTTCGCTGGCGAACTCGTAGGTGTCGATGGCCGCCTGGGCGACGCCACCCAGCGCCAGCAGGAGAACCAGGCCGGTCAGCAGGCGCATCATTGCCCTGCCTCGTCGACCATCTGCTGGTACAGCGGCGCCAGCTTCTCGCGCCAGATCGCCTCGTCGATCACCCCGACGAACTTGTGGCGGATGACGCCCTTGGCGTCGACGAAGAAGGTCTCCGGGGCGCCGTACACGCCAAGGTCCAGGCCCAGGGTGCCCTTGGCATCGCTGATATTGAGCTGGTACGGGTCGTGAAATTCGCTCAGCCATTTCTGCGCGGCCCCGTTGTCGTCCTTGTAGTTGACGCCATGGATGGTCACGCCCATGGCCGCCAGCTTGTTGAGCACCGGGTGCTCGACCTTGCAGGCCACGCACCAGGTGGCCCAGACGTTGACCAGCGACGGCTTGCCCAGCAGGTTCTGCTGGGTGATCAGCCCATCGCCCGCCACCGCCGGCAGCGAGAACGCCGGGAAGGGCTTGTCGATGAGCGCCGATGGCAGTTCGGACGGGTCGAGAAACAGCCCGCGGTAGAGGAACACCGCCACGCCGAGAAAGATCACCAGCGGTAGCAACAAGATCAGCCGTCTCATGCCCGTGCCTCCTGCAGGCCCAGCGCGTCACGCACGCGGGTTTTGACTTTCATCCGGTAGCGCTTGTCGGCAGCGGCGAGAAAGCCGCCGAAGCCCATCATCAGGGCGCCCAGCCAGATCCAGCGAACGAAGGGTTTGATATGGATACGCACCGCCCAGGCGCCCTGCCCCAGCGGCTCGCCGAGGGCGACGAACAGGTCCCGGGTCAGGCCGGCGTCGATGCCCGCCTCGGTCATCACCGATTGCTGCACGGTATACAGGCGTTTCTCCGGGTGCAGCACGGCAATCTGTCGCTCGCCGTCGAAGATGCGCACCGTGCCACGGTCGGAAATGAAGTTCGGTCCTTCATGGTGCGCTGCGCCCTCGAACACGAAGCGGTAGCCACCCAGCTCCACCGCCTCGCCCGGTGCCATGCGCATATCGCGTTCGAAGCTGCCAAGGCTGGTGAGGATCACCCCCAGTGCGCAGACCGCCAGGCCCAGGTGCGCCAACTGCATGCCCCAGTAGCTGCGGCCCAGGCTGGCCATGCCTTTGAAAACGCCCTTGTGGCGGGTCTTGTCCTGGATGTCGCGCAGCCCGGCCAGAACCACCCACGCGGCCAGCAGGCAGACGCCGAGCACCGCCCAGTGGAAATCGCCCCATGCCAAGCTGGCCAGCAATGCCAATATCACGCTGGCGACCAACACCGGGGTGAGCATGCCCAGCAGCCAGCGCAACGGCGTGTCCTTCCAGCGCACCAGCACGCCGACCGCCAGCACGGCCATCAACAGCCCCATCAACGGCACGAACAGCGCATTGAAGTATGGCGGGCCGACCGACAGCTTGGCACCGCTAAGGGCATCGAGCACCAGCGGATAGAGGGTGCCGAGCAGGATCATCGAAGCAGCCACCACCAGGATCAGGTTGTTGGCCAGCAGCAGGGTTTCCCGCGACCACAGGCCGAAGCCGACCTGGCTGCGCACCACCGGCGCACGCAGGGCGAACAGGGTCAGCGAGCCGCCGACCACCAGCAGCAGGAAAGCCAGAATGAACACCCCGCGCTCCGGGTCGCTGGCGAACGCGTGTACCGAGGTGAGCACGCCGGAGCGCACCAGGAAGGTACCCAGCAGGCTCAGGGAGAAGGCGGCGATGGCCAGCAGCACCGTCCAGCTCTTGAACACGCCGCGTTTCTCGGTCACCGCCAGGGAGTGGATCAGCGCAGTGCCGACCAGCCAGGGCATGAACGAGGCGTTCTCCACCGGATCCCAGAACCACCAGCCGCCCCAGCCCAGCTCGTAATACGCCCACCAGGAACCCAGGGCGATACCGATGCCGAGAAAGGCCCAGGCGACGATGGTCCAGGGCCGCGACCAGCGTGCCCAGGCGGCGTCCAGCTTGCCGCCGAGCAGCGCGGCGATGGCAAAGGCGAAGGCCACCGAAAAGCCCACATAGCCCATGTACAGCATCGGCGGGTGGATGATCAGGCCGAAGTCCTGCAGCAGCGGATTGAGGTCGCGGCCGTCGGCCGGCACGTTTGGCAGCAGGCGGGTGAAGGGGTTGGAGGTGACGATCAGAAACAGCAGGAAGCCGACGCTGATGATGCCCATCACCCCCAGCACGCGGGCCAGCATTTCCTCGGGCAGCTGCCGCGAGAAGATCGCCACGGCAAATGTCCAACCGCCGAGAATCAAGGCCCAGAGCAGCAGCGAGCCTTCGTGGGCGCCCCATACCGCGCTGAACTTGTAGTACCAAGGCAGCGCCGTGTTGGAATTCTGCGCCACATAGGCCACGGAGAAGTCGTCGATCATGAAGGCGTAGGTGAGACAGGCGAAGGCGAAGGCCAGAAAAGCGAACTGCCCCCAGGCCGCCGGTTGCGCCAGGCTCATCCACTGGCGGTCGCCGCGCCAGGCACCGATCAACGGCAGCGTGGACTGCACCAGGGCCAGGCACAGCGCCAGGATCATCGCCAGATGGCCGAGTTCGGGAATCATCGTGGGGCCTCCCCGGTTTTCTCGTAGTGCCTGTTCATGCCGCTCTGCTCCAGGGCCTGCTTGACCTCGGGCGGCATGTAGTTCTCGTCGTGCTTGGCCAGCACTTCGTCGGCGAGCAGCAGGCCGGCGTCGTCGACCTTGCCCATGGCGACTATGCCCTGCCCCTCGCGAAACAGGTCCGGCAGGATGCCGTGGAAGCGAATGGTCACCTGCGCCGCACCATCGGTGACCACGAAGTCGGTCTGCAGGGAATCGCTGGAGCGCTTCACCGAGCCCTCTTCCACCAGGCCGCCGGCACGGATGCGGGTAGCGACCGGCGCTTCACCGTTGGCGATCTGCGTCGGTGTGTAGAACAGGTTGATGTTCTGCTGCAGGGCGCTCAGGGCCAGCGCCACGGCGATACCAACGCCGGCAACGATGGCCAGCACGATAAACAGGCGCTTCTTGCGGACGGCGTTCAACGTGACTCCTCCCGGCGCATACGGCGCGCCTCATCCTGCAGGTAGCGGCGCCTGGCCTGCAGCGGCAGCAGCACATTGAGCACCAGCACCACCAGGCAGATACCGTAGGCCGACCACACGTAAGCGCCATGGTTACCCATGGCGAGAAAGTCGGCGAATGACGCGAAACTCATCGTTTGCCCTCCACCAGCGCGCGAATCTCGGTTTTCACCCAACTGCTGCGCGCCTCACGGCGTAGCACTTCGAGGCGCATGCGCATCAGCAGCACGGCGGCGAAGAAGCAGTAGAAGCCCAGCACCATGATCAGCAACGGCAACCACATCTGCACTGGCATCGCCGGCTTGTCGATGACGCTGAAGGTGGCCGGCTGGTGCAGGGTGTTCCACCACTGCACCGAGTACTTGATGATCGGGATGTTGATCACCCCGACCACCGCCAGCACCGCGGTGGCCTTGGCGGCGCTGTCGCGGTTGCTGATCGCCTGGCCGAGGGCGATCACGCCGAAATACAGGAACAGCAGGATCAGCATCGAGGTCAGGCGCGCATCCCAGATCCAGTAGGTGCCCCAGGTCGGCTTGCCCCACACGGCTCCGGTGATCAGCGCGATGGCGGTCATCCAGGCGCCAATGGGCGCCGCCTGCTGCAGGGCCACATCGGCCAGCTTCATCTTCCACACCAGGCCGACCAGGCCGGCCACGGCCAGCAGCACGTAGATCGACTGGGCCAGGAACGCCGCCGGTACATGGATGTAGATGATCCGGAAGCTGTTGCCCTGCTGGTAGTCCGGCGGCGCGAAGGCCAGGCCCCAGACCGTGCCCACGAGCAGCAACAGCGCGGCGGCAATCGCCAGCCCGGGCAGCCAGCGGCCACTGATTTCATAGAACCATTTGGGCGAGCCCAGCTTGTGAAACCATGTCCAGTTCATCAGGTCACTCATCATTCTCCGAGGTCAGGGGCCGGCGGCCATCCTCGGTAGCACGTTCAATCACTCGCTGACGCTGATAGTCAGGCCGGCGGCTATGGCGAAGGGTGTCAGGGTTACCGTCAGTGCGGTGAGGCTGGCCAGCCAGAGCAGATGCCCGGCCACCGGCAACCCTTGCAGACTCGCCTGCAAGGCCCCGCTGCCGAGAATCAGCACCGGGATGTACAACGGCAGAATAAGTAGCGCCAGCAGCAGCCCGCCACGCTTGAGGCCCACCGTCAGGGCGGCGCCAATGGCGCCCAGCAGGCTGAGAATCGGCGTACCCAGCAGCAGTGAGACCAGCAATACCGGCAGGCAGCGCCCCGGCAGGCCCAGCATCAAGGCCAGCAAGGGCGACAGCAGCACCAGGGCCAGGCCGGAAAACAGCCAGTGGGCCGCCACCTTGGCCAGAACCAGCACCGGCAAGGGGCGCGAGGAAAGCAGCCATTGCTCCAGGGAGCCGTCCTCGAAGTCGCTGCGAAACAGGCCGTCGAGGGAGAGCAGTACCGCCAGCAGCGCCGCAACCCACACCAGGCCCGGCGAAAGGCTCTGCAGCAGTTGCGTTTGCGGCCCCACGGCCAGCGGAAACAGGGCGATGACGATAGCGAAGAACACCAGTGGATTGGCCAGCTCTGCGGGGCGGCGACCTAGCAACCGCGCCTCGCGCACGACCAGCAGCATAAACAGGCTATTCATGGGCCATGCTGTCCCAGATCAAGATCCCGGTAGCCATCCGGCACGCGGCTCAGCGAATGGTGCGTGGTCAGGACCACCAGACCGCCCTCCCTGCAATGTGCCGCCAGATGGTCTTCAAGCTGGCTCACTGCCTGTTTGTCCAGTGCGGTAAAGGGCTCGTCGAGAATCCACAACGGCGGGCCGTCCAGATACAACCGTGCCAGGGCCACGCGGCGTTGCTGGCCGGCAGACAGCGTAAGACAGGGCACGTCTTCGAAACCGCGCAGCCCGACGGCCTCCAGGGCCTGCCAGATCTGCTCGCGGCTCGCCGGGCGATGCAGCGCGCACAGCCAGGCGAGGTTCTCTTCGGCGCTGAGCAGCCCCTTGATGCCGGCGGCATGACCGATCCACAGCAGGTCGCCGCTGCGGCTGGCGAGGGGCTGCCCCTTGAGGCGCACGCTACCGCTGGTGGGCGGCCTGAGGCCGGCAAGCACCCGCAGCAGGCTGGTCTTGCCGCTGCCGTTGGGCCCGGACACCTGCAACATCTGCCCGGCGTCCAGTCTGATGTCGAGGTTCTCGAACAACAGCCGCCAGTCCCGTTCGCAGGACAGCGCAGTGGCTTCGAGAAAGGGACTGCTCACAACGCGGGCACCTGGTTCAAGTCGGGACGATTGCGGCCGCTATACTCTTGCGGACGTTCGGATTGGCCGCGAGTATACATGCCCGCCCTGCTCGCCCGCAGTGTGCAGTGGGCCCAGAGTATGAGACTTAATGACCGAGATCAGTGGATCGCGCCCTGTTGCCCCCCCGCCGGCGGCCAACAGACCCGCAGTTAGCGCTGCCGACCTGGCGGTAAAGCTGCTCAAACCCCTCGACGGCCTGATGGCGGCTGGGGAAAGCGCCAAGGCCGAGGTGGTTGGCGTCAAGGAAGGTGCGCAGAGCTTCCAGCTGATGCTGCGCGTGACCCTGGACGGCGGCCGCCAGGCGACCCTGCAGGCCAGCAGCCCGCAGCCGCTCGCCCAGGGCACGGCGCTCGCCGTCACCGCGCTCTCCGATACCCGCCTGGCGCTGGCCGTCCTGGCCGGCGGCAGCAAACCGCTGACCAGCATCGACCTCGAGCAGCTGCCCGTCGGCACCCTGCTGCAAGGCAAGGTGCTTTCGCGCGAAGCGCTGCCCGTGCAAGTCGCTCAGACCACCGTATTCAAAGTGCTGGTCAACCTGCTCAACACCGGGTTGGCCGGCAAGACCCTGAGCCTGGAAACCAGCCTCGACCTGGCGCCGGGCAGCCTGCTCAGCGCGCGGGTGCAGGGTGACCAGTCGCTGGCCTTTCTGCCGCTCAGTGGCCGCCTCGACCAGCTGGCCCTGCTCCAGCAGCTCGGCAGCCAGCAAAGCCGCCAGGGCTCGCTGGAAGGCCTGATGGCGGCGCTCAAGGGCATGGGCGGCCAGGGCGGCCTGCCCGATGGCTTGAAGGGCAGCATCGACAAACTGCTGTCTGGCCTGCCGACTGGCGAACAGATGAGCAACGGCAAGAGCCTGATGCAGGCGCTGGAAAACAGTGGGCTGTTTCTCGAGAGCAAACTGCTGGCTGGCCAGACCGGCGGCCTGGGCACCGACATGAAGGCCAACCTGCTGCGCCTGGTCAGCCAGTTGCTGCCCCTGCTGCCCGGCGCAGCGCCCCTGGCGGCGGCGACCGCTTCGGCCAACGCCATGACCCAGGCGCTACCGGCCCTCGCCCGCAACCTGCTGGGCAATATCGGCCAGAGCAGCGGTCGCCAGCAGGCGATGAGTTTCCCCCTGCCCAGCCGCCTGCTGCAATCGATGGATGAAGAGGCGGACCTGGAGGCGCTGCTCAAGCTCGCGGCCGCCGCCATCTCGCGCCTGCAGACCCACCAGCTGTCGAGCCTTTCGCAAAGTCAGGTCGGCCCCGAAGGCCAGCTGTTGACCACCTGGCAGATGGAAGTGCCGATGCGCAATCAGCAGGAACTGGTGCCGCTGCAGGTGAAGATTCAACACGAGGAGCCGGCGCCCTCCGGCAAGCAGGATCCCAAGGAGGCGCTGTGGCGTATCGATCTGGCGTTCGACCTGGATCCCCTGGGGCCGCTGCAGGTGCAGGCGCAGTTGGCCCATGGCAGCCTGTCCAGCCAACTGTGGGCCGAGCGCGCCAGCACCGCCGGGCTGATCGACCGCGAACTGGGCAATCTGCGCGAACGTCTGGTGGCCGCTGGCCTTACGGTGGGCGACCTGGTGTGCAGCCTGGGCACACCACCCCAGGGCCCGAGAACCTCCCTGGAACAACGCTGGGTCGATGAAACCGCATGAGCAGTAAAGCCCCACGCCAGGCCATCGCCCTCACCTACGATGGCCAGAACGCCCCCAACCTCAGCGCCAAGGGCGACGACGAGCTGGCCGAGGCCATACTGGCCATCGCCCGCGCCCACGATGTGCCGATCTACGAGAATGCCGAACTGGTGCGCCTGCTCGCGCGCCTGGAACTGGGCGAAGCGATCCCCGAACAGCTGTATCGCTGCATCGCCGAGATCATCGCCTTCGCCTGGTACCTGAAAGGCAAGTTCCCGGCGGGTTTCGACCCACGGGGCAAGCCCAAGGATGGACCGTTGAGGCTCGAAGGGCCTGCTGGCAAGAGCGGCAAGCGTTAGATCGCCAGACGACCGCGCCCCAGGAAGATTCGAAGGGATAAAAAGAATGCTTAGGAGCGGCGTGCCTGATGCAGCTTGGCGACCAGTTCCGCCTCGGCCTTGCTGAGGCCGCAGGACTGGGTGAGGTCGTCGGCACTGGCGCCCATGCCGACCAGGCGCGCGGCCTGGGTAAACGACAGGCTGGTAGGGTCGCGCTGCTCGATCTGGGTCAGCTTGTCAGGCAACGGCGCAACGGTACGGCGCAGCTCGTGCAACTCCTCGCCCATGCGGATGCTACCGGTCAGGTAGGTATCCAGGCGCTTGCCCAGCTCGCGAATACGCTGGTCGCGCTGGGCATCGCGTTCGGCCTGCAGCTGGCTGGCCAGGCGCAAACGTCCGGCAAGCCAGACGCAGGTGCCCACCAGCCCGGCACAAACCAGGGCAAGAACGATGAGTGCGGCTTCGAGCACCTCAGATGCTCTCCAGCTCCGACCACTCCTCCTCGGTCATCATCTTGTCCAGTTCGACCAGGATCAGCAGCTCGCCGTTCTTGTTGCACACGCCCTGGATGAACTTGGCCGATTCGTCGTTACCGACGTTCGGTGCGGTTTCCACCTCGGACTGACGCAGATAGACCACTTCGGCCACGCTGTCGACCAGAATGCCCACCACCTGCTTGTCCGCCTCGATGATGACGATACGGGTGTTGTCGGTGACGTCGGAGGAATCCAAGCCGAAACGCTGGCGCGTGTCGATGACGGTGACCACGTTGCCGCGCAGGTTGATGATCCCCAGCACGTAGCTCGGCGCGCCCGGTACTGGGGCGATCTCGGTGTAACGCAGCACTTCCTGCACCTGCATCACGTTGATGCCGTAGGTCTCGTTGTCCAGACGGAAGGTGACCCACTGCAGGATCGGATCTTCAGCGCCTTGTGCAGAGCTTTTCTTCATGGCCTAGCCTCGTCATTGACCGCGCGTTGCGGTGCGCGGGAGTCCCGCTATTCAGGTGATCGCACGCTGTCGCGCGTACGAACGTTATCAGTGTATCTGCCCGTTGTGCATGCGCTTGGTGGCACCGCTGGCGATCAGCTCGGCCAACGCGGCGACGTCCAGCAGCGCGCACATGTGTTCGATCACGGTGCCGGCCAGCCAGGGCCGCTGGGAACGCTGGCTACGCCATTTGATCTCGTCCGGGTTGAGGCGAATCGAGCGGCTGACCTGATGAACCGCCAGCCCCCATTCGTAGCCTTGCACGGAAATCACGTACTGCAACCCCTGCTTGAAATCATCTCGGTAACGATCCGGCATGACCCAGCGTGCGGTATCTAGCACCTTCAGGTTGCCGGATTGTGATGGCAGTATGCCCAAAAACCAGTCCGGTTGGCCAAACAAAGGTGTCAGCTCCTGGCCGGCCAGCGGGTAGATCGACCCCAGGCACACCAACGGCACCGCCAGGGTCAGGCCGGCGACATCGAACAGCAGGCATTCGAACGGCTCTTCGGCCCAATCGGGGCGACCGTCGGGCTGGGTCAGGAAGATCTGTGGTGCCGGGCGATGCACGTCGGCGACCGGCTCGACCACCGGCGGCATGGCAATGGGCTCGACCACGACCGGGGCAACCGCCTCGGCCACCGGCGCGGCCACCTCGACCCGCGGCTCGCTCGCCACCTCGGCGGCAGCCGGAACCAGGGCCAGCGCCGGGGCATCGGCACGCGGCGCCAGTTGCGCATCACGCACCTGTTCCTCGAGCACGGCGGCCTCGAATTCATCGAGGGTACTGTGCTCGAGGGTTTGTTCGAGCTCGATCGCGGCATCCTGCAGCAACCCATCGAGGTAAGACTGCAGCGCCAGTTGGGGCCGAGTTGCAGTAGCAGTGGAACGACTCATGAAGGCAACCTGCAGAAGATATCTGTATGTGCTATCGGCCGCTGGGGCGGCAGACTTGAGCCGATTCGCGCAGAAAATTCAGCCCGCATGCTCAGGCCACCTGGGAGGCGGGCTGCTGCGCCAGCAAGTGCTTGAGCAGCGCGCGGTACGCGATGGTGCCACGGCTGTTGCCGTCGAACTGCGAGGGCGTCAGCCCGGCGCGGCTGGCGTCACGCAGGCGGGTATCGACAGGGATATAGGCCTGCCAGAGCTGCTCGGGATAGGTGTGCTTGAGCAGACGCAGGGTCGACAGCGAAGCCTGGGTGCGGCGGTCGAACAGTGTCGGCACGATGGTGTAAGGCAGCGCCTGCTTGCGCGAGCGATTGATCATGGTCAGGGTGTTGACCATGCGTTCCAGGCCCTTGACCGCCAGGAACTCGGTCTGCACCGGAATTACCAGCTGCTGACTGGCCGCCAGGGCATTGACCATCAGCACGCCGAGCAATGGCGGGCTGTCGATCACCGCATAATCGAAGTCCTGCCACAGCTGCGCCAGGCTCTTGGCGACTACCAGGCCCAGGCCGCTCTGACCTGGCGATTGACGCTCCAGGGTAGCCAGCGCGGTACTCGAGGGTAGCAGGGAAATATGTTCGTGGCTGGTGGGCAGCAGCAGCTGTTTCGGCAGGCCCTCGGGCACGTTGCCCTGGTGCTGGAACAGATCGAAATTGCTGTTTTCCAGGGTATCCGGGTCGTGACCGAAGTAGCTGGTCATCGAGCCATGGGGATCGAGGTCGACCACCACCACACGCTTGCCAGCATCGGCCAACAGGCCTGCCAGGGCGATGCTGGAAGTGGTCTTGCCCACGCCGCCTTTTTGATTCGATACAGCCCACACTCTCATAATCTTCATCCTCCCGGGGACAGGCCTGGCCTGGCCGAGACTAGTTGCCCATTGCAGGGACTGGCGACGGGGAATTGACGGCGCCGTTGGCAGACGCCGGTGCTGCAGGCCCTGTAGCAGGTTGCGTGCCAGCGCGTTGCAGCGCTGCATCAGGCTGCGCGTTGGCGCTTCCCACACCACTCACACTACGCCGTACATCGAGATTACGCGAGACCACCAGCACCACCCTGCGGTTACGCGCCCTGCCCTCCGCCGTGGCGTTATCGGCCACTGGCTGGAACTCGCCGTAGCCCACGGCGGCCAGGCGCGACGGATCGACGCCATCCATGGCCAGCATGCGCACGATGCTCGCAGCACGCGCCGCAGACAGCTCCCAGTTGGTGGGGTACTGCGCCGTCCTGATCGGCTGGTTGTCGGTGAAGCCTTCGACGTGCACCGGATTGCCGTAAGGCGCCAGGATCTTGGCGATCTTCTCGATGATCTCGAAGGCCTCGTCGTTCGGCAATGCGTCACCGCTGGGAAACAACAGCCCGGAGCTCAGTTCGATCTCGATCCACAGTTCATTGCCGCGCACCTTGAGCTGATCGCTCTGCAACAGCCCGCCAAAGGCATCGCGAATGCTGTCGGCGATGTTCTGCAGGGTCGAGGCGGCGATCTGCTGGGGCGACGCCTCGTCGACCATCGAACGATCCGGCTCGGTGGTGCGCGGGCGCTCGTCGCCCACCGGTATGGGCTTGATCGAGCGATCCGGCTGGTTGAAGACGCCGGTCAGGGTTTCCGAAAGGATCTTGTACTTGCCTTCGTTGATCGACGAAATCGAATACATGACCACGAAGAAGGCGAACAGCAGGGTGATGAAATCGGCGTAGGAAACCAGCCAGCGCTCATGGTTCTCGTGTTCTTCGTGATGGCGTCGGCGGGCCATGATCAGCTCATGAAGCCTTGCAGCTTCAGCTCGATGGACCGTGGATTTTCCCCTTCGCCGATCGACAGGATGCCTTCCAAGAGCATCTCGCGGTACGCCGACTGGCGCAGCGCCACCGATTTCAGCTTGTTGCCGATGGGCAGCAGCAGCAGGTTGGCGATGGCCACACCGTAGATGGTGGCAACGAACGCCACGGCGATGCCGCTACCCAGCAGGCTGGGGTCGGCCAGGTTGCCCATCACGTGGATCAGCCCCATGACCGCGCCGATGATGCCGATGGTCGGTGCGTAGCCGCCCATGCATTCGAAGAACTTGGCGGCCTGGATATCGCGGCTTTCCTGGGTGTAGAGATCCACCTCGAGAATGCTGCGAATGGCTTCCGGCTCGGCGCCGTCGACCAGCAGTTGCAGACCCTTGCGAGCATAGGCGTCGGGCTCGCCATCGGCGACCGCCTCCAGGCCCAGCAGGCCTTCCTTGCGCGCGGTCATGCTCCAGTTCACCACGCGGTCGATACCGCCAGGCAGGTCGATCTGCGGCGGCACGAAAATCCAGCGCAGGATGCTTACCGCCCGCTTGAACACCCCCACGGGCGTCTGCAGCAACGCCGCACCCAGTGTCCCGCCGATCACGATCAGCGCCGCCGGGCCGTTGAGCAGTGCCGAGACATGACCGCCTTCCAGGTAGTTGCCGCCCAGAATCGCGACGAACGCCAGAATGACGCCGATCAGGCTCAGCACATCCATCAGAAGCAGGCCTCGACCAGATGGCGACCGATATCATCGAGGGGGTAGACCGCATCGGCCAGGTTGGCCTTGACGATGGCCATGGGCATGCCGTAGATCACGCAGCTGGCTTCATCCTGGGCCCAGATCTGGCTGCCGCCCTGCTTGAGCAGGCGCGCACCTTCACGGCCGTCGGCCCCCATGCCGGTCAACACCACGGCCAGCACCTTGTCGTTGTACGACTTGGCCGCCGACCCGAAGGTGATGTCCACGCAGGGCTTGTAGTTCAGGCGCTCGTCACCGGGCAGGATGCGGATGGTGCCGCGGCCGTCGATCATCATCTGCTTGCCGCCTGGCGCCAGAATGGCCAGGCCGGGGCGCAGGATGTCGCCGTCCTCGGCTTCCTTGACGTTGATCTTGCAGAGCTTGTCCAGACGCTCGGCAAAGGCCTTGGTAAAGGCCGCTGGCATGTGCTGGATCAACACGATGGGCGTCGGGAAGTTGGCTGGCAACTGGGTCAGCACGCGCTGCAGGGCTACCGGGCCGCCTGTCGAGGTGCCGATCGCCACCAGCTTGTAGGCTTTGCGCTTGGGCGCCGCACTGGGAGCGGCATGCCGCTCGGCCGGCGGGTGGCCCGCGCTCGGCTGCGGCCGTGCCAGCGCTGCGGGCGTGCTCGGGGCGCTGGCAGGTCGGCTCGAACTACCGCCGGCAGGCGGCGTCAGGGACGCCGTGCCGAACCCCCGGCGGTTGCTGCGCGAGATGCTGTGAACCTTCTCGCACAGCAACTGCTTGACCTTCTCCGGATTGCGCGAGATGTCCTCGAAGTTCTTCGGCAGAAAGTCCACCGCACCGGCGTCCAGCGCATCCAGGGTGACCCGGGCGCCTTCGTGGGTGAGCGAGGAGAACATCAGAACCGGCGTGGGGCAGCGCTGCATGATGTTGCGCACGGAGGTGATGCCGTCCATGAGCGGCATCTCGTAATCCATGGTGATCACGTCCGGCTTCAATGCCAGGGCCTGATCGATGGCCTCACGGCCGTTGGTGGCCGTGCCGACCACGGTGATGTTGGGATCAGACGAGAGAATCTCCGAAACCCTGCGGCGGAAAAAACCGGAGTCATCGACTACCAGTACCTTGACAACCATAAACACTCCTAAGCGGCACGGCCGTCGCCGTGCCGCGGACGATCAGAGACGCCGTGCGTAGCGCTTGAGCATGCTGGGTACATCGAGGATCAGTGCGATGCGGCCATCACCAGTGATGGTCGCACCGGACATGCCGGGGGTGCCCTGGAGCATCTTGCCCAATGGCTTGATCACCACCTCTTCCTGGCCGACCAGCTGGTCGACCACGAAGCCGATGCGCTGGTTGCCCACGGTGAGAATCACCACATGGCCTTCGCCCTGCTCTACGTGCGCCGCACTGCTCACCAGCCAGCGCTTGAGGTAGAACAGCGGCAGCGCCTTGTCGCGCACGATCACCACTTCCTGGCCATCGACCACATTGGTGCGCGACAGGTCGAGGTGGAAAATCTCGTTGACGTTGACCAGCGGGAAGGCGAACGCCTGGTTGCCCAGCATCACCATCAGCGTCGGCATGATCGCCAGGGTCAGCGGCACCTTGATGACGATCTTCGAACCCTGGCCCTTCTGGGAGAACACGTTGACGGTGCCGTTGAGCTGGGAAATCTTGGTCTTCACCACGTCCATGCCCACACCGCGGCCGGAGACGTCGGAAATCTCGGTCTTGGTCGAGAAGCCGGGGGCGAAGATCAGGTTGTAGCATTCCAGGTCGGTCAGGCGATCGGCCGCGTCCTTGTCCAGCAGGCCCTTTTCCACGGCCTTGCTGCGCAATACGTCGGCGTCCATGCCCTTGCCGTCATCGGTGATCATCAGCAGGATGTGGTCGCCTTCCTGCTCGGCGGACAGCACCACCCGCCCGGTACGCGACTTGCCGGCCGCCTCGCGCTCGTCCGGGCTTTCCACGCCGTGGTCGACGGCGTTGCGCACCAAGTGCACCAGCGGGTCGGCGAGGGCCTCGACGAGGTTCTTGTCCAGGTCGGTCTCTTCACCCACCAGCTCGAGGTTGATCTCCTTCTTGAGCTGACGGGCCAGGTCGCGAACCAGGCGCGGGAAGCGTCCGAAGACCTTCTTGATTGGCTGCATGCGGGTTTTCATGACCGAGGTCTGCAGATCGGCCGTGACCACGTCGAGGTTCGACACCGCCTTGGACATGGCCTCGTCGCCGCTGTTGAGCCCCAGGCGCACCAGACGGTTACGCACCAACACCAGTTCGCCGACCATGTTCATGATCTCGTCCAGGCGGGCGGTGTCGACGCGAACGGTGGTTTCCGCCTCGCTGGCCGGTGCGGCGGCTGCCGGGGCAGGTGCCGGCTTGCTGCTCTCCGCTTTGGCGGCAGCGGGAGCCGCCTTGCCTGGCTCCGGCTTGGCGGCAGGCGCAGCCTTGGTCGGTTCGGCCTTGGCCGCAGGCGGCGCAGCCTTGGCAGGCGCCGGAGCAGGAGCGGGTTTTGCAGCAGGCGCAGCGGCCGCGGCCGGCGCTACCGCAGGCGCGACGAACTGGCCCTTGCCATGCAGCTGGTCGAGCAGCGCTTCGAATTCGTCATCGGTGATCTCGTCGCCCGGCGTAGCCGCAGCCGCGGGCTCGGCGGCCGTTGCGACCGGTGCAGCAGCCGGCGCCACGGCAGGCGCGACGAACTGGCCTTTGCCGTGCAGCTGGTCGAGCAGCGCTTCGAATTCGTCGTCGGTGATTTCATCGCCCGGCGCTGCTGCAGCCGTCGGCTCCGGAGTCGAGGGCACCACCGCCGCGGCGGCCGGCGCCGCGAACTGGCCCTTGCCGTGCAACTGGTCGAGCAGCGACTCGAACTCGTCATCGGTGATTTCGTCGGTCGAGGCACTGGTCGCTGCTGGCGTTTCGTCGCCCAGGGCATCGAGCAATTGCTCGAATTCGCTGTCAGAAATATCTGCTGAAGGCTCGACCGCGGCCGCCACGGGCTCCGCAGGCGCGGGGGCCGGCTCGGCCGCCACTGCGGGCGCAGCCTCTGGCTCGGCGCCACCCGGCTCGGCCAGGCGTGAGAGTGCTGCCAGCAGCTCCGGCGAGGCAGGCGTCAGTTCCACCCGTTCGCGCACCTCGGTGAACATGCCGTTGACGGCGTCCAGTGCTTCAAGCACCACGTCCATCAGTTCGGCATCCACACGGCGCTCACCCTTGCGCAGGATGTCGAACACGTTCTCGGCAATATGGCAGCATTCCACCAACTCGTTGAGCTGCAGGAAGCCGGCACCACCCTTTACCGTGTGAAACCCTCGGAAAATCGCATTGAGCAGGTTCATATCGTCCGGGCGGCTTTCCAGCTCCACCAACTGCTCGGACAATTGCTCAAGAATTTCGCCGGCCTCTACCAGGAAATCCTGGAGGATTTCTTCATCGGCGCCGAAGCTCATATGACGTGCTCCTAAAAACCCAGACTGGACAGCAAATCGTCGACGTCGTCTTGGTTCGAGGCGACGTCATCACGCTTATCGGCATGAATCTGCGGACCTTCACCGCGGGACGGATTTTTTTCTTTGTTCTGCTCGGCACGCAGCTCTTCGTGGTTGTGATCGATACCGGCGAAGCGATCGACCTGGCTGGCCATCAGCACCAGCTTCAGCAGATTGCTCTCGACCTCGGTCACCAACTGGGTGACGCGCTTGATCACCTGACCGGTCAGGTCCTGGTAATCCTGCGCCAGCAGAATGTCGTTGAGATGCCCCGACAACTTGCTGGTGTCGCGCTGGCTGCGCGCCAGGAACAGCTCGATACGCTTGGCCAGTTCACGGAACGCCTCGGCACTCATTTCGCGGCGCATGAAGCGCCCCCAATCCTCGGCGAGCGAATCGGCCTCGCTGCTCAGGTCGTTGACCAGCGGCGCACTCTGCTCGACCAGATCCATGGTGCGGTTGGCCGCACGCTCGGTCATGGTGACCACATAGTTCAGGCGCTCGGTCGCATCGGCGATCTGCGAGATTTCACTGGCGTGCGGTACGCGGGGATCGAGCTGAAAGTTGACGATCGCGTTATGCAGCTCACGAGTGAGCTTGCCGACTTCGAGATAAAGACCCCGGTCGCGCGCCTTGTTCAGTTCGTTGATCAGCTGTACGGCTTCGCCAAAGTTGCCTTGCTCGAGGCTGTCGACCAGTTGGCGGGCATTGCTTTTCAGGGTCGACTCGAGGTCAACATCGTTAGATTCATGGTGTTCCATAACAACCTCGCGGCAGACATCAGCCGTTAACCCGCTCGAAGATTTTCTCGATCTTTTCCTTGAGCACCTGAGCGGTGAACGGCTTGACTACATAGCCATTCACACCGGCTTGCGCGGCCTCGATGATCTGATCGCGTTTGGCTTCCGCCGTGACCATCAGCACAGGCAGGTGCTTGAGTCGCTCGTCGGCACGCACGGCGCGCAACAGGTCGATGCCCGTCATGCCCGGCATGTTCCAGTCGGTTACTAGAAAATCGAAGCTGCCGCTCTGCAGCATCGGCAACGCGGTCGTGCCGTCGTCAGCCTCTGCCGTGTTGGTGAACCCCAGATCACGCAAGAGGTTCTTGATGATCCGTCGCATCGTCGAGAAATCATCGACGATGAGGATTTTCATGTTCTTGTCCAAGTCGACCTCCGTACAGTCCTAAAACGCCTGCAACCTTGTGCAGCGCTTATTAATCGTGAAACCGGCCTGGCTGAACGCCGCAATCGATTGCGCTCGGCTTTGCTGCGTTCACTGTGTGCCCCGCCCTGCTGTCCTGCATTTACCACAAGGACTGGCTCGACCAACTCCAGCCCCTGAACAAATTCCTATGCGCGCCACTCCCCTAGCCGCGCTCGCAAACGAGCGGCACACTGGCTATGCAGCTGGCTGACCCGCGACTCACTCACCCCCAGTACCTCGCCGATTTCCTTGAGGTTCAGCTCCTCGTCGTAATACAGCGACAACACCAGCCGCTCACGCTCCGGCAGATTACTGATGGCATCGGCCAACGCGGCCTGGAAACGATTGTCCTCCAGCTCATGCGATGGTCCGTGATGCAGGGAACTCGTGTCTTCCTGCAGCCCGCCGTTCTCGCCTTCCTGCAAGAGGTCGTCGAAACTGAACAGACGGCTGCCCAAAGTGTCGCCAAGAATGCCGTAGTAATCTTCGAGACTCAATTGGAGTTCGGCAGCAACCTCGTGATCTTTAGCGTCGCGACCGGTTCTGGCCTCAATTTTTCGTATCGCATCACTGACCATGCGGCTGTTGCGGTGCACCGAGCGCGGTGCCCAGTCGCCCTTGCGCACTTCGTCGAGCATGGCGCCGCGAATGCGGATGCCGGCAAAGGTCTCGAAACTGGCACCCTTGCCGGCGTCGTACTTACGCGATGCCTCGAGCAAACCGATCATGCCGGCCTGGATCAGATCGTCGACCTGCACGTTGGCCGGCAGGCGGGCCAACAGGTGGTAGGCGATACGTTTTACCAGCGGCGCGTGGCGCTCGATCAACTGATGCTGTGAATCTCGTGCTGTTGCCTTGCTGTACATTCGGAGTCCAGAGGCTGTCGTCATACAGCCGTGTCTGCAGTCGGTTGTTGCACCAGGCGCTCCACGAAAAACTCCAGATGACCACGCGGGTTGGCCGGTAAGGGCCATGCATCGACCTTCTGGGCAATCGCCTTGAACGCCAGCGCGCACTTCGAACGAGGGAACGCCTCATACACCGCACGTTGTTTCTGTACGGCCTTGCGAACCGATTCGTCGTAGGGAACCGCGCCGACATACTGCAGCGCGACATCCAGAAAACGGTCGGTCACCTTGGTCAGCTTAGCAAACAGATTGCGACCTTCCTGGGGGCTGTGCGCCATGTTGGCGAGCACCCGGAAACGGCTCATGCCGTGGTCGCGATTGAGCAGCTTGATCAGCGCGTAGGCATCGGTGATGGAGGTCGGTTCATCGCACACCACTACCAGCACTTCCTGGGCGGCGCGCACGAAGCTGACCACCGAATCGCCGATGCCGGCAGCGGTGTCGACGATCAGCACGTCGAGGTTGTCGCTGATGTCGCTGAAGGCCTGGATCAGGCCGGCATGCTGCATGGGCGTGAGCTGCACCATGGCCTGGGTGCCGGAGGCCGCGGGCACGATACGAATGCCACCAGGGCCCTGCAATACCACGTCGCGCAGATCACATTGGCCGTCGATGACGTCGGCCAGGGTGCGTTTGGCGGTCAGGCCGAGCAACACGTCGACGTTGGCCAGGCCAAGGTCGGCATCCATGAGCATGACGCGCCGACCGAGATCGGCGAGCGCCAGTGACAAATTCACCGACACATTGGTCTTGCCAACGCCGCCTTTGCCGCCGGTCACCGCGATCACCTGTACGGGATGCATACCCATGTTATCTATACACCTTATCTAACTTCACTGTGGGCCCTGGGGCCATTGTGCGCTGTAGCGGCGAGCACGACCAGCGCTTCGCCACACTCAACCCGTTCAACCGGCCTGCCTGGCCGGGTTCTGATAGAGCCCGGCGAACATGTCGGCCATCGTATCCTCGCTCGGCTCATCGGGTGCCTGCAGGCCAACGGCGCGACTGACCAGCTGGTGGCTGCGCGGCACGTGCACGTCATCCGGAATGCGCGGACCATCTGCCAGGTAGGCTACCGGCAGGCGGTGGCCAATAGCCAGGCCCAAGACCTCGCCCATGCTGGCAGCTTCGTCCAGTTTACTCAGAATGCAGCCGGCCAGCCCACAGCGCTTGTAGCTGTGATAGGCCGCCTTGAGCACCTGGGCCTGGCTGGTAGCGGCCAGCACCAGGTAATTGCGGGCATTGATGCCGCGACTGGCCAGCGCCTCGAGTTGCATGCGCAGCGCCGGATCGTTGGCGGGCAGGCCGGCGGTGTCGATCAGCACCACGCGCTTGCGAGCCAGTGGCGCCAGGGCCTGGGTCAGCGACTGCCCGGGGTCGACCTGGGTCACCGAGACGCCAAGAATCCGTCCCAGGGTCTTGAGCTGCTCCTGGGCACCGATGCGGTAGCTGTCCATGCTCACCAGGGCGATGCTGGCGGCGCCGTACTTGAGTACGTAGCGAGCGGCCAGCTTGGCCAGGGTGGTGGTCTTGCCCATGCCGGCCGGGCCGACCAGGGCGATCACGCCGCCCTCTTCCATCGGTTCCTGCTTGGGCGTCTGAATCGAATGGGCGAGGTGCGCCAGCACCATGCGCCAGGCCTGGCGCTGATCGGCGATCGACGCCACGCGCTCGAGCAGCGTGCGCGCCAGTTCGGCGGGCAGCCCCATACGCTGCAGGCGACGCCACAAGGTGGCCTGCTGTGGACGCCGGGCCTGCATCTGCCCCCAGGCCATCGAACCCATCTGCATTTCGATCAACTCACGCAGGCCATGCAGTTCGGAGCGCATGGAATCCAGCGCCGACTGATCAACCGAGGCCGCAGCCGGCTTCTGCTGCTGGCGCTGCAACACGGCATCCAGGCTGTCGGCGGACGGTGTGGCAGGCGCCGCGCCAAACAGCTGACGGTCCTTGCCGGCATCGAGCTGACTGCGCGTGGTCAGTTCGGCATGGGCCGAAGCGATGCGCGACTGGGTCTTGCGCAGCTCGGCTTCCAGCGCCGGGTTGGCCTGCCGCGCCGGTACCGGCGGAGCCTGATAATCGAGCGCAGCCGTCAATTCCACACCACCGGCCACGCGGCGGTTGGCGATGATGGTCGCATCGGCGCCCAGCTCATCGCGCACCAGCTTCATGGCTTGGCGCATATCGGCAGCGAAAAAGCGTTTGACCTGCATGGCCCGTACCCTCGATTAGTTCTGCCCCACCGTCGCAACGATGGTGACCTGCTTGTTGTCCGGAATTTCCTGGTACGCCAGAACATGCATGCTCGGGACGGCCAACCGGGCGAAACGCGAGAGCATTCCCCGAACCGGCCCGGCTGCCAGCAGAATCACCGGCTTGCCAAGCATCTCCTGACGCTGCGCTGCTTCCACCAGGGAACGCTGCAGCTTCTCGGCCATGCCAGGTTCGAGGAGGATGCCATCCTCGGAGCCCTGACCGGCCTTCTGAAGACTGTTTAGCAATATCTGTTCCAACCTTGGCTCAAGGGTGATCACAGGCAGCTCCGGCTCTAGTCCCACGATGTTTTGCACGATGGCGCGGGACAGCGCGACACGAACTGCCGCCACCATGGCGGCGGGATCTTGACTCCTTGGCGCGACGTTGGCGATGGCCTCGGCGATGGTGCGGATATCGCGCACCGGTACCTGCTCCTGCAACAGCGCCTGCAATACCTTGAGCAGGGTCGACAGGGAAATCAGGCCCGGCACCAGCTCTTCGGCCAGTTTCGGCGAGCTTTTCGCCAGCAGCTGCATCAATTGCTGGACTTCTTCGTGGCCGAGCAGCTCATGGGCGTGCTTGTGCAGGATCTGATTGAGGTGCGTGGCCACCACGGTACTGGCGTCCACCACGGTGTAACCGAGCGACTGCGCCTGGTCGCGCTGGCCCGGGTCGATCCACACCGCCTCCAGGCCGAACGCCGGATCTCTGGCGGCCACCCCATTGAGGGTGCCGAACACCTGGCCGGGGTTGATCGCCAGTTCCCGATCCGGGTACACCTCGGCCTCGGCGACACTGACGCCCATCAGGGTCAGGCGGTAGGCGTTGGGCTGCAGGTCCAGGTTGTCGCGGATATGCACCGATGGCATCAGAAAGCCCATCTCCTGGGAGAGCTTCTTGCGCACGCCCTTGATACGCGCCAGCAGCTGCCCACCCTGGTTGCGATCGACCAGGGGAATCAGCCGGTAGCCCACTTCCAGGCCGACCATGTCCACCGGCACCACGTCGTCCCAGCCCAGTTCCTTGACCTCCTGGGCGCGCTGGGCCGGCAGCAGTTCCTGCTGGCGCTGCACTTCGATGACTTCGGCTTCCTTGACCTTGCGCTGCTTGTTGGCGATCCAGTACGCCGCGCCGGCGGCCACCAGGCCAAGGCTGATGAACGACATGTGGGGCATGCCCGGCACCAGGCCCATGGCGATCATGATTGCCGCCGATACGGCCAGCGCGCGGGGCGAGGCGAACATCTGCCGGTTGACCTGAGCGCCCATGTCCTCGGCGCTGGAAACGCGGGTGACCATGATCGCCGCGGCGGTGGACAGCAGCAGCGAGGGGATCTGGGCGACCAGGCCGTCACCGATGGTCAGCAGCGTGTAGATACGCCCGGCGTCGCCGAAGCTCAGACCGTGCTGCAGCATGCCGATGGCAATGCCGCCGATCAGGTTGATGAACAGGATCAGCAGGCCGGCCACGGCGTCGCCGCGCACGAACTTGCTGGCACCGTCCATGGAACCGTAGAAATCGGCTTCCTGGGCCACCTCGCTGCGGCGCTTCTTGGCTTCCACCTGATCAATCAGGCCGGCGTTGAGGTCGGCGTCGATGGCCATCTGCTTGCCGGGCATGGCGTCCAGGGTGAAGCGCGCGCTCACCTCGGAAATGCGCCCGGCACCCTTGGTGACCACCACGAAGTTGATGATCATGAGGATCGCGAACACCACGATACCGACCACGTAGTTGCCGCCGATCACCACCTCACCGAAGGCCTGGATCACCTTGCCCGCCGCGTCGTGGCCGTCCTGGCCATGCAGCAGCACCACCCGCGTGGAGGCCACGTTGAGGGCCAGACGCAGCAGGGTCGCGGCCAGCAGAATGGTCGGGAACACGGCGAAATCCAGCGGCCGCAGCGCGTAGATCGCCACCAGCAGCACGACGATCGACAACGCGATGCTAAAGGTGAACAGCACGTCGAGCAAAAACGGCGGGATTGGCAGCATGACCATGGCAAGCATGACCAGCAGCAACAGCGGAATGCCGAGATTGCCTTTGCGCAGCCCGGAAAGGTTGCTGCGAACGTCGCCAATCATTTGTGCGCGATCTAGTGCCACGTGGGTACCCCGACTGATTCAATCTTTTGACGTCCAGGACGTCTCTGCAGCCGGTACTGCAAGAACCTTTCCAACTCTTCGAAAGCCGCGAAACAGGCGGCTCCCACCGGCGGCCAAAGGCCGCCACCGCGCAACCGGGGGACGAAAACACGAACCCCACCGGCAAAGGCCAGTCACAGCCTGTGAGCAATGGCTCCACCCAAACACGATCCACCAAGGAGAGCACCATGAAACGTTGGATGATGGCCGCCCTGGCCAGTTGCTGCGCGGCCAGCCTGCACGCCGCTGACAAGACCGTCGAACTCAACGCTGTGGATGCCAACGGCGTCGGCAGTTCGGTGGGCAAGGTGGTGATCAGCCAGAGCCCTTACGGCGTGGTGTTCACCCCCGAGCTGCATGACCTGGAGCCCGGGGTGCATGGCTTCCATGTACACGGCAAGCCCAGTTGCGACCCGGCGCCCAAGGATGGCCAGCCCTCCGCTGCCGAAGCCGCTGGCGGTCACTGGGATCCGAAAAACACCGGCAAGCACGGCCTGCCCTGGGGCGACGGCCATCTGGGCGACCTCCCCGCCCTGCTGGTGACCGCCGACGGCAAGGCCAACCAGCCCGTGCTGGCGCCGCGCATCAAGAGCGTGGACGAGCTCAACAACCTGTCGCTGATGGTACACGCCGGTGGCGACAACCACGCCGACCATCCCAAGCCTCTGGGCGGCGGTGGCGCACGCGTGGCCTGTGGCGTGATCGAGTAACGGACCGGGCGCAGCCTGCACCTGGGCAGGCTGCGCTCACTCATTCGTCCCGGCGCAGATCCGGCGGTATGGGCAGATCCTTCAGCGGCGCCGGCCGCTTGCCCTTGCCGGCCTGGAACTGGCGGATCTGATAGACGTACGCGAGCACCTGGGCGACGGCGAGATACAGGCCGGCAGGAATTTCCTGATCGAGCTCCGTGGTGTGGTAGATCGAACGTGCCAGGGCCGGCGACTCCAGCAGCAGCACGTTGTGCTCGGTGGCGATCTCGCGGATCTTCAGCGCGGTGAAGTCGCTGCCCTTGGCCAGCAACAGGGGCGCCTGCCCCGCTTCCGGGTCGTATTTCAAGGCAACGGCAAAGTGCGTCGGGTTGGTGATCACCACGTCGGCCTGGGGCACGGCCTGCATCATGCGCCGCTGGGTCATCTCGTGCTGCAGCTGGCGAATGCGCTGCTTGACCTCCGGCTTGCCCTCGCTGTCCTTGTACTCGTCCTTGACCTCCTGCTTGGTCATCATCAGCTTCTGCTTGTTGTCCCAGAGCTGGAAGGGCACGTCCACCGCAGCGATCAGGATCAGCCCGAGGGACATCCACAGCGCGCTCCAACCGACGACCTGGGCCGAATGCATGATCGCCGACTCTATGGGTTCGTTGGCGATCGCCAACAGATCGTCGCGATCCATCGAAAGCACCACCAGTGCCACCACCAGAATGACGATGAATTTCCCCAGCGCCTTGAGCAGCTCGACCAGCGCCTTCATCGAGAACATGCGCTTGAGCCCGGCAAGCGGATTCATGCGGCTGAACTTGGGCGCCATGGCCTTGGCCGAGAATAGCCAGCCACCCAGGGCGATCGGCCCGACGATGGACATCACCAGCAGAACGACAAGCAGCGGCATCAGCGCCTCGAGCGCCAACTGCCCGGAAGCGGCCAGCCACAGGGCCATGCTGCGCTCGTCCATCAGTACCTCGCGCGACAGCGAGAAATTGCCGCGCATCATCTCCAGCATGGCGTTGCCGATCGACCCGCCGGTGGCCAGCAGCCCACCGGTCCCCGCCAGCATGATGGCCAGGGTGTTGAGTTCACGGGAACGCGCGATCTGGCCTTTTTCACGGGATTCGCGGCGGCGTTTCTCCGTGGGTTCCTCGCTTTTATCGGCACCGCTATCCGACTCGGCCATCAGCTCGCCCTCGCCAGTTCACGCAGCATGATCAGTGCCTCGGTCGCCAGGGCCTGATAATGCGCCAGGATGTCAGCCAGAGAAATCCACACGATCACCATACCCAGCACCAGGGTGAGCGGAAAACCGATGGAGAAGATGTTCAGTTGCGGCGCCGCACGGGTCATCACGCCAAAGGCGATGTTCACCACCAGCAGCGCGGTGACCGCCGGCAACACCAGAATCAGCGCGGCGCCCATCACCCAGCCGAGCTTGGTGGCGATCTCCCAATAATGCTCGACCTGCAGACCGGAGCCCGGCGGCAGGGTCACGAAGCTCTCGGCCAGCACCTCGAAGACCACCAGGTGGCCGTTCATGGCCAGGAACAGCAAGGTCACCAGCATGGTGAAATACTGGCCGATCACCGGTACCGAAATGCCATTGGCCGGGTCGACCATGGAGGCGAAACCCAGGCCCATCTGCATCGCCAGGATCTGCCCGGCGACCACGAAGACGTGAAAGAACAACTGCAGCACGAAGCCGAGCATCACCCCGATGAGGATTTCCTGGGCGATCAGCATGAAGGCCTGCAGGCTGATCGAATCGACCAGCGGCATCGGCGGCAGGGTGGGCACCACCACCACGCTGATCGCCAGGGCCAGGTACAGGCGCACCCGGGTCGGTACCAGCTGGGTGCCGATGATCGGCACCACCATCAGCAGGGCGGCGATGCGAAACAGCGGCAGCACGAAACTGCTGACCCAGCTGCCGATCTGCGCGTCGCTCAGCTCGAACATCGGCTCAGCCGATCAGCTGCGGAATGTTCATGATCAGGTTCTGCGTGTATTCCATCAGCTGCTGCACCATCCAGGGCCCGGCAACGATCAGGGTCAGCAGCATCACCAGCAGACGCGGCAGAAAGCTCAGGGTCTGTTCGTTGATCTGCGTGGCGGCCTGGAACATGGCCACCAAGAGGCCCACCAGCAGGCTGGGCATGACCAGCAGGCCGACCATCAGGGAAATCAGCCAGAGTCCTTCGCGGAATAGATCGACAGCAACTTCAGGGGTCATGTGAGCCTCGCTACAAGGTGCCGAAACTGCTGGCCAGGGTGCCCATGATCAACGCCCAGCCGTCGATCAGCACGAACAGCATGATCTTGAACGGCAGCGAAATGATCAGCGGCGACAGCATCATCATGCCCATGGCCATGAGGATACTGGCCACCACCATGTCGATGATCAGAAACGGGATGAAGATCATGAAACCGATCTGGAACGCGGTCTTGAGCTCCGAGGTCACGAAGGCCGGCACCAGGATGGTCAGTGGCGCCGCTTCCGGGCTGGTGATATCGGTGCGCTGGGACAGGCGCACGAACAGCTCCAGATCGCTTTCCCGGGTCTGCGCCAGCATGAAGTTCTTGATCGGCACCTCGGCCCGCTCGATCGCCTGCTGCGCCGGCAGTTGCTCGTTGAGGTACGGCTGCAGCGCCTCGCGGTTAATCTGGTCGAACACCGGGGCCATGATGAACATGGTCAGGAACAACGCCAGGCCGATGAGAATCTGGTTGGACGGGGTCTGCTGCAAGCCCAGCGCCTGACGCAGGATCGAGAACACGATGATGATCCGCGTGAAGCTGGTCATCAGCATGAGGAACGCCGGGATAAAGCTCAGCGCCGTCATGATCAGCAGGATCTGCAGGCTGACCGAGTACTCCTGCTGCCCCTCGGCATCGGTGCTCAGAGTGATCGCCGGAATCGACAGCGGATTGCTGCCCTGCTGGATCAGCGGGCTGGGTGATGGCGGCTCCTGGGCAAAGGCCAGCGAAGCTCCCAGCGCGAACACCAGCACAAGCAGAAGTCGCAACATCAGGACTTGTCCTTCTGATCCTTGCCCAGCAGTTCCATGAGGCGCTGGGAAAATTCGGTGGAAGCCGGCTCGGCATCGGCCAGGTGAACCGGCTCGCCCATCACGTGCAGCGGGTTGATGCGCCCAGGCGTGAGGCCAAGCAGGATCTGCTCGTTGCCCACCTGCACCAGCACCAGTCGGTCACGGGGGCTCAGCGCCTGGCTGGCGACGATCTTGATCACCTTGCCATTGTTGGGCCCCAGGCGCTGCACGCGGCGCATCATCCAGGCGAGCAGGAAGATCAGGCCGATCACCAGCAGCAGGCCGATCACCAACTGGGCCAACTGGCCGGCGATGCCGCCGCTGGCCGCAGGCGCCTGGGTAGCCGGTTCGGCGGCTAATGCGAAGCATGGCAACGCCAGCAGTGTGAGCAGGAGTCTGTTCATGCGTCAGCGCAGCTTCTTGATGCGTTCACTGGGGCTGATCACGTCGGTCAGGCGGATGCCGAACTTCTCGTTGACCACCACCACCTCGCCATGGGCGATCAGGGTGCCGTTGACCAGCACGTCGAGCGGCTCGCCGGCCAGACGATCGAGCTCGATCACCGAGCCCTGGTTGAGCTGCAACAGGTTGCGGATGGTGATATCGGCATTGCCCACTTCCATGGAGATGGACACCGGAATGTCGAGAATCACATCGAGGTTCGGGCCTTCCAGGCTGACCGGGTTGCTGGCCTTGGGCATGCTGCCGAACTCTTCCATCGGCGCACGCGGTGCAGCCGGCTGGCTGGCCGCACTGGCGGCCAGCATCGCGTCGATATCGTCCTGCCCGCCCGCATCACCGGACTCGGACAGCGCCGCCGCCCACTCGTCGGCGAGCGCCTGTTCCTCGGGGCTGGTTTGTTCGTTCTCGTCTGCCATCGTTCAACCTCGGCTGGCGTTTATCGGTTTGGCCACGCGCGCGGCGCGGCAGATGATTGGGCTAACGGTGTTGGCGATCCACGGGGTCGAGCACCTGCAACGACAGGTTGCCCTTGTGCGAGCCCAGTTTGACCTTGAAGGATGGCACGCCATTGGCGCGCAGGATCATGTGCTCGGGCAACTCGACGGGAATCACGTCGCCGGGCTGCATGTGCAGAATGTCGCGCACCTTGAGCTGACGCCGCGCAACCGTGGCGCTCAACGGCACGCTGACGTCGAGGATGTCTTCGCGCAAGGCCTTGACCCAGCGCTCGTCCTGGTCGTCGACATCGGACTGGAAGCCGGCGTCGAGCATCTCGCGGATCGGCTCGATCATGGCGTAAGGCATGGTCACGTGCAGGTCGCCACCGCCGCCGTCGAGTTCGATATGGAAGGTGGATACCACGATCACTTCGCTGGGGCTGACGATGTTGGCCAGGGCCGGGTTGACCTCCGAGCCCACGTACTCGAAATTGATGTCCATCACCGCCGCCCAGGCCTCGCGCAGGTCGATGAACGCCTGATCGAGCACCATGCGCACCACACGCAATTCGGTAGGGGTGAATTCGCGGCCTTCGATCTTGGCGTGGCGGCCATCGCCGCCAAAGAAGTTGTCGACCAGCTTGAACACCAGCTTGGCATCGAGAATGAACAGGCCGGTGCCGCGCAGCGGCTTCATCTTCACCAGGTTGAGGCTGGTGGGCACGTACAGGGAGTGCACGTACTCGCCGAACTTCATGACCTGCACGCCGCCCACCGCCACATCGGCGGAGCGGCGCAGCAGGTTGAACATGCTGATGCGGGTGTAGCGCGCGAAACGCTCGTTGATCATTTCCAGGGTCGGCATGCGCCCGCGCACGATGCGATCCTGGCTGGTCAGGTCATATTGCTTGACGCTACCGGGCTCGACGAACTCCTCGGTCTCCACCAGGCCATCATCGACCCCGTGCAGCAGCGCATCGATCTCGTCCTGGGACAGCAGGTCTTGTACGGCCATCAGTGAACTCCCGCCCTATTGCAACACGAGGTTGGTGAACAGCACCTGCTCGACGGTCACCTTGCCGGTTTCCTTCTCGGCCAGTTGCTGCACGCTGGCGGTGGCCTGCTGGCGCAGCATTTCCTTGCCGACCGGGGTGATCAGGGTGGCGAAATCCTGGCTGGAAAACAGCATCACCAGGTTGTTGCGCAGCACCGGCATGTGTACCTTCAGCGCGTCCAGAGCAGCCTGGTCGCGGGTCATCAGCGCCACGCTGACCTGCATGTAGCGCGCCCTGCCGTTCTGGGTGAAATTGACCACGAAGGCGGGCGTCAACTCTTCATAGATCGCCGGCTGCTTGACCGGCGCGGCATTCTCGGCCTGCGCATGCTCGGCGTCCGGCTTGGCGCTGTCCTTGCTCAGAAAGAACCAGGTGCCACCGATCGACGCCCCCACGGCCAGCAACAGTGCCAACACGATCGCGATGATGAGCTTGAGTTTGCCAGGCGGCTTGCTACCTGCTTCGGCAGCAGCAGCGGGTGGCGCGTTCTTCTTTGCCATGCCAAAAATCCGTCACGGAGCGGAGAACCCTCCGCTTTCAATAGGTTAAGAGCAACTGTTATGCCAGCTCAAAGACACGGCTGCAATCACCGAGCGCGCCATGTTACGCGAAAGCGTGGTGCCTGACCCGACTCCAGGGGTGCCGTGCAAAGCAAATCACCCCGCTCGACGGATTGAGCGGGGTGATTCGAAGTGTAGGGTCTGTTCCCGTTTCACGCACGGCCGCGCCGGAGCCAGCGCGGTAGGGCGTACTCGCGAAGCAGTGCGCCGTTGCCGTTGTGCAAGATCGAGAGGTTTGGCGGTCTGTTCGCTTCGCTCCTGAGTCCGCCCTACGCGCTAAGCACGTGCCATTCGCATCAGGCGTAATAGTCGACCATGCCGCGGCCAGCGCCCTGGGCCGGGTCGCGGATCTCGATGCTGCCGAGCACCCGCTCCTCGCTTTCGCCACCGGCCCCGCCCTCGTCCGCCATCCGGCTGCCGCGGCCGCGCCCATCACCTTCCTGGCCCTGCCAGGCGCGGCCCTGGGACTGATCGGAGACATTCACGTCGGCCAGGTTCATACCCTGCTGGGTGAACATCTCGCGCAGGCGGTGCACCTGGCCTTCCAGGGCCTCGCGTACGCTCGGGTGCGCGCTGGCGAAGCTGATCTGGGTCTGATCCTGGTTCAGGCTGATGCGCACATCGAGGCGCCCAAGCTCAGCCGGGTCGAGCTGGATCTCCGCGGACTTGAGGTTCTGGCTGGACATCCACATCACCTTGTCCACCACTCCTTCGCTAAAGCCGGCCTGCTGCATGGCCAGTGGTTGCCCGGGCACCACCGGAACTCGCCCGACCTGGGAGGCCTGCTGACCAATGGCCTGGCTCAGGGCACTGAGCTTGCTGACGAACTGCTCTGGCGCGGTGCCGGCCGAGCTCTCCTTGAGTGCCTCGAGCGCTTCGCTGCTGAGCTCGAAAGACGGCAATGGGGTAACCTCGCTCGGCTCACCCTCCATGGCGCCCGCCTTCATGCCCATGGCTGCCATGGCGCTGGCGAACGCCTGGCCGCTGCTGGCCGAGGCGGAAGTGGCCGCGCCACCAGGCGTGGTCGTCGACTGCGCGGCGGCCTTGTCCTGGGCGCCGACCTCGAGCGCCAATTGCACGGCAGGCTGCTGATTGAGCGCGTCGATTTCCGGGTCGAAACTCGCCTCGGTCATGCTTGCCGGCGCGGAACCGATCAGGCTGGTCGAGGCCGCGGTCGCGGCCTGCGAGTCGGGTTCGCCCTCGACCACCACAGCCTCCGGCTCTGGCTGGAACAAGCCCAGCAGCATCAGGGGGTCGACGGCCCCCTCCTCGAGCGTCGGCTCTTCAGGCAAATCCTTGCCGCTATCGGCAACCGCCGGCTCGGCGGCAGCGGCCGCTGCCGGATCGCTGGCGCCCGCCTGGGGGTCGGTCTTGCCATCGCGAGCCGACTTGGCGGCATCGTCCTGGCGCTCGGCGGCTTTCGCCTGGCGCTCCTTGGCATAAACTTGCGAGAAGCTGGAAGCTTCCTGCTTGCGCGGTTGCGCGGTGCTCTGCGTAGTGGTCGCTGGCGCGGCCTTGGGCTTGGCAGCCGCCGCTGGGGTCAGCAACAGATCAGGGGCAACGGGCATGAATGCTCTCCGCTTGAATTATGACGTATGCCCTCTTCAAGCAAAGGTTGGGCCAACATTCGTACAAGGGATTAGCTGGCCGGAAAACGCTGCCGTTCGGACTTCAGCAGGATCCGCACGATGGCGAACTCGCGCTCGATGCGCGCGACCAGGTGCGCCGACCCGGCCATTTCGCCACGGCGCGCCAACTCTTCGAGCTCCCGGCAGGATTCGGCCAGCACCTTGGCGCCCATGTTGCTGCAGCTGCCCTTGAAACTGTGCGCAGCGCGGCGCATGGCCTGGGCATCCTGATCGTGCTCGGCATTTTTCAGCAGGCGCAGGCGCTCTTCGGAGTCGGTCACGAAGGTATCCAGCAGCACCGGATACTCGTCCTCCATGATGTCCTGCAGGGTATTGAGTACATCGCGATCCAGATGATTGTCGGACACCCTAGACTCCAGGCCAGCCTCGAACGACGGTTCGCCGCCGCGAGCATGTGTGTGACACGCAAAAGCAGGCGGATTATGCCTGGGTGGCCCAGGAAAACTCCACACTGACCCGACGTCCGTCAGGCGACCACTCGCAACGTTCGCTCAACTCCTGGATCAGCCCCATACCGCGCCCGCTCAAACCGTCGGTAGTGCGCTGTCGCGCCCTCACCGCAGCCGCATCGAACCCCGCGCCGCTGTCCTCGACCGTCAAGGTCAGGCGTCCGCCGCTCGGGTGCTGACGCACATCGAAAGCCACGCTGACGCAGCCTTCCTGCAAGGCGTCGAGCCGCTCGGCGCGCAGCCTGTAGTATTCGGCGAAACCGGCTGCATCACGCTTGAGCGAGGAGTCCAGCTCCAGCACGCCATGTTCGAGCGCATTGGTGTACAGCTCGCACAGCACGCTGTAGAGATTGCCACCATTGCCACGCAGGCCCGGCACTTCGAGCAGCAACTGCAACAGGTGTGGCAAGGGATAGAAGTCGCGCAAGGTGGAGCCACGAAAATCATAGCGGGCCGACCAGTTCTCCGGGCCGGCCTGGGATTCACTTGCCGGCAACGGCGGCCGGACGACCGCGCCCTCGTCGATCATGGTCACTTCGACCAGGCTGACGTCATCGCGGGCCTCGCCATGGAAAGTCTGCAGGGCCTGGCGAATATCGGCGAACAGCCGCGACGGGTCTCGGCTGCCATCGAGCACCTCGAGCAGGCGCTGTTCGCCGAACAGCTCGTCGCGCTCGTTCTGCGCTTCGAGTACACCGTCGGAGAGCAGGAAAACCCGGTCGCCCAGCTCCAGCGCGTAGGATTCGTAGTCATCGCGGAAACTTTCCGGCTCGAGCACGCCCAGCGGCAGGTGGCGCGATACCAGGGGCACCCGCTCGCCACTGCCCTGGCGCAGCACATAACCGGCGGGCAGGCCGCCGCCCCAGAAGTCGACCGTCCGGCGGCGGAAGCTGATGCTCAACAGGGTGGCGCAGCAAAACACTCCGCGGGGCAGGATGCGGCGCAACTTGGCATTGCTCTCGTGGAGGATTTCCACCAGCGAATGCCCTTTGCCGGTCATGCGGTAGAAGACGTCCGCCAGGGGCATGGCGCCGATCGCCGCGGGCAGGCCATGACCGGTGAAATCACCGAGCAGCACGTGCATGTCGCCACTGGGGTGAAAGGCGGCCAGCAACAGATCGCCATTGAACAGTGCGTAGGGCGACTGCAGGTAGCGCACGTTGCCGGAACCCAGGCAACCGGAGTGGGCCACCTTGTCGAAGACCGCCTTGGCGACCAGTTGCTCGTTCTGCAGGTGCTCGTTGTGCCGGGCGATCTGGTCGCGCTGAAGCAGCACCTCCTGGTGCAGGCGCCGCAAACGGTCCATGGCGTTGATCTTGGCTTCGAGAATCACCCGGCTGTAGGGCTTGGCGAGAAAGTCATCGCCGCCCGCCTCCAGGCAGCTGACCAGCGCCTCATCTTCGCTCAGGGAGGTCAGGAAGATGATCGGCACCATGGCTTCACCGGCCATGGCCTTGATCCGCCTGGCCGCCTCGAAGCCGTCCATCACCGGCATCAGCGCATCCATCAGCACCAGTTGCGGGCGCTGCGACTCGAACAGCGCCACCGCCTCCAGGCCATTGGCAGCAACCAATACCCGATGCCCCTGGCGGCCGACGATGGTCGACAGCAGCATGCGGTCAGTGGCGCTGTCCTCGGCAATCAGTACGGTCAGGGAGGAGGCGTTCATCGCGCCTCAATCGATCTTGAAAAGCTGTTCGAAGTTGGAAATGGAGAGAATCTTGCGGACATCGGCGTTGCAGTTGAGCAGGCGGATCTGCGCGCGGTCGCCACCGGCATGATCACGCAGCAACAACAACATGCCCAGCGCCGAGCTGTCCAGATAAGTCGTTCCCTTGAGATCGACCGTGTAACGCTTGGGACGGATATCGACACGCTCGTAGGCGCGGCGAAATTCCTGATGGGCGCCGAAATCGAAGCGACCCTGAATGGTGATGGTCAACTCTTGCCCGTCTTCCGAGGGCAGCGAGGTGATGGGCATGAAACACTCCTTGATATCCGGGATAACCCGTAGCCCGCTAAGGCGGGTCAACGTGGCCGAATCTGCTCCGTGGAGCAGCCGATAAGCTGTTGACCCGTGTGGTGACGCGGTGTCTCACCTGTTTTTCCTGGCCCTGCCCAGCCCCCGTTCCGGCGATGCTGAATTCCGGCCTAAGAAGATTTAGCACTAGCCCGCGCAAGCGGCAACCATCATTCCAGGGAATCGCGTCGCGGAATGCGTTGGGACAGTTCGTCGAGCAGTTTCTGCTCGCGCTTGTCCTCGGCCAGGCGTGCTTCGTCCAGGTAGCGCTGCACCAGCTTGCGCAGCCCTTCCAGGCGCGCGTAGCGCTGTTGCCAGACCTCGCGCACCTTGTCCAGGTTGTTGCGGTGCCAGTTGACCGCCTGCTGCTGCTGGGCGATCGCCACGTCGAGCTGGGACAGGAAGCGCTGATAGTTCATCAGCCACTGGCCAGATACACCGCGCTGGCCCTCGCTCATCCATTGCTGCTGATAGCCCTGCAGGTAATTTTCCAGGTCCGCGAGCTTGTTCTGCGCCTGCCCCAGCAGGCCCTGGGCGCGACCGAGCTGCAAGGCCGCTTCGCGCTCGGCCTTCTCGGCCATGTCGACCACCGGCGCCAGACGCGCCGCTCGGCTGGCGGCCACCGGTTAGGACGCCGCCGTGGGGTTGAGCACCGCGGCAAGCAGCTCGCGGCTGCTGTCCAGGCTCTCGCTTTCGCCCAGGGCCTGGCGCAGGTAGCGCACCATCACCGGCTGGCGGGCGATGGCCAGGTCGGTGTCGGCATCGCCCCCCGGCACGTAGGCACCGACGCTGATCAGGTCGCGGCTCTGCTGGTAACGCGACCACAGCTGCTTGAAGCGCTGGGCGTTGCGCATGTGCTCGGGACTGACCACCTGGGGCATCACCCGGCTGATCGAGGCTTCGATATCGATGGCCGGGTAATGCCCCTCCTCGGCCAGACGCCGGGACAATACGAAGTGGCCGTCGAGCACGCCGCGGGCGGCGTCGGCAATGGGATCCTGCTGGTCATCGCCTTCGGACAACACGGTGTAGAAGGCGGTGATCGAACCGCCCCCCGCCTCGGCGTTACCGGCCCGCTCGACCAGGCGCGGCAGCTTGGCGAACACCGAAGGTGGGTAGCCCTTGGTCGCCGGCGGCTCACCGATGGCCAGGGCGATTTCCCGCTGGGCCTGGGCGAAACGGGTCAGCGAGTCCATCAGCAACAGGACGTTCTTGCCCTTGTCGCGGAAATATTCGGCGATCCGCGTGCAGTACATGGCGGCGCGCAGGCGCATCAGTGGCGCGTCATCGGCCGGTGAGGCGACCACTACCGAACGCTTGATGCCCTCCTCGCCAAGAATCTCGTCGATGAATTCCTTCACCTCGCGGCCCCGCTCACCGATCAGCCCGACCACGATGATTTCGGCCTCGGTGAAGCGCGTCATCATGCCCAGCAGCACCGATTTACCGACGCCGGTACCGGCGAACAGACCCAGGCGCTGACCGCGGCCGACGGTGAGCAGCCCATTGATGCTGCGGATGCCGACATCCAGCGGTTCGCTGATCGGGTGACGCTTGAGGGGGTTGATGGTCGGTCCGTCCATCGGCACCCAGTCCTCGGCCTTCATGCCGCCCTTGCCGTCCAGGGCGCGGCCGGCGCCATCGAGGACCCGGCCGAGCATCGACATGCCCATGGGCAGGCGCCCGGTATCCGGCAGCGGAACCACCCGAGCGCCCGGCGCGATTCCGGCCAGGCTGCCGACCGGCATCAGGTAGATCTTGCCGGAGGAGAACCCCATCACCTCGGCCTCGACCTGTACCGGGTGGTAGCTGTCGTCGTTGATTACCAGGCAGCGACTGCCGAGCGCGGCACGCAGGCCCTCGGCCTCCAGGGTCAGGCCGACCATGCGCAGCAGGCGACCTTCGACTATGGGCTGGGTGGGCAGTTTGACGGCCTCGCCGTAGCCGTCCAGGCGGCGGGCGAAGCTGAGGCGCTCAAGGCGCATCGCTGGCATCCAGGTCGATGACCATGTCGGCAGCGCGCGGCGTGGTGGCATGCTCGCGCTGTTGCTCGAACAGCTGCTTGAGTGCCTGGCTCAGCCGGGTTTCGACACTGGCATCGATGCGGCTGTGCTCGCTTTCCACCCGGCAACCGCCCGGCAGCAGCGAATCGTCTTCGAGAATCCGCCAGTTTTCCTCGTGGCGGTCGCGCAGCGTCTTGACCAGTTCGAAGTCCTGGGGGTTGAGGTGAATGCGGATGTTTTCCGCGCCCATCGGCAACAACTTGAGCGCTTCGCGCAGCACCTGGCGGATCTGGCTGGAGTCGCGGCTCAGCTCACGCTGGATGACTTCCCGGGCGACCTGGCCGACCAGGGTCACCAGGGCCACCTCCAGTTGCTGATCCTGCTCGGCGATCGGTTCGAACAGATGACGCATGACCTGCTCGAGCGCCTGGACCCGCCCGGCCAGGGCAGCGTCCGCCTCCTGCTTGGCCTTGAGCTGGCCGGCCCGGAAGCCATCCTTCTCACCGGTAGCGAAACCCTCGTTGTAGGCGTCCTGGCGGATCGCCTCGAGCTCGTCGAGCGTCAAGGGTTTGACATCCTCGAGGGCCACCTCCTCGCTTTCCTGCACCACCGGCGTCGGCTCGGCAGCCACCGGCTCCGGCGCGGGCACCTCGGCCTGCGACTCGTCATGCTCGTCGAAACTGGGCAGCGACCAACGGTCGACACTGCCCAGATCCTTGGCGCGAATCAGCTCGCTGACCGGTTCCTTGGCTACCATGGGTTACACCATCTCCTCGCCGCCCTTGCCGCCAAGCACGATCTCGCCGGCCTCGGCCATGCGCCGGGCAATGGTGAGGATTTCCTTCTGCGCCGTTTCCACGTCGCTGACCCGCACCGGCCCCTTGGCCTCCAGGTCGTCACGCAGCAGCTCGGCCGCCCGTTTGGACATGTTCTTGAAGACCTTTTCCTTGATCGCCTCGTCGGCGCCCTTGAGGGCCAGCACCAGCACGTCGGACGAGACCTCGCGCAGCAGCGCCTGGATACCGCGGTCGTCGACGTCGGCCAGGTTGTCGAAGACGAACATCAGGTCCTCGATCTGCGACGACAGGTCCTCGTCGATCTCGCGGATCGAATCCATCAGTGGCCCTTCGACCGAACTGTCGAGGTAGTTCATGATGTCCGCGGCGCGCTTCACCCCACCCATGGTAGCGCGGGTGGTATTGGAACTGCCGGAGAACTGCTTCTCGAGAATCAGGTTGAGCTCCTTGAGCGCCGCCGGCTGCACGGTATTCAGCGACGAGACGCGCAGGACGATGTCCAGGCGCACCTTGTGGTCGAAGTGGCCCAGCACTTCGCCGGCCTGATCGGGGTCCAGGTAGGCGACCACGATGGCCTGGATCTGCGGGTGCTCGTAGCGAATCACATCGGCGACCGCGCGCGGCTCCATCCACTTCAGGCTGTCCAGGCCGCTGGTGCTGCCGCCGAGCAGGATGCGGTCGATCAGGTTGCCGGCCTTGTCCTCGCCCAGCGCCTGGGTGAGCATCTTGCGGATATAGCCGTCGGCGCCCACGCCGAGGCTGGTCTGGTCGCCGACGGTCTCGACGAACTCGCCCATCACCTGCTCGACCTGCTCGCGATGGATGTTGCGCATGGCGGCCATGGCCACGCCCACGCGCTGGACCTCCTTGGGCCCCAGGTGGCGCAGCACCTGAGCGGCATCGGTTTCACCGAGCGAGAGCAGCAGAATCGCGGCCTTCTCGACCTTGCTCATCTTGGCGGTGGTGCGGTTCTCATTCATCGGCATTGATCCAGTCTTTGACTACCTGGGCGACCCGGCCCGGATCTTCGGCGACCAGACTCTTGATCGCGTTCAGTTGTGCATCATACCCCTCGCTCGGGCTTGGCAACATAATGCTTTGCGGTCCGCCGAGGCTTACCCGATCGGAGGCCAGGCCGTCCATGCCGCCCATTTCGCCGAGGTCGACGTCGCCCTCGCGGCCACCGCCTGCCAAGGCCAGTTCCTTGTTCTTGCCGCCACCGGTGATGTTGTTCAACACCGGGCGCAGCACGAACCACACCAGCAGGAAGATCAGCAGCGCCGGGAACAGCGACTTGAGGCCGCCCATGGCCATCAGGAACAGCTCGCTCTGGTACCACGGCACTTCGATCACTTCCGCGGTTTCACTGCTGAACGGCGTATTGATCACGCTGACGCTGTCGCCGCGGCTGGCATCGAAGCCGACCGAATCCTGCACCAGGCGGGTAAAGCGCGCCAGGTCGTCGCTGGTCCACGGCACCCGGGTGGCTTCGCCGGTGGCCGGGTCGACGCGCATCTGGTCATCGACCACCACGGCGACGGAAAGCCGGCGCAGGCGACCCTGCTGCTGCTTGGTGTAGCTGACCGAACGATCGAGTTCGAAGTTGCGGGTCGACTGGTCGCGCTTGTCGGCCGGGTACGGCGCCAGCATCGGCTGGCCGGTGGCCGGGTCCATGATCTGCTGGCCATTGGCATCGACCAGCGGCTGGCCGGGAGCGACCGGCCCACCAGGCGCGGCGGCACCACCGGCCTGCTGGGGCGCGGCAGCCGGGCCAGGCGGCTGATTGCTCAGTGCGCCCGGCACGCCCTGGGGGCCGCTGCCGCTGCTGCGTTGCTCATTGACCTGCTGCTCGCTGCGCAGCGCCGGCTGATCCGGGTTGAAGGTTTCCGACGTCGACTCGACGGCGCTGAAGTCCACGTCGGCGGATACTTCGGCCTTGTAGCGACCCACGCCGAGCACGGGCTGCAGGATGTTGTGCACGCGCTGGGTGAACAGGCTTTCCATGCGACGGCTGTAGTCGAACTGCTTGCCGGCCATGCTCAGCTCGGACATTTCCTGCTGATCGGACAACAGGTTGCCCTTCTGGTCGACCACGGTGACCTGGCCCTTGTCCATCTCCGGCACGCTGCTGGCCACCAGGTTGACGATGGCCATCACCTGGCTCGGCTCCAGGCTGCGCCCGGCGTACAGCTCGACCAGCACCGAGGCGCTGGGCTTGCGCTCGTCACGCACGAACACCGAACTCTTCGGGATCGCCAGGTGAACGCGGGCGGCCTTGACGTTGTTGAGGCTCGACACGGTACGCGCCAGTTCGCCTTCCAGGCCGCGACGGTAGCGGGTCGCCTCCATGAACTGGCTGGTGCCCAGGCCCTGCTCCTTGTCGAGGATCTCGAAACCGATGCTGGTATCGGTCGGCGCCACGCCGGCGGACGCCAGGCGAATACGCGCCTGGGCCAGGTCCGAGGACTTGACCAGCAGGGCGCCGGAGTTCGGCTCGACGGTGTAATCGATATTGGCGGCGGTCAGGGTTTCCATCACGCTACGCGCATCCATGCCCTCGAGGCTGCCGTACAACGGCCTGTACTCGGGCTGCTGGGACCACAGCACCACGGCAAAGCCGATCGCCACGCTGGCGGCCAGGCCAACCAGCAGGCCGGCCTGACGCAGCAGCGGCATGTCCGAGAGGTTTTCCAGGAAGGTCAGCCCGAACAGCGGCTTCTTCGGCGCGTTGTCGGCGGCGGTGGCAGGTACGTTTGCGGCGAGAGCGTCGGCCATGATCGAAATCTACCCCTTAAACCGGCATCTGCATGATGTCTTGATAGGCCTGAACCAGCTTGTTGCGCACTTGGGTCATGGCCTGGAACGAGACACTGGATTTTTGCGAGGCGATCATCACGTCGGTCAGGTCGACGCCGCTCTGGCCCATTTCGAAGGCGTTGGCCAGCTGGCCGGCGGCCTGTTGGGTTTCGCTGACCTTGTTCACCGCCTGCCCGAGCATGTCCGAGAAGCTCGGCGCGCCGACTTCCTGGGCCTGGGGCACGGCTGGCTTGCGCGCCATGGCCTCGGCCTGCATGGAGCGCATTTCCAGCATTAGACGATTGAACGCGACACCCTGACTCATGACCTTTCCTCCACTGACCGCGGTTTTTTGACGCCGCGAGTGCTTTGCTGAGGGTATTTGCAACAAGGGTGCCAACTACCTCCGTGCCATCAATCCGTGGCCACCAGGCAGATCAAGCAGAAAACGCGCCAGGCTTGACCCTCGGGCTGGCGATGGAGACATGGTGACGAAAAGCTGTCGCCCATGAAAAAGCCGCGCCTCCAGAAGGAGGCGCGGCCTGGGCCGCCAGCGACTACTGGCCGACGGTCAGCTTGTCGCGGTTGCGTTCGAGCAAGGCTTCACCGATGCCTTTGACCTCGAGCAGTTCGTCCACCGAGGCGAAGTCACCATGGGTATCGCGATAAGCGACGATGGCCTGTGCCTTCACCGCGCCAACGCCACTGAGCTCGCGCTGCAGGGTCTCGGCGTCGGCGGTATTGAGGTTGACGGGATTGAGTTCGGCCACTTGCTGGGCCGCGGGCTCGGTAGCCGGCGCCTTCGCCGCCTCATTGGCGCTGGCCAGCGATGACGCACTGGCAACCACGAAAAACAGCAGGGCTTGCAGGGTCGTTTTCAGCATGTTCAACATCCTCTGTAAGTTCCACTCGAGTTGAGCGACGCGGGTGTTCCTCACGCCGCACGATGAAAATAGCCAGTCTGAACCTCCAGTCAAAGGAGCCTTTGTAACTACTTTTTCCGCGTCTATCTAAAGCCCTTGCTCGCCGCTAAGATGCGCGTCTCCTTTACCATGCGTGTTCGACCATGCCCGCCACCGCCCGCTTTCCTCTGCTCCCCTATCTCTGTGCCTGCATCGTCGGTTTCCTCGCACTCGGCAGCCTCTGGCAAACCATCGGCAAGCCGGTGGTGCTGGCCGACGCGGCCACGCCGACCCACAAGCTGCAATGCGCGTCCTACACGCCGTTCGGCAAGGACCAGTCGCCCTTCGATCTGCCCCTGCAGATCCACCCGGAGCAGATGGACACCGACCTGGCGCTGCTGGCCGAGCGTTTTCAATGCATCCGTACCTATTCGGTTACCGGCCTGGAGACGCTGCCGGAGCTGGCCCGCAAGCATGGCCTGAAGCTGATCACCGGTGCCTGGGTCAGCCGCAACCCCCATGACACGGCCATCGAGATCCAGGGCCTGATCAAGCTGGCCAAGGAAAATCCGGATGTGGTCGAGGCGGTCATCGTCGGCAACGAGGCGTTGCTGCGCAAGGAAGTCACCGGCGGGCAGCTGGTCGAGCTGATCAACCAGGTCAAGGCCGAGATCAGCCAGCCGGTCACCTATGCCGACGTCTGGGAGTTCTGGCTCAAGCACCCGGAAGTCGCGCCAGCGGTCGATTTCATCACCATCCACCTGCTGCCGTACTGGGAAGACAACCCGGCCGGCATCGACGCGGCGCTGCATGAAGTGAGCGAGGTACGCGAGCTGTTCGGCAAGCAGTTCGCGCCCAAGGACATCATGATCGGCGAGACCGGCTGGCCTAGCGAAGGCCGCCAGCGTGAAACCGCGGTGCCCAGCCGCGTCAACCAGGCCACCTTTATCCGCGGCTTCGTCGCCCTGGCCGAGCAGCATGGCTGGCGCTACAACCTGATCGAAGCCTTCGACCAGCCCTGGAAACGCGTCAGCGAGGGTGCAGTGGGCGGTTTCTGGGGCCTGTACGACGCCGATCGCCAGGACAAGTCGATCCTCGCCGGGCCGGTGTCCAACCTGCCCCATTGGCCACTGTGGCTGGCCATCAGCGCCGGCGTTCTGGCCTTCGGCCTGCTGGTCGGTGGCCGCCCGAGCTCGACGCGCAACGCCGTGCTGCTGCCGTTGCTGGCCGCACTGGGCGCTGCCTGCATCGGCCTGTGGGCGGAATTGGCCTGGGTGACCAGCCGCTATGTCGGTGAATGGCTGTGGGCAGGCGCCCTGCTCGCCCTCAACCTGCTGGTGCTGGCCCATGCCACGCTGGCACTGTCCACCGCGCAGGGCTGGCGAGCCCAGGCCTTCGGCTGGCTGGAGCGCCGTGCCGGCTGGTGGCTGGCGGCAGCCGGCTTTGCCGGCGCGGTGATGATGCTGGCGATGGTCACCGATGCGCGCTATCGCAGCTTCCCGAGTGCCGCGCTGCTACTGCCGGCCCTGGTGTACCTGCTGCGCCCGGCGGCAGGGCCGCGTCGGGAAATCGCCCTGCTGGCGGTGTTGATCGCTGCCGGCATCGTGCCGCAGCTCTATGAGGAAACCCTGGACAACCTGCAGGCCATCGGCTGGGCCATTACCAGCGCGCTGCTGGCAGCGGCCCTGTGGCGCAGCGTGCGCCACTCGAAGCGGTAACCCCCACCGCGGGCGCTGCGCTTGCCGCGTAGCGCCCGGCGTCTTGGAGCCGATTCACGATCTTTCCAGGCGACATTGCAGAGACTGCAACAAGGCAGGAGCGGACATTGGGCTTCAAGCCGCAAGCTGCAAGCTGCAAGCTGCAAGAAGAAGCTAGAGCACTGTGGACTGCTTTTAACCTGTAGCTTGGGGCTTGCAGCTTGCGGCTGCTTTCGCCACTTTGCAGTCAACGCGCTGAAGCCGAGCCGAACGGTCCTGAACAGGCTCTCAGCGCGTCACCACAGCGGGCGCGCGCACCAGACGAAGCAGAGCAAGAACGACTGCGAACACCGCGAGGCTCGCGGTATACAGCGCCAGCGCCGGCAAACCGAGCAGCAGCGCCGGCACCGCCAGGCGCCAGCCCCAGACGCCGGGCAGGATGAACGCCAGCAGCGCACAACCCAGCGCTGCCCAGGCGATCACCCGCAGGTGGATCATCCAGCCCAGGGTGGCACGCACCTGACAGGCCAGCAGGCCCGGGTCTTCGACGCAGCGGCCGACCCACTGGTCGCCTTCCATGAGCAGGTAGCGCAACGCGTAACTGGCGGCCACGCACACGAGCGCTGCGATCACCAGGGCGACGATGGATAAACGACGAGGCATGCTGCACTCCAGAGGACTTGAAAACGGCGCTCAGCATAATCGCCCGGCAGGCGGATGCAAGCGGCAAATCGATACCCACCAAACCCGGCGCATATGGCCACGGCAAAGGCCGCTGGCGGCCCAATCGCCATCTGGCATACCCGGTGTGCAGCATGGCAGAATTTCCCATGGCACTTTGATACAACGGCGGTTGTCCTAGTCATCGCGGCTGATGCCGAAAGCACCGGCTTGCCGGCCCACCTCTGAAAAGAATGTTCTCTTCCAAAGGGATCTTGTATGTCTTTCATTCCCCGTCTTGCAGCCTTGCTCGGCACCCTGCTGCTCAGCGCCCCTCTGTGGGCCGCCGACATCGATGCGCAGACCTACGGCTATCCGCTGACCAACCCCTTCGAAGCCACCATCGCCACCACGCCGCCGGAGCTGCGGCCCGAGCTGCCGGAAGACGCGGACATCAAGCAGGCTGACTACCGCGTCCGTCTGCGTCCGGAACGGGAGTTCCAGCTGCCGGACAACTTCTGGGCCGTCACCAAGATGAGCTACCGGCTGGCCGAGCAGAATGGCCCGGCGCCGCTGATCTTCATCATCGCCGGTACCGGCGCGCACTATTCGAGCGGCACGCCCGAGTACCTGAAGAAGCTCTTCTACGGTGCCGGCTACCACGTCGTGCAGCTGTCGTCGCCGACCAGCTACGACTTCATGACATCCGCCTCGCGCTTCGCCACGCCCGGCATCAGCCGTGACGACGCCGAAGACATGTACCGCGCCATGCAGGCCGTGCGCGCCCAGCATCCGCGTCTGCAGGTCACCGACTATTACCTGACCGGCTACAGCCTCGGCGCGCTGCATGCGGCGTTCGTCAGCCAGCTGGACGAGACGCGCCGCAGCTTCAACTTCAAGCGCGTGCTGATGCTCAACCCGCCGGTCAACCTGTACACCTCGATCAGCAACCTGGATCGTCTGGTACAGACCCAGGTCAAGGGCATCACCAACCGCACCACCTTCTATGAGCTGGTGCTGGCCAAGCTGACCCGCTATTTCCAGCAGAAGGGCTACGTGGACATCAACGACGCGCTGCTCTACGACTTCCAGCAGTCCAAGGAGCACCTGACCAACGAGCAGATGGCCATGCTGATCGGCACTTCGTTCCGCTTCTCGGCTGCCGACATCGCCTTTACCTCGGACCTGATCAACCGCCGTGGCCTGATCACCCCGTCGACTACCCGATTGGCGAAGGCACCAGCCTGACACCCTTCTTTCGCCGTGCCCTGCAGTGCGACTTCGACTGCTACATGACCGAACAACTGATCCCCATGTGGCGCGCCCGCTATGACGGCGGCAGCATGAACCAGCTGATCAACGAGGTCAGCCTGTACGGCATCGAGGATTACCTGAAGAACAGCCCGAAGATCGCGGTGATGCACAATGCCGACGACGTGATCCTCGGCCCCGGCGACCTGGGCTTCCTGCGCCGTACGATGGGCGATCGCCTGACCGTGTATCCATACGGCGGGCACTGCGGCAACCTCAATTACCGCGTCAACAGCAACGACATGTTGGAGTTCTTCCGTGGCTAAGTCCTTCCCTACTCTCGCACTGTTCGCTGGCCTGTTGAGCTGCGGCGCCGCCTGGGCCCAGACCACCGTCGACGACGATGGCTTCAAGCAACCGCTCAAGGAGCTCAAGTTCAATCCGGGCCTGAACCAGCGCGAATTCGAACGCTCGACGCTCTCGGCGCTGGAAATCCAGGATCCGCTGGAGTCCTGGAACCGTCGTGTCTATCACTTCAACTACCGTTTCGACCAATGGGTGTTCCTGCCGGTGGTCGACGGTTACCGCTATGTCACGCCGGGCTTCGTGCAAAAGGGCGTGACCAACTTCTTCAGCAACCTGGGCGACGTACCCAACCTGATCAACAGCGCCCTGCAGCTCAAGGGTGAACGCGCCCTGAACACCACGGCGCGCCTGCTGTTCAACACCACCCTGGGCGTGGCTGGCCTGTGGGATCCGGCCACGCTCATGGGCCTGCCCAAGCACCGCGAGGACTTCGGCCAGACCCTGGGCTTCTACGGTTCCCCTGCCGGCCCGTACCTGATGCTGCCGATCCTCGGGCCGTCCAACCTGCGGGACACCACGGGTCTGGTGGTGGATTTCGGCGTCGACCAGCAGATCAACTACCTCAATGTCGCCGAGGTCAGCAGCAGTCATCCGGAAATCGTCGTGCTCAGAGGCGTCGATCAGCGTTCGACCACCAGCTTCCGTTATGGCCAGCTGAACTCGCCGTTCGAGTACGAGAAGCTGCGCTTCTTCTATACCGAGTCGCGCAAGCTGCAGATCGCCGAGTGAAAACGCCGGCGGCACCCCAGGGTGCCGCCGGCCACATCGACTTTCTCGATAGATGAGTTGATCTTTTCCCATCCATCCCGCGGCCCGGCTGGCCTACCATGGACTCATCGCTTTTCACGAGAGCCAGTCAGATGGATCAGCTACGCCCTGTCCTCGCCATTCAACCGGGCCAGCCGGCCTCCGACGGTGCCGGTGTGCGCCTGAACCGGGTCATCGGCGGCGCCGGTATCGAACGTTTCGATCCCTTCCTGATGCTCGACGAGTTCAGTACCGACAACGCCGACGACTATATCGCCGGCTTCCCGCCTCATCCCCATCGCGGTTTCGAGACCATCACCTACATGCTCGAAGGGCGCATGCGCCATGAGGATCACCTCGGCAACGTCGGTCTGCTGCAGGGCGGCGACGTGCAGTGGATGACCGCCGCACGGGGCATCATCCATAGCGAGATGCCCGAACAGGAACGGGGCGCCATGCGCGGTTTCCAGCTGTGGCTGAACCTGCCGGGCCGCGACAAGATGGCCGATCCGGCGTACCGCGACATTCCCAGCGCGCAGATTCCGCGCCTGCACACCGAGCAGAACGTCGAGGCGGTGGTCATTGCCGGCACCTTCGTCGAGGGCAAAAACCGCCAGCTCGGCGCCGTGCAGCGCCCGCATACCGAGCCCCATATCTTCGACCTGCGCCTGCCCGCCGGCAGCAGCGTACGTCCCGAACTGCCCGCGGGCCATCGCGCCCTGCTCTATGTTTACCAGGGCGAGGCACGAGTCCAGGAGAGCCACGCGGTAGAGGCCGGCCGGTTGGTACGCCTGGAGGATCAGGGCGACCTGCTGATCAGCACCACCGCCGGCGCAGGCGTGCTGCTCATCGCCGGCAAGCCGTTGCATGAGCCGATCGTGCAATACGGGCCCTTCGTGATGAACAGCCGCGAAGAAATCGAGCAGGCGCTACGCGACTTCCGTGACGGCAGCTTTGCCTGAACGAGTACTGCTCAGGTCAGGTGGTTGCGCCTGAAGGTGTCTTCGCCCATCGCCGCGATCTGCCCCTCGATCAGCGCATCGAAGGGCTTGAGCAGTTCACGGTAATCAGCCGGCGCCTCGAGCAGATTCAACGCCTCGACCAGCGCCTCGAGCGTCGACAGCGAGCCTTCCATCGGCGCCTTGCGCAGGCGATAGCGCGACGCCGGCGCATCGACCAGGGTTACCCGTGGCAAGGCGTCCAGAACGGGATTGAGGTAGAGCAGCTTACGCGCCTTGCGCCAGGTGCCATCGGGCACCACCAGACGGACGGGGCGCCGGTCTGCATCTCGACAAAGCTGGTTGATCGGGCGCGCGTCCTCACCGGGAAACAGCAGGCAGGGGCGATAACCCGGCTGCGCCAGCCAATCCGGCAACGCGTCGAATACCTCACCCACCCACAAATTCGCATTGCGCAGCCCCAGTACCGCGAGGTTCGCGGTGTTGAGGGCGTGGTCCACTTCATCGGGATGCTGCAGAACCAGCACTTCGGTGCGGCTCGGCAGGTCGGGAATCAAGCTGCACAGGCAGTGGCTGGCCGGGCGCTTGCAGCGGGTACAACGGGGGCGTGGCATGGCAGGTCTCCTCAGCCGCGCAGTGTGCCACAGCGCTCACTGCCAGCCGAGGATCACCGGTCAGCGGTTGAAGCGTTCGGCCAGGCTGTGCAGGTAGTCGGCCATGGTTTCCAGCTCCCTGCCAATGGCCGCGCCCTGATGGGCCTGCTCGGCGCCCTGCTCGGAGAGATGGGCGATGCGGGTGATCTGCCGGCTGATGTCGTCAGCCACCTGGCCCTGCTCCTCGGAGGCCGCCGCGATCTGCTGGCTCATGCCGCTGATACGACTGACCGATTCGCTGATGCCGTCCAGCGCAGTGCGCACCGCCTCCACGCTCTGCACGCTTTCCCGGGAGATTTCCTCACCGCGCCCGGCCGTGGCAACGGCACGCTCGGCGCCGGCGCGCAGCGAAGCGATGATCTGGTGGATCTGCTGGGTCGACTCACGGGTGCGCGAGGCGAGCGAACGAACCTCGTCGGCCACCACGGCGAAACCGCGGCCCTGTTCGCCCGCACGTGCCGCCTCGATGGCGGCGTTGAGGGCCAGCAGGTTGGTCTGCTCGGCAATCGAGGTGATCACGTCGGCCACGCTGCCGATGGACTGCGTCGAGTTGGCCAGATCGTTCACCGCCTGGCCGATATCCGCCACGGCCTGGGCCATGTGCTGCATCGACTCCAGGCTGCCGCCCGCCAGTTGCCGCCCTTCCCTGGCCAACCGGTCCGCCTCCTCGGCGGCGTGGCTGGTGCTCTGCACGTTCTGGGTGACTTCCTGAATGGTGGCGGCCATCTGGTTGATGGCAGTTGCCGATTGATCGGTCTCGCTGCGCTGCTGATCGAGCATCTCGGCGCCGGAACGCGAGAAGCCGGCGGCCTGGGCAGCCTGCCGCTTGACGTTGACGCCGGCATCCTCCAGGCGCGTCAGGGCCGTCTGCAGCCGCGCTTCTTCGCTGATCATGGCCATGTCGAGCAGGGCCTGGGCGCCTCGGTTATCGCTGTAGGTAAGGGCCACCAGGCTGCTGGTAAAGGCCTTGGGGTGGTCACCCAGGGTGCGCCGGATCAAGGCACGCTTGCTGTAGAGTTGATAGGAGGCCAATGCTGTCATCACCGCAATCACCAGCAGACCCAGCCATATCCCGGAGAGTGCCGCCTGGGCCGCCAGGATGATCAAGGTCGCAACGATCAGCGGCCAGGAGCGGATCAGGTCATAAGTAAGGTGTTCAATCGCCGGCACCGGCGGCTTGCCATTACGCAAACGTGCGTACAACTTTTCCGCACGGCGCTTCTGATCCTCGGTAGGCAGAGAACGAACCGACTCGTACCCTGCCACCTTGCCATTCTCATAAATCGGGGTGACATAGGCGCTGACCCAGTAGAAGTCGCCATTCTTGGAGCGATTCTTGACGATGCCCATCCAGGGCTTGCCCTGCTTGATGGTTTCCCACATATGGCCAAAGACGGCGGGCGGCATATCGGGGTGCCGTACCAGGTTGTGCGGCTGACCGATCAGTTCTTCCCGGGTGAACCCGCTGATGGCCACGAAAGCATCGTTGCAGTAGGTGATCTTGCTGTTTAGATCAGTGGTGGAAATCAACCGCTCGTGACCGGGAAAAGTCCGTTCCCGCTGAGTTACCGGAAGATTCTGACGCATGGTTGCGATCCTTTAATACGTGAAGGTACGTCCTTTCCACTCCACTATGTCTAGCACAGCAAAGCTGCCGCGCCAGCAAGGGTAGGCGGTGGGTATGTAATGCTCGAAACGCTGGAGAGAGAAAACACAGGAAGCCGATCTGCAGCTCCCTTGTCATACCTTGCTCACTGCTCACCCGAACGGGGATTGCTTCTTTTGTCGGCAACAGGTTCAACGACTTGAGGGTGTCATTGAACTAACTTTGCAGCCGCGTTCTGCCGAACAAGCCGTGATCGCTTGCGGTTCTGCATCGCGTGGAGGGCAGGAAAGGTCTGCGAGCCGACGCGCCGAACGGCATGACGCCAGTCGAGGCAATGGGCGGCTGAAGGTTAGCGCACGCACGGGGAAACAGGCTGATGCGTGAGCTCGACCTGATCAAGATATCGGTTGGTATGAAAGATGACTAGAGCCAAGCGCAGTGAGGGCGTGGCCGATCCATGGCGAGCGCCCTAAACGACGCTCACAGCAGAAATGCGCGGTATCAGCGGCGCCGACGGCGCTCTTCGGCCAGGCGACGTTGCTCGTCGCTACGGATTGGAATGGGCTGCATGCGCGGGGCAAACAGCGCGTTGAGCTGGGCAGTGATTTTTTCGAACCAGTTTTTCATAAGGGTATCCTCAAACTGCGCACGGCTATGTTGACCGCTTGATTTCAGAGTAGCTGAAACCTGGGCGGGAGTGGAGAGCCAAGCAGCCCCAAAGCGTTGCAAGGCGCTACCGACCGTCGCTTAGTTACCTGCTGGAGGCCGCGAATCCTGCGGTGCGCCCCATGGCGGGATGACTGCGCCCGCGATCCGGCTCAAAACTGATACTCGACGCCGGCACCGGCGTACCAGGAGCGCCCCGGCGCCGCCTCGTAAAAACGCCCGTTGCCGTCACCCACGATTACCGAGCCGACGTATTGCTTGTCGGCCAGGTTGTCCAGGCGCAAGGTCTGCTGGGCTTTCCATGGACCGAACTGCTGTTCGAAGCGGGTACGCCAATTGAACACCGCATAGCTGGGCGCGGCTCTTTCGGTATTGGTGTCCTCGACGTACACCTGGCTGCGGTAAAGCCCCTCGAGCGCCGTACTGATGCCGTCGACCGGCCTCCAGGCCAGTTCACCGAACAGCGTGGTGCGGGGTACCCCGGGCAGGTCGTTGCCCTTGTCGATGACGGCGTTGCCAGCGGCGAAGCGCGAATCGTAGGTCGCCGCCAGGTAGGTATAGGCCAGCGCTGCCGACCATTGCTCGGTGAACTGGCTTTCGACCCCCAGTTCGAAGCCGCGGCGCAGGGTCTTGCCGGCATTCTGGTAGCTGGTGCGGCCGCCACTGTTTTCCAGCACGACGATCTCGTCATCGGTGTTGATCTGAAAAATGGCAGCGTTGACGCGGGTGTCTCCGGCGACGCGGGCTTTCAGACCGATTTCATACTGGGTGCTTTCTGAAGGTTCGAGGCCGTAATTGAAACCCGCGTTTCCCCGGGAATAGGCCAGCTCCGCCTGGCTGGGCGTCTCGAAACCCTTGCCGACGGTGATGTAACCGTTCAGGTCAGGCGTAAAGGCGTAGCCGACGCTGACCGATGGAGTGGCCTTTTCGTAACGCCTGGTACCGCTGTCATCGCCATTGGCGCCGGCGATATAGTTGTCATCGACATCCACTTCAACGGTGCTGTAGCGCAAGCCGCCCTGCAGGGTCCAGTTGCCAATGATCCAGGCGGCCTGGGCATAGGGATCCAGGCTGGTAACGGTGTCGACTTCGTCGCGACGCAGGTCACCTTTGACTCCACGAATAACATCAGGCAGCGTACCAACGAAATTTTCGTAACCTTTGCGATCATCTCGACTCTGGTCATAGTCGAGACCAAACACAAGCTGAAGGTCTCCAGTAACACCGGCCACCGGCTGAAGCCAACGTATGCTGCCACCGTGAAACTCTCGCTCGAAATCTACTACTCCGCCGCTGTGACGGGCGTTAGCTTGCGGATTGATGGGGTCTGCGCCAGGCCTAGGACCTGGCTCTATAGGAATCGCTAGATATTGAATGACATGGCGTTTGCCCGCATACGCCGTTAATTGCAGCGCGGAGTCACCGAAATACCGCTCATAATTCGCTCCCAGTTGCTGATGATCGATGCTCTTGCGTGTGTTGTACCGATTGGCATTAGTAGCCACCGATCTTGGATCCGCCTTGTATGCCGCCCACGCCTGCCCCAATGGATCCTGGGTGCCGTTCTGCTCCAGGCTGCTGTAGATCAGCGCCAGCCTGCTGTCTTCATCGGGCTTGAAGTCGAGCTTGGCGAAGGTCTGGTCGCGGCGCGCCGAGCTGTGGTCACGGTAACCGTCGGTGTCCATCCGCGAAGCGTCGAGCACAAAGCCGACGCCATCCGCCTCGCCTTCGGCGGTGAGGTGATTGCGGGTCAGGCCGTCGCTGCCGATCAGTGTCTCTGCGCCGATACGCGGCCGGCCGACACCATCGCGGGAAAACATCTGGATCACCCCACCGGCGTTGCTGCCATACAGCGTGGAAGCCGGCCCCCGGAGCACTTCGATGCGCTCGGCGGTGTCCAGGTTGAAGGTGGCGGCCTGGCCCTGGCCATCCGGGGTGCTGGCGGGAATTCCGTCGGTAATCAGTTTCAGCCCACGCACGCCAAAGGCCGAGCGCGCGCCAAAGCCGCGGGAGGATATCTGCAGATCCTGTGCGTAGTTCTGGCGATTCTGCACTACCAGCCCAGGCACTCGGGTCAGCACCTCGGAGGCATTGATGCCCAACTGACCGTCGCCGATCTGCTCGCGGTCGATGCTGTCCACCGAGAATGGCAGGTCGAAGCTCTGCGCCGCGCTTCGCGAACCGCTGACCACGCTGGGTTCGAGCACCAGGCCGCCGGCCGCCTCCTGCGCCTGGGAGGTGCCCGCCGCCACGCAGCCACATAGCAGCAGGGCCCCGCCCAGGCGGGAAAGTTCGAAGGCGCGCGAAGGAGATCTACAGCTCATGGCAAAAGGATCCTTTCATTGTTCGACTTGGCGCCCGTGGGCGCAGCCACCCGGAGCGGGGTGGTCTTGAAACAGGGATGACTCGGCAAGCGGGTTGAGCGCCGCAGGCGCGAAACCTGCCATTGTCACCCGAGCGGACCTGAGGTGCGACCCGCGGGCGCAAACCCACGTTCAAACAATAGTGACGCCAGGCGCCGCGCTCGGCGCCTGGACCAGAGATGCCCCAGGATAAAAGGCCCATGACGTACCCATGCGCCACCGCCAATGGCCGGTACTGGCAGACGCTGGGCTTGCCTTGCGTGCATCATCCAGCAACACTGCCGCCCTTCATTCCTTGACGGGAGTCTGCCTTGCGCCCTGCCGACATGCTGCGCCTCTTGCTGCTCGCTGCGATCTGGGGCGCCAGCTTTCTGTTCATGCGGATCGTCGCGCCAGTGATTGGCAGCATGCCCACGGCCTTCTTTCGCGCCTCCATCGCCATGCTGGGCCTGCTGGCGATCCTGTTGCTGATGCGGGTGAAGTGGAACTTCCACGGCAAGCTCGGGCTGTGCCTGATACTCGGGATAATCAATGCGGGCATTCCCTCGGCCATGTACAGCATGGCCGCCTTGGTGCTGCCAGCGGGCTACTCGGCGATCATCAATGCCACCACACCGATGATGGGCGTGCTGATCGGCGCGCTGTTCTTCACCGAAGCGATGACGACGAGTCGCGCGGCGGGTGTCGCCCTGGGCCTGTTCGGGGTCGCCGTGCTGACCCGCAGCGGACCGGCGCAGCTGGACATGGGCCTGCTGCTTGGCGCCCTCGCCTGCCTGCTGGCGACCGCGTGCTATGGCGTGGCCGGTTTTCTGACCCGACGCTGGATAGCGGGACGCCTGGACAATCGCCTCACCGCCTTCGGCAGCCTGCTGGGCGCCAGCCTGTTCCTGTTGCCCCTGTTCGCCGGTTCGCTGGCGCTCGAGGCACCGGCCAGTTGGGGCGGTTGGCTGGAGTGGACGTCGCTGCTGGCGTTGGGCCTGGGCTGCACGGCCTTCGCCTACGTACTGTATTTCCGCCTGCTCAATGACATCGGGCCGATCAAGGCCTCGACCACCACCTTTCTGATTCCGATCTTCGGCGTGCTGTGGGGCGCGTTGTTGCTCGGCGAGCCGCTGTCCTGGGCGCATCTGTACGGCGGCATCCTGATCGCCATCGCCTTGTGGCTGGTGGTTCGTCCTGCGGCCAAGGTGCCGGCTTAACGCACGCTCAGTTTTGGTGGGCTGAAGCCCACCCTACAACTGCGTGTACTCCGTAGGGTGGGCTTCAGCCCACCAATTGGCAGACCACCTGACGTCCCGTAAAGCGTTCCCACGCAGAGCGTAGGGACGATCTGATCACGCAAACTTACTGCTGCAATTCCTGCTCGGTGAACAGGTCGCTGAACAGCATGCTGGTCAGGTAACGCTCCCCGGAGTCCGGCAGGATCACCACCAGGGTCTTGCCCTGCATCTCGGGTTTTTCGGCCAGGCGCACCGCTGCCGCCATCGCCGCGCCACAGGAAATCCCGCAGAGGATGCCTTCCTCGCGCATCAGCCGCAGGGCCATGGCCTTGGCGTCTTCATCGGTGACCTGCTCGACGCGATCGACCAGCGACAAATCGAGGTTCTTCGGCACGAAGCCGGCGCCAATGCCCTGGATCTTGTGGGGGCTGGGTTTGACTTCGTCGCCGGCCATCGTCTGGCTGATCACCGGCGAGGAAACCGGCTCGACCGCCACGGACAGGATCGCCTTGCCCTGGGTCTGCTTGATGTAACGGGAAATACCGGTGATGGTGCCGCCAGTACCGACCCCGGAGACCAGCACGTCGATGGCGCCTTCGGTATCGTTCCAGATTTCCGGGCCGGTGGTCTTCTCATGGATCGCCGGGTTGGCCGGGTTCTCGAACTGCTGCGGCATGTAGTACTGCTCGGGGTTGGAAGCAGCGATTTGCGCGGCCTTCTCGATCGCGCCCTTCATGCCCCTGGCGGGCTCGGTCAGCACCAGCTCGGCGCCCAACGCCTTCAATACCTTGCGCCGCTCCAGGCTCATGGAGGCCGGCATGGTCAGCATCAGCTTGTAGCCCCGTGCGGCGGCGACGAATGCCAGGCCGATTCCGGTATTGCCGGAGGTCGGCTCGACCAGGGTCATGCCCGGCTTGAGCACGCCGCGGGACTCGGCGTCCCAGACCATGTTGGCGCCGATCCGGCACTTCACCGAGTAGGCCGGGTTGCGGCCTTCGATCTTGGCCAGGATGGTCACGCCCTTGGGTCCGAGGCGGTTGATCATCACCAGGGGCGTGTTGCCGATAGCCTGTGCGTTGTCTGCATATATGCGGCTCATGGTGTATCGGTTCCTTGTCATGACTGAGCCCGTCAGCCTATGCCTCAAGCCGGGGCGCGTCCAGCGTCTGGAAGTTCGAACTCAGGCGCAGCGGCGGCAGTCCACTCCTGACACCGCGAAACCGGACACCCACGATGAAACGTCGCTACAGCCTGCCCCTGTGCATCTGCCTCGGCCTGCTCGCCGTGCTGCTGGTCGTGCACATCGCCCTGCCCTACATGGTGCGCAATTACCTCAACGACAAGCTGGCCGAGATGGGCGATTACCGCGGCCATATAGAAGACGTCGACGTGGCGTTGTGGCGTGGCGGCTACCGCATCAATGGCCTGCGTATCGTCAAGGTCACCCAGGAGCTGCCGGTGCCCTTCGTCGACGCCCCCCTGATCGACATTTCGGTGAGCTGGAAGGAGCTGCTGCGAAATGGTGCCGTGGTCGCTCGGGTGGTCTTCGAACGGCCGGAGGTGAACTTCGTCGATGGCAAGAGCCGCGAAGATTCGCAGACCGGTGAAGGCACCGACTGGCGTGAGCAGCTGAACAAGCTGCTGCCCATCACCCTCAACGAGGTGCGGGTCAACGACGGCGCCCTGGGCTTCTACAACTTCAATGCCTCCCCGCCAGTCAAGCTCAAGGCCAACGCCATCCACGCCAGCCTGTACAACCTGACCAACGTGGCCGACGAACAGGGTGACCGCGTGGCCCGTTTCGAAGGCAAGGCCAAGCTGATGGATCAGGCGCCACTGGAAGCCAGCGCGGTGTTCGACCCCTTCCACAACTTCCAGGATTTCGAGTTCCGCGTAAGGGCCACCGACATCGAGCTGCCGCGCCTCAATGACCTGGCCAATGCCTATGGCAAGTTCGACTTCAAGTCGGGCACCGGCGATATCGTGATCGAGGCCTTCGCCGAGGACTCCCAGCTCAGCGGCTATATCAAGCCACTGCTGCGCGACGTGGAAGTGTTCGACTGGCAACAGGATGTCGAGAACCAGGACAAGGGCTTCTTCCGCTCGATCTGGGAAGCGGTGGTGGCCGGCAGCGAAAAGGTGCTCAAGAACCGCCCGCGTGACCAGATCGCCACCCGGGTGGAACTGCGCGGCAGCACCAAGCAGCAGGATGTCAGCGCCTTCCAGGCGTTCATCGGTATCCTGCGCAATGGCTTCATCCAGGCCTTCAACAGCGGTTTCGAGCGTGATGCCGCTGAGGAGCCCTGAGCGCGTCCATTCAGTGACTGAATACGCCAGGCGCGTTCACACCCATGCGCCGGGCGCGCTATAGTCGGCGTTTTCCCATTCGCCTGCCGAGGATTCCCGATGAAGTTCGAAGGCACCGAGCACTATGTCGCCACCGATGACCTCAAGCTGGCGGTCAATGCCGCCATCACCCTGCAGCGCCCGCTGCTGGTCAAGGGCGAACCCGGCACCGGCAAGACCCTGCTCGCCGAGCAGCTGGCCGAATCCTTCGGCACGCGGCTGATCACCTGGCACATCAAGTCGACCACCAAGGCGCACCAGGGCCTGTACGAGTACGACGCGGTGAGCCGCCTGCGTGACTCGCAGCTCAGCTCCGACAAGGTTCACGACGTTCGTAACTACATCAAGAAAGGCAAGCTGTGGGAGGCCTTCGAGGCCGACGAACGCGTGGTGCTGCTGATCGACGAGATCGACAAGGCCGATATCGAGTTTCCCAACGACCTGCTGCAGGAACTCGACAAGATGGAGTTCTACGTTTACGAGACCGACGAGACCATCAAGGCCAGGCACCGGCCGATCATCATCATCACCTCGAACAACGAGAAGGAACTGCCGGACGCCTTCCTGCGCCGCTGCTTCTTCCACTACATCGCCTTTCCGGACCGCCAGACCCTGCAGAAGATCGTCGACGTACACTACCCCGGCATCAGCAACAGCCTGGTGGCCGAAGCGCTGGACGTATTCTTCGACGTGCGCAAGGTCCCGGGCCTGAAGAAGAAACCCTCGACCAGCGAACTGGTCGACTGGCTCAAGCTGCTGATGGCCGACAATATCGGCGAAACGGTGCTGCGCGAGCGCGACCCGACCAAGGCCATTCCGCCCCTGGCTGGCGCTCTGGTGAAGAACGAGCAGGACGTGCAGTTGCTCGAGCGCCTGGCATTTATGGCACGCCGCGGTAATCGCTGATATCGAACGTCCTTGTAGGGTGGGTTAGCGAAGCGTAACCCACCGTCCAGCCGCCAGGCTGGCAAGCATGATGCCTGCGGCATCAATGGTGGGTTACGCCGCTGCGCGGCTAACCCACCCTACGGATGATCCCGAGGGCATAGACAATGCTGCTCAACCTGTTCAACGAAATGCGTGCGGCCAAGGTGCCGGTGTCCCTGCGCGAGTTGCTCGACCTGATCGATGCGCTGGAGCACAAGGTGGTGTTCGCCGACATGGATGAATTCTACTACCTGGCTCGCGCCATTCTGGTGAAGGACGAGCGCCATTTCGACAAGTTCGACCGGGCCTTTTCCGCCTACTTCGACGGTTTGCAGAACCTCGACCAGCACCTCGAAGCGCTGATCCCTGAAGAGTGGCTACGCAAGGAATTCGAGCGCTCGCTGAGCGCCGAAGAACGCGCGCAGATCCAGTCCCTGGGCGGCCTGGACAAGCTGATCGAGGAATTCAAGAAGCGCCTGGAAGAGCAGAAGAAACGCCACGCCGGCGGCAACAAGTGGATCGGCACCGGCGGCACCAGCCCGTTCGGCTCGGGCGGCTACAACCCGGAAGGCATACGCGTCGGTGATGCCGGCGAGCGCCAGGGCAAGGCCGTCAAGGTGTGGGATCAGCGCGAGTACAGGAACCTCGACGACTCGGTGGAGATCGGCACGCGCAACATCAAGGTGGCCCTGCGCCGCCTGCGCAAGTTCGCCCGCCAGGGCGCCCTGGATGAGCTGGACCTCGATGGCACCATCGACCACACCGCCCGTGACGGCGGCCTCTTGAACATCCAGATGCGCCCGGAGCGCCGCAACACGGTCAAGCTGCTCCTGCTGTTCGATATCGGCGGCTCCATGGACGCCCACGTCAAGGTCTGCGAGGAACTGTTCTCGGCCTGCCGTATCGAGTTCAAGCACATGGAGTATTTCTACTTCCATAACTGCGTGTACGAATCGGTGTGGAAGAACAACCTGCGGCGTACTGCCGAACGCATCTCCACCCATGATCTGCTGCACAAGTACGGCGCCGACTACAAGGTGGTGTTCATCGGCGATGCCGCCATGGCGCCCTATGAGATCACCCAGCCGGGCGGCAGCGTCGAGCACTGGAACGAGGAAGCGGGCTACGTGTGGCTGCAGCGTTTCATGGAAACCTACAAGAAGCTCATCTGGATCAACCCCTACCCGCGTGAGGCCTGGGACTACACCAGCTCGACGCGCATCATCCGCGAGCTGATCAACGAGCAGATGTTCCCGCTGACCCTGCAGGGGCTGGAAGACGGGATGCGGTTTCTGGCCAAGTAAGCAGATGCTTTCAGCCCGGGTCGAGCGAAGCGACAGCCGGGCTACACACTTGCGCTTAGCGCATGCGCGGCGTTTGCCGCTCGGGCACTGTACGACGTTGACGACGACCGAATGGCAGGGCCAGCAACAGCAGGATGCTTTCCACCACCCAGGCCAGGAACAGCGCGCAGACGATACCCCAGGCGATCGCCTCCGGCGCCAGCAGCACCTGATAGCGGTAGGCTGCCCGGGTTTCCGCCAGCAATTGGCTATCGGCGGCCGTTGCCAGGTGCCAGACCTGGCGATACCAGGGGCCCTGCATGGCCAGCGATTCCTGTTCCAGCAGCGCCGAACGTTCGACCAGCAGGCCGACGCTGCGCGCATCGCTCTGCATCACCGGATCGCTGCTGTTGCGGTAATGGCCGACCAGCCGTTGCAGGTCGCCGTCGAAGAAGCGCCGGGCGGTATCGCGAAAGCCGCTCAGGCTCTGCTCGGACTCCAGGCGATGGGCCTCGACGCGCTTGGCGTAATCGTCAATGAAACCCGGCACCTGAACGCCCAGCAGCAGGCCAAGGGCGAACAGCGCCAGACGCAGATAACTTCGTACCATCCTTCCCTCGCCGCCCCGCGGGACGTCAGTCAGTTGCTCTGGCCCTGGGCGATGCATTCGCCGGCGCGCCACAGACGCCATTCGCCCGGCTGGTACAGCGACCATTGCTCGTTGTCGGTCAATGGCTCGGTCGCCAGCACCGAGACCACATCATTGGGTGTGGTCTCGGCGTGGAAATCCACGCTCATGTCGGCATCACGCAGGTGCGCAGGCCCAAAGGGTGCACGCCGGGTGATATGCGCCAGCTTGGTGGAGCAAAAGCTGAACAGCCAGTCGCCATCGCTGAGCAGGCAGTTGAACACGCCGTGCTGTCGATAGGCCGCGCAGGCGGCGACAAGTTCAGGCAACAGCACCTCGATCGGCACCGCCTCCGGGAAGGCGGTACGAATGCGGTTGAGCAGGTCGCAGAAGGCCGACTCGCTGTCGGTGTCGCCAATGGCGCGGTAGAAGCTCAGCGCCGGGCGAAAATCGGCCAACTGACCGTTATGGGCAAAGCACCAGTTGCGCCCCCACAGCTCACGCACGAAGGGATGGGTGTTGGCCAGGCACACCCGCCCGACATTGGCCTGGCGAATATGGCCGATCACCACCTCGCTCTTGATCGGGTAGCGCTGCACCAGCTGCGCCACCTCCGACTCGCTGCTCGCCCGCGGGTCCTGGAACAGACGCAGCCCGCGCCCTTCGTAGAAACCGATGCCCCAGCCATCGCGATGCGGCCCGGTGCGTCCGCCCCGCTGCATCAACCCGGTAAAGCTGAAGACGATATCGGTGGGGACATTGGCGCTCATGCCGAGCAATTCACACATGATCGGGCTCTCGATTGATCGGGCTTACAAACGCGGTTCGACGCGAGCGCCGCGACTACCGCGTGGCACCGAATAGCTCGGTTCCTGCTCCTGCTGCAGGCGCTCGCGCAGCGTCAGGTCGCTGCCCTCGCCCTGCTCCTCTTCGCGCGCCGCCTTGCGCGCCTTGGCACGGTTCAGGAACGGCCAGCGAATGGCCACGAACAGCAGGTAGACGGCAAACGCGATCATTCCGTACATGGCCAGGTCCGCCACGGCCCGCCAGGCATTGCTGCCGACCTTGAACAGCAGGTCGAGTGCGACGATCGCCACGGCCGGGGCGAACAGCTCCTTGGCCGGGTCGACGATGGTCGGGCAGAACAGCAGAATCGCCACCAGCACCCGCAGCGGCTCGCGCAGGTAGCGCCACATCCAGCTGGTAATCCTGAACCACACCAGCAGGCAACCCAGTGCGGCAATCGCATAGGCGCCCCAGGCGAGGAAATAGTCGTTTTCGATCATGAGGGCGATGGTTCCCTTGCTTGACTGGGCTCGAGCGGACGAATGCGCATTGGCGCGGTTGCCGGACGACAAAGGCGCTTATGATAACGGCTTTTACCCGGTTCGGCGCCTTCAGGGCATTTCTTAAAACGCAGAGACGAAAGCGTTTGGGAGTGCGCCCGGATGTCGCCCCTCGCTCTGGAGATATTCATGACCACCGCCCCCATCGCCCGCAAGGCCGCCGGCGCTGACCCCTACCACTGGCTCGAGGCCCGCGACAGCGACGAGGTACTTGAGCACCTGCGTGCCGAGAACGCCTACCTGGAAAGCCAGTTGGACGACCTGCCGTTGCGCGAGCAGCTGTTCCAGGAGATCAAGGCGCGCATCCGCGAAACCGACCTGTCCCTGCCAACGCCCTGGGGCGATTACCTCTATTACCAGCGCACCACCGCTGGCGACGAATACCCACGCCACTATCGCTGCCCTCGCCCGGCCGATGGCAGCCTGACACTCGACGAGAACGCCGAGCAGCTGCTGCTGGACCCCAACGAGATGGCCGCCGGTGGTTTTTTGTCCCTGGGTGCGTTCAGCATCAGCCCCGACCAGCAGCGCCTGGCCTACAGCCTGGACACCAGCGGCGAGGAAACCTATCGGCTGTTCGTCAAGGAACTGGCCAGCGGCGCCATCAGCGAGCTGCCGTTCGAAGACTGCGACGGCAGCATGACCTGGGCCAATGACAGCCAGACCCTGTTCTACGGTGAGCTGGACGACACCCATCGCCCCGCCACCCTGCACCGCTTTCGCCTGGGCGCTGCACGCAGCACCCAGGTTTTCCACGAAGCCGACGAGCGTTTCTTTCTCAGCTGCTACCGCAGCAGCTCCGAGCGTCACCTGGTGCTGCTGCTGGGCAGCAAGACCACCACCGAATCCTGGATACTGGACGCCGACACGCCCGAGCAGGCCTTCCAGTGCCTGGCCGCGCGCGAAGAAGGCCACGAGTACTACGCCGACCACGGCAAGCTGGATGGCCAGTGGACCTGGCTGATTCGCAGCAACCAGAGCGGCATCAACTTCGCGCTGTACAGCGCTGCGCCCGAACGACCAAGGCGGCCCGACTGGCAGGAACTGGTGGCGCACGACGAACATGTGATGCTCGAGGGCGTCAGCCTGGCCGAGTCGGCGCTGGTGCTCAGCCTGCGCGAGGGTGGCCTGCCGGTCATCGATGTACGCCCGCAAGGACTGGCCGGCTATCGGGTCAGCCTGCCGGACGCCGCCTATAGCCTGTACGTGCAGGACAGCCTGGAATTCGCCAGCCCGGTGATCCGTCTGCGCTACGAAGCGCTCAACCGTCCGGCGCAGGTTCGCGAACTGAACCTGGCCGATGGCACCCAGCGGGTCCTCAAGGAGACGCCGGTTCTCGGCGACTTCGCCGCCGACGACTACCAGAACCAGCGCCTCTGGGCCACCGCGCCGGATGGCACCCAGGTGCCGATCAGCCTGGTCGCGCGTCGCGATGCCTTGGGCCAGGCGGCGCCCCTTTATCTGTATGGCTACGGCGCCTACGGTGAAAGCCTCGACCCCTGGTTCTCCCACGCGCGCCTGAGCCTGCTCGATCGCGGCGTGGTGTTCGCCATCGCCCATGTGCGCGGCGGCGGCGAACTGGGCGAAGCCTGGTACCGTGCCGGCAAACTCGCCCACAAGCAGAACAGTTTCAGCGACTTCATCGCCTGCGCCGAGCACCTGATCGCCAAGGGTTTCACCAGCGCCTCGCAGCTGGTGATCAGCGGTGGCAGCGCCGGCGGCCTGTTGATCGGCGCGACACTCAACCAGCGGCCTGAGCTGTTCGCCGCCGCCATCGCCGAAGTGCCCTTCGTCGACGTACTCAACACCATGCTCAACCCGGAGCTGCCGCTGACCGTCACCGAGTACGACGAATGGGGCGACCCCAACCAGCCGCAGGCCCATGCGCGCATCAAGGGCTATGCTCCCTACGAGAACGTCCGGGCGCAACGCTACCCGGCCATCCTCGCGGTGGCCGGCTACAACGACAGCCGCGTGCAATATTGGGAGGCGGCCAAGTGGGTGGCGCGCCTGCGGGAACTGAAGACTGACGACAACCTGCTGTTGCTCAAGACCGACCTGGAAGCCGGCCACGGCGGCATGAGCGGTCGTTACCAGGCCATCCGTGACGTGGCCCTGGAATATGCCTTCGTCTTCAAGGTGCTCGGCCTGCGCGCGGCAGGCCGATAGCAGGCTGCCGCAGCCGGCAGCCGTGGCGTCAGTCGGGGATCTGCTCGCCCTGCTCCTCGGGCGCCTGCTCCTGCTGACGCTCGGAGGCATCCTGGGCGGCTTTGGTGGATTCATCGTTGTCACGCCCGTCGCGAATCACCGGCGGGGTGTCGGGGTCGACCTTGGACGGGTCAGGCACCTCGGGCGTCTGAATCGCACCGGCAGGCTCGGGCGGGGCGGACTGCTGCTGGGCCTGGGCGATGCCGCCCATCGACAGCAGGCTGATCAGAACGAGTAGAGGGGTGCGCATGGTCAGTACTCCATAAGGCAGTGGGACATGCTGCATTGGGCAGTGCCCGCCGCCAGAAAGTGCAGACTGATTCCACGGCCCTGCCTATATACTGCGCGCATACGCCAGCAAGGAGCGATCATGAGCAGCCCGTCCACGCCACCCTCCAAACTCGACCGCATCCTCGCCGACGCCCAGCGCAGCCGTGAAGAAGGCTACCGGGACAAGGCCCTGCGCATGTACCCGCACGTCTGCGGCCGCTGCGCCCGAGAATTTTCCGGCAAGCGTCTGAGCGAACTGACCGTGCACCATCGCGACCACAACCACGACAACAACCCCCAGGACGGCTCCAACTGGGAACTGCTGTGTCTGTTCTGTCACGACAACGAACACGCCCGCTACACCGACCAGCAGTATTTCAGCGAAGGCTCGACGGCCAGCCAGACCGGCCCGAAAACCACCCACAAGGCCTTCGCCAACCTCGCTGATCTGCTGCAGAAAAAATCCTGAGGAGCGAACTGGTCGTATAATGCCGGCCCCTTTCTCGAGGCCTGGTCCGTGGGCAACAAACGATACAGCTGCATCGGTCTCTACAACCCCAAGTCGCCGGAAAACGTCGGCGCGGTGATGCGCGCCGCGGGCTGCTATGGCGTGGCCTCGGTGTTCTACACCGGCAAGCGCTACGAGCGCGCCCGCGACTTCGTCACCGACACCAAGCGCGTGCACCTGGACATCCCGCTGATCGGTATCGACGACCTGCAGAAGGTCATCCCGCTGGGTTGCACGCCGGTCGCCGTGGAGCTGGTGGATGGCGCACGCCCCCTGCCCACCTACACCCACCCGGATCGCGCCTTCTATATCTTCGGTCCCGAAGACGGCTCGCTGGACCAGAGCGTGCGCGACTGGTGCGAAGAGGTGATCTACATCCCCACCGAGGGCTGCATGAACCTGGCGGCCACGGTCAACGTGGTGCTCTACGACCGCCTGGCCAAAGGCAACAACACCCGTACCGGCGCCAAGTACTGAAGCGCAGACAAAATAAAGCCCGGACGATGCCGGGCTTTGTTTCAGGGCTGACCGATCAGGACATCTCGGCCTTGCCACCGGTGCGGCTGTAGCCATCTTCGGCGACCAGTTTGCCACCGACGTGCTGGTAACCGCTTTCAGCGATCTTGCCGCCGGTGCGCTTGTAGCCATCTTCGGCAACCAGTTTGCCGCCTACGTGCTGGTAACCGCTTTCAGCGATCTTGCCACCGGTACGCTTGTAGCCATCTTCGGCAACCAGTTTGCCGCCTACGTGCTGGTAACCGCTTTCAGCGATCTTGCCGCCGGTGCGCTTGTAACCGTCTTCGGCGACCAGTTTGCCACCGGTGCGCTCGAAGCCATTCTCGGCGATCTTGCCGCCAGTACGCTTGTAGCCGTCTTCAGCTACCTTCTGGGTGCTGATCGACTGCGAAGAGGTGGCTTCGAGCGGGCCCTGGGGCAGCGCGAAGGCAGCGCTGGCAAGGGTGGCGATAAACAGGCTGGCGATAAATTCGGTTTTCATGATGAGCTCCTTGGGAGGAAGTAAGTGGGTATGGAGCTCATGTTACTCAAGAAAATTTGATGAAAAACTCGATCCCGAGAATAGTAAAGATCGACTCCATTGATATCTCGGTCGAAGCCATGAAGCACTAGGCCTCTAAGCAAAACGCGCAGGCCGCCATGGCACCGGACCGGGCGTTTCGCCTCGATAATTAAACATCGATAAATTCGATAGATCAGGCCTTCGCTCGCCTAGCCAATTCAATCCGATCAGGATCCTGGACGGGCTCTGCAGATGCCATGTCGCGAAACAGGGTGAAGTGATCCATACCTGACAGGAAGGTGGCTCGCGCAGATTCCGCGAGCCAGGGAGCGCGGCGCGCCACTGCGCAAGCGCATGGCAGCGACCGCCTGGGGTCAGCGCAGCAGGCGGGTATCCAGCACCTTCGAACTGCGGCCCATGACGTTCTCGGTAATCTCGATGAAGTCCTTGGTGCTGGCCTTGTCCATGCGCATCAGGCCACGGGCCACATCGTCCAGGGAACGTTCCTGACCGTCCTTGGTAGCCTGGCGAATCTCCCGATCGAGCTCCTGCAGCAGCAATACCGCGCGGGCGGTGACCGGCCCGGTAGAGTTCTCGGTGCGCAAGGATTTGACCGGCTTGCTCCACTTGATCAGGTGCTCGCGGACCTTCTGGTAGCGGTCTTCGCTCAGCCCGCCGGCACGGCGCATCACCTCGATGGCGTAATACTCGGCGATCCCCTCGCTGATCCAGTCGCTCTTGTCGGTATCGCTGATACGGCTGAACACGTGCACCAGCTCATGGACCAGCGAACTGGTGCCGTTCTCGCTGACCAGCGGTCGGTCGGCGTGCATGAAATAGGAGTTGGGTGCCGACAGGCCACCGCGCCACATCGGGTCACCGGCCCCGACCACTAGCAGCTTGGCGGGGTCACGGGGGAACACCGCCTGCATCTCCGGCCAGACGAAGGTCAGCAGAGTCAGCGCATCCATCCGGCGCATGCCCTCGCCCACCGGCGCGGCGATGGTCACCTGGGTTTCGCCGAGCTTGGCGCGGCGGGTGCCGATCTTGCCGGCAAGAATCCAACCGGTGGGCCGGTCGAACTTGCGCTGCGGGTTGTCGATGCGGAACTTGTTCTTGCCCACCCGCGGCCAGCCGGTCTCGACGCTGCGCCAGCCCTTGGGCAGATCGAATTCCAGGCGCGCGACCAGATCAAGGCCGTCGACCTGGTTGAGGCTCGCACTGGGGATCAAGTCGTCACCGCGCAGCAGCGCCCAGTCCTCGGTCATGCGCGCATCGAACCGGCCTTCGCCCCGGGGGTGACTGATGCGCACCTTGTAGCTCAGGCTGCTCTTGCCCTTGGCGGGCACCCACAGGCCGCGGTTATCGCCTTCGGGCTTCCACTCACCGTCGGCCTTGAAGTCGCTGTAATACCCCTCGTCGCCGAGGTTGAAATTCAGCCCTCGCACCTGCTCGCCCTCTTCCAGGGTGATGCTGACTTCCGCCTCGTCGCTCTGCGGCAGGAATTTGACCTTGTAGTCCAGATCGACCTTCTCGGCGGCCCACAGGGGTGTGCCGGTACTCAACAGAACAGCGGACAGCAGCAGGCAACGAATCGACATACAGGAGACTCCAGAACGAACGGGCGGAACGTCAAGGGGGATCAAGGGCAAGACTATGCGCAACGGCGTCATCAAACACCAGCGCGCTTAAACGAGCCTTAACGGCTCATCACAGACACTCAGCCGGCGCGAAAGATCAGGTGTTCTTCCCAGTCATCTTCGGCGACGCTGTTTTCACTGAGCATGCGCCCCGCCTGGGAGATGCGTTCGCGGTGTACGGCATCGGGGTCGCCGCATACCAGATGATGCCAGGACGGCAGATCCTTGCCCTCGCTGACCAGCCGGTAGCCGCAGGTCGGCGGCAGCCACTGGAACTGGTCGGCCTGGGCAGGCGTGAGCTGAATGCAATCGGGCACGAAGCGCTTGCGGTTCGGATAGTCGCTGCAGCGGCAGGTCTGCAGATCGAGCAGCTTGCAGGCGATGCGCGTGTAATACACCGCACCGTCATCCTCATCCTCCAGCTTTTGCAGGCAGCACAACCCACAGCCATCGCACAGTGACTCCCACTCCTGGTGGTCGAGCTGCTCGAGGGTCTTGTGTTGCCAGAAAGGATGCGCGGGCATGGCCATGGTCGAACTTGCAGGTCGGGGCGAAAAGGCCGGCAGTCTAGGTCTGCAGGCCGAACAGCACAAGCCGCGAGCGACGGCGGGCTCAGTAGCCGCGGGCGAAATCCACCTGTCCCCGCAATTCGTCGCCAACTCGATAACGCTGCAGATTGGCCAGGAACAACTCGACCAGCAGGTGCGGCAAGGTCGGCGCCGCGCTGTGTCCGGTCAACGTCAGGTTGCGCGCGGTCCAGAACGGATGGCCGGCCGGTAGCGGCTCCTCACGGCAGACATCGATCACCGCCGCAGCGAGCCCTCCGCTGGCCAGCGCGGCGACCAGATCCTCGTCGACCACGGCGGTGCCACGCCCGGCGTTGATCAGCACCGCCGAGGGTTGGAAGCGGGCCAGCAAGGCGGCGTCATAGATATCGCGGGTGGCGGGCGTATTGGGCAGCAGGTTGACGACGTAATCGGCCTGGGCCACCAGCCGCGGCAGCTCGCCGAGCGCGGCCACCTCACTGAACGGCGCCAGGCGGCGTGGGCTACTGGCCACGCCGCTCAGTTCGACGTTGAACGGTTGCAGGAAGCGGGCGACCGCCGCGCCGATCTCACCGGTGCCGACGATCAATACCCGGCGCCCGGCCAGGCTGCCCGGCAGGCGGCCATCCCAGCGTCGCTCGCGCTGCGCCTGCTGGCGGGCGAGCAGTTCGCGCTCGTGGGCGAGCATATGGCACAGCACGTATTCGGCCATGATCTGCCCGAACACGCCGACCGCCCGGGTCAGCCGATAGTCCCTGGGCAGATCCTCGGCCAGCAGCGGCGTGATGCCCGCCCAGGTGGACTGCAGCCAGGCCGGTTTATGGCCGGCGCGCAGCAGGCTGGCGAACTTATCGGGCTCACCCAGCCAGATCGGACAATCAGCGGCCTGCTCGGCCAGTGCCTCGCCCTCACCCACGCTGAGTTCGAGCTGCGGCGCAGCACTCTGCAGCAATCGCTGGTAGTCGGCGTAATCCTGTTCGGCGATCAGTACGCGCACGGCATCGTCCTCCCGTCAGACCGGATCGTTACGGCGCAGCAGCTCCTCGGGGAGATGCTGGATGTAGTCTTCTTCCGGTGGCGGCATCTGCAGGTGGTAGCCCTGGCTGTCGAGGTTCTCCAGCACCTTGCCGATGTCTTCGCGTGCCAGGGTGCGCTCGGGGGTGAGCACCATGTCGAAGGCATGCACGGGCGCACCGAAGGCACCCAGCAGCGGCTCGGGCACTCGGGTCAGCGCGTCGGCGCGCAGCACGTAGAGGTACATCTCGTGCTTGCGCGGGCTTCGGTAGATCGAACAGATACGTTTCAAGCCACTTCTCCTTCACCGGCCAGGCAGTCGAGCAACGCCTGGCCCATCAATTCGCGACGCCAGCCACGCAGGCTCTCGGGCAGGCGGTAGGGGCCGTGGGGGTAGCCGCTCTTGAGTAGCGCTTCGAGGGTCTTCTTGCGCAGCATCAGCTCGGGCACGATCTGCAGACGCTCACCTTCGCGCTGGCCGACTGCGCGTAGTTTCTTGAGCAGCCCCGAGGCTTCGATCGGCAAGGGTTCGGGCATCGCCGGCGGCCACTCGGCTGGCGGCAGTGCCGCTGCCTCGCGGATCAGCTGCAGGATGGTCTCGCCATCCTGGCGCACGGTTTTCGGGTGCATGTCCTCGATGCGCGCCAGCGCGACCAGGTCGCTCGGCTGGTGGCGCGCCAGCGGCCACAGCGAATGTTCGCGAATGATCCGGTTGCGCGGCTGATTGCGCGCCCGCGCCTGGCGCTCGCGCCAGGCGCACAGCGCGCGCAGCACCGCCAGTTGCGCACGGGATAGCTTCCAGGCCAGCTTGGCTTCGCGGTAGGCCTCCTCGGCGGGCATCTCGCGACGCAGGCCGGCGACCAGCTCGGCGCCGTCCTCGAGTAGCCAGGCATTCTTTTCGGCCGACAGTCTGTCCTGCAGGCGGTGATACAGCTCGGCCAGGTGCACGACGTCTTCGGCGGCGTAGCTGACCTGGGTCTCGGACAATGGGCGCTGCAGCCAGTCCGAACGGGTTTCGCCCTTGGGCAACTCGATATCCAGCACGGCCTGCACCAGGCGCGAGTAGCCCATCGAGAAACCGAGATTGAGGTAGCCAGCCGCCAGTTGCGAGTCGAATAGCGGCGCCGGCAGGCTGCCGGCCAGGCGCAGGAATACTTCGAGGTCCTCGCTGCAGGCGTGCAATACCTTGACCACCCGGGGGTCTTCGAGCAGTGCGGCGAAGGGCGCCCAGTCGCCGATCAGCAAGGGGTCGATCAGGTAGGCACGCTCGCCCTCGCTGACCTGCAGCAAGCCGGCGATCGGGTAGAAGGTGTCGACACGCATGAACTCGGTGTCCAGCGCCACGAAGGGCTGTTTGCGCCAGACAGCGCAGTGCGCTGCCAGGCTGGCGTCGTCTCGAATCCAGACAATTTCGATGGTCACGCGGCTCTCCCGTAAAGATTGCCGCGCAGTATATCCCGTGAACCGCTGCAGCGCGCTCATGGCAGTTCGATGCGCAGCCGCTCGCGTAACGCGTCCGAGCAGCACAACATCGGCGCACGCAGTTCATCGTTGATCAAGCCCTGCAGGGCCAGCATGGCCTTGACCGGCGCTGGATTGGGCTCGGCGAAGGCCAGGCGTATCCACGGCAGCAATTGACGGAACAGCGCACGCCCGGCGAACAGGTCGCCCTCGCGCAACAAGCTGACCACCCTGGCGAAGTCGGCGGTGCGCACGTGCGCGGCCGCGGAAATGGCGCCGCTGCCGCCCAGGCACAGGCTGGCGAAGATCTGCTCGTCCTCGCCGGTGAGCACATCGAGCTGGTCATCGGCGATCAACGCCTGGGTCTTGCGCAGATCGCCGCCACAGTCCTTGATCGCCACGATACGCGGATGCCTGGCCAGCTCGCGGATAGTCTCCAGCTGCATGCTCACGCCGCTGCGATAGGGAATGTCGTACAGGATGATCGGCAGCTGCGAAGCCTCGGCGATAGCCAGAAAGAACGCCTGCACGCCCTCCTGGGACGGCCTTATATAGTAGGGCGCCGGCACCAGGATGGCGGCCAGCGGCCGGCTCTGGATACGCTGCAGGCGAGCCAGCACTGCCGTCTGGTTGTTGCCGGCAAGGCCCATCACCACGCGGCTGGCCGGCACCACCTCGAGCACCGCATCCAGCACCGCCAACTGCTCCTGCTCATCGAGAGCCGCGGCCTCGCCGCTGGTGCCGCAGACCACCAGCCCGGCCGCGCCGCTGTCGATCAGATGCATTGCCAGGGATCGCAACGCCGGCAGATCCACCTGCCCGCCGCGAAACGGCGTCACCAGCGCAACCCAGATACCGGAAAAGGTAGACATGCATGCAACTCCTCGGTGTAGACCGTCTGGTCACCGTCGATGGAGTGCAGGAAGGGAATGTAGCGAAGGGATGCTTCGACTTGGCGCCTCTGTCCTGTCAGCCCATCTGACGGGACAGCGCGCCCCGGTCAAATGAGCGACTGTTTCTTCGACTTGCCAGCGTCCAGGCACACGCACTGATCCATGGCAGCGAGGCCAGGGATAGCAAGCGCGGGCAAGGCGATGGTGAACATGGACAGCTCGGCAAGACGACAAGGCCTCGATACTGCCGAAACCTGCGTAGCCCTGTCAATCTACCTGCGCAACAGGTCAGCAGCGTCCTGGTGTGCATTCGGTACATAGCGGCCGAGTTAAATCTTCAATCGGTTCAAGCACCGTCTTTACCACGTGACCATCACACCAGGCGCCAAGTTGAGCGGCTACTCCGTCCCCTCACTGGGATTTTTCTCGGGCGCCTGAGCAACGATGCTTTCGGCATCCCTCACCCTGCTGCCCGCCCCCTCTCCCACCCGCGACTGGCGAGGCTGCATCGAGCGCCACTTGGAAAACTGACTGTCGAGTCACAGGTGCCAAGCAACGAAAGGCTCTATATCCTGCCTTTCACGGACAGCATCAACCTCGAAGGATCGTGTTTCCCCTGAACTTTCCGAATTGCCATCGAGTCAGCAAGCGAGAGTTCCCCGACCCTGCCATGGAGCACCCCGTGAGTAAAACAATCCTAAGAACCGGTCTGGCAATCGCCATCGCGTCCACCTCCACCTACGGCCTGGCCAGCGGCTTCGCGCTCAACGAACAAAGCGTCGCCGGCATGGGCATGTCGTTCGCCGGTCGCTCGTCGTCGGCCGAAGACGCCAGCACGGTGTTCGGCAACCCGGCCGGCATGGCGCGCATCCAGCGCGAACAGGTCAATTTCGGTGTCGCGGCTATCCATGCCAAGAGCCGTATCAGCGACACCAGCAGCACCACCGCACCGGCTGCCGGTGGTGGTGGCGCCAACGGTGGCAGCAACGATGGCGACATGGTCCCGACCACGGGCGTGCCCATGGGCTACTACGTCAAGCCGCTGGATGAGAAGGTCGCGTTCGGTATCGGCGTCTACGCCCCTTTCGGCCTGGCCACCGAATATGAGAATGGCTTCCAGGGCCGCTACTTCGCCGACAAGAGCTACGTGCGGGTGATTACCGTACAACCGACCCTGAGCTACCGCTTCAACGACAAACTGTCGGTGGGCTTCGGGCCGACCTTCAACCATATCGAAGGCGAGCTGAGCTCCTCGCTGACCAACCCGTTCGGCCCGGCCGGCGCCAATGACGGCAAGGTCAAGATCAAGGGTGACGACACCGCGGTCGGCTTCAACGCCGGCGTGCTCTACGAATTCACTCCGCAGACCCGCCTTGGCGTGACCTATCACTCCCGGGTCAAATACGAGCTGGAAGGCGACACCCGGGTATCCGGGCCGGGCCCGGCAATCGGCACCTCGGCCGGCAAGTACGACGCCTCGCTGGACGTGACCACCCCCGAATCGGTGGATATGTCCTTCACCCACGAGCTCAACGATGCCTGGACCCTGTATGCCGGCAGCACCTGGACGCGCTGGAGCCGCTTCAAGGAGCTGCGCATCGAGAACGAAGGCGTAGGTGGTGCGTTCGCCGGTTCGCTCGGCACCATCGTCGAAGAGCAGGAGTGGCACGACACCTGGGCTCACGCCGTCGGCCTGTCCTACAAGGTGAATCCGCAGTGGGTGCTGCGCACCGGCATCGCCATCGATCAGACGCCCACCAACAACACCGACCGCTCGCCGCGCATCCCATCCGGCGACCGGACCATCTTCAGCCTGGGCGCCGGCTGGAGCCCGACGCAAGACATGACCATCGATCTGGCCTATTCCTATCTCAAGGAAGAGGAAGTCGAGATCAACCGCGCCACCCCGGCCCGCGGCAGCTACAACGCCACTTACAAGAACAGCGCCCATGGCCTGGGCGCGTCCCTGACCTACCGCTTCTAAGGGCTGGCACGCTCGGCCACTGCACGGTGGCCGAGCCGTTCCAGACATAAAAAATCGCGGCCTTTGCCGCGATTTTTTATGCCTGCACTAGGGTCTGTTGCCGTTTCAACGCGAGCCGCGTTGTCGCGAGAAATCTCGCCAGGCCGGGCGGCGATCCGCTAAGCGGAGGACGCAGGGAATGGACTAGCCGTCCGCGTTTTCCCTTGCCAAGTCCTCCAACGACTCATGGCGAGATTTCCCGCACAACCTAGGCGGCCCCACCCGTAGGGCCGGGCCTGTTTTGTCGCGATGCGGCGTTTCTCGCCGGCTCATTTAGCTCGCTAAACTTCGCGGCTGTGTGACCCACATGGATGTGGGAAATGCCGCAAGCCCGCCGGGAGCGGGCGTGGCCCTTGCCTCGCGACAAAACGGGCTCCGGCGCGGCCGTGCGTGAAACGGCAACAGACCCTAGCCTCAAGGTGTTGAGGCGATCGCCTTCTCGATGGCGGCGATCAGCTCGGGATCGTCCGGCTTGGTCATGCTGGAAAAGCGCGCGATCACCTGCCCCTGGCGATCGACCACGTACTTGAAGAAGTTCCAGCGTGGCGCTGCGCTCTGCCTGGCCAGCTCCTTGAACAGCGGGATGGCGTCGCCGCCGGTGACCGGCTGGGTTTCGCTCATGGTGAAGGTCACGCCGTAGCTCACGTAGCAGACCTTGGCCGTCTCCTCGGCGTCATCGGACTCCTGCTTGAACGAGTCGGACGGCACGCCGAGCATCTCCAACCCCTGCTCGCGATAGCGCTGGTTGAGCGCCTCCAGCCCCTCGAACTGCGAGGTGAAACCGCAGAAACTGGCGGTGTTGACCACCATCAGCGGCTTGCCGGCGAACCGCTCGCAGAGGTCGATCCTGTCCTTGGAACGCAGTTTGGGCAACTCACCCTGGCCGGCCAGCAGCGCCGGGCATTCGGCGGCCTGGAGCGGGCTGCTCAGGGCCAGCAGGGCCAGCAGGGCCAGGGGTACGGCAAACAGTGACAGTCGCATCGAATCGTTCCTTGTCGGCCTCAGCACAGGTTCATACCCAGCTGCATGATCGCCAGGCCGCCCATGCGCCAGGCCCAGAACAGCACAGCAAGCAGCGCCAACCCGGCAGCGCCGGCCGCCACTCCGACCACGGGTTTCAATGTCATGCCTGGGCTCCTTGCAAACGCGCTACGGGTTGCTCACGAACCGGCCAGTTGAGCGCGGCGGCGAGCACGCTGAGCAGGATGGAAATCTGCCACACCAGATCATAGCTGCCCGTGTGGTCGTAGAGGTAACCGCCGAGCCAGCCGCCCATGAACGAGCCCAGCTGGTGGAACAGGAACACGAGACCGCCGAGCATCGACAGGTTGCGCACGCCGAACAGCGTCGCCACGGTGCCATTGGTCAGCGGCACGGTGGACAGCCACAGCAGCCCCATGGCGATCCCGAAGGCGTAGGCCGTCCATACGCTCAGCGGCACGCTGATGAACAGCGCGATGACCACACCACGGGCCAGGTACAGGGCGCTGAGCAACCTTGGCTTGGAACGTCGCCCGCCGAGCCAGCCGGCGATGTAGGTGCCGAATACGTTGAACAGCCCCACCAGCGCCAGCACCGTGGTGCCGACGATGGCCGGCAGGTGCTGATCGACCAGGTACGCCGGCAGGTGCACGCCAATGAACACCACCTGGAACCCACAGACGAAAAAGCCCAGCGCCAACAGCCAGAAGCCGGAATGGCTGCACGCCTCGCGCAGCGCCTCACCCAGGGTCTGCTGCGGGCCCTGGCTCACCGGTGGCCGGTCCTTGACCATGGCCGCCAGGGGCACGATCAGTGCCACCATGATGCCCAGAGCGATCAAGGCGGCCGACCAGCCCAGCCAGCCGATCAGCCCCAGGGTGCCTGGCAGCATGGCGAACTGGCCGAAGGAGCCCGCCGCCGCGGCAATGCCCATGGCCATGCTGCGTTTCTCCACCGGCACCGCCCGGCCGACCACGCCGAGGATCACCGAGAACGAGGTGCCGGACAGGCCGATGCCGATCAGCAGCCCGGCGCTTAGCGACAACGACAGCGGCGAGTCCGCCAGCCCCATCAGCACCAGCCCCGCGGCATACAACAGGCCACCGACGATGATCGCCCGCTGCGCGCCGAAGCGATCGGCCAGCGCGCCGGTAAACGGCTGGGCGATGCCCCAGATCAGGTTCTGCAAGGCGATGGCGAAGGCGAACACGCCTCGCCCCCAGCCGAACTCCGCGCTCATCGGCGGCAGGAACAGGCCGAACCCGTGACGGGTGCCCAGGGACAGGGCGAGGATCAGCGAAGCCCCCAACATGATCCAGACGCTGGTGCGCCAAACCGAATTCATTGCATGTCCTTCTGTTGTCAGGTCGAAACGCAAAAAGGCAGTGGTGCCATGCACCTCGCCCGTCAATCCAGGCTGGCGAGCAGCTCGTCCAGCGCTTGCAGGTGATGCGCTTGCAGGCGTTGCTTCAGGTGGCGCTGTACAGCCTGCCAGGCATCCAGCGCCTCGGCGAGCAGCTTTTCACCCGCGGCGGTCAGGCTTACCAGGCGATTGCGCTGATCGGCACCCTCCTCCAGGGCCACCAGACCACGCCGTTCGAGCAGCCGCAGGTTGCGGCCCAAGGTGCTGCGCTCGAGGCCTACGGCATCGGCCAGGTCCGTGATGCTTGGCTGATCGAGCCTTTGCAGATGACGCAGTAGAGAATACTGGGCAACGCTGAGTCCGACACCATTCAGGGCATCGTCATAGAGCTTGCTGACGCCACGGCTGGCGCGACGCAGGCGGGTGCACAGGCATTCGGTAGGCAACATGGATATAGGTATATACCCGCAATTCGGCTTTAACAAGCCACGCGCTGCCGAATGCAGACAAATCACCGAGCGCTGTGCAGTTCGGCTTAGCTGCCTTGCAGCGTCGCGGCGAGCAGCACGGCGCACTCGACCCCCTCCAGCAATGCGCCGGCCGTATCGCCGGTCGTGCCGCCCAGGCGCTGCAGCATCATGCGGCGCAACCAGAGGAAAGCGCCTGCTGCTGCCACCATCACCCAGAACCCAGTGAACAGCAGGCCGAGCAAGGCCGTCACGGCCAGCACCATGGTGGCACAGGAACGTGGCAGATGGGTTTTCAGCGCGTCGCCGAGGCCGCCGGGCCGCACATAGGGCGTGCAGAGAAACAGCGCCAGCAGCGCCCCCCGCCCCAGCACCGGCGCCAGCAGCAACACGATGTGATCCCCTCGTTCGAGCAGGGCCAGCAAGGCGGTGAACTTGAGCAACAGCAGCAACACCAGCACCACCACGGCGATGGGGCCGCTGCGCGGATCCTTCATGATCGCCAGGGTGCGCTCGCGGTCGCCGAAGCCGCCCATCCAGGCATCGGCGCTATCGGCCAGGCCATCAAGGTGCAGGGCGCCAGTCAGAGCGACCCACAGGCTTAGCAGCAGTGCTGCCTGCAAAGCGAGCGGCGCTGCCTCGAGTAGATGGGCGGCGCCCATCAACAATCCACCGATCAGGGCGCCTACCAGCGGGTAGTAAAGCAGCGAGCGGCCCATTTGCTCAGGTGTGGGCATCCCCGCCAGGCGCACCGGCAAACGGGTGAGAAACTGCAGGGCGATCCACAACGGCGTCATAGACACTCCCGCAGGCCGAGTCCGTCGAACTGCAGGTGCACGCGCTGGCCGTGGGCCACGCTGACCTGCAACAGATGCTCGCGGGGCAAGCCCCGCGCCCTGGCCAGCAACAGGCGCATCACGCCGCCATGGGTAACCACCAGCAACTGCTGCCCCCGATACTCGGCGTACACGCGTTGCAGCGCATCGAGCACCCGCGCTTCGAAATCGAGCAGCGGCTCGCCACCCGGCGGAGTAAAGGCATAGGGGTCGGCCCAGAAACGGCCCAGATCATCGGCGTCGGTTTCCATCAATTGTGCGGCCGTGCGCCCTTCCCAGTCACCGAAATGCAGTTCCTGCAGACCGGCCTCGAACTGCAGTGGCAGGCCGCGAGCGGCCGCCAGTTCCTCGGCGAAACGCGCACAACGCTGCAGCGGTGAGCTGATCAGCGCATCCCAGTGCTCGTCGGCTCGCACGGCGGCCCGTAACTGCGCCCAGCCAGCCTCGGTCAAGGCATCGTCCAGGCTGCCGCGCAGGCCGCCGCCCTGATGCGTTTCGCCGTGGCGCAACAGCTGCAGGATCACGCCGGGCGGTCCGCGACCGCCGCTTCGGCGAAGGTGGCCATGCCGTTATGCAGCGCACAGGCCAGGCGCAGCATCGGCACCACCAGCGCCGCACCACTGCCCTCGCCCAGGCGCAGCCCCAGGCTGACGATCGGCGTGGCCTGCAACGCCGCGAGCAGGCGCCCGTGGCCGGGTTCGGCGCTCTGGTGGGAGAACAGCAGCCAGTCGCGACATGCCGGGTTCAGGCGCACCGCCAGCAAGGCCGCGACGCTGCAGATAAAGCCATCGACCAGCGCCACCACGCCCTGCTGGGCGCAGGCCAGGTAGGCGCCAGTCAGCGCGGCGATCTCGAAACCGCCGAGGCAGCGCAGCGCCTCGATGGGCTGATCGGCGGCGCCCTGGTGCAGCCTCAGCGCCGTTTCGATCACCTGCGCCTTGTGGGCGACGCCAGCCGCTGCCAGGCCGGTGCCTGGCCCGACCAGCTCGCCCACCGGGCAATCGAGCAGCAGACAGGCCAGTGCCGTGGCGGCGGTGGTATTACCGATGCCCATTTCACCGCCGATAAAGAGTTCGTGCCCCTGCTCGGCGGCGCGTAGCACGCTGTCGCGCCCGGCCTGCAGGGCGATCAGCGCCTGGGCCGGGGTCATGGCGGCCTCGTGCATCAGGTTGGCGGTACCCGCGCCTACCTGCAGGTGACGCACGCCTGGCAAGGGCTCGAGCGGCTCGGCGGTACCCAGATCGGTGACCTCCAGCGCGGCACCCAACTGGCGGGCCAGCACACTGATCGCCGCACCGCCGGCAACGAAGTTGCGCAGCATCTGCCCGGTCACCGCCTGCGGATAGGCGGAAACGCCCTCGGCCACCACGCCATGGTCGCCGGCGAAAATGCTGATCCACACCTTGTCGACCTGCGGCCGCTCGCGGCCCTGCACCGCCGCCAGGTGCACCGCCAGGCGCTCCAGCTCGCCGAGCGAACCGGCCGGCTTGGTCAGCTGGGCCTGACGCGCCGCCGCCTTGTCGCGCGCCACCGAGTCCAGGGGCTGCGTGGGGTTGAGCCACCAATCGAGTGTCATAACGGGTCTCCCTTGAGGGTCATCGGCAGGCCGGCCACGGTGAACAGCACGCGCTCGCAGCGCTCGGCGACGGCCTGGTGCAGCAAACCGGCGGCGTCGACATAGCGGCGGGTCAGCTCGCCCATCGGCACCACGCCAAGGCCGGTTTCGTTGCTGACCATGATCACCCGGCCGGGCAACGCCTGCAGGCAGGCCAGGAGTGCATCGCATTCGCGGTTCAGGCGCGCCTCGTCGTCGAGCATCAACAGGTTGGTCAGCCACAGGGTCAGGCAGTCAACCAGCAGGCAGCGATGCGGCGAGGCTTGTTCCTGGAGCACTTGCGCCAGCGCCAACGGCTCCTCGACCAGCCCCCACTCGGCCGGGCGCCGCTCTCGATGGGCGCGGACGCGGCTGTTCATCTCGCCGTCCAGCGGCTGGCTGGTGGCGATATAGACGACCTGCAGCCCCGACTCGGCGGCCAGACGCTCGGCCAGCCGGCTCTTGCCCGAACGGGCACCGCCCAGGATCAGCTCGCCCATCTAGCGCACCTCCTCGGCCAGGCCACAGAGTGCACGCAAGGCAGCCTGGTCCAGGTGGGTTTCGACCAGATCGGCCAGGCGCTCGATATCCCGCTCGCGCAGCGCATGATAGTCCACCGCCTGCACGTCACGCAGCCCGGCCCAGCGCAGCAGCGCACTGCACGCCGCCGAGGACTCGAACAGCCCGTGCAGGTAAGTGCCGAGCACCTGGCCGTCTTCGCTCAGCGCGCCGTCGCTGCGGCCATCGTCGAGCTGCACGGCGGCGCGCCGCAGGCCGACGCCCGAGGTCACCCCGGCATGGATTTCATAACCACTGATGGCGGCATCTTCCAGGCACAACCGGCCCCTGACGTTGCGCAGCTGCTTGTGCGGCTCCAGCACGGTGTCGATCTGCAACAGGCCGAAGCCCTCGCTGCCACCCGCGGGCCCTTCCAGCCCTTGCGGATCCTCGACCCGACGGCCGAGCATCTGCAGCCCGCCGCAGATGCCCAGCAGCTTGCCGCCGTAACGCAGGTGCCGGTCGATGGCCGCCGCCCAGCCGCCGCTGCGCAGAAAAGCCAGGTCCGCACGCACGCTCTTGGAGCCGGGCAGGATGATCAGGTCCGCCGGCGGGATGGCCTGGCCGGGGCCGACGAAGCTCAGCTCGACCTGGGGGTGCAGGCGCAGCGGATCGAAATCGGTGTGGTTGCTGATCCGCGGCAGCACCGGCACCACCACCTTGAGCGCCTGACCGGCCTTGCTCACCTGACGGCGGTCGATGGCGTCCTCGGCCTCCAGATGGAAATCCATCAGGTACGGCAGCACGCCCAGCACCGGTTTGCCGGTGCGCCTTTCGAGCCAGTCCAGCCCCGGCTTGAGCAGGGCGATGTCACCGCGAAACCGGTTGATCACGAAGCCCTTGAGGCGTGCCTGCTCGCTGGGCGACAGCAACTCCAGGGTGCCGACCAGATGGGCGAACACGCCGCCCTTGTCGATATCGGCGACCAGGATCACCGGGCAGTCGACCGCCTCGGCAAAACCCATGTTGGCGATATCGTTGGCACGCAGGTTGATCTCGGCCGGCGAGCCGGCGCCCTCGACCATCACTACCTGGTGGTTCGCCCGCAGGCGAGCGTGGGAGGCCAGCACCGCGTCACGGGCGACCTGCTTGTAGTGATGATAGGCCACGGCGTTCATATTGCCGACCGCCTGGCCATGGATGATCACCTGGGCACCGGTGTCACTGTTGGGCTTGAGCAACACCGGGTTCATGTCGGTATGGGCCGGCAAACCGCAGGCCTGGGCCTGCACCGCCTGGGCCCGGCCGATCTCGCCGCCGTCGGCGGTCACCGCACTGTTGAGCGCCATGTTCTGCGGTTTGAACGGCGCCACACTGACGCCCTGGCGGCGCAGCCAGCGACACAGCGCGGTCACCAGGGTGCTCTTGCCGGCGTCCGACGTGGTGCCCTGCACCATCAGGGTGGCGCCAGGCTGGTGGGGACTCATCGCGCCTCCTCGGCGAAGACTTTCAACGCCGCTGCCAGGCGCTGCCAGCCGGCCTCATCGGGCGGCAGGCCGAAACGAATGCTGGCCGGGCGCTCGAACAGGCGGGCCAGGATGCCGTTGCAGGCCAGGAACTCGTGCAGCAGCGCCGCCTGCTCGCTGGCGACCCACTGGAACAGCGCGCAGCCACCGGTGGGCGCCAGGCCATGCTCACGCAGCAGGCTGGCCAGGCGCTGACCGTCGCTGACCAGGCGCCGGCGTTGCGCCTGCTGGGCGGTCTTGTCAGTGAGCAGTTGGGTCGCCAGCCAACGGGTCGGGCCGCTGATCGTCCAGGGACCAAGCATCTCCTCCAGTTCACCGAGCAGAGCGCGTTCGGCCAGCACGAAGCCCAGCCGCGCACCCGCCATGCCGAAAAACTTGCCAAACGAGCGCAGCACGATCAGCCCGGGCGAATGCGCGTGGGCGGCCAGGCTCTGCTCCGGGGTGCAGTCGATAAAGGCTTCATCGACGATCAGCCAACCACCCCGCTCGGCCAGGCGCGCATGCCAGGCATACAGCTGCTCGGGAGAAAAGCGCCGCCCGGTGGGATTGTTGGGATTGACCAGCAGCAGTACATCGAGGCGCTCCAGCGCGCGGTTGACGCCGGCCTCGCTGATCTCCAGCACCCGGTGCCCTTCGCGCTGCCAGGCCGCCCCATGCTCGGCATAGGCCGGCGACACGATGCCAACCCGTGCCTCGCGACGCAGCCGCGGCAGGCACTGGATCGCCGCCTGGGAGCCGGCCACCGGCAGCAGCCCGGCGGCGCCGTAATAGGCGCAGGCGGCGGCTTCCAGGCCATCGTCCTGCTCCGGTAGGCGATTCCAGGCCTGCGCGGGAATTTCCGGCAGCGCCAGGCTGTAAGGCGCCACGCCGGTCGACACGTCCAGCCAGTCGCTCAACGGGATGCCATAGTGCAGCGCCGCCTTGCGCAATCGCCCGCCGTGCTCAAGCAAGGCACACCTCCCCGGTCAGCATCAGCAGCAACCAGAGCAATACACCGCCCCACACCAGGTTCATTGCCCGCTCGATATCCCGCGCCCGTGGCGGCGGCCCTTCACCCAGCCCGGGGCGCGGGTGCAGCTCGCCATGATAAACCGCCGCGCCACCGAGGCTGACGCCCAGCGCCCCGGCCCCCGCAGCCATCACCGGCCCGGCGTTGGGGCTGTCCCACTGCGGCGCCTGGCGCTGCCAGCAGCGCATCGCCAGGCTGGTACGCCCCAGCAGCGCATAGGTCAGCGCCACCAGCCGGGCCGGCACGTAATTGAGCAGGTCATCGATCTTCGCAGCCGCCCAGCCGAAGCGCTCGAAACGCGCGTTGCGATAGCCCCACATGGCGTCCAGGGTGTTGCTCAGACGGTACAGCACCACGCCCGGCGCCCCGGCGACGAGAAACCAGAACAGCGCGGCGAACACCGCGTCGCTGCCGTTTTCCAGCACCGACTCGGTGCCGGCACGGGCCACGCCGTTAGCATCCAGGTCCTCGGTACGGCGGCTGACCATGTAGCCAACCCGCTGCCGGGCCAGCGGCAGGTCACCCAGGCGCAGCGCCTGGGCCACCGGCTGGGCGTGCTGATCGAGGCTGCGCAGCCCCAGGGCGGCGTACAGGGCGAGGATCTGCACCAGCCAACCGACCCATGGCAGCTGCACCAACATCAGGGTGAGCAGCGTCAACGGCAGCACCGCCAGGCACCAGGCGCTCACTCCGTGGCTGCGCCAGCCGCCACCGGACGGGTTGAAGCGCTGCTCCAGGCGGTCGGCCAATTTGCCGAAGCCCACCAGCGGGTGCCAGCGCTTCGGCTCGCCGAGGGCGGCATCCAGGGCCACGCCCGCGACGGCGCTGAGGATCAGGCTCATGGACGGTTCTCGTTAATCATGGTGATCCCAGCGGTTCTGAAACAGCAATTCATGCAGCGGCCGCACCTGTGCCCAGCCTTCCTGAGCCAGCATCGGCGCTGGGTAGAAGGCCTGCACCGGCCCCAGGCAGAGCACCGCGACCGGCTTGCTACCCGGCGGCATGCCCAGCAATTCGGCCAGCGCGACGGGGTCGAACAGCGACACCCAGCCCATGCCCAACCCTTCGGCACGGGCTGCCAACCACAGGTTCTGGATCGCGCAGGACAGCGACGCCATGTCCATTTCCGGCAAGGTGCGCCGGCCGAACACATGGGCCTCTCGGCCCTCCATCAGCGCGGCCACCAGCACTTCGGCGCAATCGCGAACACCCTCGACCTTCAGGCGCATGAATTCGTCCGAACGCTCGCCCAGGGCCTCGGCGGTCAGCTGACGTTCGCGCTCGACCAGTTGGTAAATGCCTTCACGCAGCGCCGCCCGGGTGACGCGGATAAAGCGCCACGGCTGCATCAGCCCGACGCTGGGCGCCTGGTGCGCGGCTTCGAGCAAGCGGGCGAGTAGCTCGGGCGCCACCTCGCCGCCGCTGAAATGGCGCATGTCGCGGCGCTCGGCGATGGCGCGGTAGATGGCGGCGCGCTCTTCGGCGCTGAAGGCGTGCTCGCTCATGGCCGCAGCAACGCCGCGGCGGCCGTCGGGTTCGACGGCAGATAGAAGTGGATATAAGAGGCGGTCAGGCGCCCGATCCGAAATACCGCCTCGCTGACCGGCTTGTCATTCGGACAGTCGCCAAGGACCAGTGGCTGCAACCCGGACTCCAGGCGCGAATGGTGGTAGCTGTGCCCGCGCAGTTCGCCCTCGGGCAGTGCCACGCGCTGCAACGCCAGGGCGACCAGGCGCTTCTGCATCTGCCCGTGGCCAGGCACCAGGCCGGCCAGTTCGGCGCGCTCGCCGGCGACATCGCTCAGCGATTCGAGCAGGTACAGCATGCCGCCGCACTCGGCGAGCAGCGGCTTGCCGGCCTGCTGGTGCGCCCTGATGGCGTCGATCATCGGTCGATTGCCACTCAGTGCCTGCAGATGTAGTTCCGGGTAGCCGCCGGGCAGATAGAGGCTGTCCACCTCGGGTAGCGCTTCGTCGCCCAGCGGGCTGAAAGACACCAGGGTCGCCCCCATGCGCTCAAGCAGATCGAGATTGGCCTGGTAGATAAAGGCGAAGGACGCATCGTGCGCCACGCCGATACGCACGCCTTCCAGCAGCGGTTCCAGTGGCGCCAGCGCGGGCGCCGCGAAGGTCACGGGCGGCGGCATGGTCAGGGTGGCGGTCTGCTCGAGGGCATCGGCCGCGGCATCCAGGCGCACATCCAGGTCGGCCAGCTCGGCGGCCTGTACCAGACCAAGGTGCCGGCTTGGCAGCTCGATGGCGGCACTGCGCGGCAACGAGCCGTACCAGCGGATCGAGGCCGGCAGGCTGTCACGGATCAGGTCGTTATGGCGACCTGGATTGACCCGGTTGCCGAGCACGCCGGAGAACGGCAGGTCCGGCTGGTAGCTGGCCAGGCCAACGGCCAGGGCGCCGAAGGTCTGGGCCATGGCCGAACCGTCGATCACCCCAAGCACCGGCACGCCGAAACGACGCGCCAGGTCAGCTGCCGACGGCGAGCCGTCGAACAACCCCATCACGCCTTCGATGAGAATCAGATCGGCCTCGCCCGCCGCTTCCCAGAGCAGCCGCCGGCTCTCGGCCTCGCCGACCATCCACAGGTCGAGCTGATAGACCGGGTTGCCGCTGGCACGGGAGAGGATCATCGGGTCGAGAAAATCCGGCCCGCACTTGAATACCCGCACCCGCTTGCCCTGCCGGGTATGCAGGCGCGCCAGGGCGGCGGTGACGGTGGTCTTGCCCTGCCCCGAAGCCGGCGCGGCAATCACCAGGGTCGGGCAGCGCCGTGGCGTCCCCGGCTCGACGGACAGCGCTTGCTGCGTATTCAAAATTCCACGCCCTTCTGCGCCTTCACCCCGGCCTTGAAGGCATGCTTGACCAGGGTCATCTCGGTCACCGTGTCGGCGGCCTCGAGCAACGCCGGCGGCGCGCCGCGGCCGGTCACCACCACGTGCTGCAGTTCCGGGCGCGACTCGATATCGCGCAGCACCAGATCCAGGTCCAGATAACCGTGCTTGAGGGCGATATTCAGCTCATCGAGCACCACCAGGGCGATCCGCGGATCGCCCAGCAATTGCCTGGCGACATCCCAGGCCTGGCGGGCCTTCTCGATGTCGCGCTGGCGATCCTGGGTATCCCAGGTGTAACCCTCGCCCATCACGTGGTAGCTGACTTCATCGGGGAAACGGCGGAAAAACTGCTCCTCGCCGGTGGCCATGCCGCCCTTGATGAACTGCACCACGCCCACCTTGAGGCCATGGCCCAGCGCTCGGGCAACCATGCCGAAGGCCGAGCTGCTCTTGCCCTTGCCGTTGCCGCTGTGCACCAGCAGCAAACCGTATTCGTCCTGGGCCTGGGCGATCCTGTCGTCCATCAGCGCCTTCTTGCGCGCCATACGGGCGTTGTGGCGCGCATCGCGTTCGGCCGATTCGCGACTGGGGGGTGGGGTCGACTCGCTCATGGGATCTCCTCGGTGCCAGCACGCCTGCGCAGCTGAAACGCTCAGGCATGCATTGATGCCTGACGATAAAAACGATCACGCAGGAGCAGGCAGGGGCTGGCCCTGGGGCCGCGCACCGGCCGCGCCCACCGCGCAACCTAAGGAAAAAGCGACAGGCCGGTCTCCGGGCTTGCGAGCGCGAGTCCCCTGGGACACAGCGACCAACGCGCCTTCCCGTATCAGCGATACAGTGGCCAGAAGCGTGGTTGGACTCGTTTACCGTTGCGGGGGCAGCGTCGGCATTGCTCGCTTGGCGGCAGCGCACCGACTTCCCAGTTTCACCCCTGGCCGCGACCAGGGGCACCTGAAGCAGGTCGCAAAGGGTAAGGACTGACGGCGTAAGCGTCAATCGCAGAGTCGGTGATGTCGCACGGCCTCGCGCGACGGCATGCTCAGGGATGGCTGGCCAGTTCCACCGGAAAGACGCGCTTGGCTTCGATATAGGTGCGCTGCCAGTAGCTGTTGCCAAGGCTGTCCAGGCGCACCGTGCCACCTGAGGATGGCGCATGCACGAAGCGCCCTTCGCCGACGTAGATGCCGGCATGGCTGACCTGCCGTCCACCGTTGGTGGCGAAGAACACCAGATCGCCACTGCGCAGGGAATCCCGGCCAATGGTCGGCGCGCGCATGCTGATCAGCTCGCGCGTCGAGCGCGGCAGCCTGATGCCGGCGGCGTCACGGTACACGTAGCCGATCAGCCCACTGCAGTCGAAACCGCTGTCCGGCGTATTGCCGCCGTAACGATAGGGGGTACCCACCAGACCCAGTGCGCGGAACAGCACATCGTCCGCGCCCCCCTGATAACCACCGGGTGCAGGCATGACCACGACGGGTTGCGGGGCAGGTGCGGGCACTCGGCTGGAGCAGGCACCGAGCAGTGCGGCGAGCAGAAGGAAGGCGATACGGACGGTGGCAGTCATGGACGGACGATCCTGGAGCCTGAATGCGCCCTACTCTGCCGTGTTCACAACTGCAGTGCAAGCTTTAGCTTTACACTGCAGTCGCTTGAAAACATTCGAATTGTTACCCGAGCATGCTGACCGGGCAACTCCCCATCAGTGTTGAGAGGCCAAATGCTCGGTCGGCGCCAATGCCAGAACGCGCTTGGCTTCAATGAAGGTGCGCTTCCAATAGCCATCGTCCAGGCTGTCGATACGCACGCCGCCGCTGCGACGGCTGGAGGAATGGATGAATTGATCGTCACCCAGGTAGATGCCGGCGTGGCTGACGCGGCCGCGACCGGCCGTGCTGAAGAACACCAGATCGCCGGGTTTCAGGGCCTTGCGATCGACCAGCGGGGCATCGATGTTGATCATGTCGCGAGTCGAGCGCGGCAGTTCCATCCCCAGCTCCTCGCGGAACAGGTAGCCGATGAAGCCGCTGCAATCGAAACCGGTTTTCACCGAGGTACCACCGAAGCGGTAGCGCGTGCCGATCAGGGAAATACCCTTTTCCAGCACGCTGTCCGCCAGTTGCGGCAAGGCGTAAGGGGCATGATTGGCGAAATCGACGACAGCGTCGTTTTCGCCGGCATCCTTGAGCTCCACGACAGGCGCAGCGACCACCGGCCTGGCAGGCAATGAAGCCTGGGCCTGAGGCGTATCGATCTGGGGTTGCGAGGTGTGGTTAGCGCAGGCGGCGAGAACCAATGTGAGTGCGAGAGGCACGAGGGGTGCGAAGCGTTTGCGCATGGGCACGACCGTGGCATGAAAAATGAACAGCCGCGACTATGCCCGCGAACGGGCTCATTTGCAAATATTATGAGCAGCGATGTGACTCAGTAGTTCCGGGAAAACATCTAAGGCCCGTTCTTCCAGCCGCAAGTCAACCCGGTCACTGACCCGGGTGTGCGACAAATTGACCTCCACCGTCACGCCTCCCGACCGGCGCGCCTGCAGCAGCGGCTCGGCTATATAAGGAAAGCTGGCGCTGGTGCCGGCACTGATCACCAGGTCGAAACCCTTCGCCAACTGCCGTCGTAGACGCTCCAGGGCTACGGACGGCAACAGCTCCCCGAACAACGTCACCGGTGGGCGCAGCACGCCATCGCAAGCCGCGCACAGCGGTGGTAGCGGCCGCTGCAGATGCTCGGCCAACCGCTCGTCGGTTTGTCCGCATCGCTGGCAATAAAGCGGCGCCAATTCTCCGTGAATCTCTATCAGCCGGTCCATGGGGCTGCCGGCCAGGCGGTGGTACCCATCGATATTCTGGGTCAGCACCCAGCATTCGGGCTTGATGGCCTGCAGTTCGGCTATCGCCTGGTGGCCGGCGTTCGGCCCGGCGCCCAGGCAGGCGCTGCCAAGCTGCGCCAGGTATTTCCAGCACAGCGCCGGATCACGGCGCAGCATCTCGCCGGACATGGCCACCTCGATCGGCACGCCATCATCGGTATGGTCGTTGTACAGGCCGCCGATGCCGCGGTAGGTGGGCAAGCCGGAGTCGGCGGAAATTCCCGCCCCGGTGATGATCAGGATGCGCTGCGCGTCGATGAACGCCGACGCCAGGCGCTGCAGTTGCGGCCGCATCAATGGTTGACCGTATGGGCCAGCATCACCGAAAGCTGGCACAGGGGCCGACCACTTTCCCAATGCCACTGATTGAATGCTGCCTGAACCGCTGCGCGGTCGCGCTGGCTGCTGGGTACCTTGTCGACGATCTTCTGCGCCTTGAGGGCGGCGACCATGTCGTCGCTGGGAATAAAGGTGTCCTTGCCGACCATGCGCAGAAAGCGCGGCGCGGAAAGCCCGCCGAGCTGGGTGCCCTGCTTGGCCAGCCAGTGCCAGAGGCCGACGATATCGGTCACCGGCCACTCGGCGATCAGCGCACCAAAGGCGAAGCCGGGTTTGGGCGCAGCGGCCTTCCCCGCAGCCGCCGGGCCGGTGAGCGCACCGTGCTCGACATCGAGGATGAACTGCGCATTGCGCGGCACGCTCTTGAGCTTGCCCAGGTGGCGAATCAGCCGGGCATCCTGCATCAGTCGTTCCAGGCGCTCGCCCCCCATCAGCACGACCTTTTCCGGGTCGAAGCCGAAGAACACTTCCTCGAAGGCCGGCCACTTGGCGTCGACCAGGCTGTGCTTGAGGCCGGCCCTGAAGATGCGCAGGCTCATGATCGACAGGTAGCGATCGTTACCCAGCGCGCGCAGCTTCTTGTCCGAAACCGGCTGCGGCAGCCGCGCCTCGAGCGCCTCGACCGAGCCGAAGCGGTTCACGCAGTACTCATGCAGCCATCGATAATCGTGCATCGCTTGTGGTCAGCCCTCGAGATTACAGGTTCATCACGTTGAGAAAGCGTGGTGTAGCCTGCTCGTCGATCTTCAGGCTGGTGAAATCGAACAGGTTGCGATCCGCCAGTTGCGAGGGCACCACGTTCTGCAGGGCGCGGAACATGATCTCGGTACGGCCCGGCGACTTGCGCTCCCACTCCTGCAGCATGTCCTTGACCACCTGGCGCTGCAGGTTTTCCTGGGAGCCGCACAGGTTGCAGGGGATGATCGGGAATTCCTTGAGCGTGCTGTAGGCTTCGATATCCGCCTCGCTGCAGTAGGCCAGCGGGCGAATCACCACGTTGCGCCCGTCGTCGGCGCGCAGCTTGGGCGGCATGGCCTTGAGGGTGCCGCCGTAGAACATGTTGAGAAAGAAGGTCTCCAGGATGTCGTCGCGGTGGTGACCGAGGGCCATCTTGGTCGCGCCGATCTCGTCGGCGAAGGTGTACAGGGTGCCGCGGCGCAGGCGCGAGCACAGCGAGCAGGTGGTCTTGCCTTCCGGGATCTTTTCCTTGACCACCGAATAGGTGTCCTTTTCGACGATGTGGTACGCCACCCCGATGGACTCCAGGTAGGCCGGCAGCACATGTTCGGGAAAGCCCGGCTGCTTCTGGTCCATGTTGACCGCGACGATCTCGAAGTTGATCGGCGCGACCTTCTGCAGGTACAGCAGGATGTCGAGCATGGTGTAGCTGTCCTTGCCACCGGACAGGCAGACCATGACCTTGTCGCCCTCCTCGATCATGTTGAAATCGGCGATGGCTTCGCCGGCCTGCCGACGCAGGCGTTTTTGCAGCTTGTTCTGATTGACCGAGAGGGTGCCCATGGCGCGCAAGAATCCGCTATAAGTACTGAAGCCGCGCATTTTACCCAGAAAACGAGGCGCACCCCAGCCACAAAACGGCTAACTGTCGGCGCGCCGGCGAAACCCGCCAGCAACGCGCCCTCTCATCGATCAAGGAAAGCCGATGAACCAGGAAACCTTACCCGACTGCAAGCTGCTCGACCTGCTGGAAGCCTCGCCCGCCGGGCTCACCGAGTACGAACTGCTGTTGCGCCTGAACCGCTGGCAGGGCCGTGACGAGCGCCTGCCGGACGACACTCTGGAGCTGTTTCGCAGCCACTTCCTGCTGTTTCATACGCTGTACCGGCTACGCGATCAACTGCATGCCGAGGGCCGGGCGTCGCTGCAGATCAGCCCGCTGTGCATCCGCCTGCTGCCTTACCAGGCTGGGCAAGGCGGCCTGAGCGAACCGGAGCCACTGCGCGACTACTACCTGGATCTCGATCATTTGCGTGACACCGGCGCCGAGGATGTCGAACAGATGCTTGGCGCCTTCTGGGTGCGCCTGCAGGGCGGCGAAGACCGGCAACAGGCGCTGGCCACGCTGGAGCTGGACGCACAGGCTGGCGAACTCGACCTGACGATCATCCGTCAGCGCTACCGACAGCTGGTCAGCCTTCATCACCCGGATCGCGGCGGCTGCACCCAGCGCCTGCAGCGCATCAACAGCGCCATGGAAACCCTGCAGCGCTACTACCGCTGAGCCCTACCACTCGGCTCAAAGCCCTGCAGCGGGCGAGGATTTGCGACATAATCGGCGGCAGTTACCCGCCCCCGAAGCCGTCATGCCCGATCAGATCCACGCCCGCGTCGAAGCCTGTTACCAGCAGGCGGAAACCTTCTTCAAGCGGCGCTTCACCCGCCCGCAGGTGAGTTTCAAGCTGCGCGGGCAAAAGGCTGGCGTGGCGCACCTCACCGAAAACAAGCTGCGCTTCAATCCGCAGCTGTATCGCGACAACCAGGAAGATTTCCTGCGCCAGACCGTGGCCCACGAGGTGGCCCACCTGATCGCCCACCAGCTGTTCGGCCTGAACATTCAACCCCACGGCGAGGAATGGCAGCTGATCATGCGCGGCGTCTATGAGCTGCCGCCGCACCGCTGCCATACCTACGAGGTGAAGCGGCGCCAGGTCAGCCGGTTCATCTACCGCTGCCACTGCCCACAGGGCGAGTTTCCGTTTTCCGCCCAGCGCCACGCGTTGGTGGCCAAGGGGCGCCGCTACTTCTGCCGGCGCTGCAAGATCACCCTGCAGTTCACCGGCGAGCAGCGCGTCGAATAGAGCCAGGGCGCGGTCGTGCGGCCGTATTAACAGGCCCTAGTTGTCGAGGCGCTGAAAGGCACGCAGCAGCGCGTGGCTGAGGTCCACACTGGAGAACTTGGTGAGCACGTCGTTGGCGCCGACCGCGCGGGCCTTCTCGGTGTTCATGGTGCTGTCCAGCGAGGTGTGCAGCAGCACATAGGTTTCGCCGAGTTCGGCGTCCTTGCGGATCTGCTGAACCAGGGCATAACCATCCATCTCCGGCATTTCGATATCCGAAACCAGCACCTCGACCGGCCGTCCCTCCTCCCGTGCCGCTCGCAATACTTCGAGGGCACTGGCAGCGCTGCGCACCGCCTGGCAATCGAGGTCGAGCTTGCGCAGGGTGATCAGCGTCTGCTGCAGGGCCACCTGGGAATCGTCGACCACCAGCACGCGTCGGCCCTGCAGCAATCGCTGCTCGTCCGCGGTCAGCAGTTGCTCGCCGACCTCTTCGAGCGGCGCCGGGGCGAGTTCATGCAGCACTTTCTCGATATCGAGAATCTGCACGATGGTGCCGTCGATCTGGGTCACTCCGGTGATGAAGGCGCGCGTGCCGGCACCCGAGGGTGGCGGACGCACATCGCGGGTCGAACACTGCACGATACGCTCGACGCTGTGCACGTGCAGGCCCTGCCGAGACCGACTCAGCTCGGTGACGATCAGGCAACCTTCACCGGCATCGCTGCCGCCACGTTCGCCGATCGCCCGGGCCAGGTCGATGACCGTCAGTGCCGAGCCCCGCAAGGTCGCCACGCCACGCACATGGGGGTGCCGACTGGGCATCTTGGTCAGGGCGGGACAGGGAATGATTTCGTTGACCTTGAGCAGGTTGATGCCCAGCAGGCGACCGTTGTGCAAACGAAACAGCAGCAGCGACAGCGCGTCGCCAAGCACCATGTTCATACCCGCATCCCCCATCCAACAGAAAACGAAATAAAGTGGCCCGGCGGCATGGCGCCCGGCTCATTGCTCTAATGGCAATCGGTCAACCCAGAAACGCGGCAACCTGTGGTGCGTCGAACGGCCAGTGCAGTTCGGCCCCCGTGTCGGTGCGCCGTAGCACGGGAATCACCAGCGCGTAGCGCTCCAACAGCCCGGGCCGATCGGCGATATCCACCAATTCGACCAGCAGACCGTTTTCCACGAATGGCATCAGCACGGCCTCGGCGTATTCACAGAGATGACAGCCCAGGGTGCCGAGTAGCTGGCATTCAGGAAGCATGGTCGAAGCAGCCCGCGAGGTGACAGAGCGCAAAGTCTATCACCTCGAGCTGTCTACTCAGCCCTTCTCGCCGTCCTGATTGCCTGGCGGCGCCAGCGTCGAGCCCAGCAGGCCCTGCAAGCCATCGAGCAAGCGCCCGTTGAGCTGTTCGGCCTTTTCCAGGCGCCCGGCGTCGAAGCGCTCGTCCAGCGAGAACCCGCCCTTGAGCAGATCCTGCAGCAGCCCCTTGCCATCGCTGACCCAGGCGTCCGCCGTGCGCAGAGCATCGAGCAGACCCTGGGCGTAATCGGTAAGCGCACCGTTGGTCGCGCTGGCTGGTTGCCCGCCCTGATTGGAGACCGCGCCGTAGGTATCAGTGGCCTGGCGTACGCTGGTCTGGGTCAGGCGCAGCGACATGGAGGCCAGCTGCGAGCTGTCCATGTCCAGCGCCATGGCGCGGTCAAAGGCCCCGGCCATATCGCCGGAATAGAAGGAATTGGACAGATCCTGCACCTGGTCGAAGAGTTTCCCCAGGGCGGCCTTTTCCTCATCATCCAGCTCACCCTCGACCTCCACCTGCCAGCCGCCGATCTGCAGGCTGCCGGACTGGCTGCCGGCACCTTCGGTGCGCGACCAGGCCGCCGAGGCCTGGGCAACCGATACGCGCAGGCGGTCGCCGTCACGGGTGGTGATGTTGAGTTCGAAGCTTTCCGCCACCGCGGCGAAACGATCGCTGGAAGTCGGCGTGACGCCGCTGTTGCCGCCGGTGGCCGGCACGCCACCGTAGAGTTTGTCGAGCCCGGCGAAACCCTGCTCGATGCGCTTGAAGGTGTCGTCGATGTCCGTGGCGACTTTATCCTTGAGCACGCCCATGCCATCGAGAATCTTGCGCGCCTCGTCGAACCCCTTCTGCACACCGGAGCGGGCCTGATCGAGAAGCTGCTGCAGTTTCTCGGGGCTGGCGCCCGATGCCGCCTCGCTCTTGAGGCGTTGCTCGACGAAGCCCAGCACACGATCGGCGACTTTCTCCGGGGAGAAGTCGTCCTGCTTGGCCGTCAGCGAGCCTGGCGGCAGGCCGAGGCGCTCAGCCAGGCGGTTGGACAGCGCGGCCTGGGCATCGGCCGCATTGCGAATGGTGGGCTGACCGCCGAGTTGGGGCGAGCGGCCTGTCGTGTTGGTCGACAGCGGGATGGAAATAGCCATGGCAAGTCACCGAAACGGAGCATGTCCAAGGTTGACGGCAGCCCCGGGCAAAAGTTTAGGGTTGGCCGTCAGCCAATCGACCAGACGGTTAGCGGCTCAGTCCTGGCTCACCGAACCGATCTTGTGGATCGACAGGTCGGCGCCGTAATACTCCTGCTCTTGGCTCAGGCGAATGCCCACCAGCAGCTTGAGCAGGCCATACACCACAAAGCCGCCGAGCAGGGCCACGGCCACGCCGGCCAGGCTGCCAAGCAGCTGACTGGTGAGGCTCACACCGCCCAGGCCACCCCACCACGGTTGGCCAAAGATACCGCAGGCGATGCCGCCCCACAGGCCGCACAATCCGTGCAGGGGCCAGACGCCGAGCACGTCGTCGATCTTCCATCTGACCTGCGTCGCGGTGAAGGCCCAGACGAACAACGCGCCAGCGATGGCGCCAGTGATCAGTGCGCCCACTGGATGCATCAGGTCGGAGCCGGCGCAGATGGCAACCAGCCCGGCCAGCGGGCCGTTGTGCAGGAAGCCCGGGTCGTTGCGCCCGACGATCAACGCCGCCAGGGTGCCACCGACCATCGCCATCAGCGTATTGACGGCCACCAGCCCGCTGATGCTGCCCAAGGAGCATGCATCTCGCTCAACGTCGCGGCTCGACAATGCAATGCCTGTGCCCTCCGTTCGGTCTCCGCGCCTATCCCGGCAGATAGAGTGAACCTGCCGAGGGAGCGCCACTCGAACCCCTTACACCGCCTCATACCTACAGGAGATTGATCAATGGCCCGCCCACTCCCCCCGCGCCCCGCAGCTCCCGCCAGCAAAGAAGAGCTGCTCGAAGAATTCCAGGCACTGGTACGTGACACCGAAACCCTGCTGCAGCACTCCGCCAGCCTGGTTGGCGATCAGGCCGAAGAGCTGCGTGCGCAGATCCGCGACAGCCTGGGCCGCGCGCGCACCACGCTGAAGAACACCGAAGAAACCGTGGTTCAGCGTGGCCGTGCGGTGGCTGGCGCGACCGAGGACTACGTGCAGACCCATCCGTGGCAGACCATCGGCATCGCTGCCGGTATTGGTATACTGATCGGCATGCTCATTAGCCGACGTTGATCAGGACAGCCCATGGATGACAGCCAGACAGCAGCACCTCCCAGCCGCGGCCCTTCGCCACGGCGCCTGGCCGGTGCGCTGCTCGGGCTGGTTCATGGCCATGTGGCGCTGTTCAGCGAAGAGATCAAGGAACAGCAGGCGCGCACCGTCAGCCTGCTGATCCTGACCGGCCTGTGCATCCTGTTCGGCCTCCTGCTGATCGTCGGCCTCTCCGCCGCCCTGTTGATCGGCTTCTGGGACACCCACCGTATTCTGGTCATCACCCTGCTCTGCTTCTTCTATGCAACGGGTCTACTGGTTTGCGGCTGGAACCTGGTACAGCGCATGCGTCATGCGCCGGCGCCCTTCAGTGCCAGCCTCGAAGAACTGGCCCGTGATCGCGAGCAACTGCTGCCATGACCGACAAAAGCACCAGGGAACTGCGCAAGACCATGCTGCGGCTGCGCCTGGAAATGCATCGCCAGGAAATTCGCCATGAAACCCTGGTCATGCTCGAGCCGCTGCAAAGAGCCAAGGATCTGGGCACGCATTGGCGCGAGGAACTCAAGAAGCGCAACGCACCAATCTGGATCACCGGTGGTGTGTTCGCCCTGACGGTACTGGGCATGCGCGGGGGCCAATGGCGCCATTGGCTGCGCATGGCACTTGCCGCCTTTCCTGATCTGCGCAAACGTGCACCTCGGGGTACAAGCGAAAAGCCAGCAGAAAAACCCGATCAAGCGTAAAACTGGCCACCTTATTGCTAGAAATGGCGCAAAAGGCCAGGTCATATCCCGGCTCCCGCCCTATCACTAAGGATGTGCCCGGTGCTCGACGGTCAACCCACCGCCGTCTTCCAACCCTTTATCGATACCGCTACCGGACAGATTGCCGGCGTCGAGGCGCTGGCGCGATTGCGCGACGCCCATGGCCATCTGCATTCTGCAGGGCCGCTGTTCGCCGACCCGAAAACCCCTGCCGCAGCCCTGCGCCGGCTTGACCGAGCCGTTCGCGAGCAGGCGTTCGCGCGCTTTCATGATGCGCCTTCGGACTGGTTCCTGAGCGTCAACATCTCTCCGCGCTGGATTGCCCGTCTACGCCCGCAACAGGCGCTGCCGAGCCTCAGGCAATTGACGAGCAGTGGCGTGGATCCCAGGCGCGCGGTGTTCGAGATCACCGAACTGGGCGGCGCCAGCCAGCGCCTGGCGGCCGTGGCGGCCCGTTATCGCGAGGCCGGGGTACGTATCGCCATCGACGACTTCGGCGCCGGCTACTCGCAGCTCGACCGCGTTCTGGCCCTGCGCCCCGACATCCTCAAACTGGACATGCGCCTGTTCCAGGAGGCGGCCCGTGGCGGGCCCAGCGGTGAAGTGGTCAAGGCGCTGGCGATGATGGCGGAGAAGACCGGCTGCTGGATCATCGCCGAAGGGGTGGAGACCGAAGCCGAACTGGAGTTTGCCCTGGAGTGTGGCGCACGCTACGTGCAAGGTTATCTGTTCGCCAAGCCGGAGCTCGACTTCTTCGCCAGCAGCGCGTTCGTCGAATGCTTCGCGGAGCTGCGCAACGCCTACGTGCACAAGAAACTCGCCGAGCGCATGCAGCTGATGACCTTGCGCCGCCAGCTCGCCGAGTTGTTCACGCAGTTCAAGCACAGTCCCGAAGGACTGGCGCCGCAGATCACCCCAGGCGCGTATCCCTGGCTGATCCGCCTGTACCAATGCGACCGCCACGGCACCCAGGTCACCCCCAACCTGGAGTGGCGCAACGGCGCCTGGCAGGCCGATGATCGCTACCTGGGCCACAACTGGTCATGGCGCCCCTACTTCTACCAGTTGCTCGCCGAAGGCTGGGAAGAGCGCCGCCTGATCCTGTCCAATACCTACCGCGACGCCACCACCAACCAGTATTGCCTGACCGCCGGGCAGTTCATCGACAACGGCAGCCGCCTGCTGCTGGTCGACATCGACGCCAATGGACTTTAGTGGATGTGGCCTTGCAGTTGCTCGGATGAACAGGGAAGCTAACGGGCATTCGCGTGCACGGCTCGCCTGGCGAGACCGTGCCCGCACCGTCGTCTCCGGTAAAGGAAGCACGCTTGGACTGGCATACACTGCTCACCCGTGAACGTCTCGGTAAACCGTCGCCCAGCGCCGATGAACTGGGCCGCAGCCCCTTTCACAAGGATCACGACCGGATCATCTTCTCCGGTGCCTTTCGCCGGCTGGGCCGCAAGACCCAGGTGCATCCGGTATCCAGCAACGACCATATCCATACCCGCCTGACCCATTCCCTGGAAGTCAGCTGCGTGGGCCGCTCCCTGGGCATGCGTGTCGGCGAGATGCTGCGCGGCGAACTGCCGGCCTGGTGCGCACCCAGCGACCTGGGCATGGTGGTGCAGTCGTCCTGCCTGGCCCATGACATCGGCAACCCGCCGTTCGGCCACTCCGGCGAAGACGCCATTCGCCACTGGTTCCAGCAGGCCGCCGGGCGTGGCTGGCTGGACGCCATGAGCGACGCCGAGCGCGGCGACTTTCTCAGCTTCGAAGGCAACGCCCAGGGGTTTCGCGTGCTCACCCAGCTGGAATATCACCAGTTCGATGGCGGCACGCGGCTGACCTACGCCACCCTCGGTGCCTACCTGAAGTACCCCTGGACCTCACGGCATGCCGAGGCCCTGGGCTACAAGAAGCACAAGTTCGGCTGCTACCAGAGCGAGCTGCCGCTGCTCGAGCAGATCGCCAGCAAACTGGGCCTGCCGCAGCTCGAAGAGCAGCGCTGGGCACGCCATCCCCTGGTCTACCTGATGGAGGCGGCGGACGATATCTGCTATGGCCTGATCGACCTGGAAGATGGCCTGGAAATGGAGCTGCTCGACTACGCCGAGGTGGAGTCGCTGCTGCTCGACCTGGTCGGCGACGACCTGCCGGAAACCTACCGCCAGCTCGGCCCGCAGGACTCGCGTCGGCGCAAACTGGCGATCCTGCGTGGCAAGGCCATCGAGCACCTCACCAACTCGGCCGCCCAGGCCTTCGTCGAGCAGCAGGCCAGCCTGCTGGCCGGCCGCCTGGAAGGTGATCTGGTCGAGCACATGCACGGCCCGGCCAAGCACTGCGTGCAAGCGGCCAAGGCCATGGCCCGCGAGAAGATCTTTCAGGACAAGCGCAAGACGCTGCACGAGATCGGCGCCTACACCACCCTGGAAATACTGCTCAATGCCTTCTGCGGCGCGGCGCTGGAGCAACACGGCGGGCGCACGCCGTCATTCAAGAACCGGCGCATCCTCGACCTGCTGGGCCATAACGCCCCCGACCCGCACTGGCCGCTGTACCGCTCGTTCCTGCGCATGATCGACTTCATCGCCGGCATGACCGACAGCTACGCCACCGAAATGGCGCGGGAAATGACCGGTCGCTCGAGTCCGGTCTGACGATGCGCCAGGTATTCAGGCAGCTGTTCAGCTGGCACGCCGGGCCACCCGCCTGGGGGCCGGCCGTGGTCGCCGGTCTGGGTTGCGCGCTGCCACTGCTGCTTGGTTTGTTCAGCGCCCACCCGGGGTTCCTGTGGGCGTCGGTCGGCGCCTTCCAGGCGGCCCAGGCCAATCCGCTGCACCGCTTCGGCATGTTGCGCATGCTGCTACTCACCGGCCTGGGCGCGTGCAGCGCCGGCCTGGGCTTCTGGTCGGCAACCCACCCGCTGATCAGCCTGTCGCTGTTCGCCGGCTTCGGCCTGCTGCTGGCCTGGCTGCAGCGCTTCGGCACCGAAGCCGGCAAGCTCGGTATCGGCCTGACGGTGTGCCTGTGCCTGGGCCAAGGCCAATACGGCAGCAGCCTGCTGAACAACCCCAACGCCATCGCCATGCTGTTCATGCTCGGCGGACTCTGGGTGATGCTGCTGGCGTTCGGCTTGCGGGGCCTGCATGGCCTGCGCATGTGGCCACACATGCCGCGCCTGATCAGCCTGCTCAAGGTGTTGCGCCGCCATGCGCAGCGCCAGTCCCGCCAGCAATGGGGCCTGTATGCCCTGGGCTGCACGGTGGCGGTTTCCCTGGCCGGCCTGATCGTCAACCTGGCGCACCTGCAGCGCGGCTACTGGCTGACCCTGGCGGTGGTCACGACCTTGCAGCTGGAATTTCGCGGCAGCCTGGTGCGGGCACTGCAGGCGAGCATGGCCAGCCTCGGCGCCGCCGGCCTGCTGATCCTGTTCGGCCACAGCCTGCAGAGCCCGCCGCTGATGGTCGCCATCATGCTGCCGCTGATCATGCTCAGCCGCGCCCTACAGGCCAACCACTACGGGCTGTTCGTGCTGCAGACGACGGTCTGCTTCGTGCTCCTGGCCGAGAGCCTGGCCAAGGACTGGCACCTGCCGCAAGTGCGCTTGTTCAACGTCACCCTGGGTATCCTGCTGACGCTGTTCATCGCCCTGTTGATGCACGGCCTGCGCCAATGGCTGGAGAACCGCAACGGGGCGAAACAACGGCCGACAGCCGCAGACGAACCGTTACCTTCGCGCGAGTCACCAGACGCCTGACGTTATTACCGCCAGGGTGATGATCGGCACAGGACAAACGACGCACAATTGAAAAGGGCCTCGAATGAGGCCCTCGGTGGATCAGGAAGCGGAGTTGATCTCTTTTTCCGGGTACCACACGTCCAGCAATGGGCTGACGCTGAAATCGACCAGCTCGGAACGGCCCTTGAGCCAGGCTTCCACTGCGGCACGCTGCTCTTCGCTGACCGAACCACGCTTGGCCAGGCACACCAGGCCGTAGTCGTCGCCGCCAACATAGCCCAGGCCGTTGGCGTTCATCGCGTCGCTCAGGAAGGCATCGAGGAAGGCATCGACCGCTTCGTCGCTCAGGTCTTCCTTGAAGTTCAGGTTCAGCTCGAAACCCAGCTCCTGAAACTCGTCCACACAGAGTTTCTTGCGCAGACGACGGGAACGATTGGTAGCCATGGGTATAGATCCTTGCAGAGTGATAACGCGCGGCACTCTACCAGTTTAGTGGCGGCGATGCCCGCCGGCCGACGAAAAATCCACCGGCGCCACTGCCGTGAAGGCCGCCAGCGGATCGCCGGCCGATAAAATCCAGCGATCACCGGCCCTTGCCGGCTTGGTCCTGGGGCATAATGCGCGGCATCGTCCCAAACCGCTGTGGGAGCTCGTAATGCGATTTTCCGTTGTACCCGCCGTGCGGAGGTTGCGCATCCTCCGCCCTCTGGCCCTCGCCTGCCTCGTTCTACCCACCACCCTGCCTGCTCATGCAGCCACCAGCGCCACACTTCCGGAAAGCGTGGCCAAGAGCCTGAAGGCCAACAAGATCGGTCAACAGTCGCTGTCGGTGGTGACCCTGCCGCTCGACGGCCCAGGCAATGGCACCATTTTCAATGCCGATGTGTCGGTGAACCCGGCCTCGACCATGAAACTGATCACCACCTTCGCGGCCCTGGAGCTGCTCGGCCCGACCTTCCAGTGGAAGACCGAGTTCTACACCGACGGCCAGCTCAAGGACGGCGTGCTCAACGGCAACCTGTACCTCAAGGGCGGCGGCGATCCCAAGCTGAACATGGAAAAGCTCTGGCTGATGCTGCGTGACCTGCGGGCCAATGGGGTGCGTCAGGTAACCGGCGACCTGGTGCTCGACCGCACGCATTTCGTGCAACCGGATCTGCCCGCCTTCAACGACGATGGCGGCGATGCCAACAAACCCTATCTGGTCACCCCCGACTCGCTGCTGGTCAACCTCAAGGCGCTGCGCTTCATCGCCCGCGCCGAGAACGGCAAGGTTACCGTCGCCGCCGAGCCGCCCCTGGCCGGTTTGACCCTGGACAACCAGGTCAAGGTGCTCAAGGCCGGCAAGTGCCCGGCCTGGCCGGACGTGCGCTACAACCCGGTCAAGGAGTTCGACGGCACCCGGGTGATAGTCACCGGCCAGCTGACCGACGGCTGCAGCGCCCAGACCTACCTGTCGCTGCTCGATCACCCGGCCTATGCCGCCGGCGCGGTACGGGCGATCTTCGGCGAACTGGGCGGCAGCATCATGGGCCAGGACCGCCAGGCCGAAGTGCCGAAGAGCGCCACCCTGCTGGCCCGGGCCTTCTCGCCGGACCTGGTGGAGATCATCCGCGACATCAACAAGTACAGTAACAACACCATGGCCCGCCAGCTGTTCCTCAGCATCGGTGCGCAGAACCGCAACGAGGCGGATGTCGACGACGCCCACGCCGCGCAACGGGTGATCCGCGCCTGGCTGGCGCGCAAGGGCATCACCGCCCCGCAACTGGTCATGGAAAACGGCTCCGGGCTGTCCCGCGCCGAACGCATAAGCGCCCGGGAAATGGGCCGCATCCTCGAGGCCGCCTGGAAGAGCCCCTTTGCTGCCGAGTTCATCAGCTCGATGCCGATCGTCGCGCTGGACGGCACCATGCGCAAACGCCTGCGCAACACGCCGATGGCCGGCCAGGCGCACATCAAGACCGGCACCCTCAACAACGTGCGCGCCATCGCCGGCTTCAGCCGCGACAGCAACGGCAACAGCTGGGCCGTGGTGGCCATCCTCAACGACCCGAAACCCTGGGGCGCCTCGGTGATTCTCGACCAGGTGCTGCTTGACCTCTATAAGCAGCCCAAGGGCAGCGCCCGATAGCGCTGAAGCAGCCCGGGTCGAGCGCAGCGACACCCGGGAAGCCATCCCGGGTATCGCTAAGCTCAACCCGGGCTACGGCTGTAACAGACTTACTTGGCCATCACCTTCCAGGCACGGTGGATCTTGGCATTGCGCGCAAAGTCCGGATCGATGGTTTCGGCAGTGATCTCCTCGACCCGATAACGTGCCGGCAACTGCTCGTCGAGCAGGAACTTGCGGAAGTTGTTGGAGAAGTACAGCACGCCGCCCGGCGCCAGGCGCGCCATGGCCATGTCCAGCAACTGCACGTGGTCGCGCTGCACGTCGAACACGCCTTCCATGCGCTTGGAGTTGGAGAAGGTCGGCGGGTCGATGAAGATCAGCTCGTACTCGCCGCGGTCATCGGCCAGCCAGCTCATCACGTCGCCCTGCTCCAGGCGGTTCTTGTCCGAGAAGCCGTTGAGCGACAGGTTGCGCCGCGCCCAGTCCAGATAGGTCTTCGACAGATCGACGCTGGTGGTGCTGCGTGCGCCGCCCTTGGCCGCGTGCACACTGGCCGTGGCGGTGTAGCAGAACAGGTTGAGGAAACGCTTGCCGGCCGCCTCTCTCTGAATGCGCAGGCGCAGCGGCCGGTGATCGAGGAACAGGCCGGTATCCAGGTAGTCGGTGAGGTTGACCAGCAGCTTGATGCCGCCCTCCTTCACTTCCATGAACTGCCCCTGGGCCGCCTGCCGCTCGTACTGCCTGGTGCCGCTCTGCCGCTCGCGACGCTTGATCACCACCTTGCTCTTGTCGATGCCCAGGGCCTGGGGAATCGCCGCCAGGGCATCGAACAGGCGCGCCTGGGCCTTTTCCGGGTCGATCGAGCGCGGCGCGGCATACTCCTGCACGTGCACCCAGTCGTGGTACAGGTCGACGGCCAGGGCGTATTCGGGCATGTCGGCATCGTACAGGCGGTAGCAGTCGACGCCTTCGCGGCGCGCCCATTTGCCGAGCTGCTTGAGGTTCTTCTGCAGGCGGTTGGCGAACATCTGCCCGCCCTCGCTCAGGCGCGCCTGCTCGACCGGCGCGGCGGCCGGCTTGATCGGGTTGCCGTTGCGATTGAGCGTGGGCGCCTCGGCCTGCAGCTCGTTCTGCTCCCGTTCGCGCTCACGCTGCTCCGGCGTACGCCGCTCGCCGGTAACGAACTGCTCGGGCTGCACCTTGATCAGCAGCAGTTTGCACGGCAAGGCGCCATTCCAGAACGCATACTGCTTGTGGCTGCGAATGCCCATGCGCTTGCCCAGGTCGGGCGCCCCGGTGAATACCGCCGCCTCCCAGCCCATGCAGGCCTGGCGCAGGCGCTCGCCGAGGTTCTGGTAGAGGTACAGCAGGCTGGCCTCGTCGCCCAGGCGCTCGCCATAGGGCGGGTTGCTGATCACCAGGCCCTTCTGGTTCTGGTCCGGGCGCGGCTCGAAGGTCGCCACTTCGCCCTGGTAGACCTTGATCCAGTCGCTCAGCCCGGCGCGATCGATGTTATTGCGCGCCGGCTGGATCAGCCGCGGATCGGCTTCGTAACCACGGATCCACAATGGCGGTTTGGCCATTCCGGCTGCAGCGCGCGCCTCGGCTTCGCCGCGCAGGCGAGTCCAGGTGGCCGGCACATGGCCGAGCCAGTTGCTGAAGCCCCACTGCTCGCGCGTCAGGTTCGGCGCGATGTCGGCGGCGATCATCGCCGCCTCGACCAGAAAGGTGCCCACGCCGCACATCGGGTCGGCCAGGGCGCCACCTTCGGCGGCAATGCGCGGCCAGCCGGCGCGAATCAGTACGGCCGCGGCCAGGTTCTCCTTCAACGGCGCCGCACCCTGCTGCAGGCGGTAGCCGCGCTGGTGCAGGCTGTGGCCGGAGAGGTCCAGGGACAGGACCGCTTCACCACGATCCAGGCGCAGGTGCACGCGCAGGTCCGGGTTGAGCTTGTCCACCGAGGGGCGGGTGCCGTCGGCCTGACGCAGCTTGTCGACGATGGCGTCCTTGACCTTCAGGGCGCCGAAGTGAGTGTTGTCGATGCCCGAGCCATGGCCACTGAATTCCACGGCCAGACTGCCACTGGGTTCCAGGTGCTCGAACCAGTCGACGTCGAGCACGCCCTGGTAGAGCGACTCGGCATCGCGCACCGGAAAGCGCGCCAGCACCAGCAGCACCCGATTGGCCAGGCGTGACCACAGGCACAACCGATAGGCGGTTTCCATGCTGGCGATGCCACGAATGGCCGAGGTGTGCTCGCGGGCCTCGTTCAGGCCGAGCGCCTTGGCTTCCTCGAGCAACAGGCCTTCGAGCCCCTTGGGACAGGTGAGGAAGAGTTCGTTTTGCTCCGACATCATAGATCCAGTGCCCGAAGGCGGTAATGGGTTGGCCCAATGGTGGGGGCAACCAAAAATAAGTGACAAGAAGTCGCAATGCGACCCTTCGTCCGAATAAATAGCAGGCGCAATCGATAGCCATTCACGATGGCAAAACACCAGCAAATCCGACCCAAGCCACTGTTAGCGTGGGTTTCAGCTACCAGAGCAGCCACTGCCTGAAGAGCTTATGGCCTCACCCTCAAAAGCGTTACGTCCTTATGACAAATCGATCATTCACAGCGCATCGTGCATTCGATAGAAATCTACCCAGGCCATCGTTGCAACGACGATGGCACATGGAGGCTCGCGACGCCGGCAGCGGACTCCAACGGCAGACCATCTGCCTGACCTCCTGGAGGTCTACGGGACATAAACAGTCAACAAGTGAGGGCAACACCCTATGAGAAGACTTAAGCGTGATCCGTTAGAAAAAGCATTTTTGCGCGGCTATCAGTACGGTATCAGTGGTAAATCCCGCGAGCTGTGTCCTTTCACTCTTCCGTCCGTGCGTCAAGCCTGGCTCAATGGCTGGCGTGAAGGCCGCGGTGACAACTGGGACGGTCTGACCGGCACTGCCGGTATTCATCGACTTAACGAACTTCGCGCTGTCGGCTAACGCCAGGGACCTACCGACTCCACCAAGCACGCTCCATCCGAGCGGCGGGCGAGAGCCCAGGGGCTCCCTCAGGGAGCCCTTTTTATTGCCCGCGATTCAGCGACGCGCTGCCGCGATGGCGTCCACCGCCTCGCGAATCAACGCCGGCCCCTTGTAGATGAAGCCCGAATAGACCTGCACCAGGCTCGCGCCTGCGGCGATCTTCTCTGCCGCATGGCGGCCCTCGGTGATGCCACCGGCCGCGATGATCGGCAACCGCCCACCCAGTTCTCCTGCCAGCACGCCAACCGTATGGGTGCTCTTGTCGCGCACCGGGGCACCGGAGAGCCCGCCGGCTTCGTTGGCGAACGCCAGGTTCTCGACGCCTTCGCGACTCAATGTGGTGTTGGTGGCGATCACCGCATCCATGCCGCTATCCAGCAGCGCCGCGGCGACCTGCACGGTCTCCTCGTCGCTCATGTCCGGGGCGATCTTGATCGCCAGCGGCACACGCCGGCCGTGGCTCAGGGCCAGTTCATTCTGGCGCTTGTGCAGGGCATCGAGCAGGTGCTTGAGCGAATCGCCGAACTGCAGGCTGCGCAGCCCCGGCGTGTTCGGCGAGCTGACGTTGACGGTGACGTAGCTGGCGTGGGCGTAGACCTTGTCCAGGCAGATCAGGTAATCGTCCACCGCCCGCTCGACCGGGGTATCGACGTTCTTGCCGATGTTGATGCCCAGCACGCCGCGGTACTTGGCTGCCTGCACGCGCGCCAGCAGGTGGTCGACGCCATGGTTGTTGAAGCCCATGCGGTTGATGATCGCCTCGGCCTCGGGCAGGCGGAACAGGCGCGGCTTGGGGTTGCCGGGCTGCGGCCGGGGGGTGACGGTGCCGATTTCCACGAAACCGAAACCCAGCTGCGCGAAACCATCGATGGCATCGCCGTTCTTGTCCAGGCCCGCGGCCAGGCCCACCGGGTTGGCGAACTGCAACCCCATGACCGTCACCGGCAGGCTGCTCGGCTGCTTGGTCAGGCGACCGGCCAGGCCCAGACGGCCAGCGGCGCCGATCAGATCGATGGACAGCTCGTGGGAAGTTTCCGGGGACAGTTTGAACAGCAGCTCGCGGGCCAGGTTGTACATGGGCAGGCTTAGCTCGGCAGTGGCGAAATCGAAAGGCGCGAATTATAGCCGGCCGAGGCTTCGACTAGCGAGGATTAGAGCCGGTTAACGGTGTCGCGAGCCAGATACGCAAGAAGCGGCAACTACAAGGCAGAAGCGGACATTGAGCTTCAAGCCGCAAGCCTCGAGCTGCAAGAACAAGAGAGAGCAATGCGGACTGCTTTTAACCTGTAGCTTGGAGCTTGCAGCTTGCGGCTGCTTCCGCCACTTAGCTGCCAAAATCGACGACATGGGCTGAAAAGGTTATCAGCAGGTTGTTAGGGTCTGTTGACGTTTCAGCACGACCGCGCCGGAGCCAGTTTTTGCGCGAGGTGCGAAGTTTGGCTGGCCAAATGAGCCACCGAGAAACGCAGCATCGCACAAAAACTGGCCCGGCCCTGCGGGTTGCGCGGGAAATCTCGCCAGGCGTCGTTGGAGGATTTGAAAAGGGAATGCCATTCCCTGCGCCCTCCGCCTAACCTGGCGAGACTTCTCGCAGCAACGCGGCTTGCGCTGAAACGTCAACAGACCCTAGGACAAGCGCCGCAAGCTCAGCAGCTCACCGGCATCGTTGAATTGCAGCTCGAAGGAACCATGGATACCGGCGTGGGTCAGAAACGGTCGGAAATGGTGGGCCGGAATGCTGACCCGGCGTCCATCGCGACTGAGCGCCTGAATGCGGTTGGCCCGCCCCTGATAGATCGCCTGCACGCGGTCTGCGGATAATGCGATATCCAGAATCAGGCTGGCCATGGAGGCTCCTTGCAAGTGAATGAACGGATTCTGCCACACTCCCGGGCGCTGCACGCGCCACGCCCAGCTATTTCGGCCACTGGCTGGACATTCTGTGCGTGGGGTCGTGCAAGTCATTGCCGGCTCTGCCACACTGCGCCTGGCACACCGACGTACGCGAGCTGCCATGAGCCTGCCTGAACAGCCCAGCCCTCTCTCCTCACGCCTGGCCGCCCTGGCTCAGCGCGTGGGCCTGCTTGCTCGTGGCTGCAGGCCCATCTTCGAACGCGCCAGCCAGTTGCAGCTGCCGTTCTCCGCCATTCCCACCTTTGGCGACAATATCTGCTGGCTTGGCGGCCCGCCCCTGCAGCGCCTCAAGGACCTGCCGCGCAGTGCCCTGTCCGGCCCGGTGCAGGAAGACAAGGCCGAAGCCCACGCCGCCCTGACCCGGCTCATCGAGGTCGAACATCGCCAGCTGCAGCAGTTCGACCTGCGCCTGGTCGACAGCCTGGTGCATTGCGACGGCAGCTACGGCAGCCTCGAGGACTATGCGGCCAGCGAAGCCTGCCGGCAGATTCGCATCATCAGCTATCGCGACTTCCTCAAGCACCTGGGCAAGGCGTTGCCGGACTATCCCCATCAGCGCCTCGAACTGTTTCACGCCCAGTGGCGCGGCGAGCGGCTGTTCTGGGCCGGCGATCGCCATCCGCAAGCCTTTGCCAGCGCAGTGGCCTACGCGCGGCTGCGCGGCCTGGAAATCACCCTGCCGGCGCACATCACCTACTACCGCATCAGCCCCGAGGGCCTGCACGATCTGGAACAGCGTTACCACGCCCTGGCGATGCCTTGCGCGGCCTGGAGCGATGCCTCTTTCATGCAGCTGCTGATGGAGCACGAGGTGCCCTATGCGCGCCTGAGCCTGCTGCGCACGCCGGGCTCGCCGGAGTTCCTGTTGCTGCCCAAACATTCGCCCCAGGCCTGCGCGCTGGGTGAAGGCCTGCTCCAGGCCGGCGCACCGGACATGCTGCGCTACGTGCGAGAACTGGGCTGACCGACAGGTTTTGTAACCACTTCGCCGAGACGCGCGCGCCGATCACGGGTCAGTCTTTGCTCCCGTCTTTGTCTGGAGCACCATCGTGCGCATTGCCCTCGCTTCTTTGCTGATTGCAGGCAGCCTGCCTGCCCTTGCTGCCGAAACACCGCGCTATGGCGCCGAGCTGCAGGGTTTCGACTACCCCCATGAAGTCAAACGCTTCAACTTCGAGTCGCAAGGCAATTCGCTGCAGATGGCCTATATGGACGTGCAGCCCGAGAAGGCCAACGGCCGCACCGTGCTGCTGATGCACGGCAAGAACTTCTGCGCGGCAACCTGGGAGGGCAGCATCAAGGCGTTGACCGCCGCGGGGTACCGCGTGGTAGCAGCGGACCAGGTCGGCTTCTGCAAATCCAGCAAGCCGGCTCACTACCAATACAGCTTCCAACAACTGGCCAGCAACACCCACGCGCTGCTCGAACAGATCGGCGTCGACAAGGTGACCGTCATGGGCCACTCCATGGGCGGCATGCTCGCCACCCGCTACGCCCTGCTCTACCCCGAACAGGTCGAGCAACTGGTGATGGTCAACCCGATCGGCCTGGAGGATTGGAAAACCCTCGGAGTGCCTTACCTGAGCGTCGATCAGTGGTACCAGCGCGAACTGAAAACCACCGCCGAGGCCAGCCGCAACTACCAGAAGAACACCTACTACGCCGGTCAGTGGCGGCCCGAGTTCGATCGCTGGGTCGACATGCAGGCAGGCATGTTCAAGGGTGACGGCAAGGAAATCGTCGCCTGGAACTCGGCGCTGACCTACGACATGGTCTACACCCAGCCGGTGGTCTACGAATTTTCCGAACTGCAGATGCCCACGCTGCTGCTGATCGGCGAGCAGGACAACACCGCCGTCGGCAAGGACGCCGCGCCCGAAGCGCTGCGCAGCAAGCTGGGCAACTACAAGGCGCTGGGCCCGGCCACGGCCAAGCGCATTCCCGATGCGACCCTGGTGACCTTCCCCGACCTGGGCCATTCGCCACAGATCCAGGAGCCCGAGCGCTTTCACAAAGCGCTGCTCGACGGCCTGCAGAAGAAACCCGCAGGCAATTGAAGCCGCGGTTCGGCATCGAGGCGGGCAGCGATGAGCGGGGCCGATAAGCCCGACCATCGCCGCCCACGCCTATACACCATGCCTGCCTGAACATCGTCACCGGTCCGATGAAACAGGCCGGGCAAAAAAACGCCGGGAGCGATTTTTGACGTCGGCTCTGCCGACGGCCCGTAGGGTGGCCGCCAGGGACGGCAGGCCACAAAAAAACGCCCCGAACCAGTCGGGGCGTTTCTGTTTCCAGCGCCTACTCAGCTCAGGCCGGCAGCACCGGCAGCTGGCTTTGCGCCAGGTCGCTCAGCTCGCGGTTGGCCACGGCGTACATGGCGTAGTCGCTGCCGGTGGCGGCACGCAGCTCGGCGAGCATGGCTTTCCAGCGGTCGGCCAGTCGGCGGTTCTGCTCCAGCCACATCTCCACCCGCGCCTCGATCGACTCCGGCCCGTTGGCCAGTTGCAGGACCGAGACGGTGATGGCGCGCTGCTGCGCGTCCAGGTCGTCGCGGAAGGCTTCGCGGGCCAGGGCCTGCCAGTTGCTTTCCACGCTCAGGCCGCTGATCTGCTGCAGATACCAGGACAGGTCCAGCGCGTCGGCCACCGCGAAGTAGGCGGCCGCCACCTCGGTCGGTTCGCGACCGGTGAGGTCCGCCGACTCGATGATCGGCAGCAGCGTATACAGGTGGCCAGTGCCGGCGACCACCCGGGACAGCAGCTCCGGTACGCCGGCTTCGACGTAGGTCTGGTAGCGCGCCATCCACTCGTCACGAGCCGGGCCTTCGAGCAACTCGTCCAGGCGCATGGCCAGTGCCTTGACCCGCGGACCGAGATGGGCGACATCACGGGCGGCATCCAGGTCATTGCGACGGCTGCGCAGATACCAGCGCGTGGCGCGGCGGCCCAGACGCATCAGCTCGTCCATCATGGTCAGCTGCAGGTCGGCCGGCACCTGGTTATCCAGGGCCTCGATCTGCCGCCACCAGAACGGCAGGTGAAATACATCCCGCACCACGACATAAGCCGCGGCAACCTGGGCTGAACCCACCCCGGTGGACTCCTTCAGACGCTGCACGAAGGTGATGCCCATGTGATTGACCAGATCGTTGGCGATCTGCGTGCTGACGATCTCGCGCTTGAGGCGGTGACGGCGCATGGCCTCGCCATACTCCTGGGCCAGGCGCGCCGGGAAGGCGGTTTCCATCTCCCGCGACAGGTACTCGTCATCGGCGATATCGGACTTGATCAGGGCTTCCTGCAGCTCGATCTTGCTGTAGGAGATCAACACCGACAGCTCGGGACGGGTAAGCCCCTGGCCCTTGGTGGCGCGCTCGTTGAGCTCTTCCTCGCTGGGCAGGAACTCCAGGGCACGGTCCAGTTTGCCGGAGGCCTCCAGCGCCGCCATCAGGCGCTTGTACTCGCCCTGGCGTTCCCGGGCACGGCGCTCGGCCAGGGACAGCGCCTGGGTCTGCTTGTAGTTGTTGCCCAGTACCAGATTGCCCACGTCCTCGGTCATCTCGGCGAGCAGCGTGTTGCGCTGCTTGCCGGTCATGTCGCCGGCGGTGACGATCTCGTTGAGCAGGATCTTGATGTTCACCTCATGGTCGGAGCAGTCCACCCCACCGGCGTTGTCGATGAAGTCGGTGTTGCTGGCCCCGCCATTGAGGCCGTACTCGACGCGGCCGAGCTGGGTCATGCCCAGGTTGCCGCCCTCACCCACCACCTTGGCACGCAGTTCGCGGCCGTCGACGCGTAGCACGTCGTTGGCCTTGTCGCCGACATCGGCATGGCTCTCGCGACTGGACTTGACGTAGGTGCCGATGCCGCCGTTCCAGATCAGATCAACGGGCGCCTTGAGCAGCGCGTTGAGCAGCTCGGTCGGCGCCAGCTTGTCGGCCTGGATATCGAAGCGCGCCTTCATCTCCGGGCTGATGGCGATGCTCTTGGCGCTGCGCAGGAAGATGCCGCCGCCCTGGGAGATCAGCGAGGCGTCGTAGTCGGCCCAGCTCGAACGCGGCAGGTCGAACAGGCGCTTGCGCTCGACGAAACTGCGCGCGGCATCCGGGTTCGGGTCGATGAAGATATGCAGGTGGTTGAAGGCAGCCACCAGTTGCAGCGACTCGGAGAGCAGCAGGCCGTTGCCGAACACGTCACCGGCCATGTCGCCGATGCCGATCACGGTGGTCAGGTCCTTCTGCACGTCGATGCCGCGCTCGCGGAAGTGACGCTGCACCGAGACCCAGCCGCCCTTGGCGGTGATGCCCATGCCCTTGTGGTCGTAACCGGCCGAACCGCCCGAGGCGAACGCATCGCCGAGCCAGAAGCCGTATTCGTTGGCAATGCCGTTGGCGATATCGGAGAAGGTCGCGGTGCCCTTGTCGGCGGCGACCACCAGATAGGGATCATCGGCGTCATGGCGCACCACGTTGGCCGGCGGCGCCACCTCGCCTTCCTTGAGGTTATCGGTGATGTCCAGCAGGCCGCTGATGAAGATGCGGTAGCAGGCGATGGCCTCGGCCTGGATCTCGTCACGGCCGCCGCCCACCGGCAGGCGCCGCGGTACGAAGCCGCCCTTGGCGCCGACCGGCACGATCACCGCGTTCTTGACCTGCTGGGCCTTGACCAGGCCGAGCACTTCGGTACGGAAGTCCTCTTCGCGGTCGGACCAGCGCAGGCCACCACGGGCGACGTTGCCGAAGCGCAGGTGCACACCTTCGACCCGCGGCGAGTAGACGAAAATCTCGAACTTCGGCACCGGCCGTGGCAGTTCGGGAATCGCGCTCGGGTTGAACTTGAAGCTGAAGTAGTTCTTCACCTCGCCCAGAGCGTCGGGCTGGTAGAAGTTGGTGCGCAGGGTCGCCTTGATCAGGTCCAGGTAGCGACGCAGGATACGGTCTTCGTTGAGCACCGCGACGTTGTCCAGGGCGCCGAGAATGGCCTGCTCGAGCTTCTGCTGCTTGTCGTTCAGGTCATCGGCACTGAGCTTGCGCGCCAGGTAGAAGCGCGTCTTGAACAGGCGCACCAGCTCGCGGGCGATATCGGCATGGTTGAGCAGCGTGTTGGCGATGTAGCCCAGGTCGAAGCCCAGACGGATCTGCTTCAGGTAGCGGGCATAGGCGCGCAGCAGCGCCACGTCACGCCAGGCCAGGCCGGCGTTCAGCACCAGGCGGTTGAAGGAGTCGTTCTCGGCGTCGCCGCGCACGATGTGCACGAAGGCGTCCTGCAGGGTGTCGTTGAGCTGCTGGATGTCGAGCTTCATGCCTTCGGGGTAGGTGAAGGCGAAATCGTGAATCCAGAATTCGCGACCGTTCTGGTGCTGCAGGCGATAAGGGAATTCACCCAGCACGCGCAGGCCGAGGTTCTCCAGCACCGGCAGCACGTCGGACAGCGCCAGCGGCGTATCGGCGTGGTACAGCTTGCAGTGCAGCTGACGCTCACCCGGCACCAATGGCTGGTAGAAGCTCATCACCAGCGGGCGTTCCTCGGAGAGGCTGCGCAGGTGCTGCATGTCCACCACTGCCGAGTGCGGCGCGAAGCGCTCGCGGTAACCGGCCGGGAAGCTTTTCGGGAAATCGCTGAGCACCCGGGTGCCCTTGGCTTCGCCGAAGTTCTCCACGGCCAGGGCGGCGTAGTCGTCGGTCCACGAGCGGCAAGCCTGGACGACTTCGCGCTCGAGTTGCTGGGGGTCGATGTCCAGCTTGTTCTTCGGGTCCACGCGCAGGATGAACTGCACACGGGCCAGCACCGACTCGGAGAAGTAGGTCCAGAACTCGCAGTCGCTGGCCTGCAGGCGGTCGACCAGCACCTGCTGGATACGCAGGCGGGTTTCGGTGGAGTAGATGTCCCGCGGCACGTAGGCCAGCGCGTAGACGAAGCGGCCGTAGGGGTCGAAGCGCAGGAACAGGCGCACCTTGTTGCGCTCCTGGATCTGCACGATCGACAGCGCCGTGCTGGCCAGTTCGTCGACCGGCGTCTGGAACAGGTCGTCGCGCGGCAGCACTTCAAGAACCTTGACCAGCTCCTTGCTCAGGTGACCCTGGGAAATGAACCCGGAGCGCTTCTCGACCTCGGCGACCTTGCGGCGGATATAGGGAATATCACGCACGCTCTCGCTGTAGGCGGTCGAGGTGTAGATGCCGAGGAAGCGGCACTCCTTGACCACCTTGCCGGTGGCATCGATTTCACGGATGGAGACGAAGTCCGGGTAGGCCGGGCGGTGCACGCGGCTTGGTTGCGCAGCCTTGGCGAACGACAGCAGGGTGGGCTCGCGCAGGTAGGCCAGCGCGTAGGGTTCGATATGCAGGTCGTCCTTGCTCAGGCCGCTGCGCAGGCGCTTGGACAGGCCCAGCAGCGCGCTTTCGTCGTACTGCAGGTGGCCGCCATCGACGGCGTCGTGAACGGTGAATTCCTCGTAGCCGAGAAAGGTGAAATGGTTGTCCTGCAGCCAGGCGAGAAACACCTTGATCTCTTCCAGCTCGGCCGGGTCGGCGCTGCCATGACCGAAGGTGCCGTCACCCAGCTTGCCCAGCAGTTCCTGGGCCTTGGCCTTCATGGGCTGGAAGTCGGCCACGCTCAGGCGTACTTCCTCGAGCACTTCGAGCAGGGTCTTCTGCAACGACTTGATCTCGACGTTGCTGGCGCAGCGGTTGATCTCCAGGAACATCAGCGACTCGCGGCTGACGCCCTCGCCCGTGCTGCCCTTGGGCAGCAGTTCGAGCAACGCGCCCTGGGCATCGCGGCGCACGCTGAGCACGCTGTTCTGCAGGGTATGGATACTGTAGCCACGACGCTTGAGTTCGATACGCACGGAGTCGACCAGGAACGGGATGTCCGGGTGCAGCACTTCGATGCCGGTATGGGTGCTCTGCCAGCCGTGCTTTTCATAATCGGGGTTGAAGATGCGAACCTGGGGCTGGGCGGGGTCGAACTGGGCCAGCAGGCGCCAGGCAGAAAGGGTGCAGCCAACGAGGTCGGAAAGTCGCCGCTGAGTCAGCTCTTCGAGGGCGATGATGCCAAAGAACTGTTCGGCGAACAGGGCCACTTGTGGCTGGTCCTGCTCGCTGACGTGCTGCGCCAGGGCCGCTTGCAGTTGATGCTGGAAGTCGGCTTTGCTGGCCGCGGTGAAGAACGCCATGCTTGTACTCCGTCTGTAGGCTTGGTAAGTGCGATTGTTGTTTCCGTACGTAGTTCAACCTTAGACCGGCTACCTGCAAACGCTACCAGATACGCAATGACGCGCCGGTCACAGGCGCCCGACGAGCTTAACGAGGCAGGGGCAGTGCACGCTTGCGGTGCAGCGACATTTTCGTTCACGCCGCCTGCACCACGGCAGACATCGTACAACTGCTTGCGCTGTAGTGGCACAGCGCCTAGAGTTTGGCGTCAATAAAAATAAAGCCAATCGGACACCGCCCATGCCACTATTCCTCTCCTGGAAGCAGAAGTTTCGCCTGCTGATCTTGATAACCCTCTCCAGCCTGGCGCTGATGACGGCCGCCTCCTTCTGGGCCAGCCAGACCCTCGGCAACGCCCTGCAGGCCAGGGAAAACGCCACGGCCTATGCCGGCGCCTCGGCCGCGCTGATGAACCAATGGCTCAAGCTGGGCGCCGAACGGCGACGCCTCACGCCCGATGACGAAACGCGCTTTCAGGACAGCCTGACCGCGCTGGCCGCGCGTTCCCGACAATACGCCGAGCGCGCCGCGGGCCTGGGTGATGATGCCGTCATCGGCAGCTCCCGGCAGATCGACGAGCTGCTGAAGGAAGATATCCGCCTGCAGCACAGCTGGCTGGAACAGTCCCACGAGCTGGGCCTGACGCCATTCGACGGACAGCGCGCCAGGCTTGCCGAGAGCGGCAAGGGCCTTGAGCGGGTGAGCATCAGCCTGATCCAGGCATCGATCGCCGAAGCCTTGAGCAACCAGCGTGACTACCTGGCCACCTTCGACGAGACCTATGCCGAGCGTGTACGCACGGCGCTGGCCGATCTGCAGACGCGCATCGTCGAACTGGAATGGCAGGACAGTCAGGTCGGCAAGGCGGTGGCCGCCTATACCGCGGATTTCGCCGCCGCGGATGCTATGATCCAGCACATCGCCACCACCGAAAAGCACCTGTTCGACCAAGGCCGGCAGATCGAGAACAGCATCGAAGCCCAAGGCGTTCATCTGCAACAGAACCTGCTGGCCAACGCCACTCGCCAGGCCGAACAGGCGCGCAGCACCGCCAACTGGGCCATGGGCCTGACCTTCGTACTGGTGTCGCTGTTCATGCTGCTCACCCTGGGCCGTGCGTCGCGCCTCCTGATGTCGCAGTTGGAGCGGGTCAACCGCCTGCTCGCCCAGGTCGCGGCGGGCAATCTCACCGTGCGGATCGACGTCGGCCACAACCACCGTGACGAATTCAATCAACTGGGCAGCGCCTCGAACCAGATGACCCAGGGCATCGCCGGGGTGATTCGCCAGGTGCTCGACGGCAACCAGCAGCTCAACCAGCTGCACAGCTACCTCAATGACGCCATGCGCCGCCTCGAGGAGAACAGCACCCAGGTGGAGATGCAGACCGAGCAGGCCGCCTCGGCTTCCCAGCAGATTTCCGCCACCGTCCACGAGATGGCCCAGCGCACCACCGACGTCGGCAACGCCACCCAGGCGGCCTACCAGTCGGCGCGCAACGGCGCCTCGGTGATCAATGCCAGCGCCGACAACATGCGCTGCCTCTCGCGGCTGATCCAGGACAGCCACGCCCAGGTCAGCGCCCTCAGCCAGTCGAGCACCCGAGTCACCAGCATCATCGACGTGATCAACGGCCTGGCCGACCAGACCAACCTGCTGGCCCTCAATGCCGCCATCGAGGCGGCCCGGGCTGGCGAGGCCGGCCGCGGCTTCTCGGTGGTCGCCGATGAAGTGCGCTCCCTGGCCCAGAAGACCGTGGCGGCGACCACCGATATCGCAGTGATCGTCAACGAACTGCGCCAGCAGACCCAGCAGATCGACCAGTTGATGAACAGCGGTCTCGACCTGGCGATGCAGGGCGAGCGCAGTTCCGCTGAAGTGGCCCAGGCCATCGACGGCATCACCGGCTCCATGGAACACCTGAGTGCGGAGATGAATCAGGTGGTAGTGGCCATCGAGCAGATTTCCTGCACCACCGAGGAGATCGCCGCCAAGGTCGAGGACATCAACCTGCACACCGGCAAGACCAAGACCCTGCGCCTGAGCCTGGACGAACACACCCGGGGCCTGTCGCGCCAGGTCGAGGCGCTCAACCACAGCGCCGGCCAGTTCCGTATCGCCTGAGCCGGTGCCGGCCGCGTACTCCGGTATGCGGCTGGCGACCGGGTCACAGACCGCATCCGGCTCGCATGGCTTAACGCCCCTGCCTTCGATTATCATGGGCGGCCCTGACGAGCGGGGTTCGTCGCTCGCGATTCGTATCTGGACAGCCCCATGGAACACAGAGACGCGCTGCTCGCTCTTCGCCACTTTCTCGCCAGCCAGATTCTCGGTCAGGAAAAGCTCATCGATCGTTTGCTGATCGCCCTGCTTGCCGACGGTCATATGCTGGTCGAAGGTGCCCCCGGCCTGGCCAAGACCAAGGCGATCAAGGAGCTGGCCGAAGGCATCGAGGCCGAGTTCCACCGCATCCAGTTCACCCCCGACCTACTGCCCGCCGACATCACCGGTACCGAGATCTATCGCCCGGAAACCGGCAGTTTCGTGTTCCAGCAGGGGCCGATCTTCCATAACCTGGTGCTCGCCGACGAGATCAACCGCGCCCCGGCCAAGGTGCAGTCGGCGCTGCTCGAAGCCATGGCCGAGCGCCAGGTGTCGGTGGGCCGCAGCACCTACGACCTGTCGCCGCTGTTCCTGGTCATGGCCACCCAGAACCCCATCGAGCAGGAAGGCACCTACCCGCTGCCCGAAGCACAGCTCGACCGTTTCCTGATGCACGTGAAGATCGGCTTCCCCGACGCCAGCGTGGAACGCAAGATTCTCGCCCAGGCCCGCGGCGAAGCGCTGCACGGCGAAACCAAGCCGGATCACCGCCTCAGCCAGCAGGCGATCTTCTCCGCCCGCAAGGAAATCCTCGGCCTCTATATGGCCGATGCGGTGGAGGAATACCTGGTGCAGCTGGTGATGGCTTCGCGCACGCCCGGCAAATTCGACGCCGAGCTGGCCGAGTGGATCGCCCACGGCTCCAGCCCGCGTGGCTCCATCGCCCTGGACCGCTGCGCACGAGCCCATGCCTGGCTGGCCGGGCGCGATTTCGTCAGCCCCGAAGACATCCAGGCGGTGCTGTTCGACGTGCTGCGCCACCGCATCATCCTGTCGTTCGAGGCCGAGGCGTCGGGCATCGACCAGGACCGTGTGGTCCAGCGCATCCTCGACGTGGTCGCGGTGGCTTGATGCTCTCGCCCGCGGATAACCCTGAGCTGCAGGCGGGCATCCGTACCGATCTCAAGCAACTGATCGACATGCGCCACCGGGTGCGCGAGGTGCAGCTGTTTTCCACGCCCGGCCGGCGCAGCCCATTGATCGGCCTGCACCACTCGAAACTGCGCGGGCGCGGTGTGGACTTCGACCAGGTGCGGGTCTACCAGCCCGGCGACGACGTGCGCACCATCGACTGGCGCGTCACCGCACGCACCCAGGAGCCGCACACCAAGCTGTTCCATGAGGAGCGCGAGCGGCCCATCTACCTGCTCGTCGAGCAGAGCCGCCAGCTGTTCTTCGGCTCCGGCCTGATGTTCAAGTCAGTGCTCGCCGCCCGCGCCGCCGGGTTGATTGGCTGGGCCGCCCTGGGCCACAACGACCGCATCGGCGGGCTGGTTTTCGGCGGCCAGGACCTCCACGAGATCAAGCCGCGGCGCAGCAAGCAGAGCCTCTTGCAATTGCTCAGCCGCCTGGCCCGCGCCAACCAGGCGTTGTCCACCGATACACCACTGCTGCGCGACAGCTTCGGCCAGGCCCTGCGCCGCGCCCGGGAAGTGCTGCGCCCTGGCAGCCTGGTGGTGATCCTCTGCGACGAACGCACCCTGGGCGACAGCAGCGAGCAGCAACTGATGCTGCTGGCCCGGCACACCGACCTGCTGCTGCTGCCGGTCTCCGATCCCTTCGACCATGCCCTGCCCGCTTCCGGGCTGCTGCGCTTCGGCGCAGGCGATGCCCAGCTGGACGTGGACACCGACGACGCCGCCCTGCAGCACCGCTACCGCGACCTGGCCCAGGCACGCCGCGCCCGCTGGCAGCGCCTGGCGCACAAGCTCGGCGTGCCGCTGCTGTCGCTGTCCACCGGGCAGGAGCTGGTCGAGCAGCTGCACGAGCACCTCGACAACCTGCGCCCGGGTAAATCGGCATGAACCCGCTGGATCAGCTCGAGCCGCTGATCGCACCCACCGCCATCGGCTGGTGGCCGCCGGCGCCCGGCTGGTGGCTGCTCGCCGTGCTGATCCCGGTCATGGGCTGGCTTGCCTGGCGCCTGCTGCCGCGGCTGCCCCGGCCGCGCCGCAGGCAGGCGGTCGAGCAGCCCCTCGACCCGTTGCGCGAAGCGGCCCTGCAGGAACTGCAGCGCCTGAGCAAACCCTACGACGGCGCCGCCGCCGGCCCCTGGCTGCAGCAGCTCAACGGCCTGCTCAAGCGCCTGTGCCGCGAGCGCTACCCGGACAGCCACAGCCATACCCTGAGCAGCCGCGCCTGGCTGGCGTTTCTCGACAACCGCTGCCCGGCCGCCGGGCTGACGCGCTGGATGATCCTCGTCGAGGGCGCCTACAAGCCGCAGTGCACGCTCGACGACAAGGCCATCGAAGGCCTGTACCAGGCCGTCGCCACCTGGATTCGCAAGCATGTTTGAGTTCGCCTGGCCATGGCTCTTCCTGCTCGCCCCCCTGCCCTGGCTGCTGCGCCTGTGGTTGCCGGCGGCCGACAGCGGCGAGGCGGCGCTGCAGGTGAGTTTTCTCGGCGAACTGGAAACCCTCTCCGGGCGCCGCGCCCGCCTGCAGCTGCCGCCCTGGAAGAAACAGGTGCACTTCGCCCTGCTCTGGTTGCTGCTGCTGATCGCCGCCGCGCGCCCCGAATGGGTCGGCGAGCCCTTGCCGCTGCCAGCCAGCGGGCGCGACCTGCTGATCGCCGTCGACGTGTCCGGCTCCATGGATTACGCCGACATGCGCCTGGAGGACGAGGAGGTCAGCCGTCTGACCCTGGTCAAGCAGCTGATCGGCGACTTCATCGATGGCCGCACCGGCGACCGCGTCGGGCTGATCCTGTTCGGCAGCCAGGCCTACCTGCAGGCGCCGCTAACCTTCGACCGGCAGACGGTGCGTACCTGGCTCGACGAAGCGGTGATCGGCATCGCCGGGCAGAACACCGCGATCGGCGACGCCATCGGCCTGGCGGTCAAGCGCCTGCGCCAGCGCCCGGCCGACAGCCGGGTGCTGGTGCTGATCACCGACGGAGCCAACAATGGCGGGCAGATCGAACCGATGACCGCCGCTCGCCTGGCCGCCGAAGAAGGCGTGACCATCTACCCCATCGGCATCGGTGCGGACCCGCAGCAGGCCGGCAACTTCGCCGCCTTCGGCCTCAACCCGAGCCTGGACCTGGATGAGCCGAGCCTGCGCGCCATCGCCGACCTCACCGGCGGCGAATACTTCCGCGCCCGCGATCAGCACGAGTTGCAGAGCATCGAAGCGACCCTCGACCGCCTCGAACCAGTCGCCCAGCAGCCGACCCTGGCACGCCCGGCCCAGGCGCTGTATGCCTGGCCGCTGGCCGCCGCCCTGCTGCTGAGCCTGGCGCTGGTGATCCGCAGCCTGTGGCCTCAGCTGCGCCAGCAGTTGGTGAACATCGGCCAGCGCCTGGGGGGCAAGAGGCCATGAGCGATTTGTTGCCCCACCTGCTGCGCCCCTGGTGGCTGCTGGCGTTGCCGGTGCTGGCCTGGCTGCTGTGGTTGCTGGCGCACCGCGAAACCCGCAGCGGCCGCTGGCAGACCTTGCTGCCATCCGCCTTTCACGCCGTGCTGTTGCGTGGTGGGCGCGGCCGCCGCAGCCGTCTGCCGCTGGTCATCCTGGCGCTGGCCTGGCTGTTGACCACCCTGGCACTGGTCGGGCCCAGCTGGCAGCGCATCGAGCAGAACGACGTCAAACCCGCAGACCCGCTGGTGGTGATGCTCGAACTGACGCCGCAGATGCTGGCCAGCGACGCCTCGCCCAACCGCCTGGCACAGGCCCGTCGCAAGCTGCTCGACCTGCTGCAGGCCCGTGGCGATGCGCAGACCGCCATCGTGGTGTACGCCGGCAGCGCCCACACCCTGGTGCCGCTGTCCGATGACCTGGGCACCAGCCGCAACCTGCTCGAAGCGCTCAAGCCGTCGATCATGCCGGAGCCCGGCAAGCGCGCCGACCTGGCGGTGGCCAGGGCCCTGGAACTGCTCAAGGGCGGCGCCCAGGGCCAGGGCCGCCTGCTGCTGATCACCAGCAGCCTGGACGACGACGAACGCAGCGCCATCGCCAGGCTGCTCGGCAGCCGCGGCGAGCGCCTGCGCATCCTCGGCGTGGGCAGCAGCGAAGGTGCGCCGATCGTGCAGGAAGACGGTACCTTCATGAAGGACGAGCAAGGCGCCATCCTCATGCCGCGTCTGGATGTCAGCGGCTTGCGGCAGTTCGCGGCGAGCGTTCGCGGCCAGTACCGCAGCATCAGCCTCGACGAGCGTGACCTGCGCAGCCTCGGCCTGCTCGACGGCCCCTCGCAGCTGCGTGACAACGGCCACAAGACGCAACTGCGCAGTTGGGCCGACCAGGGCTACTGGCTGCTGCTGCCGCTGTTGCTGCTGGCCGCCTGCGCCGGGCGCCGCGGCTGGCTGCTGTGCCTGCCGCTGGTGCTGCTCGGCACCCCGCAAACCGGCATGGCCATGAGCTTCGACGACCTCTGGTGGCGTGCCGACCAGCAGGGCCAGCGCCTGCTCGACGCGGGTCGCCCCAAGGAGGCCGCCGAGCGCTTCGAGGACCCGCACTGGCGCGGCACTGCGCTCTATGAGGCGGGCGACTATGCGGCGGCCGCCGAACAGTTCGCCAAGGACGACAGCGCGCCTTCGCTGTACAACCGCGGCAACGCCCTGGCCCGCAGCAACGAGCTGGAAGCGGCCATCGACGCCTACGAACGGGCCCTGGAAATCGACCCGCAGCTGCACCAGGCGGCCAAGAACAAGGCGCTGGTCGAGGAACTGCTGCGCCAGCGCCGACAGCGGGCCGAACAGCCGGATGGCGACGAAGATCAGCAGCCCGAAGACAAGCCTGATGGGCAGCAGCCACCCGGCCAATCCTCGGCCGCCAGCGAAGACCAGCAGCAGAGCGGCCAGGGCCAGCCATCGCCACCCCAGGAGCAGTCACCGCCAGCGGATGAACAGCCCCAACCGGGTCAAGCTGGCGAAGCCGATGACCAGGCCGAGCCGGCGCAGGCCACCCCACCGGGCAGCGAAGCACAAGAAGCCGACACGCCACTCGATGGCGAGCGGCGCCAGGCTCTGGAACAATGGTTGCGGCAGATTCCCGATGACCCGGGCGAATTGCTGCGCCGCAAATTCTGGTATGAACAGCAACAGCGTCAGGAACAAGCCCGATGACCCGCCTGCTCTGCACCCTGCTTTTCTGTTTGCTGGCATGGCAGGCCAGCGCGCAGGAGTTTACCGCCAGCGTCGACCGCAGCCGGCTGAACCTGGGCGAAAGCCTGGACCTGACCCTCGAATCGGCGGATGCCACCGAGTTCGGCAAGCCCGACCTGACCCCCCTCGACGAACTGTTCGACGTACTCGGCACGCGCCAGGTCAACCGCCTGACCACCCTCGATGGCAAGGCGCGCGCCAGCACCCGCTGGATCGTCACCCTCCGCCCGCGACACAGTGGTTATGTCGTGGTGCCGCCACTGCGCCTGGGTGACGCGCAGACCCAGCCCATCAGCCTGCACGTGGTCGAGGCCAGCAGCCAGAATGCCGACGAGCAGATGGCGCCGGTATTCATCGACGCCAGCCTGGATCATGAAAGCGTTTACGTGCAGGCGCAGAGCGTGCTGACCCTGCGCATCTACCACTCGGTATCGCTGTACGACGACAGCAGTCTGACACCGCTGGAGATCGCTGACGCGCGGGTCGAATCCCTGGGCGAACCGCGCACCTACGAGCAGGACATAGGCGGCGTGCGTCACGGTGTGATCGAGCTGCGCTATGCCATCTTCCCGCAGAAGAGCGGCCAGTTGACCATCCCCGGTCAGGTGTTCAGCGCCACCCTGGCCGACCGCAGCAGCCGCAACGGTTACGCGCCATTCGGGCCGCGCCCGGGCAAGGTCACCCGCGTGCGTTCGCCGGAGATTCCCCTGACGGTCAAGGCCAAGCCGGCGGACTACCCGGCCGACGCGCCCTGGCTGCCGGCACGCGCCCTGAGCCTGGCCGAGGCCTGGAGCCCGGAGCCGGGCCAGGTAAAGGTCGGCGACTCGCTGACCCGCAGCCTGATGCTCAAGGCCGATGGCCTGTCCAGCGCCCAGCTGCCGCCGCTGCCGGCGACCCAGGTGGAAGGCCTGCGCCGTTACCCCGATCAGCCGCAGCTGAACAACGAGGCCAGCGAGCGTGGAGTGATCGGCAGCCGCGAAGAGCGCGAGGCGCTGGTCGCCAACAAGGCCGGCACCCTGGAGTTGCCCGCCGTGGATGTGGTGTGGTGGAACACCCATGAGGATCGCCTGGAGCACACCAGCCTGCCGGCGCGCACGCTGAATGTGGCCGCTGACCCTGCGCTGAGCGTCGACCAGCCGGTGGAAACCCGCCCACGCGAAAGCAGCGCCGTAGACGTGCTGCTATGGCCTTGGCAGCTGAGCAGCGTGCTGCTCGCCCTGACCACCCTGCTCGGCTTCGGTCTGTGGTGGCATGCGCGCAGCCAGCCGGCGGTGCAGCGCAGCGCCCAGGTCGGGCCCAGCCCGCGCACCCTGCTCGACGACCTCAAGCGCGCCTGCCTGGCCAACGACAGCCAGGCAACCCGCCAGGCCCTCGACGCCTGGGCGCGCCAGCAACCGGAAACCCTGGCCGACATGGCCGCCCGCTTCGCGCCGCTGTCCGACGCCCTGGACGGCCTCAATGGCGCGCTGTACAGCGAAGCCGGTCAGCATTGGCAAGGCAAGCAGCTGTGGCAGGCCATCGGCGAACTGCCGGCGGCGGAAAAAACCCAGGACAGCGGCCAAGACAGCGGCCAGTTGCCACCGCTCTACCCGCGCTGAAGGGAGCCACCATGGACGCTCGCCCCGCCTCGCCCATCCCCAGCTTCTGGCGCGACGCCGCCCTGCCCTTTATCGAGCTGCGCTCCATCGAAGACGGCAGAAAGGTCTGCTACGGGCGGCACAGCCATGCGTTCTTCTCGATCGGCGCGATCACCGGCGGTCAGAGCACCTACAGCAACCGCGAGGTGGATCGCCAGGTGAGCCAGGGCACAGTGGTGCTGATGAACCCTGGCGACGTGCACGCCTGCAACCCCATCGACGGCGAGCCCTGGTCGTACCTGATGTGCTACGTCGACCCGCAGTGGCTGGGCGAACTGCAGCACGCCCAGGACTTTACCGACACACCCACGTTCCAGCGCTTCGCCTCCATCGCCAGCAACGATGCAGAGCTGTATCAGGGCCTGCTGGCATTGCGGCGCAGCCTACTCGATCCAGCGGCCAGCACCGCCGAGAAGCGCGCCCAAGCCGAGACCTTCTTCGGCCTGGCGCTGCAGCGGCTGGTGCTCGAGGGCGAGCGTGACGACAGCCTGAATCCGCGCCTGGAACTGGCCGCCGAGCTGATCGAGCAACACTGCGGCGAGCCGCTACGTCTCGATACCCTGTGCGAAGCGGCGCAATTGTCTCCGTCGCAATTGATCCGGGGCTTCAAACAACGCTACGGCCTGACGCCCCACGCCTACCTGCTCAACCGCCGCATCCAGTTCGCCCACGCCCGCCTGAAAAGCGGCGCGGCCCTGGCCGAAGTCGCCCAGGAAGCCGGCTTCGCCGACCAGGCGCACTTCCAACGCACCTTCAAACAACTCCTCGCCGCCACGCCCGGCCAATATCGCGGCTAGCCAGATCCGACGCTGTAGCTCGTAGGGCGAACCGGGGCGCCGGCCGCTGGTAGCGAAGCGAACAGTCCCCCAACTGATGCCGATCATCAAACCATGGCAACGGCGTACTGCTTCGCGAGTACGCCGTGCTGTTCGCGATCTCGTGGGAGGGGCTTTAGCCCCGAGCTCTTTTGTTTGCCTTGATAAAAACTCGCGGCTAAAGCCGCTCCCACGCAATCACTGAGCCTGCAGGGCAGACTCAGGAGCGCCAGCGAACAGCCCGCCGGTCCATGCCGGGTTCGTTACGCCCCTCGACCAGCCGTTCAAGGCGTACTGCTTCGCAAGTACGCCTAGTGCTGTTTCGCGGTCTCGTGGGAGGGGCTTTAGCCCCGAGCTCTTTGTTTGCCTTGATAAAAACTCGCGGCTAAAGCCACTCCCACGAATCGCTGAGCGGCCGCTTCTGCCTTGTATTTGCCGCTTTATGGACATAAAAATCGTGGACAGCCTCAACCAGGTTTACGCCAGCACCAGCTCGTAGGGCGGACTCAGGAGCGAAGCGAACAGTCCGCCAATTCATGCCGATCCTGATACCACCGCAACGGCGTACTGCTTCGCGAGTACGCCCTACCGCCCTGGTGTTTGTCGGCTTACGCCAACACCAGATACCCCGCACTGGCCACCAACAACCCCGCCAGCACCCGATTGAACACCCGCACCCGCCGCGGCGCCTGCAGATACGGCTGCAAGCAGGCGCCGGCGACAGCCCAGCAAGCCAACGACAGATAACAGACCACGCAATAGATCGCCGCGAACAGCCACACCCGCCCCGCATCGCCATCAGCCGCAAAGGCACCAGTGCCGGCAATCACTGCCAACCACGCCTTGGGGTTAAGCCACTGCATCAGTGCGCCGCCAGCAAAAGACGCAACCGCCTCGCCTTCAGCGCTGTGCAACGCGCCGTTATCGACCGCCAAGCGCCAGGCCAGATAAAGCAGAAAGGCCACGCCAGCCCACTGGATCGCCGTCGTCAGCCAGGGCAACAGCACCAGCAACTGATGCAGCCCCAGGCCAATCAAAACCAGCAGTAACGTAAAGCCCAGCGTCGCCCCGGCGACATGCCTCATGGCCACCCACAGGCCATGGCGGGCACCCGCGCTCAGCGACACCAGGTTGACCGGCCCAGGAGAAATGGAAGCGGCCAGCGCAAACGCCGCCATGGACAGATACAGACTCATCATCACGCCTACCTCACTGCTGATCGAGTGAGGCACGTTACGTAGCGCGCGAGCGGACGTATTGAAGAAAATTTGCACCCTCTGAAATGAAAATCGCGGCTAGGCTGCAGTTTCTCATTTGCTAATAACTATAATAGCTCGGCATAACGTCTGGGTAATGGGCGGGCCTTAATCCCTCCCAATGGGCGAAGCTAACGAGTTGAACCAATTGCTATCCGCTATTTACACTATTACTTTAAGTACGAACAGAAATTTTCCATAAATGCTCTAGCGCGCCATCGTAGAACTGGCAGAGCGCCTGAATACTTGCAGTGTGCTCTTTAATTCCACCTATGTGTTTTATTGCCTCGCGTAGAAATGCCTGTCGTGCACCGAACGAGGGATGAGATTCAGACTCGTCCTCCTCAAAATGCTCGTCTCGGATACCTGAGAGAAGGCTACGGTAGCGCTCAGACAACACCATTGCAGAAAAGAAAAGGTCAAGGCCTATAAATGAAAGTGCAGAATCATAACCTTTGCGAGACATCGCCTGAAGTGTAAGCACGCAGCCCCACAAATCGGCTTCGAATTCTTGCTGATGAGATTTATATATCTCTGCCTCGGAAAGCATCCGCATTGAGCGCCAAGCTGCGTCACCTAAGTGACCAGCATTAAAGTGACCAAACTCATGGCCAACAACCATTAATTCCATTCCTTGCCGGAGAAGCTCGGAATAAGAAATATAACCTTTTGGTAGAGGATACGGCTCAGCCTCATTTGGACGACCCAATACTACATAGGCGTGCAGCACATCAAAAAAACGCTCTGCACATTTGTTTGTATTATTCTCGATCTGCACCTTGACTTTATCGAGATCACTCGAGAGCTGAATTTCAGATGAATCTGAATTTATGATGGGGAGGCAGAGCGCAAAAGCTTTAGAAAAGAGATGGCAGTACAGGAAAAGCTGAGAGTCAAATAGTAAGAATGTCGACTAGAACACTTCAGGTTCGCCGCACAGGCATTTACTTGGCCGGTTGGAATAGTGCTCGAGTGCGGAAACTGCTCGTATTCAAGTTTAAAGTCCTGGGCGGACTGTTCAATTTCTGCAATCAAGTCAGAAAGAATTGAGTGCTGTGATATCGAGTCGAAACGTGTAGGTAGGATGACCTCATCTCTTTGCATTTCACTAAGAAATTTATCTAACTCCTCTTTTGGGTAGTAGCTGGAAAAAACCTCCTGTATTTTCCATGCAAAAAAACCTTTTTCACGCTCCAATTCAACTTTCCATAGATCATTAAGCTTCCCAAACTCACCGCGCGCGATGCTTTCTTCTAAGCACTTGAAGTCTGTCGGATCTGTATGAGATATTCATAGTGGCTAACTTTTTTTAAGGGCCAGTTTAGCCTGTCCTGTGGAGCGGGCAATAGGGACAGACGACGATTTACCGATAAATTAATCGTGATCTGTCCCCTTATTGTTCTCCGGTCATTATGGCTAAAGTTTGGTTATGGGGCGGGCTCTAGCCCGTCCCAGTGAGCGAAGCGAGCGATTTGAACCAGTTGTTATGAGTCAAACCCGAGATTTGATAGTGTTTCAGAGCTCACATTTAGCATGCTGTGAACTAAATTGTTTCCATGCACTTCCATTGCCAAGTGATCATCCGGGTCCCATTGCCCATAAGTCTCTTTGGCATGGTCAAGTTCCAATTGGCTTTTATCTAAAAATGACTGAAACTCTTTGCGATGCTTTTTTCTTAGATATGGTGAGATTTTGTAGCTATTGGCATGAAGGGATTTTACAAGCTCGATAACATTATTCTCTGTATTGCCCCATGAGTCAGACATGGAAAAGGAGTCTGCATAAGTGCTACTAAGCTCATGATGAGCAAGGAACTTAATCTTGGATATGGATTCTATTAATAGTTCTGTTGCGGAGATTTCTTTCTCCCAGCGCCATTGCTTTCGCTTCAAACACATGGGAAGTATAAAGCCTGATAATGCAGCGCCAGTGATTGTGCCTAGCAGAGGAAGCAAAAGTAGCAATATTGAGTTATTCATTTTTTGCTCGACAATAAAGCAATTTAATAATTATTTATATATTATATTTGGGCTCGGCAGTATGCTTTGACTCATAACGCCGTACTCAACGGCAGTTTGTAAGTTGTGATTTTGCGGATTACTTTTGCCTAGCAAAAACCACAAAACCACAACTTACACACTGTCCAGCGCACGTAGTACGTGGGTTGCAGCACCTTGTTATATTGCAGTGTAGTTTATGTAGCGCATTACAAATGAAACCAATAAGCACAGGAAACCCAAACCTGCCAAAGGCCCCTTTTCTGTGCTTGTTAGAAACTTTGTAATTGCTTTAAAAACACCACCCATACCCAGAGGAACTAGCAATGGGAAGATTATATTCATTAGAGCTAGAAAACCGCCTGATACAAGAAACAGATAAAGAAGCCCTGTTACTAGTGCAACCTCCGGGCGCGATGAACCATCAAATGAAGCACCAAATTTAAGAACCAAATACGCCAGGCCAAATGCAAGAAAAGACAGAAGGATTCGAGGAATATTTACCTTTAGAAACTCCAGTGATTGGTTAATATCTTTATCGACGTTACTCTGAACACCACTAAAATATTTACCTAAAACCCCGTCCATGTAGGCTCTCCAAGTTTTGGGAGTAAAGTAGTCCCACCCCATCATTACAGCTGCAGCAACCTGAAAGTACAAAATTGTTAATTCTTGGAATGGCACTATTTATCCTCTTGAAGCATAACGTTTGGTTAAGGGGCGGGCTTTAGCCCGTGCCAGTGAGCGAAGTGAACGGTTTGAACCACTGGTTAGGTGCTGGAGTCAGCAGATAATACCGCTTCATACGCTCCGCTTTCAGGATTAAAAGCAACAAAACCGTTTACTCCTTTTTGAATCCACAATTTGCCGCAGGACTGACACTCGTAAGCTACAGCAGAGTTACTCAATAATTTGCTTCCGATAATGTCGTAGCAGGCCTCGGCTGCTTTCGGGCTCCATGGCGTATTTCCGTACCGCTCATTCAAATGTGCCTCTAGGCTTCCAGCTTTCGCTGCAGTCAATAGGAGGTTCATTTCTTGCGCTAAATCATCAATAAAGCGATCTTCCTGCTGATCTTTTATAAGCGAAGCTTTATAGGGTAGTGAATCCGTTTGATCTCGGATTATGTTGCCGCATGTGCATGCGAGCTTACTCATGAAGCACCTAACAGTGATTAGACAGAATTCTGCGTTAACGCAATAGTAAAGCGCTCTGTATAAGCGCACCCTACCCGTATTCGCAAAAATCAAACTCCATGTCAATCAGCAGCTTACCCACCTATAGAGCGGCCCCACCTGTATTCGCCTGAATCCCGCATTTTCATGGCCATCACTGTCCTATAAAAACCAGCCCTATCCTGCAGTAGCAAAACGACCTCTACGGCATGCAAATGCCGTAGAGGTCGCGCCTTTTATAGAGCCAACCAGTCAGTGCGCCAGCAGCGAACCACCCTTCTTGCCCGCCAGTTTCTCCGGCTTGATCAGGAAGTGCGCCAGTGCCGGCAGTAGCCACAGCGCGCCGAACATGTTGACGATAAACATGAAAGTCAGCATCAGGCCCATGTCGGCCTGGAACTTGATCGCCGAGAACATCCAGGTGGCCACGCCGATGGCCAGGCACAGGCCGGTGAACAGCACCGCCTTACCGGTCGAGCGCAGGGTCTGGTAGTAGGCCTCCTGCAAAGGCAGGCCAGCGCGTAGGAAGGTTTCCAGGCGGCTGTAGATGTAGATGCCGTAGTCCACGCCGATGCCCACGCCCAGGGCGATCACCGGGAGGGTCGCGACCTTCACGCCGATGCCCAGGAAGGCCATCAGGGCGTTGCCGAGGATCGAGGTGAGGATCAGCGGCAGCACGATGCAGACGGTGGCGGCAAAGGAGCGGAAGGTGATCATGCACATGACGCCGACGCACAGGTACACCAGCACCAGAATCAGCAACTCCGAGGTGCTGATCACTTCGTTGGTGGCGGCCTCGATGCCGGCGTTACCGGCGGCCAGCAGGAACTCGACGTTGTCGGACTGATGCTCGGCGACGAAACCTTCGACCGCCTTCACCGCACGCTTGAGCGTTTCCGCCTTGTGGTCTTCGAGGAACACCAGCACCGGCGCCACCGAGCAGTCGGCGTTGTACAGGCCGTCGGCACGGGCGATGGAGTTGTTGAGCACATCCGGGTTGCGCGACAGGGTTTCCCATTTCAGGTTGCCCTCGTTCATGCCCTTGATCACCTGGCGCGACACGCTGACCATGGAGATCGCCGACTGCACGCCTGGCGTGTTGTCCATGGTCCACATCAACTCGTCCATGGCCGCCATGGCTTCATAGGTCGAGCAGCCTTCGGGCGCGGTCTTGACCATCACCACCAGCACGTCGGAGCTGGTCGAGTAGTTGCGGATCACGAAGTCGTTGTCGAGGTTGTAGCGCGAATCCGGGCGCAGCTCCGGCGCGCCCTGGTCGAGGTCGCCGACCTGCAGGTTCTGCTGCTGGTACCAGAAGCCGCCGATACCGGCCACCAGGGCCAGGGTCACGGAAATCGGCGCGACCTTGGAGCTGGCGAAGTTCGACAGCAGGCGCCAGAACGGGTGCTCGCTGACCGCATCGCGCTTGCTGCGCTCCACCGCCTTCTTGCTGATGCCGATATAGGAAATCGCCACCGGCAGCAGGATCAGGTTGGTGAACACGATCACTGCCACGCCGATGGAGGCGCCGATGGCCAGCTCGCGGATCACGCCGATATCGATCAGCAGCAGGGTGATGAAGCCCACGGCGTCGGCGAGGATGGCGATCATCCCCGGCAGGAACAGCTGGCGGAAGGTCAGCCGCGCGGCCATCAGTGGCGTGTCCGCCGCGCTGGACTGCAGGGCGATGCCGTTGATCTTCTGCACGCCATGGGAAATGCCGATGGCGAAGATCAAAAACGGCACCAGCATGGAGTACGGGTCGATACCGAAGCCCACCGTGTACATCAGGCCCAGTTGCCAACCCACCGCCACCAGGGTGGTGATTACCACGGCGATGGTGCTGCGGATGCACCAGGTGAACCAGTAAAGCAGCACGAAGGTGATCAGCAGCGCCACGCCGAAGAACAGCGCGACCATCATCAGACCATCGATCAGGTCACCGACCTTCTTGGCGAAGCCGATGATGTGGATCTGCACGTCCGGGTTCTGCGCCTGGTACTTGTTGCGGATCTTCTCCTCGAGCTGGTGGGAAAACTGCTGGTAGTCGAGCTTGATCAGGCGGCCCTGGTCTTCAGGATCCGGGTAGGACTCGAGCAGCGGCACGTCGATGATGCTGGACTTGAAGTTGTTGGCCACCAGCCGGCCGATCTGCCCGGACTTGAGCACGTTGCCGCGCAGCTCCTCGAGGCTCTGCGCGCTGCCGTCGTAGGTCTGGGGGATCACCTCGCCACCGGCGAAGCCTTCCTCGGTCACCTCGGTCCAGCGCACGCTGGGGCTCCACAGCGACTTGAGCCCCGAGCGGTCGACGCCGGGGATGTAGAACACCTCGTCGTGGATCTGCCGCAGGGTTTCCATGTAGGACTGGCTGAAGATGTCGCCGTCCTTGGCCTCCACGGAAATCCGCACGGTATTGCCGAGGTTCGCCAGGTCGTTGCGGTGCTCCATCATGTTCTGGATGAACGGATGGCTCAGCGGGATCATCTTCTCGAAGCTGGTCGAGGGACGCACCTGGGTGGCCTGGAAGAACAGAAAGACACTGACCAGCAGGCAGATCAGGATCACTGCCGGTCGGTTGTTGAAGATCAGGCGCTCCAGCAGGCTGGCCTTGTCTTGATCAAGGTTACTCATCGAACACTACCCCAGCTGGTTATTGTTGGCCTGGATTGGCACCGGTCTCGGTGGTCAGGCGTACGCCGCCCTGCCCGACCAGCACCAATTTGCCGTCTGCACCCGCAGTGACGCCCGCCAGGGATACCCGATCCGGGCGGTTGAACACGCTGAAGCTATGGCCGTGGTCGGTACTGCGCAACACGCTGCCGCCATGGCCGACCACCAGGATGCTGCCATCGACCAGGGCGGCCGCACTGGCCAGGCCGAATTCGAGCGTGCCGCCGCTGGCGGTGGCGAGCGGGACCTGCTGCCAGGTCTCGCCCGCATCCGTGGAGCGGAACAGGTGGCCGCGCAGGCCGAAGACCAGCAGGCCATTGGGCTCGCCGCTGGCGATCACGCCGAACAGCGAGCCCTGGTAGGGACCTTCCAGGGTTTCCCAGCTTTGCCCTTCATCGGTGGAGCGAAACAGACTGCCCATCTCGCCGACGATGAACAGGCCGGCGTCCGGCACCTCGGCGATGGCATTGAGGTGGTAGGTGTCTTCGTTGTCGAGGCGGTCGCTGACGTCGTCCCAGCTGGCGCCGCCATCGCTGGTTTCCAGCAGCGCACCGTAGGCGCCGATGGCGAAGCCGTGCTGGGCGTCCCTGAACCACAGGTCGAGCAGCGGCGCTTCGCGTTGCAGGTCTTCGAACTGCTTGCTCCAGGTCGCCCCACCGTCGCTGCTCGCCAGGATCAGCGCGTCGTGGCCAACCGCCCAGCCATGCTGCTCGTCGACGAAATACACCGCGGTGAGCATCTGCCGGGTCGGCACCTTGGCCTGGGTCCAGTTGGCGCCGTCATCGTCGGAGTACAGCACGTGGCCGCGCTCACCGACCGCCACCAGGCGTTTGCCGGCATGGGCGACATCGAGCAGCAGGCTGGAGACGGCGCGGGTCGAGGGCACCGAGAAGGTCGCCGTATCGGCGGCCGCGGCCTGAACGAGCGGCGCAGCGGCCACCAGCAGCGAACACAGCGCCAGCGCCTGCAGCACGGGCCAGGCGATTTTACCGCTTCGGGTGCGCCGCACCATGGGCTCACTCATACACAACTCCCCCTTTGTTCTTGTTATTCCGGCGCCTGCGCGGCGCCGCCTATGCTATCGGCCTTTGCAAGACATGGTAGCCACCACGTTCTGCTGTTTTGTAAGAAAAAGCCCGTGTTATCGATCGTGCGAATGCCTGTTGCTCAACAGGCGGGCCTTCTCCGCTATCGGGTGCCGCGACGGCGCAGCGCAGCCGGCGTGAAATAGCCGTCATCGGCGGTCGGCTGGCTGAAGTCGATGGTGTTGGCTTCCTCGTTGTCCAGGTTCTGCACGTGGTAGCGGCGGGCCTGCAGGTCGTGGAACACGTCCAGCGCAGACCAGGTGGTCGGCAGTTCGTAGTAGTTCTTCAGGTACGCCATCGACACGCGCCACAGCTCGCCGCGGCCATCGTACTGATCGACCACGGCGGCCTGCCAGCTGTCTTCGTCCAGGTACAGGGTACGCTTGGAATAGATATGCCGGGCGCCGGTCTTGAGCCTGCCCTCCACCACCCACACGCGGTGCAGCTCGTAGCGCGTGTAGGCCGGATTGAGATGGCCGACCTGCAGCAGGTCCTTGTATTTCACCTCTGGGCTGGTGAGCTTGTAGCTGTTGTAGGGAATGTAGATTTCCCGCTTGCCGAGCAGCTTCCAGTCGTAGCGGTCCGGGGCGCCGTTGAACATGTCGGTGTCATCGGCGGTACGCAGGCCGTCGGCGGCGGAAATCGGCGTGTCGTAGGCCAGGTTCGGCGCGCGGCGCACACGGCGCTGGCCGGCGTTGTAGCCCCAGGCCTGGCGCGGTTCCTTGACCTGGTCCAGGGTCTCGTGCACCAGCACCGCACCCCCGGCCAGGCGCGCGGGGCTGCGAGTGAACGACAGGTAGTAGAACAGGATGTTGTTCAGGTCGGCGTAGCTGCCTTTCGGGTCGTAGAACTTGAACAGCGCCTCCTGCTGCGAGGTGACCAGCGAATAGGAGCCGTTGCGCTGCACCGCCACTTCCGAGGCGCGGCGCACCACGTAAGTGCCACGGTAGCGGGCGATGTGGTTCCACAGCGCCTCGACGCCATTCTGCGGAATCGGGAACGGGATGCCGCCATAGGCGTCGGCAAAGCCGTTGCCGCCGTCGAGCAGCTTGGCGCTGACGGCGTTCCTGGCGGTGTTGTCGTACACCCACTGCGGCGCCGAGCCCGAACGGCGGCTGGGGTAGACCGGCATCTGGAAGCTGTCCGGGTAGGTCTCGAACAGCGCCACCTGCCCCGGCGCCAGCTGATCGCGGTACTGGGCCAGGTTGGCGCGGGTGATGGTGAACAGCGGCTTGTCACCAGCGAACGGATCGACATGGTGCTTGCCCGAGCCCTGGTAACCGGCGGGCGCCTGGGTGATGCCGCCGGTCCACGCCGGAATGCTGCCGGCGGCATTGCCGGCCTTTTCAGCACCCAGCGGCGTCAGGCTCGCGCCCAGTTTGGCGGCGTCCTGTGGCGAGACGGCCGCCATGCTGTTGCCGGCCAGCAGTACCAGCGCGACGGCGACACCCTTGATGTTCAGCATGCTGTTTCCCTGTGATCAGAAGGAGTATTTGACGTTGAAGCCGACGTTGTCACGGTCGCGCACGGCATTGTTGTTGCCACCGCCGGAGAACTCGGTGTACTGCAGCTCGGCCTCCAGGCTGTTCATGTAGGCCGCCTTGATGCCGAGGGTGTAGGCCTTGCGGCCCTCGATGAAGCGCCCGGTCTGGTAGGAGTTGCCTTCGAAATCATCACGATAGACGACAAAGGGCGACAGGTTCACCCCGGCGAACACGTCGTTCCAGGTGCCCGACAGCACCAGGGTGTAGCCGTAGGCGTTCTTGTTGACCTGGTAGCTGCGCCCGTAGCCGAACACGTAGGACGAATCGCCGCGCCCCGAGTAATAGCGGGTCGAGCCGTCGAAGGCGGTGTATTTCAGGTCGCTACCGCGCAGGTGTTCGGAGGCCAGCTCGGCCACCCCGGTCAGGGCGTCGAAGCCCAGCGACGGGCCGAAGTTGTAGATGCTGCCCAGCGAGGCGTCGAAGGCCTCGACGCGCTCGTAGTTGTGGATTTCGTCACCCAGCTGCAGGGTCTGGCCACCGATGTTGCCCTGCTGGCCCTGCACCAGCTGCGGCGCCTGGCGCAGCAGGTCGCCGAGCAGGTCGTTGGTGGCGGCGATGCCGATCGGCAGGTTCGGCCGGTAGGCCAGTTCACCGAACACCGAGGCATCGCCCAGGGTGGTGTTGAAGCTGAAACCGTACATGCGGATGTTCTCCACATATTCGCGGCGGGCATTGGCCTGGTTGGCGGCATCGACGGTGGCTGCCCCGTTGACCAGGCCCAGGAGCGTCTGCGCCTGAGCGCTACCGGCACCAGCAGCGTTGAGCAGTGCAGCGTAGCTGGGAATGCTGCCAGCGCTGGCCGCGCTGGTGATGGCGTCCATATCCAGGCCCGAGAAACCATCGAGGTCGGCGTAGAGCGTCGGCTCCTTGGCGTGGTAGTTGACGAAGTAGAAACCGAACTCAGTGGCGTTGAGCTGTTCGGCAATATAACGAAAGGCGACGCCGAACTGGCCGTCATCCTTGGCCTTGATATCCGAGCCAATGGAGGCGACCTTGAAGTAACCGTTGCTGTCGAGGTAGTCAGTGCCCTGCAGCCCACCAGCGCCAAGGGCGGTCAGGCCGGCATAGTTGCTGCGGAAGGCGGCGCTGCCCAGCGCTGGATTGCGGGCATAGGCCGTATCGCCCCCCTCGGCGAACAGATCGGTCTCGGCGAAGTAGCTGCCCACCGGGTCTATGGCGCTTTCCTTCCATTTGAACTGGTAGAAGGCTTCCATCGACAGGTTGTCGGTCAGGCCGATATTGAAGCTGACGGCCTCGACGGGAATCAGCACTTCCTTTATCTCCGCGCCAGGCAGGCGGAACCGTGCGCCATCCACCGGGTTGCTGGCATTCACGCCACCGCGGTAGAACACACCCTCGCCCCAGTTGAACACCTGGCGCCCCAGGCGAACGCTGAGCGGGCGCTCGGCGACATCCCAGTTGGCGTAAACGTACGCATCGAGAATCTGCGCATCGCGCCCGGCCTTGTGGCGGGTGTCGCGGGTGAAGCTGTCATCGTTGGGGGTGTTCTGGCTGGGCTGAGCGCTGCGGTTGCCGCTGTAGAAGTCGTTGCGCTTGTCCATGATCTGCGTGTCATAGAACGCCGTGCCGCGCACGAACAGGCCGTAGTTCTGGTAATTCATCTCAAGATCCGAGGTGATCTTGAACACTTCCGAGGCCAGGCCGGTATCGAAGTTGCGGTTGCCGTCATTGACGTTGACGTCGTCGTTGCCCCGGCTCTGCCCCTGCACACGCCACAGCTGCCCATAGGACAACGTGGTGTCCAGCGAACCGCTGACCTCGTTATCGGCAAAGCTGAACTCCACCGCCTGCACGGGCGCGGCAGCCAGCAACGGCAGCATGCCCGCCAGGGCAAAACCGGATCTTGCCCGCTGGGCCTGCTCAAGGGACCTGATACGCATTGAATCACTACTCCGCAGACAGACGGTCATTGTTCGTTACGGCCCACTTTCCCGGCGGGCCTGGCGAGCCCCTGACGAGGCACCCGTTGATGACCTTGAACTGACCGGCGTCACTGCCCTGTGCAGTGCAACCTTGGTGCCAATTCAAACGATCGTATTAGCTGAAAGCGCTTTTCTAGAGCAGCTCCGTAGCGTCTCTTTGTGACTGGTCGGCCACTGATCAGCAATGGCCCGTTATCGACCTAGAATCGCTTACAAAGGCTTTCAGCACGCTGTCGGAACGCCGCATGGGAGGCAAAAAAAAACCCGGCTAAATGCCAGCATCACCAAAGCGGCCGCGATATTAAGTGCGTCGCCGAACGCAGCGTTAGCTTTTCATTCCCTGAGGTAACAGAAAATTGTTACCACGCAATCTGCTGGTAACAACGCCAGGGGCACCACGGTGGGGCTGATGGCGTCCAGAATGGACGCCGGAGGGACATGCAGCAGCGGCTGCCCGAAGCGGCCGACGCCGCTCCAGGCAAAGCCTCAGGCGAGGCTCTTGCTGACGACTTCGTAAACGTCGGGCGACAGTTCACCGGAGGCGAGGATGCGCTCCAGCTGGGCCTTCATCAGCGCCTGGCGCTCGGCGCCGTATTTGCGCCAGCGGGTCAGCGGCGCCAGCAGGCGCGAGGCGATCTGCGGGTTCAGCGCATTGAGCACTATCACCTGGTCAGCCAGGAAGCGGTAGCCGCTACCGTCGATGGCATGGAAGTTCACCAGGTTCTGCCCGGCGAATGCGCTAATCAGCGCGCGCACCTTGTTGGGGTTCTTCAGGGTGAACGCCGGGTGCTCCATCAACGCCTGCACGCGGGCCAGGCCACCGGGCAAGGTGCTGGCGGCCTGCACACTGAACCACTGGTCCATGACCAGGGCGTTGTCCTTGAACTGCTCGGCGAAGGCTTCGAGCGCCTTGCTGCGCTCGGCCTCGAAAGGCGAGTTGACCAATACCGCCAGGGCGGTCAGGCGCTCGGTCATGTTGTCACTGGTCTCGAATTGATCGAGGGCTGCGGCCAGCACCTGGGGCTGGTCACCGAGCATCAGATAGGACAGCGCGATGTTCTGCAGCGCGCGGCGGGCAAAGTGCTCGGCCTCGGCGACATAAGGCGTGTTGCGCGAAATCTCGCGGTTGGCCTGATAGCGCTGCCACAGGGGCTCGAACAGCGCCTCGGCCAGCTGCTGGCGAGCGAACTCGCGGGCGCCATGAATGGCGTCGACGTCAGCCACCTCGCTGATTTCGGTGAGGTAGGCCTCGCCCGGCAGCGAGAGCATCTCGGCGACCATGGCCTGATCCAGACTGCCATCCTGCAGCAGGCTGCGCAGTGCGCTGACCAAACGCCCATCGAGCATCAGCGCTTCGCCGCGCTGGTACTGGCCGATCAACTCCTGCAACACCTGCACGCTGAGCTGCTGGCCGGCTTCCCAGCGGTTGAAGCCGTCGCTGTCGTGCTGCATCAGGAACATCAGCTGGTCGCGGTCGTAGGCGAAGCTCAGCTTGACCGGCGCACTGAAGCCGCGCAGCAACGACGGCAGCGGCTTCTCGGCGATATCCACGAAGGTGAACGACTGCTGCGCCTCGGTGATCGACAGCACGCGGTTGCTGCCCACTGCAGCGGCTTCGCCCTGCAGGCGCAGCGGCAGGTCATTGCCCTGCCCGTCCAGCAGGCCCAGCTCCACCGGGATCACGAACGGCAGCTTGCTGCTCTCGCTCTGCCCCGGCGTGGCCGGGCAGCTCTGGGTAAAGGTCAGGGTGTAGGTCCTGGCGGCGGCATCGTAGCTATCGCTGACCGCCAGGCGCGGCGTGCCGGCCTGGGTATACCAGCGCTTGAACTGGGTCAGGTCGATACCGCTGGCATCTTCCATGGCCTTGACGAAATCGTCGCAGGTCACGGCCTGGCCATCGTGCCGCTCGAAGTACAGGTCCGAGCCCTTGCGGAACGCCTCGGCGCCCAGCAGGGTTTGGATCATGCGCAGCACTTCGGCGCCCTTCTCGTAGATGGTCAGGGTGTAGAAGTTGGAGATTTCCATGTACGCGTCCGGGCGTACCGGGTGGGCCATGGGGCCGGCGTCTTCGGCGAACTGGTGGGTACGCAGGTAGGCGACGTCCTGGATGCGCTTGACCGTCGGCGAGTTCATGTCCGCCGAGAAGGCGGCGTCACGGAACACCGTGAAGCCTTCCTTGAGCGATAGCTGGAACCAGTCGCGGCAGGTCACCCGGTTGCCGGACCAGTTGTGGAAGTACTCGTGGGCGACGATCGCCTCGACGCGCTGGTGGGCGGCGTCGGTGGCGGTTTCGGCACGGGCCAGCACGGCGCTGGAGTTGAAGATGTTGAGGCCCTTGTTCTCCATGGCGCCCATGTTGAAGTCGTTGACCGCGACGATCATGAAGATGTCCAGGTCGTACTCACGGCCATACACCTCTTCGTCCCACTTCATGGACTTCTTCAGGCTGTCCATGGCGTGCTGCACCTTGTCGATGTTCTCCGGCTCGACGTAGATGCGCAGCGTCACCTCGCGGGCGCTCAGGGTGGTGAACTTGTCTTCCACGCACCACAGGTCACCGGCGACCAGGGCGAACAGGTAGGCCGGCTTCCTGAACGGGTCTTCCCAGGTCGCCCAATGCCGGCCATCGCCCTCCTCGCCGCTGGCGATCGGGTTGCCGTTGGAAAGCAGGATCGGGTACTTCTGCTTGTCGCCGCTCAGGGTGGTGGTGAAGCTGCTCATCACGTCCGGGCGGTCGAGGTAATAGGTGATCTTGCGGAAACCCTCGGCTTCGCACTGGGTGCAGAACATGCCGCTGGACTTGTACAGCCCTTCCAGCGCGGTGTTGCTTTCCGGGTGGATGCGCACGGTGCTGTCGATGACGAAGCTGGCCTGGGTCGGCTGCACGGTGAGCGTGCTTTCGGTCAGCTGATAGTCGCCGGCACCCAGCTCGCGATCGTCGAGCTTGAGATGAAGCAGCTCAAGCTGCTGACCATCGAGCACCAGCGCCGGCAGCGCGGCGGGCAGCTGCGGGTTGCGGCGCATCACCAGCTGGGCATGCACCAGGGTGTGATCCTCGAACAGCTCGAAGGTCAGGTGGGTTTCGTCGATCAGGTAATCCGGCGCCTGATAGTCCTTGAGGTAGATGGTCTTCGATTGTTCGGTGCGCATGGGAGGCCTCTTCGAGGCAGCTTCAAGCTACGAGCTTCAAGCTGCAAGTCGGGTTTCCATCAGCTTGCAGCTTGTGGCTTGCAGCTTATGGCTAATTGGTAGGCGGTGTACTTGCGGATGTTGATGACGCCCGTGTCGAACATCAGGTACTGGCCCTTGATGCCGAGTAGCGTGCCTTCGGCGATGGGGTTCTTGTCCAGGTTGAAACTGGTGATCTTGGCCGGATAGCCCTCGATCGGGTAACGGATCTCCACCACGCTCTGCTCGTTGAGCGGCTGCACGGCCTGCAGGCCGAACCGCTGTTGCAGCGCGGTGATGCCGCCTGCACAGGCATCGAAGATCTGCTCACGCACGTACAGCAGATCGACCGGCGCCGCATCGCCCTTGAGCAGTGCGCGCCAGTTGGTCTTGTCCGCCACCTGGCTGCGTAGCAGATCCTCGACGAAACCGGACTGCTGACGGGTGGCGACGCGCATGATCGGCAGCGCCTGGGTGGCGCCCTGGTCGATCCAGCGGGTGGGAATCTGCGTGGCGCGGGTGATTCCGACCTTGATGCCTGAAGAGTTGGCCAGGTACACCACGTGGTCGGTCATGCAGAACTGCTCGCCCCAAACGGGATCACGGCAGGTGCCGGCGTCGTAGTGACAGCGCTCGGGGCTCATGATGCACAGGTCGCACTGGGCCAGCTTCTGCATGCAGGGGTAGCAGTAGCCCTGGCTGAAACTGGTCTTGGTCTTGCGGCCGCAGTGGCTGCAATGGATGGCGCCGAGAAATTCCAGGCGCAGGGTCTTGCCGATCATCGGGTTGACGGCGATCTGCTCGTCACCGAGGCGAAACGCATACTGCACTGGCGCATCGAGTGTGGTGGCCATCTTACTCAGGGCGCCGCGGGCTACTTCGAACATCAGTGCAGGGTTTCCGAGGACTTGAACAGGATGTTCGGGACGGGCTCGGATTTCGAGGCACATTCGGACGCGCCCATGTAACCGGTGCGCTGATCCTCGGGCAGGTTCTCGATCTCCCAGGCGATCATCGCCTGCAGGCTCAGCTCTTTCTGCTCCTGGGTCAGCTTGCGGCCATCCGGCCACTTGCCGATCTCCACGGCCAGCTTGAGGCTTTCATACACGTCCGGGGTGATGTTGCGGATCAATTCGACGAAGGAGGACATGGCTGACTCCAGGGCTGGAAAAGCGCTGATTCTACCCTATCTGACCCGCCAAGCCGAGGCGCTGGCGACGCTCAGCGCCGCGCCAGCTGGCGAGCCAGCAGCCCACCGATGGCACCGGTGAGGCAGCCGGCGACCAGCCCGCCCACATGGGCAGCGTTGGCGATGGCACCGAACTGCAGCAGCTCGAACACCCCGGTCATGCAGATCAACAGCCACACCAGCATGCTCACCAGCACGCCACGTGGCAGCCGGTACGCCGCATTCGGCGCCAGCAGCTGGAACAACCAGCAGTGGCCGAGCAGCCCGTAGAGCACGCCGGACAAACCGCCGAACAGCGCCGGCCCGCCGTAGAGGTACTGCGCCACGTTGGCAGCGAGGCCGAACCACAGGGTCAGCAGCAACAGCATCAACGCGCCCTGGCGTGCCTCGATACGCCGCCCCAGCTCCCAGTACCACAGACTGTTCATCGTCAAGTGGAGGATGCCGAAGTGCAGCAGCATGGGCGTCAGCAGGCGCCACCACTGGCCGCTGTCGAGGGCCTGGGCGAAGGTGCCGAAATAGATGTACTGCCCGTCGATATGGAAGTCGACGAAGCTCAGCCAGCGCACCACGTCGTAGTCTTCACCGCCCCAAGTCAACACCGCGACCAGCAGGGTCAGCGCCAGCACCACCAGGGTCAGCGGGCTGCGCCTGGCCCCGGCGGCGATGCCCGGCCGCGTGCTGGCAAGCGGCGGGCGCAGTGGCTGCGGATTCGGATCGCCCGCGGGCGCCCGTGCATACAGCTCGCGTACCTGGGCAGCGATCTCTTCGTCCGGCACCCAGAGCACCTGCTCGTTGCCCTGCTCGGCCACCCGGTGCGGCACACCCAGCCTGGCCAGCAAGCTGATGAACGCCGCCAGGTCCTGCTCCAGCGGCGCGCGCAGGGCGATCACCGGGCTCATCGCGCCGGCCCCGGCCGTTCCACTTCCACCCAGACGAACTTGGCCGGATCCAGACGGATTTCCTGATCCAGCCGATAGGCCACCAGCTTGCCGTACATCACCGCGCTGTAGTCCAGGCAGGCGATGTTCGCGCAGATCGGCGCCGGCGTACCGCTGCGCCAGTAGTGGCCGACGAACAGCGGCGGCTGCTCGGGGCCGTAGGTCAGCAGCTGCGCCTTGTCCTCTTCACTGAGGGGCAGGCAGGCGACCTGCTCGGGCAGCGGGTCGGGCTGGAACTGCACGTCGCCGTAGGTCAGCGGGTTGCCGGCCCAGAACTTGGTGCGAAAGAACGAGCGGGTGAAGCCGTCGCTGCTGGTCATTGTCAGCCCGCCGGGCAGGCGCATGTCGGTGCCGCGCAGCAGCCGGTCGAGCACCGTGCAGGCGAAGCTGCCGGGCACCGCCGAGGCCTGCAGGAAGTGTTCGTCGATGCAGCCACTGGGGAACTGCCCGCGCAGCGAGGCGATCATGGCCTCGTCCCAGCAGGCGTGCACCACGCGAAAATGGCCGGCATCGAGAAACAGCGGCAGTTCGTAGAACCAGGCCAGCATGTCACGCCATTCGTCCGGGTAGGCCTGGAACTGCCGCAGCGTCTCGCCGATCAGCCGCTCGTGCCGCGCCGTGTGCTCGCGTACGAAGGCGCGCCCACTGCCCGGTGGCGCCGGGGTCATCCAGCCCAGGGCGTTGAATTCGTGGTTGCCCATGATGCACAGCGCCTCGCCGGCGCGCACCATGTCGTGCACCAGATGCACGGCTTCGCGAATGCGCGGGCCGCGGTCGATCAGGTCGCCGAGAAAGATCGCCATGCGCTGGGGGTGCCGCCATACGCCGTCCTGGCGGCGATAACCCATACGTTCGAGCAGGCGCACCAGGGTATTGGCGCACCCGTGCACATCACCGATCAGGTCGTAACCGCGAGACGGATCGAGCTGCATCAGTCGCCTCCGCCGAGTCGGCTACCCCAACCCAGTTTGGTACGGCAGACCTCGTAGTAGTTGTGATCCAGCGGATGGATCAGGCACAGCTTCTGGGATTTCTTGCGCACGGTGATGGTGTCGCCCGGCGCGCAGGTGAAATGGTTCTGGCCGTCGCACGACACCTGCGGATAGAGCTGCAGGTCCTTGGAGACGACGATCTTCAGCTCGCTGTTGCCATCCACCACGATGGGCCGGCTGGACAGCGTGTGGGGGTACATGGGCACCACCACGATGGCATCGAGCTTGGGGTGCATGATCGGCCCGCCCGCCGACAGCGCGTAGGCGGTGGAGCCGGTCGGCGTGGCGACGATCAGGCCGTCGGCCTTCTGGCTGCATACGAACTGGCCATCGATATACAGCTCGAACTCGATCATCCGGTTGGACTTGCCCGGGTGCAGCACCACGTCGTTGAGCGCATCGCCCTGGCCGATCGCCTCGGAATGCCGGCGCACTTCGGTCTCCAGCAGAAAGCGGTTCTCGGTCAGGTAATTGCCTTCCAGCACCTCGGCGACCCTGGATTCCAGCTCGTCCGGGCGGATATCGGTGAGAAAGCCCAGGTTGCCACGGTTGATGCCCAGCACCGGCACCTTGTGGCGGGCCAGGGCGCGACCGGCGCCGAGCATGCTGCCGTCGCCACCGACCACGATCACCAGGTCGCAGAACTCACCCAGGTGCTTGCGTGCCGAGGTCTGCAGGCCATGGCCCGGCAGTACTTCGGCGATGCTGTCGTCGAGAATCACGTGCAACTGACGCTCGAGCAGGAATTTCTTCAGGCGGCGAATGGTGTCGAGCACCTGGGTGCTGCCCAGGCGGCCGATGATGCCGATATTTCGAAACTGCTCCATGGGGCTCCCGCAAGGCTTTGGCTCTAGTCGCCCGATTATGGGTGAAAGCTCATCGCACCAGCAAACCCTGACGTCGACGGGCCTAGCAGGCCGTTGAAAAACGTAGGCGAGGCAGCCGGTGCAGTACCGATAGCGGCCCCGCAAAAACAGCCGAAACGTAGCGCAGCGGCGTTACAGCCGAAGGCTGGCCCGCAAGCGGAGTGTACGAGTTGTACATGAGTATTTTGGCGGGGGCGCCTAGCCTGGACTCGCACGCGAGGCTGTTTTTAAGGCAGCAATGGCCACGCACCACTGCATGGATGCAGGGGGTAGAGCGACGCAGGACGCCAAAGCCGAGGTAGTTTTTCAACGGCCTGCTAAAGACCTATGCTGCAGCGATGAACCCCTTCGCCGCCCTTGTCGACCTGCCCCGCCACCTCAGCGAACCTGCCGTGCGTGATCTGGCCTGGACGCTGCTGTCCCCGCCGCTGCTGGCACATACGCCCTGGCCGCAGCGCCACCCGCTGGCCGACTCGGGCTGGGCTGCCGAACCTGGCCTGCTGGCCGACTGGTTGCGGCGCCAGGACCAGACGCCGCAAGCCCTGCACCAATGGTTGTCGCGCAGTTCGGTACGCCGCCTGGGCCTCTATTACGAGCGCCTGTGGCAGTTCGCCCTGCAGGCGGCGCCCGCTATCGAGGTGCTGGCCGCCAACCTGCCGATTCGTCAGGGCGGCCACACCCTGGGCGAGCTGGATCTGCTGTTGCGCGATGCCAGCGGCGTGCACCACGTGGAGCTGGCGATCAAACTCTATCTGGGCCAACCGCCGCTGGCGCCAAACCACTGGATCGGCCCGGGCGGTCGCGATCGGCTGGATCTCAAGCTCGGACACCTCGCGAGCCACCAGTTGCCCTTGTCGGCTTCTTCCGAAGCGCGGGAGACCTTGCAGGCGCTAACCGACGCGCCGATCCAGGCCTCGATGTGGCTGGGTGGCTATCTGTTCTACCCCCATGGTAAGGATCATGCGCCACCGCCGGGAGCCGAGCCGGCGCACTTGCGCGGGCGCTGGCTGCACCGCCGTCAATGGGCGGCGCTGCAGGCCGAGCATACGGATGCCCGCTGGCAACCGCTGCCGCGCAGTGCCTGGCTGGCCCCGGCGAAACTGCCGGCGACGCAGGGCTGGTCCGACAGTCAGTTGCAGGCATGGCTGGACACGCTGCCGGTGGACGCCGGTGCCCAGCTGCTGGTCGATCTGCAGCCCGATGGCAGCGGCTCGCTCGCCGAGCGCCAGCGGATCTTTCTGGTCGCCGATGACTGGCCGTGCAGCGGTACCGAACCGGGTGCGGTGCCGCCCTCAACGGCCTGACGCGGCAGCCAACGCGGCCCGCCGGCCCTGCAAGCCACCGGTATGCACGAAGATCAGCCGTGTACCGGCGCAGATCTCGCCTCGTTCGATGGCCTCACGCAGCGCCAGCAGCGCCTTGGCGGTGTACAGCGGCTCCAGGGGCAAACCGCTCTGTGCCTCGCAGTGCGCCATAAAGGCCAGCAACTCGGCGTCCTGCCGCGCGAAACCGCCGCGACAGGCCGCCAGCAGCCGGTACCCGGCGTTATCGCGCCCCGCCTCGGCCAGCAGCGCCTGCACCTGTTTCGGCACACCGTGGTCCAGGGGCACCGCCAGGGCGCCATGCACGGTACGCTGCCCGCCCTCGCCGATCACCAGCCCGGCCAGGGTGGTGCCGGTACCGGCGGCCAGCCACCAGCCGTGGTAATCGCCCCAGCCAAGCGCCGGCAATTGCGCAGCCACCATGGCAGGCAACTGCGCACAGCCCAGGGCGCCCGGCAACCCGCCACCGCCTTCGGGCACCGGCATGAAGCCCGGGTAGCGTGCCTGCCACGGCGCCCAGAACCCGGCGCGATGCCGTTCCCGGTAGCCGCCGTAGCCCAGCCAGTGCAGCTGCATGCCGAAGCGCTGCAAATCCTCGACGGTCGGTGTGTCCTGAGGGTGGCCGCGCAAGAGGCCGACGGTGGCGAAGGAAAAGCGCTGGCCGGCGGCGGCCAGGGCATGCAGATGATTGGAGTGAGCGCCGCCAGGGCTAAGGATGCCGCTCGCGCCCTGCTCAATGGCACGGCGCAGATGGGGGGCGAGCTTGAACCCCTTGTTGCCGCTGATCAGCGGATCGATCAGGTCCAGGCGCAATACCGCCAGCTCGACGCCTGCCAGCCAGTCGAAATGCAGGCGCTGCAGGGGTGCCTGGGGATGCCAGGCGCGGATGGCAGAGAGTGGAATCGAGGTCATGAAGAGGCGGCCCGGAAAGGCCGCCAGTTTAACCCACGGTACGCAGGCGGGCACTCTTGTGCAGCATGCAGCAGTTGGATTCGCCGGCCACGAAGCGTCCAGGCGTCTCGACCCGCTCGAGCGCGACGTCGCAGCGCTGGCCGTCCGCCTGCCGGCCTTCGCAGCGCGGCCGCTGGTAATGTTCCAGCCATTGGCGGTACTGGCTTTCCGGCACGAAGCACTTGCTCGCGGCATAGGCCAGCGGGCCGGCCAGGTAGCGGTCGACATCCTGCAGCGGCACGGTCAGGTGCCCGGCGCCCGGATGGAACACCACGAACACCACGCCCTGTGCGGCCAGGCGCTCGAGCACCTGGCTGGCGCCGCGTTGGGCGGCCTCGCCCTCACGGCGGCGCGCCTGCTCCTCGGCCGCAGCCTGGGTCGCGAGAATGCGCGCGCGCAACTCTTCGTCGAACTGTTCGCGCAGGATCTCGCGCTCGGTGCGCGCATGGCGCTCGGCGGCGCGCATCCGCACCGCCATCTCCTCGCGTTCGCTCTGCTGCGCTTGCCGTTGCTCGGCCAGCTGGGCTTTGAGGTTCTGGTTGAGCCCCTCCTGCTGCCGCAGCGCCTGGCGCAGGGCCAGAATCTGCCCCTGCAATTCGGCCACTTGCCCGCTGCTCTGGGTGGCAGCGCGGGCCAACTCGGCCTGGTGCTCGCGGGCCAGGGCAGCGAGGCGCTCGCGCTGCTGGCGAACCAGTTGCGCAGCCTTCTGCCGGTAGTCGTGGGACAGCCGCTCGGCGAGCTTCTCGGCCAGGTCACGGGATGAATCGACGGCGTACCATTGATCTTCCGAGGCCATCTGCAGCCGTTCGGGCGTCACGGCAGGGGTCTCTTCTTCCTGCATGAGGATGCCGAGGCTGTTGGCTCGCACCGTGTCACGCAGGGTGGCCAGGTCGTTGTTGCCGGGTACCAGGCTGGGGTCCCAGAGGTGCATCTGGTGCCAGGACACCGGGCACTGGCTACGGCAGGCCAGGCGAATCGGCCCGCCGCCCAGGTCGGGACCACGGCCGGCACGTTCGGCCATCTGCTGCAGGGGGATGTTCCAGCCGGCGTCTGGCGCGCCGCTTTCGTCGAAATCCAGGTAGAAGAACACCGCCGAGCGAACCTGCAGGCGGCCATTGATCACCACGTACGCGGCCCGGACCTGCTCGTCGGCCAGGGTCGGCATTTTCACCAGGCCATCGAGCAGAGTCTCGAATTCGGCGTAGAACATCTGCCTGCCGATGCTGCCGTCCGGGGCGAAGAACATCACGGCCTCGATCAGTTGCGGCTTGCTCATCGATGTTCTCCACAGGTAATGACGGTGCTCGACTGCAAATCAGCTGGCGCAACGAAACGCCAACCAGGCAAGTCTAGGCGAGAACCCATTACAGGCTGTGTGACCCGGTTGGCAGTCATTCAGCCGCAGGACGAACGGTGTGTTCGAACTGTGACCGGCTCCCTAGCAGCCGCCTGGCGAAAGTAAAAAGCCTAGAGCCTGTCCACGATATTTCGGCTCGACTTCAGCGCTTTGACTGCAAAGTCGCGGAAGCAGCCGCAAGCTGCAAGCCCCAAGCTACGAGTTAGAAGCAGTCCGCAGTGCTCTAGCTTGTTCTTGCAGCTTGAGGCTTGCGGCTTGAAGCTCAATGTCCGCTTCTGCCTTGCAGCAGCCTCTTCAATGTCGCCTGAAAAGATCATGAACAGGTTCCTAGAGTTCTGCCGCCAACCGCGAGCCTTGATTGATGGCGCGCTTGGCATCCAGCTCGGCGGCCACGTCAGCGCCGCCGATCAGGTGCACAGACGCGCCGCCGGCAACCAGCTCGTCCTGCAGTTCGCGCAGCGGGTCCTGGCCGGCGCAGAGAATCACCGTGTCCACCGGCAGCACCTGGGGCTCGCCCTCGGCCACGCGCAGGTGCAGCCCATGGTCGTCGATCTGCAGGTATTCGACGGCGTTGATCATCTGCACCTGCTTGTTCTTCAGGCCCGCACGGTGGATCCAGCCGGTGGTCTTGCCCAGGCCGTCGCCGACCTTGCTCTTCTTGCGTTGCAGCAGGAACACCTGGCGCGCCGCCGGCTCGACCTGGGGTTGCACGCCAGCGACGCCGCCACGGGCCTGCAGGGCCGGATCGATGCCCCACTCCCTCCAGAACGCCTCGCGGTCCAGGCTGGTGGCCGGGCCGGCGTGGGTGATGAATTCGCTGACGTCGAAACCGATGCCACCGGCGCCGATCACCGCCACGCGCTGGCCCACCGGCTTGCGCCCCAGGATGGCGTCCAGGTAGCTGATCACCTTGGCATGCTCGACACCTGGGATGGCCGGGGTGCGCGGCACGATGCCGGTGGCCAGGATCAGCTCGTCGAAGCCACCGGCGAGCAGATCCGCAGCGCTCACCCGGGTGTTAAGGCGCAGCTCCACGCCGGTGGTTTCCAGCTTGCGCTTGAAGTAGCGCAGGGTTTCATGGAATTCCTCCTTGCCCGGGATGCGCTTGGCCACGTTGAACTGGCCACCGATCTCTCCGGCCGCATCGAACAGGGTGACGCGATGCCCGCGCTCGGCGGCCACGCTGGCGGCGGCGAGCCCAGCCGGGCCGGCGCCGACCACGGCGATCTTCTTCACCGTACGGGTGGGGATGTAGTTGAGCTCGGTTTCGTGGCAGGCCCGCGGGTTGACCAGGCAGGTGGTCAGCTTGCCGCCAAAGGTATGGTCCAGGCACGCCTGGTTGCAGCCGATACAGGTGTTGATCTCGTCGGCGCGACCGGCGGCAGCCTTGTTGACGAACTCGGGGTCGGCGAGGAACGGCCGCGCCATCGACACCATGTCGGCATCGCCCTCGGCCAGCACCTGCTCGGCCACTTCCGGGGTGTTGATGCGGTTGGTGGTGACCAGGGGAATCTGCACCTCGCCGCGCAGCTTGGCGGTGACCTTGGTGAAGGCGGCGCGCGGCACCTTGGTGGCAATGGTCGGAATACGCGCCTCGTGCCAGCCGATACCGGTGTTGATCAGCGTGGCGCCCGCCGCCTCGATGGCCTTGGCCAGCACCACGATCTCGTCCCAGCTGCTGCCGCCCTCGACCAGGTCGAGCATCGACAGCCGGTAAATGATGATGAAGTCGCTGCCCACCGCCTCGCGCACCCGGTGCACGATCTCCACCGGCAGGCGCATGCGGTTGGCGTAGCTGCCGCCCCAGCGATCGTTGCGCTGGTTGGTGTGGGCCACCAGGAACTGGTTGATGAAGTAGCCCTCGGAACCCATGATCTCCACGCCGTCATAGCCGGCCTGCTGGGCCAGCACGGCGCAGTTGACGAAGTCGGCGATCTGCTTCTCGATGCCCGCCTCATCCAGCTCCTGGGGCTTGAACGGGTTGATCGGCGCCTGGATGGCGCTGGGCGCCACCTGCTTGGGGCTGTAGGCGTAGCGGCCGGCATGCAGGATCTGCATGCAGATCAGGCCACCTGCGCCATGCACCGCCTCGGTGACGATGCGGTGCCTGTCCGCTTCTTCGGGCGTGCTCAGCTTCGCCGCGCCGGCATACACGCCACCTTCTTCGTTCGGCGCGATGCCGCCGGTGACCATCAGGCCGACACCGCCACGGGCGCGCTCGGCGAAGTAGGCCGCCATGCGCTCGAAACCGCCCGGCTTCTCTTCCAGCCCGGTGTGCATGGAGCCCATCAGGGTACGGTTCTTGAGGGTCACGAAGCCCAGATCCAGGGGCGCGAGCAGGTGCGGGTAGGCGGTCATGGTCAGGTCCATCGGCGTCGGTCACGGAATTGCCGCAGCCTGCGCGGGCAGCGGTCGTATGGCACAGACGATAGTGAAGCAGATGCGCCTGCTCAATGATCATAAATGACAAATCAATGATCAAAAGTGACAGCCGACTGGCACTGCGCCAATCGCCGAGCTAGGCTGGCGAACTTCCTTGGGACGCACGCTGATGAAACCTGCCGCCATCCGCCTGGGCGACCTCTCCGTCGGCTACCTGCACAGCCTGGCCGATGCCGTCGAGCACCTGGGCCATGCCTCGCGGCCGCTGCTCGAACACTACGGTTTCGATGCCGCGCGCCTGGCCGAGCCCCGCGCGCGGCTGTCGATCCCGCGCTACATGCACCTGGGCCATGCCGCCATCGTGCAGACCGGCGAGCCGGCCCTCGGCCTGCTGATGGGCCGCTTCGCCTACCTGCATCGCCTGGGCCTGGCCGGCATCGCCGCGGGCCAGGCGCCCACGGTGCGCGAAGCCGCCCGCACGCTGATCCGCTTCGAGGCGCTCTATGCCGCCAACTATCGAGGCCGTTCCAGCCTGCTGGAAGACAGCAGCGGCGCCTGGCTGCGTTTTCACTCCATTGGCCCCTACAACGCCTACAACCGCTTCGTGGTCGACACCGTACTGGCCGCCTGGCTGCAGCAACTGGGCGCCCTCGCCCATACGCCGCTGCCCGCCCAGGCGCTGCAGCTGGAATTCGCGGCCCCCGACTACGCCGAGCGCTACCCGTTGGAATTCGGTTGCCCGGCCGTCTTCGAAGCCGACTTCAACGGCATCCGCCTCGACCTGCAGGCGCTCAATCTAAGCAATCCGCTGCACTGCCCGGGCACCTGGAATGAATTGTTACAACTTTGCGAGCAAGAACTGCAAAGGCTGACACGGCCGCAAAACATGCGTGATCGCGTCATCCAGCTGCTCGGCCCGCGCCTGCATGGGCGAGAGCCGGACATGGACGATATCGCCCGCCAACTGCAGCTGCCAGCCTGGACCCTGCGCCGGCGTCTGGCCGAAGAAGGCACGCGCTTCAGCACCATCGTCAACGAGACCCGGCGCGACCTGGCCCTCGCCTACGTGCGCGACACCGAGCTGAGTTTCGGCGAGATCGCCTACCTGCTCGGCTTCGCCTCCGCGGAGGCCTTTCAGCGCGCCTTCAAACGCTGGCTCGAGTGCCCGCCCGGGGAGATGCGTCGACTCTTGCGGCAGAGCGGCAACACATCTGAATCTATGAAATAACTATTTTCATTTGCAGCTGCGGGTTTTACGCTTCTCATCCGTCCTAGTAGATGACCGATCCAGTGGTGCCCGCCCCGGCGAGCACCCTATCGGTTTGTTCTCCTTGCCGGCCGTCGGGCCGGCGAGGTTTCGTTCGTACCTAAATCGCTCTCCGTGCCGCGCACGGGAGGGCTCAGACAAGACTGATATTCATGTCCAAGAAGTCGCGTTCAAAAATCTGGTTCCTGGTGCACAGCTGGCTCGCCCTGCCCATCTGGTTCTTCGTGCTGATCGTCTGCGTCACCGGCACCCTGGCGGTGGTCAGCCAGGAAATCGTCTGGCTGGCCAATCCGGACGTGCGCGCCAGCAAGCCATCGGACGACGCCGAACTGCTGACCTTTGGCCAGGTACTCGCCGAGATCAGGAAAGCCGAGCCGGAGCTGGTGGTGCAGTCCATCACCCGCCCGGACGAATCGCACTTCGCCCTCACCGCCCGGGTCAGCTACCCCGACGGCAGCAACCCGACCCTCTACGTCAACCCCTACACCGGCGCCATCCAGGGCGTCAGCCCGGAGTTCGATTTCCGCCAGTTCACCCGTGCCCTGCACGGCTGGTGGCTGGTGCCCTTCACCAATGGTTTCAGCTGGGGCTGGTACCTGGTGTCGATGATGGGCATCCCCATGCTGCTGTCGCTGATCACCGGCCTGGTGGTGTACAAGAAATTCTGGAAAGGCTTCTTCAAACCGCGCCTGCGCTTCAACCAGGGCGCGCGGATATTCTGGGGCGACTTCCATCGCCTGAGCGGTATCTGGTCGATCTGGTTCATCGCCGTGGTATCGATCACCGGCATCTGGTTCCTGATCCAGGCGATCCTGTTCGACAACCAGATTTCCATCTCCACCGAAGGCGTGCCCGCTGTGGTGGCCCGCGAAGACGTGCCCATCGTGCGGCCCGGCGAGCCGATCCCGATGCTCGACGTGGACGAAGCGGCACGCATCGCCATCAGCAAGGTACCGAGCCTGGACGTCAGCTTCACCCGCCTGCCCAGCAATGCCTATGACCATATCGCCGTCGGTGGCCGCGGCTGGTATCCGCTGATGATGCAGAGCGCCTCGATCAACCCCTACACCGGCGAAGTGGCTCAGCAGCGCTTGCTCGAGGATCGCTCCAAGCTGGAGTTCGTCACCGAGTCCATGCGCCCCTTGCACACCGGTGACTTCGGCGGCCTGTGGGTGAAGATGATCTGGTTCTTCTTCGGCCTGGTGCTGAGCATGATGGTGCTCAGCGGCCTGCTGATCTGGACCAAGCGTACCGCTCAGGCCACCGCCAAGGTGATCAAGCGCCCGGCGCGGGTGCGCGATCGCGACACTGCAATCGACACTGGGGAGGTCAAGGCATGAGCAAGGCCGTGGCAGCACAACCCGCCTCGCCGCTGAGCCGCTTGTGGTACAAGTGGCGCTTCCACATCAATATCCTGCTGGTACTCATCCCGCTGGGGTTCATGCCCAGGTACTTCGCCGACGTCGCGCTGTTTCGTGGCACCAGCGGCCTGGGCGAGCGCACCGTCGGCGAAGTGCCGGTCGGCCCCTGGTCGATCACCCTGGCCGAATTCCGTGCCGCGCCGCCGGAGCTCGACGGCCCGGCCGGCTACATGAAGACCTTTACCGGCGCGCTGTGCAAGGCATGCATCGGCGAGGTCAAGGCCACCTACCTGCGCATCGGCAAGCCACGCAGCCTGCGCGCCGCCGGTGGTATCTTCTTTGGCAGCGCCTACCGCATGGGCGCCACCGTGCCGCTGCCGACGCGCACCAAACCCGACGCCGAACTGTGGATCACCATGGAGGGCTGGGACGGTTCCGTGCACCAGGCCGCCGTACCGCTCGAACAGGCATCCCCATCCACGGTCGCGTGGCTGCAGAAACAACAAGGAGGCAAACCATGATCAAGTCCACTGGCCTGCGCAGCGCCGCAGGTATCGCCCTGCTGTCGCTCAGCGCCCTGGCCCTGGCCCACAACCCGATGTGCCAGTGCGAAGAAGTCGACGGCGAGAGCATCCGCTGCACCGGCGGTTTTTCCGATGGCAGCGGCGCCGCGGGCGTGACCCTGGATGTGATCGGCTATGACGAAAGCATTCTGGTGCCCGGCAAGCTGGCCGAGGACTCCACCCTGACCTTCAAGAAGCCGGAGGGTGAGTTCTACGTGCTGTTCGACGCCGGCCCCGGCCATATCGTCGAAATCGACCATACGGAAATCGAATGACAGTCCAGGTCGTACGGCCGGCCGGTGCCGGCCATGAAACCCTCTACGTGCTCGTTCTTTGTCTGTTCATCGTGCTGGCGGCCGGCGCGGTGGTCGCCTGGCATGGCGAAACGGACAGCGAAACCGTCATCGCCGGCCACCAGATCGACGCCCGCCGCGACCTCACGCCGGCCGAACAGGGCATCTACGCCGACCTGCGGGTGGCCGCCGACGAGATCCGCATCCGCCGCGACGAAGAGCAGGCGCTGCTGAGCCCCGCCGAGCTGGCCGACGAAGGCTTCCCGCCGTTCGTCAACGATGCCAGCGCCGCCAGCCGCGGCAACCATCAGTGGCAATTGCTGCCCGGTGACGGGGCCGCCTATTTCGGCGCCAGCCAGGCGCTGGACGTCGCCGGTTCGCTGCTCATGCGCCTCGATGGCGAGCAGGAGCAGGTCGACGTCTGGCTCAATCGCAACAGTGCCAGCGCCCCCGCCAGCCTCGACGCGACCGCCCTGATCGCTGCCGGCTGGCAGCAGATCGCCTCCCAGTACGACGCAGGTGTGACCCGGCAGCATCGCCACTGACACCTTTGACTCATTCGACAGAAGACCGCCCGCCCATGCCCATTTCCCGCCTTTTCCGCGCACGCCAGCTGCTGTCACGCATAGGGTCTGTTCCCGTTTCACGCACGGCCGCGCCGGCGCCCGTTTTGCCGCGAGGCAAGGCACGAGCCGCGACGTTTAGTGAGCTAAATGAGCCGGCGAGAAACGCAGTATCGCGGCAAAACGAGCCCGGCCCTTCGGGTTGCGCGGGAAATCTCGCCAGGCGTCGTTGGAGGACTTGGCAAGGGAATGACCATTCCCTGCGTCCTCTGCCTCGCCTGGCGAGATTTCTCGCGGCAACGCGGCTCGCGTTGAAACGGCAACAGGCCCTAGCCATCGGCGCGACCGCCCTGCTGCTGCTCGGCGCCGCCAGCGCCGCCGACGCCAAGCTGCGCATCGGCATCACCCTGCACCCCTACTACAGCTATGTGAGCAACATCGTCGGCGACAAGGCCGAGGTGGTGCCGCTGATTCCGGCCGGTTTCAACCCCCACGCCTACGAGCCGCGGGCCGAGGACATCAAGCGCATCGGCTCGCTGGACGTGGTGGTGCTCAACGGTGTGGGCCATGACGACTTCGCCGACCGCATGATCGCCGCCAGCGAGAAGCCCGACATCGAAGTGATCGAAGCCAACGCCAACGTGCCGTTGCTGGCGGCTACCGGCATCGCCGCCCGCGGCGCCGGCAAGGTGGTCAACCCGCATACCTTCCTGTCGATCAGCGCCTCCATCGCCCAGGTCAACAACATCGCCCGCGAACTCGGCAAGCTCGACCCGGACAACGCCAAGACCTACACCCAGAACGCCCGCGCCTACGGCAAACGCCTGCGCAAGCTGCGCGCCGATGCCCTTGCCCAGCTGACCGAAGCGCCCAACGCCGACCTGCGGGTGGCCACCGTGCACGCCGCCTACGACTACCTCCTGCGTGAGTTCGGCCTGGAAGTCACCGCGGTGGTGGAGCCGGCCCATGGCATCGAGCCGAGCCCGAGCCAGCTGAAAAAAACCATCGATCAGCTGCGCGAGCTGGACGTGAAAGTGATCTTTTCCGAGCTGGACTTCCCGTCCACCTACGTCGACACCATTCAGCGCGAGTCGGGCGTGAAACTCTATCCGCTGTCGCACATTTCCTACGGCGAATACAGCGCCGAGAAGTACGAGAAGGAAATGACCAACAACATGAATACCGTGGTGCGCGCCATCCAGGAAGCCGGCCAATGACCGCGGCGGAAAACCTGGGCGTGAAAGCCATCGGCCCGACCCTCGACTTTCAGCAGGTCAGCCTGGTGCTAGGCCGCACCTCGATCCTCGATAACGTGACCTTTCAGGTGCGCCCGGGCAGCGTGCATGCCCTGGTCGGCCCCAACGGCGGTGGCAAGAGTTCGCTGATCAAGACCTTGCTCGGCCAGATGCCCCATCAGGGCGCGCTCAGCCTGGAATGGCCGGGCGCCGTCGGCACCATCGGCTACGTGCCCCAGGCCCTGGAATTCGACCGCGGTCTGCCAATGACCGTGGACGACTTCATGGCCGCCATGTGCCAGCGCCGGCCGGCCTTTCTCGGCCTGTCCAAGCATTTCAGCAAGCCCATCGACGATGCGCTGGCCCGCGTCGGCATGCTGGAGAAACGCAAACGGCGCATGGGCGCGCTGTCCGGGGGTGAGCGCCAGCGCGTGCTGCTGGCCCAGGGATTGATTCCGGCGCCGCAATTGCTGGTGCTCGACGAGCCGATGTCGGCCCTCGACGAAGCCGGCATCCAGGTGTTCGAGCGCCTGCTCGGCGACTGGCGCCGTGCCGGCATGACCGTGCTGTGGATCGAGCACGACCTGGAAGCGGTGAAGCGCCTGGCCGACCGCGTCACCGGCCTGAGCCGCCGGGTGCTGTTCGATGCGCCACCTGCCGAGGCACTGACGCCGGAGCGCCTGCTCGGCCTGTTCTCCACCCATGCCCGCACCGTGGAGGCCGCCCAGCCATGATCGACTATGAACAGTTCCGCCTGCTGATCCAGGGCTGGGCCTCGGCCGGCTACCTGCCCGCCGCGCTGGCCTACGGCTTCGTGGTCAACGCCTTGCTGGCCGGCCTGCTGATCGGCCCGGTGCTGGGCGGCCTGGGCACCCTGGTGGTGGTCAAGCGCTTCGCGTTCTTCTCCGAGGCGGTGGGCCACGCCGCGCTGACCGGCGTGGCCATCGGCATCCTGCTCGGCGAGCCCTACACCGGCCCCTACGGCGCACTGTTCGGCTATGCCCTGCTGTTCGGCATCCTGCTCAACTACCTGCGCAACCGCACGGGCCTGGCGCCGGATACGCTGATCGGGGTGTTCCTGTCGGTGTCCCTGGCCATGGGCGCCAGCCTGCTGCTGGTGCTGGCCGGGCGCATCAACGTGCACATTCTGGAAAACGTGCTGTTCGGCTCGGTGCTGACCGTCAACGGCACCGACCTGCTGGTGCTGCTGGTGGTCGGTGGCCTGGTCATGGGCCTGGCGCTGCCGCTGTACAACCGTATCATGCTGGCCAGTTTCAACCCGCAACTGGCGGCGGTACGCGGCGTCGCCGTGAAGAGCCTGGATTACCTGTTCGTGATCCTGGTGACGCTGATCACCGTGGCCGCGGTCAAGGTCATCGGCGCCATTCTGGTCGGCGCCCTGCTGGTGATTCCGGCTGCCGCCGCGCGCCTGCTCAGCCAGTCGCTGAAAGGCTTCTTCTGGCTCTCGGTGCTGATCGCCACCGTCAGCACGCTGCTTGGCATCCTGTTGCCTATCGTGCTGGATCTGCCGATCCCCTCCGGCGCCGCGATCATCATGATCGCCGGTATCGCCTTCGCCCTCGCCGCCATCGCCCGCGGCGTCGTACCAAGCTTGAAAGGGAACCTGGGATGACCCATCGACTCCACCAACTGGGCCTTGCCCTGCTCCTCAGCCTGCCGGGCCTGGCCCACGCCAAGGACGTCACCGTGCTGGTTTCGCAGCCGATCACCTTCGGCCTGGCCAATGCCCTGCTCGACGGCACCCAGGTGCAGATCGAGCGCGCCGCTCCGGCCAACCTGCCGGCCAGCCGCCAGGTGTCCTACTTCGCCGGGCGTGGTGCCACCGGGCTGCAGAAGGTCGCCGTCGATGCCGACGCGGCCATCGCCCTGCGCTCGCTGTGGGCCGAAGACCCGCTCTACCCCATGGCCCGGCGCAGCAACATTCGCATCGTCGAGATCGATGCCGCCCGCCCGGTTGACGGTGCCCTGCCGGGTATCGCCATCCAGGCCGAAAGCGCCGGCGACAACGACCTGGCCAGCCATCCCTGGCTGGCGATCAACAACATGGGCCGCATGGCCGACGTGATGGCCGCCGACCTGGGGCGCCTGGCACCGGACGCCAAGGGCAAGGTCGAGCAGAACCTGGCCACCCTCAAGCAGCGCCTGCTCAAGCTCAACGCCCACAGCGAGCGCGAGCTGGCCAAGGCCGACAACCTGTCGGTGTACAGCCTCAGCGATCGCCTGGACTACCTGGTCAGCGGCCTCAACCTCGACCTGGTCAGCAGCGACAGCCGCGATGACCGCGACTGGGATGCCGACGCCCTGAAATCACTGACCAGCGCCCTGCAAGCCGATGACGTGGCCCTGGTGCTGACCCACCGCAACCCGCCCGAGCCGGTGGCCGAAGCGGTGAAGGCCGCCGGCGTGCCGCTGCTGGTGCTGGCAACCGACAGCGACGACCCGGTGGCTGAGCTGGAAAACAATGTGGGCAATCTGGTCAAGGCGCTTACGCAGTAAATCCATATGTCGGTGCTGAAACGAAAAGGCCCGATGCATGCGCATCGGGCCTTTTACTTTGATCGTTGCCGGGGCTTACCCCAACCTGCCAACGCGCTCAGAGCTCGGTGGCGTCTTCGGCGAACTCGGGCACGTCCTGTTCCAGGGCACGGGTCTCGAGCAGCTCTTCCTGATAATCGTCCATCTCCGTTCTCCTTTCTCTCTCTTTGGTCTCGTGCCGATTCTATGAAAGCGGTGTGACTGTGCTGTGACAGGAATCAAGCCCGTGTGGTTCAGCAACCCCGCTGCTCAGCACTGGCCTGGGACACATTACTCCCTGGCTCGACGCTGCGCGTCAACCAGACGTTACCGCCGATTACCGAGCCCTTGCCGATGGTGATACGCCCCAGGATGGTGGCACCGGCGTAGATCACCACATCGTCCTCGACGATCGGGTGACGCGGCTGGCCCTTGTGCAGCTGGCCGCTCTCGTCGCTGGTGAAGCGCTTGGCGCCCAGGGTCACCGCCTGGTAGATGCGCACATGGTTGCCGATGATCGCCGTCTCGCCGATCACCACGCCGGTGCCATGGTCGATAAAGAAACTATGGCCGATCTGCGCACCCGGGTGAATGTCGATGCCGGTCGCGCCGTGGGCGGTTTCCGCGGCGATGCGCGCCAGCAGCGGCAGGCCGGCGCGGTACAGATGGTGCGCCAGGCGGTGGTAGATCACCGCCAGTACGCCGGGATAGCACAGCAGCACTTCATCGACGCTGCGCGCCGCCGGGTCACCGTTGTAGGCGGCCACCACATCCTGGTCGAGCAGGCGGCGCAGGGCCGGTAATGCTGCAGCGAAGTCGCGGACGATGGCCACGGCCTGGCGATCCACATTCTCGGCACCTTCGCCGCGCTGGCGCGCGGCATAGCGCAGCTCCATGCGCACCTGGGCCACCAGGGCGTTCAGGGCCCGGTCCAGGGTATGACCGACGTAATAGTCCTCGCTTTCCTCGCGCAACTCGGCTGGGCCCAGGCGCATGGGAAACAGCGCCCCGCACAGGCCGTTGAGGATCACCGCCATGGCCTGCCGCGAGGGCAGCTCACGGCCACCCAGCTCAGGGTTGCGACCGGTGTGATTGCGCCATTCGGCGCGTGCCGCCCGTAGGCCGGCGACGGTCTGCTCCAGTTCCCAGTTGATCGGTCGGGATGAATACTCCGCCTCGGCACCCTCCTCGTTGCGGATCGCAAACTCGCCGTTCATTGCTACCTCAGCTCAGCAGGTGACCGGCACCCATGGCCGGCCTGAACAGGGACAATACGGCGCGCCCGCAGGCGCGCTCAACTACTCGAAGGTTATGAGCTTAGTGCGCAAAGGCATATCCCTCAGCCATCCACTGGCGCGATACCAGGCGCCATGCTGGCGATACGCAACGCCAGCCCTTCATAAGGCTCGAGCTGGATATGCAGCTCACCCTCGGCGGACAGATCGCCCAGCAGCCGCTCGTGGATGATGTCCACCACCGGCCCCGGCTCGACGTGCTCCAGGGTGATCACCTCGCTGAGCGGTTCGGCACCGAAGTTCAGCGCCGTGACCTGGATGCCGCGACCGGCTGGCAGCTCGTGCACCATGATCAACAGCGCCGGGTGCTGGGTGACCGGTACGGCGATCTGCCGGCTGGAGGCCACGCCGTGGGAGCGCCGCGCCGCGAACAGCCGGCGCGCCTGGGAGGCGAACGACCGCGGGTCCTGCAGCTGCTCGGCGAGGCTGCCGTAGAGCTGGCGCGAACGCGGCAGGCCTTCGGCGGATAGTAGCGCCTCGGGGTCGAGATCGACCAGGTCATAGCCGCCGCGGTTGATCCAACGGGTGTCGCCGTCGGCGATCAGCTCGGCCACCTGCTCGGCCTCCAGGGGCAAGGCGCCGACCAGGTCCCAGCCCGACAGCGCGACTACGCCGGGCTGCATGGCGTTGAACATCAGCAGGAGCAGGTGCACGCGGCGGATCTGCTCGATATCGGCCTCGGTAATGGTGCTCAGGTCGCGAATGCCCAGTGCCGCGGTGATGATGCTCACCGTGGTGCAGGCCACGCCGTTGGTGACGAACTTCAGGTTGTAGGGCGCGTGTTCGCCGGTCAGGCGCTCGTACATCTCGCCGCGAATGTGCTCGCGCAGGATGCTGCCCGGCAGGCTCTGGCCGCGGAACACATAGGTGTCGTTGGCGTGCAGGGTCCAGAAGTGCACCAGTTCGAGGGTCAGCTCGTCATGGTTCTGCAAGGCATGGATCAGCGACGCCGGGTCGATGCCGAAGTCGTGCATCTGCTGCAGCATCAGGCGCAGGAACTCCACCTCGCCGGTAAGCAAGGCGTGCTGGTAGGCCGGCCGGGTGATGAAGTCGTAGGACAGGTCGGCGCCGCCCTGGGACATGGCGGCAATGTCGTCCAGGGTCAGGTTGAGCTCCTGGAAGCTGAACGCACCGGCCTTGCGAATCATCCCGGCGAGCAGCTGGTTGCCGGTCAGCGACAGCGGGTGGCTCTCCGACCAGGCATTGCCCTGGCTGCGTCGCTCCACGCCGAGAAAACCGTTGGCATCCAGGCGCAGCACCCGCGAGCCGATCACGTCGATGGCGTGCAGCGACTCACCGGTAACCAGTTGCTGGGCGGCGAAGGTCGGGTCCAGCCAGTTCAGGGACGGCTGGCCTTCCTTGAAGTAGTGCAGGTACACCCAGCGCCGCACCTTGCCATCGACCCCGGTGATCTCGCCGGTGGCGCTCCAGTCGGTTTCCTTGACGCCGGGTTCGAAGAAGATCACCCGCTGCAGCTGGCCAACGATGTAGTGCTTGTCACGCAGGGCATCGACGGTGGCCGGCGACAGGTTCACCGAGTCACGGCCCTCGGGCAGCGGTGGTAGCAGCTCCCAGTCGGCCTCGGCGATCTCCACCATGTGATAGAGGCCGGGATAGTCGCCATAGGCCATTTCCGCCAGGCGGAAATCCGCCCCCTTGCCGGTGTGCGAAGGGATCGAGTCGTCGATGGTCACCGCATTGTGCGCGGCGGCCACCCGGCTCAGGTGCACCAGCTGTTCCTCGCTGCCGAAGCGTGGGTCGATCTCCAGGCTGATGCGGTCGAAATTGCCGTCGACGGTGGGCGTGTATTCACGCCCCTGCAATCCACCCGAGCGGCGCAGCGGCCCGGTGTGGATACCCTGTACGCCCAGTTCGGAGAGCGCCGACCACAGGCGTTCGTCGCCGAGCGCCTGCAGCACCGAGCCATCGGGCGAGGTGATGATCGAGGCCGGATAGACCGCCAGCCACACCGAGGCTACCGCGGTAACGCTGCGTGGCCGGGCCAATGCATAGGGTTGCTGCCACAAGCGGGCCTGGCCCGAATACAGGCGCATGCGCTGGCGGGCGGCGTGCAGCATGGACTGCTCGACCAGCCAGTTGATCTGTTGTTCATCTGCCATAGCGATCCCGGGGTGCGAGGGGATGGATCGCGAACGGCCAGGCCGTCCGCTGGTTCTAGAATTTCAGAGCCGGCGGCCGGGGCTTCGTTCAGTCTGATTGACGCCAGGCACATCCGCTCCGGGCGTCTTTGATGACAGTGTCGAAATGGCCTTCAGTGATCCTGCTGGGCTTTAAGGTAAAGCAGCAGGTTGTCGATCTTCTCCTGATCGCCAATGCCCCAGAAGCGCATCTTGTTGCCGGGCACCACGCTGTCGGAATCCTTAATGAAGGCGCTCAGGGTGTCGTGATCCCACACCAGGTTCGCCTGCTGCATGGCAAGCGAATACCTGTAGTCCCCGGTGGCGCCGGCGTGCCGGCCGAAAATCCCGTTGAGCTGCGGGCCGAAGGCTGCGCGGGCGCCCGGCCCGACGTTATGGCAGTTGCCACAGACGCGCTTGAACAGCGCCTCACCGGCGGTAATATCGGCCTCGGCACAGGCCGCCCCAGCGAACAGTACGGCGACGATGAGCAGGCCGTGACGGATAACGCGGCTGCACGGCAGTGGGATCGTGAGAAAAGCGGTCATTGGTACGCTGATAATCGCTACGGAGGGGGCCGCCAGTATGCCCCAGCGCCCGCACTGATTCATTGATCTGGGCACGGGCCTTTCCAAAAGTCTTCGCCGCCAGTTTGCAGACGGCGCCTAGCGAAAGATCAGCGACTGGTGAGCCCCCGCCCCTGCCCTCGCCCCCGAGCCCACGGCGAGCGCCACCGAGCCGGCGGCCAGGGCCGCATCGCCACAGGCGAAGACGCCGGGCACGGTGGTTTCCTGGGTTTCGCCGGTTTGCAGGTAAAGCCCCATCGGCCCTTCCAGCAAGGTGCAGCCAAGTTGCGTGGCCAACGAGTTGCCCTGGTGTGTACGCGGCATCACGAAAAGGCCGTCCAGCGCCACGCTCCGGCCGTCGGCCAGGTTGATCTCGACGCGCTCGCCACCGATCGACCGCACGCGGTCCGGCTCGACCACCACGCCACGGCGCGCCAACTGTTCGAGCTGCTCGGCATCGGGCAAGAAGGCGCCGTTGAGAAAGAAGGTGGTGCTGCCCCAGTCCGGCAGCATCATGGCGTGGTGAATCGATAGGGGCGAGACGGCCAGCACACCGATGCGCCCCTGATCCAGCTCGTAGCCATGGCAGTACGGACAGTGAAACACGTGACGCCCCCAGCGCTCGGCCAGCCCCTCGATGGCGGGCAGTTCGTCGCGCACCCCGCCGGCCAGGATCAGCCGCCGGGTGGCCATCTCCTGGCCGCCACGCAGCGTCACCAGGAAGCCGTCGCTGTCACGCTGCACCTCGGTGGCCTCGCCCACTTGCCAGGTGACGTTGGGATAGTCCATCAGCTCGGCACGGCCGTCGGCGGCGATGTCCTCGGGGGCGCGCCCGTCCTGGCCAAGAAAGCCGTGGGAATGGCTGGCGAAGCGGTTACGCCGCATACCGGCGTCGATCACCAGCACACGTCGTCGGGCACGGGCCAGCTGCAGGCCAGCAGACAAGCCGGCATAGCTGCCGCCGACGATGATTGCGTCATAACGCATGGCGCTATTCCTCCATGGGGGGGACTCGGGAGAATGCCGAGCCATCATGCAACACCATAAGTTACATAATAAGGAGGCGTCAACCTCTCGTAACTTTATTCATTACGAATCATACTCGCCACCATTGCTTCCAGCCCGAGACGCCCATGAGAAACGACACCCGGCTATCGCGCATGTTGCACGTGCTGATTCATATGGATCGCCACGGCCAGCGCACCACCTCGGAGACCATCGCGCGCATGCTGGAAACCAACCCGGTGGTGGTGCGGCGCACCATGGGCCTCTTGCGTGACAAGGGTTACGTGAGCTCCGACAAGGGCCATAACGGCGGCTGGTCACTGGCCAGGCCGCTGGCCGAGATCACCCTGCTGGACATTCATCAGGCCCTGGGTTCGCAGTCGATCTTCAGCATCGGTCTGGCGACCGATAACCCCACCTGCCTGGTCGAGCAGGCCGTCAACCACGCCCTCGGGCAGGCCTTCGACGAAGCCCAGGCGCTACTCTTGCAGCGCTTGGCATCGATCAGCGTGGCCTCCCTGGCCGAGGACTTCGACGCGCGCTACCGGGCCCTCGAGGCTCCTTGCAAGAACCTCTGAGCTCGGCAGTAGCGGGGTTTTACAGGTCGCGGAACAGGTCGTGGGCGTTGAGCAGCGCGTAGGCGATTTCCGGGCGACGCTCCAGGCCGCGGCGAATGGCGGCTGGAATCGCCTGGCGGGTCTTGCGGCACAGGCCGGGGAAGCTCTGCACCTCGATGGCGATGCCGCGCATGCTGCGCACTTCGTTGAACCCCGGCGCCACCTCGACGCGAATCCCCAACTGCTCGAACATGCGCTGCTGCAGGCGCTCGAGGTCTTCGAGGCTGGCCAGGTTTTCCAGCCGCTCGAGCAGGCGTTTCTCTTCGCTCTTGGTCAGCAGCAGGATGCGCTGATGCTCGCCGGGGGTTTGCAGCAATTGCTCCCGCTGGCAGTCGCAAGCGCCCGGCGGGCAAGGATGGCGGATCGGCAGGGATGAATTCATGGCCTGCATCATAGCCAGGCCGACGGCGCGTTGACCATGGTCAACGCGCCGCCAATCATCGGCGCGGATCAGGCGCTGAGCTTGAAGCGCCCTACCAGGCTATTGAGGCCCTGGGCCAGGTGCGCCAGTTCGCTGCACGCCGCAGCGGTCTGGTTGGCACCCGAGGCGCTCTGGATCGACAGGTCGCGAATGCTCACCAGGTTGCGGTCCACCTCGCGGGCCACATGGGCCTGCTCTTCCGAGGCGGTGGCGATCTGCAGATTGCGTTCGTTGATCATGCCGATGGAATCGACGATCTGCTCCAGGGCCACCCGTGCGTCGTCGGCAACCTGCAGGGTGTTGGTGGCCTCCTGGCTGCTGCCGCGCATGGCCTGCACGGCCTTGTCGGTACCGGTCTGGATCGCCGCGATCATCTGCTCGATTTCCTGGGTCGAGGCCGAGGTGCGATGGGCCAGGCCACGCACTTCATCGGCCACCACGGCGAAACCGCGGCCATGGTCGCCGGCGCGGGCCGCCTCGATCGCGGCGTTGAGGGCCAGCAGGTTGGTCTGTTCGGCCACGTTGCGGATCACATCGAGCACCTTGCTGATGTCACGGGCCTGGTCGGCCAGCCCCTGCACCTGGTCGGAGGCCTGCATCACGTTGCTCGACAGGTTGCGAATGGCCGACACGGTGCGCGCCACGTGCTGGTTGCCGGCGTTGGCCGACACCGTCGACTCGCGGGAAGCGTCCGATGCACCACTGGCGTTGCGCGAAACCTCGTCGACCGCCGAACTCATCTGCGTCACCGCGGTGGCCGCCTGGTCGATCTCGGCATTCTGGCTCTGCAGGTTGCGGGTGCTCTCCTCGGTGACCGAGGCCATCTCTTCGGCTGCGGCGGCCAACTGAATGGACGAATCGCTGATCTGGCGGATGGCATCGTTGAGGTTCTTCTGCATGGTGGCCTGGGCCGCCAGCAGACGCGAGGCCTCATCCTTGCCGGTGACCTGCACGGTACGGGTCAGGTCGCCTGAGGCGATGGTCTCGGCGCTCTGCAGGGCTTCGCGGATCGGTGCGGCGATGGATCGGGTCAGCAGGGTCGCCAGCAGCACGGTCAGCAGCACGGCGATGCCGATGGTCACCAGCACCCCGGTGCGGCCGTGCTGGTAGATGGTATTGGCGTTGATACCGGCCTGCTTGGCACCCTGCACGTTGTAGGCGGTCAGCTCATCGAGCTGCTGCTGCAGGGTGCTGCCGGCCTCGCGCACTCGGCCATTGGCCAGCTCCAGTGCCTTGGCCAGCTGGCTCTGGCGCAGCAACTCGACGATCTGCTGCTGGCCGCTCAGATAGGCCTGGGCATTGGCGTTGACTCGGGTGAACATGCCGCGCTCCACATCCGAGGACACCATGTGCCGGTCGTACTGCTCGAGTACCTGCTGCAGCGCGGTACGGTAGCTCTGGGCGGCGCTGTCATCGATCGCCTGATGGCTGGTGTTTTCCACCACGGCCAGCATTCTCAGGGTTTCCAGGCGGATATTGAGCAGATCCTTCTGCATCTCGCCGGTGACCTGGATGCTCGCCATCCAGTTGTTTTCGATCTCCTGTTCGGCGTCGTAGAGGTCACCGAGCTTGAACAGCGAGAATACGCCCAGCGCCATCACCAGCAGGGTGATGAGCGCGAAGCAGAAGGCAGCCCGGGGGGCGATATTGAAGCTGCGAAGGTTCATGGTGGCACCAGATCATGGGGTGTTCTACCAACCACTCCCTGTCGGCCCAGCAGATGCGCGGCCGTTCCGACACACGCACTTGCAAAATAGCAAAACGCCATCATGCCGCACGTTAAATAAATCTATCGTCATGATGCGAAGTGCCATGCTTTTGCAATCCATCCTGACTATTCGGCCAGTTTAGGGTCTGTTGCCGTTTCACGCACGGCCGCGCCGGTGCTCGTTTTGCCGCGAGGCAAGGCACGAGCCGCGAAGTTTGGCTGGCCAAATGAGCCGGCGAGAAACGCTGCATCGCGGCAAAACGGGCCCGGCCCTTCGGGTGGGGCCGCCTAGGTTGCGCGGGAAATCTCGCCATGCGTCGTTGGAGGACTTGGAAAGGGAATGCCATTCCCTGCGTCCTCCGCCTAACCTGGCGAGATTTCTCGCGGCAACGCGGCTCGCGTTGAAACGGCAACAGACCCTAGGGGGCACTGGCGCTTTCTCGGGCAATCTTTATCATCCGCGCGCGAGTATGGGGAACTCCAGCCCACCGCCACGGTGTCGAACCCCGAGTCCGATGTCAGGCGCGGCGCAACAGCCGCCCGGTCCCTTCACCCCATCAAAGGAACGATTGATGAGCATTCACAGCAACGCGGGGCTCCTTCCCGACGAGCACAGCCTGGTCAACCTGCCCCGTCTGGTAGCGCGCTATTACAGCGAACGCCCGGACCCGAGCGACCCGGCTCAGCAGGTGGCCTTCGGCACCTCGGGCCACCGCGGTTCTTCCCTGAAGAACAGCTTCAACGAATGGCACATCCTCGCCGTGACCCAGGCGATCTGCGACTACCGCCGTGGCCAGGGCATCGACGGTCCGCTGTACATCGGCATGGACAGCCATGCGCTGTCCGAACCCGCCTTCGTATCCGCCCTGGAAGTACTGGCCGCCAACCGCATCGAGACCCGTATCGATGCCGGTTGCAGCGAAACCAATGGCGAGCCGGGCTATACCCCGACCCCGGCGATCTCCAAGGCGATTCTCGATTACAACAAGGGCCGCAGCAGCGGCCTGGCCGACGGCATCGTGATCACCCCGTCGCACAATCCGCCGGCCGATGGCGGCTTCAAATACAACGCGACCAACGGCGGCCCGGCCGACACCGGCGTGACCAAGTGGATCCAGGAGCGCGCCAACGCGTTGCTGGCAGCTGGCCTGAACGGCGTGCAGCGCATCGACTACGCCAGCGCCCTGAAAGCCCCTACCACCCAACGTCATGATTTCATCGAGCAGTACGTCGGCGATCTGGAGCAGGTACTCGACCTGCAGGCGATCCGCGGCTCGGGCCTGAAGTTCGCGGTCGATCCGCTGGGCGGCGCCGGCGTGCACTACTGGACGCGCATCGCCGAGCGTTTCGGCCTGCCGCTGGAGGTGCTGTCGACGCGCATCGATCCGACCTTCCGCTTCATGCGCCTCGACTGGGACGGCAAGATCCGCATGGACTGCAGCTCGCCCCACGCCATGGCCGGGCTGATCGAGAACAAGGATCGCTTCGACGTGTCCTTCGCCTGCGACACCGACCATGACCGCCACGGTATCGTCGCCCGCTCGGTAGGCCTGCTCAACCCCAACCACTACCTCGCGGTGGCCATCGAATACCTGTTCACCCACCGTCCGCAGTGGGCGGCCCAGGCCGCCATCGGCAAGACCCTGGTGTCGTCGTCGATGATCGACCGCGTGGCCAAGGGCATCAGCCGCGACGTGGTGGAAGTGCCGGTGGGCTTCAAGTGGTTCGTCGATGGCCTGATCGACGGCCGCTTCGGCTTTGGCGGTGAAGAATCGGCCGGTGCCTCGTTCCTGCGCAAGGACGGCAGCGCCTGGTCCACCGACAAGGACGGCATCATCCTCGGCCTGCTGGCGGCGGAAATCACCGCGGTGACCGGCAAGGACCCGGGCGAGCGCTACCAGGCGCTGACCGAGCGCTTCGGCGCACCGGTGTACCAGCGTATCGACGCCCCGGCAGACCGCGAGCAGAAGGCCCGCCTGGGCAAGCTGTCGGCGTCCCAGGTGACCGCCAGCGAGCTGGCCGGCCAGCCGATCACCGCCATCCTGACCGAGGCGCCAGGCAACGGCGCGGCCATCGGCGGGCTCAAGGTGGTGACCGCCAACGGCTGGTTTGCCGCGCGTCCGTCCGGCACCGAAGACGTTTACAAGATCTACGCGGAAAGCTTCGAGGGCGATGCCCACCTCAAGCGCATCCAGAGCGAAGCCAAGGCCCTGGTCGACAGCGTGCTGGCCGGCTGACCAACAGACCAACAAAACGCCCGGCTGATGCCGGGCGTTTTGCATTGGCTCGACTCAACAAGCCTGGACTCAGGGCGAATACACTTCCGCCCCCTGCCCCACCTTGGCCCGGCGCACGGCCTGCTGTCGGCTCATCTGCTTTTGCACCTTCGCCACCGCGCCCAGCACCTGCTGCGCCCACTGCTGGTCATCCGGGCGCACCACCACCACGCGAAAGCCATGATGCTGGCCTTCGATCTGCACGCCTTCGGAATCGTCGACGTGCAGGTCGATATCGAATGCCGACGGCAGCTTCGAGGGCGCGTGGGACAGCCCGCGGGCGGTCAGCGCATGCTTGTGGCGCACGCTGTTCACCACGCCGTCGACGTGAATGCCGTGGAGCATCAGCCAGCGCCGGATGTACGCGGGCGTGCGCCCGGACGAGGTGTAGATCCAGACGCTACAGTTTTGCCGACGCAGCTCGCGAATCAGCGAACGGGTACCGATGCGCAGCGGCTCGCCGAGCCAGCGATGGATGAACGCCGGCAGCCTGCTCGGTTCGGCGTCGCTATGCAGGGCCTGGCAAGCCAGGGTGTCGTCGATGTCGAAGGAAATGCGCAGGCGCTGACGCTTGAGCGAAGCCAGCGGCACGAGACCTTTGAAGGTCTGCAACGTTGGCAGATCAGTGAGGTGAGATAGTCGGACCGCAAGACGCTTGTTCATTACGCCTCCCACCGCTGTCCGGCAGCGAGCTTTTTCTCGCTGATAAGGAACTTCTTGCGCTCGGGCGACTGGCCTTCCAGGAAGGCGGCGTATTTCTTTTTGATCTTGGGCAGTTCGTACAAGGCCTTCACACCGTGTTTGGCAGAGTTGCGGATCACCGAAGAAGGATTGAAGTAGCCCTCGGCATTTTCCAGGGTCAGTACGAAAGGCGGCTGCCCGTCACGCATCAGCAGGTAGCTGACGATCAGCGAGCCGGTGCGGTTGTTGCCTTCGATGAACAGCTGCGGCTTGCTGAGAATCCGCACATAGACGCCGGCGGCACGCTTCCAGACCGATTCGCTGCGATGCGCGCAATACCAGTTGAACACGTCTTTGATTCCGCCTTCGATGTTGTTGAAGAAGTGCGCTTCAGTCGCCGCCAGGTGCTGGGCGAACTCCTGCCGACGTGCCGCATCCTGCCCGCAGAGCACGGTGGCATTGAGCTCCAGCATCAGGTTCAGATTCTGCAGTTCGAACAGGTCGAGACCGCGGGCGACATATTCGTCAATCAGCCCATAGCCCTCAAGCACATTTTCCAGCACTTCGTCGGTGAGCGGATCGCGGGGCTCGGTAAAGTGCCGGCTGAGCTCGGCGAAGCGGCTCTGCACCTCGCGCAGGGCGTGCTCCACCGCAGGTAAATCAAGGCGACGCTTGGCAGGCATTGGCATTCCTGTACGAAAAATTTTGAAACGACAAAACGGCCGATCCCCGTTGGAGCGTTTCCACTCCTCACGGCATTCGGCCTGCAGCGATTACAGCGGTTAGCTGAACTTGCCGCTTATGTAGTCCTCGGTCATTTTCTCTCGGGGATTGCCGAAGATCTGGTCCGTTGCGCCCATCTCGACCAGATAGCCCGTGCGGGTGCCCTGAGAGATGTCCACCGAGAAGAACGCGGTGGTATCGGCCACACGGATGGCTTGCTGCATGTTGTGGGTGACCAGGGCGATGGTGTAGTCCTTCTTCAACTCGATCATCAGCTCTTCGACCCGGCGCGTGGCGATCGGGTCGAGCGCCGAGCAGGGTTCGTCGAGCAGCAGCACTTCCGGCTCGGTGGCAATGGCGCGGGCGATACACAGACGCTGCTGCTGGCCGCCGGACAGCGACAGGCCGCTGACCTTGAGTTTGTCCTTGACTTCATCCCACAGCGCAGCGCCTTGCAGGGCGTGCTTGACGCGGTCGCCCAGGTCACCCTTGTAGCGATTGAGCCGCAGGCCGAAGGCGACGTTGTCGAAGATGCTCATCGAGAACGGGTTGGGCTGCTGGAACACCATGCCGATGTAGCGACGCACCACCACGGGATCGACGCCCTTGCCGTAGACGTCCTGGCCGAGAAAGTGCACATGGCCCTCGAAGCGGAAGCCTTTGACCAGATCGTTCATGCGGTTGAGACTGCGCAGCACGGTACTCTTGCCGCAACCGGACGGGCCGATGAAGCCGGTGATCTTGTTCTTCTCGATCGGCACGTGGCTGTCGCGCACGGCCAGGAAGTTACCGTAGAAAATCTTGTCCAGCTTGCAGTCCATGACCACGGGCGCGTGGGTCTCGAACGGGGCGGCTATTGGTGGCGATAATTGGTTCACAATCAGAGTGCTCCCATTCTCAATACTTGGGCTTGCCGAAAATACGGCTGATGACATTCACCATGAGCACGATCAACACCAGGACCAGCGAAGCGGCCCAGGCGAGCTCAAGCTGATTGTCGAACGGCATGCCGGAGAAGTTGTAGATGAGTACGGCAAGCGATGCCGTGGGATTCATCACGGCCAGCTCACCGTTGTGATAGATCCAGTAGTTGCTGAACAGCGCGGTAAACAGTAGCGGCGCGGTTTCGCCAGCGGCGCGGGCCACAGCCAGCATCACGCCAGTCAGGATCGCCGGCAGGCCGGTCGGCAGAATGATCTTCCAGACCACCTGGGAGCGGGTGCAGCCCATACCGTAGGCAGCGTCCTTCATGACCTTGGGCACCATCTTCATCGCCTCTTCGGCGGTCAGCACGACGATGGGTAGCATCAATACCGCCAGTGCCACGCCGCCGGCCGGTGCCGAATAGGTGCCGGTGGTGATGACCACCAGTGCGTAGGCGAAGACCCCGGCGAGAATGGATGGCAGCCCGGTGAGCATCTTGGCAGCGAAGCGCGCGGCATTGGCGAGCCTGCTATGGGGCCCCAGCTCGGCCAGGAAAATCGCCGCCATTATGCCGACCGGCACGGCGATGGCAGCCGCGATGCCGACCATCACGAAGGTGCCCGCCATGGCGTTACCAAAGCCGCCACCGGTCTCGAAACCAGTCGGTGGCAGTTCGGTGAACACTTCCAGGCTGAGGCGCGCGCCGCCACGGGTAATCAACATGTAGAGCACGGAGAGCAGCGGCACACTGGCCAGCAACGCAACGAGCCAGACCACACCGGTCAACATCAGGCTGCGCAGCGCGCGGCCCTCGAAGCGGCGCTGCAGGCTTGGCATTTCGGTGGAAGGAGCAGTCAGGTCAGTCATCATTTATTGCCCCGCTGGGCGTAGACCATCAGCATCGAGCCGATGATGTTGACGATCAGGGTGATCAGCATCAGCACCAGTGCGGCGTACATCAGCACCTCGACCTCGCGCGGCCCTGCTTCCGGGAAGTTCAGGGCCAGCAGCGCCGCCAGGGTGTTGGCCGGCGCGAACAGCGACAGGGAAATGTTGTTGGCGTTACCGACCAGCATGGCCAGCGCCATGGTTTCACCCAGCGCGCGGCCAAGGCCCAGCACCAGAGAGCCAAAGATGCCGGTCGCGGCAGACGGCACCATCACCTTGAGAATCGCTTCCCAATGGGTGGTGCCCATGCCGTAGGCGGCCTGCTTGGTCTTCATCGGTACGCTGGAAAGCGCATCCTGGGACACCGCTGCAATGGTCGGCAGAATCATGATCGCCAGCACCAGCGCGGCAGGCAGTAGCCCCGGGCCGCTCAGGGAAGAGCCGAAAAAAGGGATCCAGCTGAGTTCGGCATGCAGCCAGGTGGTCAGCGGCCGGATGGCCGGGATCACCACGTAGATGCCCCACAGGCCGTAAACGACGCTGGGGATGGCCGCCAGCAGCTCGACGATGGTGCGAAACACCGCAGCGAGCTTGGCAGGCAGAAAATCCTGGGTCAGGAAGATAGCCATGCTGATGCCGAAGAAACCGGCGATCAACAGGGCGATAAAGGCGCTGTACAGCGTGCCCCAGATGGCGGGCAGGATGCCGTACTTGTTCTGATTGACATCCCAGACGGTGCCAAACAGTACATCGAATCCATATTCCTGCATGCCGGGAAGCGCCTTGCTCCCGACTTCGAATACCAGAGCGAAGACCACGGCCAGAATCAGAACCACGCCCACTCGGGCGAGTGCGCGGAAGGTGCGGTCGACCAGAAGATCCTTCCTGGAAGGAGGCCGACACGCAGAGTCAGGATTGTCTGGTACAAGGAAAGGGCTGGTCATTGGCTAATTCCGACGCAGTTGCAGGCCCCTTGCGGTATTTACCGCAAGGGGCCTGGCGAGCATTACTGGATGTTGGCAGACGCTTTGCGAACCTGGTCGATGACCGATTGCGGCAGCGGGATGTAGCCCATCGAATCGGCGATCTTCTGACCTTCGGTCAGGCTGTACTCGACCATGTCACGCAGGGCTTTGGCCTTGGCCGGGTTGCCGTTGTCCTTGCGGAAGATCATCCAGGTGTAGGTGGTGATCGGGTAGGACTTGGCACCGTCCGGGTCCGGCAGCCAGGCCACCAGGTTTTCCGGCATCTTCACGGCGGCGAGTGCTTCGGCACCGCTTTCAGCGTTCGGCACTACGTATTGACCGGCCTTGTTCTCCAGCACGGCGAAGTCGACCTTGGCCAGTTTGGCGAAGCCGTACTCGATGTAGCCGATGGAGCCCGGGGTCTGGCGAACGGTAGCGGTCACGCCATCGTTTTTCGGCGACTTGATGAACTTGTCGCTGGCAGGCCAGTTGACCGTGTTGCCTTCGCCCAGCTGTTTGTTGAATTCGGCATTGATCGCCGACAGGTGCTTGGTGAATACGGCAGTGGTGCCGCTGGAGTCGGCGCGCACGACGACGGTGATCGGCAGCTCGGGCAGTTCCAGGTCGGGGTTGGCGGCAACGATCTGCGGATCGTTCCAGTGGGTGATCTTGCCCAGGAAGATGTTCGAGTAAACGTCGCGAGGCAATTTCACGCCCTTCGGGTTGCCTGGCAGGTTGTAGGCCAGAACGATCTCGCCCGCGGTCATCGGCAGCAGCTGTACGCCTTCGGCCACCTTGGCGATATCTTCCTCTTTCATCGCCGAGTCACTGGCGGCGAAGTCGACGGTCTTGTTCAGAAAATCCTGTACACCGGCACCGCTACCCTTGGATTGGTAGTCGACGGTAACGCCGGGAGTGTTCTTGCTGAAATCCTTGAACCAAGTCAGGTAGATAGGTGCAGGGAAGCTGGCACCAGAGCCGGTCAGCCGCACGCTTTCTGCAGCAAAAGACACCGAAGTGGCACAAAGAGAAACCGTGAAGGCGATGGCGGCAGACTTGATTAGCTTTTTCATTAGGAGACTCCTTGTGAGAGGGAGCCCGCACTCTGCATCAATCTCATGAACTTTTTGTGACAGGTACTGACTGATCCCCCGCGCCCTGGTTTCCAGGACGAAAAAAGGCGCTGGTAGATGGGCCAACCGCTGCCCAGGCAGGGAGCGCCACGGCGTTGAGCCTGTCACGGCCACGACACAATTTTTTGCACTTGCCCATCGAGGCGCTCTGGCGGATGGGTAGCGGCGGATGTCCGGATGAACGCGCACCTCGACTGCGTCCATCCCCTGCTCAGCCAGAGTGTCCTGGGAGATTTTCGGCATCCGATATCCGGTTGCCGCAGTGGCTGAATCGCGAGGACTGTTTGCGCAGGGCGACGCGCACCAGCTGGCTCGCGCGGGTATCGAGCGCAAAACAGGTTTCACGCGGGCATGAAAAAGCCCCGCCTGGGCGGGGCTTACCTGAGCCTGCTGACTGAAGTCAGGCGGTAGCGCGGTAGCTGCCGTCGCGGCCGCGACGGGCCCACATCATCTTGGCGGCGGTGGGATTGATCGGCGCGCCGGTAAAGGTCGGCAGGCTGCGATCGATCCACTGGGCGCCCTGCCCCTTCCAATTGATTTCGCCGCTGATCAGCTTGCTGTCACGCATGATCTCGTGCAACAGCGCCTGCACTCGGGTCTCGCAGAAAACGGTTTGGCGGTCGATCGCCTTAACGAAAGCGACTTCACCATCCTTGCGCAGCGTCATCAGCAACATCCCGTCGGGGCGCTTCTTGAAATCGATGGCGTAGTCCGGGAGGTTTTCGATCAGGTGCTGGATGGCGTATTGCATGGCTCGTACCCTCTGAGTGGTGTTCCTTCGTCGAGAGGGATATTGCAGACTGCATGCCAGCTATGGAGAAAAAATAAGTGCTTGATTTTAATAGACTATTTGCGAATAAATAATAATTGAACTATGCATCCTGCACGGTAGCCAGATTCTGGTCGTGCAAGATGCAATACTGAGCGCGAGGGGGTTAATCTATAGAGCGGGAAATCCCCTGGAAGTGCCCAGCCACCTGCCACAAGGTAAGCCAATGGCCCAGCCCACCCTGATCATCATCGACATGCAGCGCGGCATGCTCGAGCCGGCAGCCGGCCTGCGCAACAACCTCGACGCCCCAGCGCGCATAGGCGAACTGCTGCAGGCTTGGCGTCTGGCAGGTGCGCCGGTGGTGCACGTTCGGCATATCTCCCGGTCGCCAGACTCATTGTTCGCGCCGGGCCAGACGGGGGTGGAATTCCAGCCAGCGCTGCGGCCCTTGCCCCAGGAACATGTGGTCGAGAAGAACGTGCCCGATGCCTTCATTCACTCCGGCTTGGAGCGCTGGCTACGGGTACGGGGCGTCGAGGCGGTGGTGATTGTCGGGGTCAGCACCAACAATTCCGTGGAAGCGACGGCACGCTCGGCGGGCAATCTGGGTTTCTCCACTCACGTGGTTGCCGATGGCTGCTTTACCTTCGCCAAGGCGGACTACCACGGTGTGCTGCGCAGCGCCGACGAGGTGCATGCCATGGCCCTGGCCAACCTGCAGGACGAATACGCCCAGGTAATCGAAAGCCGCGCGGCCCTGGCATTACTGAGGCAGGCCTAAACGAGGATCGAGGCGGCCAGAGTGGCCACCTCGGCAGGCGCGGGATCAGAAGCGCGGTTTCAGCGCCTTCCAGCCCGGGTCGTACTTCTGCATCTGGGTCACGTCGTTGCGCGAGCGGATGCCGCAGGCCAGGTACTGGTCGTTGAGCTTGGCCAGCTGCTCGTAGTCCAGTTCGACGCCCAGGCCCGGCGCACGGGTCAGCGCTACGCAACCGTCGACGATGGGCAGCTTGCCGCCCTTGATCACTTCCTCGTCGGGCTCCTGCCACGGGTAATGGGTGTCGCACGCGTAGGACAGGTTCGGCACGGCCGCCGCCACGTGGGTCATGGCCATCAGGCTGATACCCAGGTGCGAGTTGGAGTGCATCGATACGCCCAGGCCGAAGGTATCGCACATGCGCGCCAGGATCTGCGTATCGCGCAGGCCGCCCCAGTAATGGTGGTCGGCGAGCACGATCTGCACGCTGTTCAGCGCCACGCTGCGGCGGAATTCGTCGAAATCGGTGACCACCATATTGGTCGCCAGCGGGATGCCGGTGCGCTTGTGCACCTCGGCCATGCCGTCCAGGCCCGGGCACGGATCCTCGTAATACTCCAGGTCATCGCCGAGCAGCTCGGCCATGCGCAGCGAGGTCTCCACCGACCAGTTGCCGTTCGGGTCGATACGCAGCGGCGCCTCCGGGAACGCCCGGCGCAACGCCTTGATGCACGCCACTTCATGCTCAGGGCCGAGCAAGGTGCCGGCCTTGAGCTTGATGCTCTTGAAGCCGTTCTCCTCGATCATCGTGCGCGCCTGGGCGACCATCTGCTCGGGGCTTAGGCCCTCGCCCCAGCGATCCGGCTTGTAGGGCGAGCCCAGGTGCTCGGCGTACTTGAGAAACAGGTAGGCGCTGAACGGTACGCGATCGCGCACCGCGCCGCCGAGCAGATCCACCAGCGGCATGCCCAGCGAGCGTGCCTGCAGGTCGAGAAAGGCCACCTCGAAGGCCGAGTAGGCATTGGCCACCTGCTTGCTCGGGTGCGAGCCCGGCGCCAGCTCGGCACCCGCGCTGCCCGGCTTGAGCGCGGCCACGGTCTTCACTACCCGGGCACGCAGGCCATTGAGGTCGAAGGGGTCGAGGCCGACCAGCGATGCCTGCATGGCCTGCAGCACGCTGAGCACCGGCGCATCGCCGTAGCTCTCGCCCAGGCCGATAAAGCCGCTGTCGCTTTCCACTTCGATGATCGAGCGCAGCGCATAGGGCTCATGGATTCCGCTGGCGTTGAGCAAGGGTGCATCGCGAAAGGCGATGGGGGTGACACGAACCTGTTTGATCTTCACGTTTCATTGTCCTCGAACAGCGCAAGGGCGAAAGCCGGGGCCGTTGATCAGGCGGCGCTCGCGATACTGACGGCTTGATCGCGTCGCCAACCCGAATCGACCTGTCCGGCGATGCCTGGGTTTTAGGGATGCGCCGATCATGTACGCGGACATTGATCCCGTCTAATCTAGTTTGGTATTCGATTGATACCCGGATTAGATCAATGTTCGAACTTGCTCAGCTACGCTGCTTCACCACCGTCGCCACCGAACTCAACTTTCGCCGCGCCGCCGAGCGGCTGAACATGACCCAGCCGCCCCTGAGCCGGCAGATCCAGCTGCTCGAACACAGCCTGGGCGTCGAGCTGTTCACCCGCAGCACCCGCAGCGTGGCGCTCACTGCCGCCGGCCGGGCGTTCTTCATCGAAGCCCAGAACCTGCTCGAACGCGCCCACCAGGCCGCCTCCTCGGCGCGGCGCTTCGCGGCCGGCGATATCGGCTCGGTGAGCATCAGCTTCGTGGGCAGTGCGGTGTACGAATTCCTCCCCCGGGTGATCGCCGAGGCGCGGCTCAACCAGCCCCAGGTGAAGATTTCCCTGAGCGAGATGAACACCCACCAGCAACACGAAGCGCTGCGCACCCGGCGCATCGACCTCGGCATCGTGCGCCAGCCGCTGCTGCAGGCCGGCTACGAGAACGAATGCCTGGTACGCGAACCCTTCGTGCTGGCCATTCCCAGCGGGCACCCGCTGGCCGCCATCGATCAGGTGGGCGTCCGGGATCTGGATGGCGCGCCCTTTCTCATGTACTCCCACGCCGCCTACCCGCCTTTCAACGAGCTGTTGACCGGCATGTTTCGCTCTGCCGGCGTGGCACCGGAATACGTGCAATGGCTGGGTTCGTCGCTGACCATCCTGGCGCTGGTCAACGCCGGCATGGGCCTGGCCCTGGTGCCGCGCTGCGCCACCAACGTGGTGTTCAAGGACGTGAGCTTTCGCGAGATCGACCTCGGCGAAGGCATCCACAGCGAACTGCACCTGACCTGGCGCAGCAACAACGACAACCCGGCCTGCCTGATGCTGCTCGAGGCGATCCGCGCAGCGGTGGCGGCGGATATACATTGAAGGCGGACATTGCCGCAGCCTGTGGTTAGATCCCGGATAATTTCACGCCAGGCATGAATACCGGGATCGCTGCCGGGTTTCGCTGCGCCGTTCCCAGGTTACGGGCGAATCGCTTCAGTGCTTGTCGGTCCCCAGCTTCTTTTCCAGGTAGTGGATGACTGAGTTAGCGCATTACTTGGCGAACAACTGACTCATGTCCTTGAACGCCTTGAACTCCAACGCGTTGCCGCACGGGTCGAAGAGGAACATGGTGGCCTGCTCGCCGACCTGGCCCTGGAAACGCACGTAGGGCTCGATCACGAACTGGGTGTCACGGGCACGCAGGCGGTCGGCCAGGGCTTCCCACTCCTCCCAGTGCAGGATGATGCCGAAGTGCGGCACCGGCACGTTGTGGCCGTCCACGGCGTTGGTATGAGCGGATTCCTGAGAAGCGGTCTTCGGGTGTTCGTGGATCACCAGTTGGTGGCCGTAGAAATCGAAATCGACCCAATGATCGGAGGAACGGCCTTCAGGCAGGCCGAACACCTCACCATAGAAAGCCCGCGCAGCGGCCAGATCGTAAACGGGAATAGCGAGATGGAAAGGAGAGAGGCTCACGGTAGGTCATCCTGTGCGGTGTTTTTTCTGCTGACCATGGTGCAGCTTGTCGCCATTGCAGAAAAGCGCATATCTTTTGATTCGAGCTCAAATAATTTCGATCAATAGATACCGAAATCACCACCATGCTTCGTGAACTGAAAACCTTTCTGACCGTCGTCCGGTGCGGTACCTTCGCCGCTGCCGGCAAGCAGATCGGCCTGACCCAGTCAGCGGTCAGTGCGCAGATCAGAAACCTCGAGGGTGCCGTCGGCCAGTCGCTGTTCGACCGTACCGGGCGCACCGCCACGCTCAACCAGGCCGGGGCGCGGGCGGTACCGCTGGCGGAAAAGATCCTCGAGCAGTTCAGCTTGATGAGCACCCCCGAGCGTCTCGAGGATTACCGTGGTGAACTGCGCATCGGCGCCATCGGCACCGTACAGTCGTGCCTGATGCCGGCGATGCTGCTGAAGCTGCGCGAACAGGCGCCGGGTATCGAGACCAAGCTGGTGCCTGGCGTGTCACTGGACCTGCTCAACCAGGTGGACAGCGGCGAAATCGACCTGGCGATCATCATCCGCCCGCCCTTCCAACTACCCAAGGAACTGGAACTCGAGCTGGTGCGCAGCGAGCCCTTCGTGCTGGTGGCGCCTACCGACATGGACGCGCAAGAGCCCATGAAAATGCTGACCGAGCACCCGTTCATACGCTACGACCGCAGCTCGTTCGGCGGCCGCCTGGTCACCCAGTTCATGCGCAAGCAACGTATCCAGCCCCGCCAGGTGCTGGAGCTGGACGAGCTGGATGCCATCGTCAAGATGGTCGAAAGCGGCCTGGGCATCGCGCTGATTCCAGAGGCCGGCTTATGGGTCGAAAACCAGCCCAGGGTGCAAATCGTCGACCTTGGCGACAAGGTGTTCTATCGCGACCTGGTGCTGATTTCCCGCTACGGCTCACGGCAATCGCCGGCCCAGAAACTGTTCCGCGAATGCGTGATGGAGTTGAAGCAGGTGTGAGACCTCGAGCGAGCAATGGCTGCGAGGTGGCGGGCAGCCGCAAGCTGCAAGCCCCAAGCTACAAGTTAAAAGCCGTCCGCAGTGCTCTAGCTTCTTCTTGCAGCTTGAGGCTTGCGGCTTGAAGCGCAATGTCCGCTTCTGCCTGCTAACAGCCTCTTCCCACCCGCACGACCATCACCGACAACCTCAGATCCACTGATCGTTGCGCTTGCGGCGCACCCGCAGCATGGTCGGCAGGATCAGCCCGAGCAGCAGGCCGGCGCCGGCGATGCTGCCGCCGTAGACCATGTAGCGCATCAGCACCTGCTTCTGCTCGTCACCCAGCTGCGCCTGGGCTTCGCGCAGCTCCGAGCGGGCCTGGTTGAGTTCGATGTCCAGGGCGCTGCGGCTGGCCTCGAGTTCGTCGATCAGGGTCTTGCGCGAATCGAGGGTCTCCTGCATGCCCTGCACGCGGGTTTCCCAGGTTTCGTTGATGCCCTTGAGCTCGGTGCTCAGCTCGGTGACCTTCTGCTCCAGGGCTGGCAACCGCTCGGCCTGGCCGGGCACCGCCTGCAGGTCGCGGTTGGGGATCCACACCGCATCGCCGCTCTCGCCACGTACCTGGCTGTAGTCGCCCTGGGTGCGCAGCAGCTGCACGCGGGTGCCGGAGCTCAGGGTGCCGACGATGCGGTAGCCGTCGGTGGGGCCGCTGCGCACGAAGGTGTTGAGGCTGTCACTGACCCAGCGCACGTTGTCGCCGGCCTGCTGGGCGTGGGCCGGCGCGGCGATCAGCAGCAGGCCGGATAGAACGCAAGTGCCCAGCACGCGAAGCGGCGGCAGGGAAAAGGAAACAGAAAAAGGGCGGGCTAGGGACATAAAAAACCATTTTCACTCGGCGGTGGAACACAATGCGACGCAGCGCGCGAACGTCGGCCAGGCGAATTGTTGTAACCGGCACGAAAGTGGCGCAACGCCATGCCTTCCACCGGTTTGGCCGACTGCTGAAAGACCGCAGCAGATCGGTCGGGTTCCTCAGCGGCCGGCAGATTGGCGGCGCACCCGTCGAGATCGGCGCGCCGCGTCCGCTCGCCTATTTGCCGACGGCCAGTCGCTGCTCACCGGCCGCGCGCCGCCCGTGCCACAGGGTGAGCAGCAGGGCCAACGCTGGAAACGCTGCGCCAGCCAACGCCGCGCCCTGCCAGCCGAAGCGCTCGTAGATCGGGCTGGCGATGGCCGAGCCGCTGGCACCACCGATAAAGATGCTGGTCATGTACAGCGCATTGAGACGCGCCCGGCTGTTCTGCTCCAGCCCGTAGACTTCGCGCTGGCCGAGCACCATGTTCAATTGCACGGCGAAATCCAGCAGCACGGCGCACAGCACCAGGCCAATCACGCCTGCCAGCGGGCTGGCCAGGGTCAGCGCGAAAGCCAGCGGCGCCAGCACCAGTGCCACCAGGGTGGCGCGCCGGGTATGACCGGCATCGGCCAGACGCCCGGCAATCGGCGCGGCGATGGCGCCAATGGCACCGACCAGGGCGAACAGCGCCACGTGGGTCTGGCTGAAGCCATAGTGGCGCACCAGTTCCATCGGCGCCACCGTCCAGAACAGGCTGAACGAGGCGAACATCAGCCCCTGGTACAACGCCCGCTGGCGTAGCGTCGAGTAGCGGCGTAGCAGGCCGAGCAGCGACAGCAACAGGTGCCCGTAGTGACCGCGGTTATCCGGCGCATGGCGGGGAATGGTGGTGGCGATCACCACCACGATGCCGAGCATCAGCGCCGCCGCCATGCCGTACACCGCACGCCAGCCGAAGTATTCGGCGACCAGGCTGGCCACCGGCCGCGCCAGCAGGATGCCCAGCAACAGACCGGCCATGATGTTGCCCACCACCCGGCCGCGGGTCGCTTCCGGCGCCAGGTGCGCAGCGAGCGGAATCAGCATCTGTACCGATACCGAGCTCAGGCCGATCAGCAGCGACAGGCCGAGAAACAGCCCCGGCGAAGTCGAAAACCCCGCAGCCAGCAGGCAGGCCATTGCCGCCAGGGTGGTCAGCAACATCAGCCGCCGGCTCTCCAGCAGGTCGGCCAGGGGCACCAGAAACAGCAGGCCGACGGCATAACCGATCTGGGTCAGCGACACGATCAGGCTGGCCTGCTGCATCGACAGCCCGACGGCGGGCGCGATCAGCTCGATGATCGGCTGGGCGTAGTAGAGGTTGGCGACGATGGCGCCGCAGCAGAAGGCGAACAGCAGCACCAGTGCCGGTGAAAGGCTGTGCGACGGGTTGGACGTGGATGTGCTCATGATTACCTCGCGATGAGCCGGCCTGCACGGCGGCTCCTCGGAACGGGAAACGGGTGGGATGCCCGCTGATGCCATGGCGTCACCAGCACGAGGCTGGCTGCCTGGGTGAAGCAAGGTTACGAGCCCTGGTGCCAGCGGAGAATCCACCTGCCGCGCAACGCAGCGTTGCGCCGGCTCGAACGCTGCCCGCGCTCAGCCCGCAAGCAGCTCACGCAGGAACTCGACGAACGCGGCAACCCGCCGCGAGCCGCGCCGATTGGGCAGGTACAGCACGCTGATGGCGCCGCTCGCCGAGCCTGGGCTGATGGTGTACCGATCGAGCAGGCGCTGCAGTCGGCCATTGGCCACATCGTCACGCACCAGCCAGTCGGCCAGCAGCGCCACGCCCTGTCCGGCCAGCGTCGCTTCGCGCAGCACATCGGCATTGTTGCTGTGCAGGCGCCCGCGCACCGCCAGCTGCTGCACCTCGCCAGAGGCCTTGAACTGCCAGGGTTGGCTGACCGTGCCGTAATCGAAGCGCAGGCACTGGTGCGTCAGCAACCCCTGGGGAGCGTCGATCGGTTCGCTGCGCGCCAGGTAAGCCGGGCTGGCCACCAGCCAACGCTGGAATTCGCCGACCCCGAGGCTGACCACGTCGTCGCTGATCAGCGTACTGCCAAGGCGCACGGCGACATCGACGCGCTCGCCGAGCAGGTCGACCACCTCATCGCTCAGGCGCAGGTTCAGCTCGAGTTGCGGGTGCCGCTCGAGCAGACGCCCCAGCCGAGGCGCGATGATCCGCCGCCCGAACTCCACCGGTGCACTGACGCTGAGCCGGCCGCGGGCCTGTACACCGCCGTCACACACGGCGGCATCGGCTTCCGCCAGCGCCTCGAGAATCGCCACAGCGCGCTCGAAGTACGCCTGCCCGGCCTGGGTCACGCCGACCTGGCGGGTGCTGCGGTTGAGCAGCACGCTCTGCAGCTCGGCTTCCAGGCTGCTGACCAGCCGGGTCACCGACGAGGTCGCCACCCCCAGCGAGCGCCCGGCCGCGGAAAACCCACCGCAACGTACGGTTTCCACGAAGGCTTGCAAGGCCAGCAACTTATCCATCTCCACCTACTCCCACACTCGACTGGCAATAGACCCTAGCGCAAGTCCGCCAGCCGGCATTGCATATGCGTCGTCTGCCACACCGGGTCGCTCTCCACATCGGTGACCGTGAAGCCCTGCTTTTCCCAGAAACGAATGGCGCCCGGCAGGAAGGGGTGGGTGTGCAGGTAAAGCACCTCGACACCCTGGCCGAGGGCATGTTCGCGCAGTACGCTGCACAGCCTCGCCGCCAGGCCGGAGCGCCTCAACGCCGGCGCCACGAACAGGCGCACGATCTCCACGGTGCGCACACCCTGGTAGTCCAGCTGGGCGAAGCGGTGGTCGTAGGGCAGGTAACCGACGGCCGCGACGATCTCGCCGGCGCAGCGCGCCAGCCAGAAGGCGCCCGCCTCGCCCTGCACGTACACCTGGGCGAAGCGCTGCAGGTCGGCCGGCAGCAGCGTGGCGTCGAGCATCGGGAAGATCTCGGCGCGGGCGGCCATCACGAAGCCAATCGCCTCGTCGACATCCTCGCCCGTGGCCTGGGTTATCTGTACGCAAGCGCTATCGATCATGGGGCCGGAAGGTACTCGATCACTGGCTGACAAGGGGCGGCAACATAGCGCGCACGCCTGGCGGCGCACAACCGGTGTGCAGCCGTAAGGGCAGTGGCGGCACCAATGGCTCGTCAGTTTGTCACTGCAAGCCTGGCGGCGGGAACCGGTGCGACATTTATCCTTGAGCCCCGCCGCCGTTCTCGTTATAAGTCCCGCTAATTTTCCAAGGGCCATCAGGCAGACCATGAGCCAAGCTGATCTCCTCGACCAAGACCCCGTGTTCCAGCTCAAAGGCAGCATGCTGGCCATCACCGTGATGGAACTGGCACACAACGACCTCTCCCGCCTCGACCTGCAACTCGCCGAGAAGGTCGCCCAGGCGCCCAACTTCTTCAGCAACACGCCGCTGGTTTTGGCCCTCGACAAACTGCCCCGCGAGGAAGGCGACCTCGATCTGGGCGAGCTCATGGCGCTGTGCCGCAAGCACGGCCTGCGCACCCTGGCCGTGCGCGCCAGCCGCGAGGACGACATCGCCGCCGCCAATGCCCTGGACCTGCCGGTGCTGCCGCCCTCCGGCGCCCGCGAGCGGGTCATCGACCCGGCGCCCAAACCGGTCGAGCCACCCAAGCCGGCCGAACCCGAGGTCAAGCCGACCCGCGTCATCACCACCCCGGTGCGCGGCGGCCAGCAGATCTACGCCCAGGGCTGCGACCTGGTGGTGCTGGCCCCGGTGAGTGCCGGCGCGGAACTTCTCGCCGACGGCAACATCCATGTCTACGCCCCAATGCGTGGCCGAGCACTGGCCGGCGTCAAGGGCAACCGGCAAGCACGGATTTTCTGCCAGCAGATGGGCGCCGAACTGCTCTCCATCGCCGGCCAGTACAAGGTTGCCGAGGACCTGCGCCGCGACCCGAACTGGGGCCGCGCGGTGCAAGTCAGCCTGATGGGCGACGTGTTGAACATCACCCGTCTTTAACGGATACTGCCCGGCACTTTTAACTGTCACACAGGGCCCTCGAACGCCTCTGGGCGGGCTGTCAAAACAATCATCGGTCCCCCCGGCGAGCATCGCGCACGCCGCAGCCGAGCGATTCTTTCGACAGACCGCCAATCGCGGCAGGTTCCTGCTTTTATTCATTTTTAGGGTGAATCACCTTGGCCAAGATCCTCGTAGTCACTTCCGGCAAGGGTGGCGTCGGTAAAACCACCACCAGCGCTGCCATCGGTACCGGTCTCGCCTTGCGCGGCCACAAGACCGTCATCGTCGACTTCGACGTCGGCCTGCGTAACCTCGACCTGATCATGGGCTGCGAACGCCGCGTGGTGTACGACTTCGTCAACGTCGTCAACGGCGAAGCCACCCTCACCCAGGCCCTGATCAAGGACAAGCGCCTCGAGAACCTCTACGTGCTGGCCGCCAGCCAGACCCGTGACAAGGACGCCCTGACCCAGGAAGGCGTCGAGAAGGTCATCGCCGAGCTGTCGCAGAACTTCGAATACGTGGTCTGCGACTCGCCGGCCGGTATCGAGAAAGGCGCCCACCTGGCCATGTACTTCGCCGACGAAGCCATCGTGGTCACCAACCCGGAAGTCTCCTCGGTACGTGACTCCGACCGCATGCTGGGCCTGTTGGCCAGCAAGTCGCGTCGCGCCGAACAGGGCGGCGAGCCGATCAAGGAACACCTGCTGCTGACCCGCTACAACCCGGAGCGCGTCACCAAGGGCGAAATGCTCGGCGTGGAAGACGTCGAGGAAATCCTCGCCATTCGTCTGCTCGGCGTGATCCCCGAGTCCCAGGCGGTGCTCAAGGCCTCCAACCAGGGCGTACCGGTGATCCTCGACGACCAGAGCGACGCCGGCCAGGCGTACAGCGACGCCGTCGATCGCCTGCTCGGCAAGGAAGTGGCGCACCGCTTCCTTGATGTGAAGAAGCAGGGCTTCCTGCAACGTCTGTTCGGAGGTCGCGAATGAATATTTTCGACTTCTTGCGTTCGCGCAAGAAGGAAACCACAGCCTCCATCGCCAAAGAGCGCCTGCAGATCATCGTTGCCCACGAACGCGGCCAGCGCACCCAACCCGACTACCTGCCTGCCCTGCAGCAGGAGCTGGTCGAGGTGATCCGCAAGTACGTGGCCATCGATTCGGACCAGGTGCAGGTCGCCTTGGAAAACCAGGGTAGCTGCTCGATTCTGGAGCTGAACATTACCCTGCCCGACCGCTGATCCGCGTACCGTAGGGTGGTTTAGCGGCGCCTGGTGGTGACAGTCGCATCGCAGTCAGACTCAGCGCGCTGCGTAACCCACCAAGCGATGCCGGAGACGACATCGACCTCTGCGTTACTCAGCTCTACGAATGGCGGCCCCGATGGCCGCCATTCGCTTTTATCGCCCAACCCAAAGAACGCCCATGCCGCTCAGCCAAATCGAAATCGTCCACCAGGATGCCGCCCTGCTGGTGATCAACAAGCCCACCCTGCTGCTCTCGGTGCCCGGCCGCGCCGACGACAACAAGGATTGCCTGGTCACCCGCCTGCAGGAAAACGGATACCCCGAGGCGCGCATCGTGCACCGCCTGGACTGGGAAACCTCGGGGCTGATCGTGCTGGCCCGCGATGCCGACAGCCATCGCGAGCTGTCGCGCCAGTTTCACGACCGCGAGACCGAAAAGGCCTATACCGCGCTGTGCTGGGGCTCACCCGAGGGAGACAGCGGCAGCATCGACCTGCCCCTGCGCTATGACCCGCCCACCAAGCCGCGCCACGTGGTCTGCCACGAGCACGGCAAGCACGCCCTGACCTTCTGGCGCGTGCTCGAACGCCACCCTGAGCATGCCCGCGTCGAGCTGACGCCGATCACCGGCCGCTCCCACCAGTTGCGCGTGCATATGCTGTCCATCGGCCACCCGCTGCTCGGCGATGGCCTCTACGCCCACGAACAGGCCCTGGCCGCCTACCCGCGCCTGTGCCTGCACGCCAGTATGCTCGGCCTGACCCATCCGCAAAGCGGCGAACGCCTGCGCTTCGAGTGCCCGGCGCCGTTCTGAACGACTGAATCGTTCCGTAGCCTGGGTAGAGCGCAGCGAAACCCGGGATTGCTCCTGGGTATTGCTAACGCTCAACGCCAGGCTACGGCTGACGGATTGCCAGATCCGCCATGGCAACCGCCGTCCCGATAAGCGACAATGCCGCCCCGCCAAGCGATGGCTGCCACGCAGCCGATAAATCGTACGCACGCCGGATAGCCAACCGCCCACCTCTGCAACCAAGGAGTTTGCATGGCCCTGCCCTGCCCGCGTTTTGCCCCGAGCCTGCTCGCCCTGGCGCTAAGCCCGACCTTTTGCTGGGCCGTCGACTCGGCCGTGGTGCTCGACGCCACCACCATCGAAGAACAGGCCGGCGACGGTTACCGGGCGCGCAGCGCCGCAGTGGGCGGCTTCAGCGAGGCCGAGCTGCTCGACACGCCAGCCTCGGTATCAGTGGTCAGCCGCCAGTTGATCGACGACCAGCAGGCGCGCCTGCTCAGCGACGTGCTGAAGAACGACGCCTCGGTGGGCGAGGCCTATGCGCCCATCGGCTACTACGAGAACTTCGTGGTGCGCGGCTTTTCCCTCAACGCCGCCAACAGCTACCGGGTCAACGGCCGCAGCGTGGTGGGCGAGCAGAACGTGGCGCTGGAGAACAAGCAGCAGGTCGAGCTGCTCAAGGGGCTGTCCGGCCTGCAGAGCGGCGTGACCGAGCCGGGCGGGCTGATCAACTACGTGACCAAGCGCGCCGAGAATGTCCGCTCGCTGAGCGTGGCCAGCAACCAGGATGGCGAGCGCTACCTGGCTGCCGACCTCGGCCAGTGGTTCGGCGCCGAGCAGCAGGTAGGCGTGCGCCTGAACCTGGCCCACGAGGACATCCGCTCGTTCGTCGAACATGCCGATGGCAAGCGCGACTTCATGTCCCTGGCGCTGGACTGGAACATTTCCCCGGATGCCACCCTGCAGCTGGACGCCGAATACCAGACCCGCGAACAACCCTCGGTGGCGGGTTATCAGCTGCTCGGCGGCACCCAGGTGCCAAGCGGTGTCGACCGGGACAGACGCCTGGGCCATCAGAGTTGGTCAAAGCCCGTGGGCATCGATTCGCTGAACCTGGGCGGGCGCTTCGAGTACCGTTTCGATGACAGCTGGAAAGCCGCCATCGATGCCTCGCGCAGCGAAGTGGTGATCGACGATTACAGCAGCTTCCCCTACGGCTGCAGCCCGGCCTCCGGGTGTAGCGACTGGCTCACCCAGTTCAGCCCAGAGGGTGGCTACGACATCTACGATTACCGCAGCCCGGATGACACTCGCCGACATGACGAACTGCAGGCCACCCTCAGCGGCGCCTTTGCCACCGGTGCAATCGGGCACGAGCTGACACTTGGCAGCAGCGCACTGCGCCGCACCGTGGATCGCCGCAGCTCGGTCAACGAATGGATCGGTACCGGCAATATCCATGAAGACCCAACCGACTTCGCCCCGACCGATGTGCCGCTCAACCCCAAGCAACGTCGCCTGGACAGCCGCCAGTACGGCCTGTTCTTCAGCGACCGCATCAGCCTCGACGAACACTGGCAGATGCTGCTGGGTGGTCGCCAGGTGCGCCTGATCGAGGAAGCCTTCACCAGCAGCGGCGTCAGCGATCGCCGCACCCGGCGCAGTGAGTTCCTGCCCAACGCCGCGCTGCTTTATAAGCCCCAGGCGGACACCACCCTGTACCTGAGCTACAGCAAGGGCCTGTCCCTGGGCGGCGAGGCGCCCTGGTTCACCACCAACGAGGGCCAGACACTCGCCCCCACCACATCCCGGCAACTGGAAGCCGGCTTCAAACGCGACTGGCAGGGCCTGAGCCTGGGCGCCGCGCTATTCCGCATCGACCAGGCGCTGCAATACAGCCGCCCGAACGACGACGGCTCGCTCACCTACGTGCAACAGGGCAAGCAGCGCAATATCGGCCTGGAGCTCTCCGCCAGCGGCCAGGCCAGCCGCAATCTGCAGCTGTCGGCCAGCACCGCGCTGATCCGCGCCCGGGCCATCGACAGCGGCACCGAAGCCTTCGAAGGCCACCAGGCGGTCAACGTACCCAGGCTGCGCGCCAGCCTGGCCGCCGATTATCAGATACCCGGCATCCAGGGCCTGTCACTGCTCGGCGGCCTGCAATACAGCGCCAGCAAGTACGCCAATCCGAGCGGCACGGTAAAGGTCGGCGACTACACGGTGTTCAACCTGGGCAGCCGCTACACCACGCACATAGAAGGCCATGAGACGGTGCTGCGCCTGAGCGTCGACAACCTGTTCGACAAACGCTACTGGCGCGACACCGGCGCCTACCAGGGCGATGGCTACCTGTTCCCCGGTGACCCGCGTACGGCGCGGCTGTCTGCCACGGTGAGTTTTTAAGAGGTGAGTCACGATCTGGAAACCCATGTACACATGGGCCAGGTGATGGGTAGAGGAGTGGCGGGAGCGGCCTTTCGTAGGGTGGACGACGCTTCATCCGTCCACCATGCAACGATCGCAACGGTGGACAAAAAGAGCGTTGTCCACCCTACGCTGATCACCACACCCTGTGGGAACGAGCCATGCCGGTGATTTTCGCGGGCATGAACTAGGCGTCCCCGCCCGCTCCCACAGGCTCCTGCAGCCCCTAGGCACCCCAGCCCTGCCCCTCCAATCATCATCGACCAACCTCGAGGACCCTCCCATGCGTAGCGCTGCCCCCGCCCTGGTCATTGCCCTGCTCGGCACCCTGCTCACCGGCTGCCAGCAAACACCCAAGGGCCATGACCAGCTCGATGCCGTGCTGTGGACCCAGACCGCCATCGAGCACGAGGTGCTCTACCAGCAGATCTACGCCGCCGCGACCCGCCAACTGCAGCCTGCTTTGGCCGACCCCGAATGGGACGCCCTCGCCCAGGCGCCGCGCGACCTCAGCGGCCTGCCGCCGGCGCTGATCGTCGATATCGACGAGACCCTGCTCGACAACACTCCGGTGAACGCCAAGGCGGTGGTCGATGGCGGCGCCTACGACTATGCCGAGTGGTACCGCTGGGTGGAAAAGGCCGAGGCCCGCGCCCTGCCCGGCTCGGTGGCCTTCATGCAGGCGGCCGCCCGGCTGGGCGTCACCCCCTACTACCTGACCAACCGCGAACCGGGGCAGGAAACCGACACCCTGCGCAACCTGCGTCAGGCCGGCTTTCCCATCAGTGATGTCGGGCAGATCCTCACCGCTGGCATGGCCATTGGCGGTTGCCAGCAAGCGGGCTCGGACAAGACCTGCCGCCGCCAGTGGGTGGGCGAGCGCGCGCGGGTGCTGCTGATGGTGGGCGACAGCTACGGCGACTTCATTGCCGCGCCCAATCGCCTGGACGCGCAGCGCCAGGCCGCGGCGCCGTACCTGGCATGGTTCGGCCAACGCTGGTTCCTGCTGCCCAACCCCACCTATGGGAGTTGGTACACCGCGCCCTATCAGGACCGCGACGAATTGCCCGATGCCCGCAAGCGGGCACTCAAGCACGAGGCGCTGATTCTGCCGTAAATCGCCAGGCAAACCGCCAGGTGACGCCGGCGCAACCCAGGCCCGCGGGCATCTGCATATTGCAGGCCACAACTCAGCGAGAAACCCTACATATTGTGTTTTGCTGACGAAGTGAAAACCGCGCGCCCAGCGGCGAAAAAAAACTGCCTGCGGCAAGCGGCCGCCCGGCCAAATCACAACCCCTGGCACCGCCAGCAACCATGGGCATTTGCGCCACTTACCCCGGACTAACCCACAGATTTATCCACAGCCTGCAGGGCTTGCCTTACGGCCCTTACCGCACTATCTTGTATCCCCAGTTCGCCAAACCCCTATATGTTGGGTTTCTGGCACAAACGGACCCAAGCACAAATGCGCTGAAAAAGTCCATGCCCAGCGCGGTTTCGGTGCACTGAAATGTGAGTCGATACCGCGCTCCGGCGTAAATAGCTACATCGGCATTGAACGATTCGCCTCGTTTGGCCACTACTAGGACACCGCTCGCCGCGCTTGCACCGGCAACACTACATGTAGTGGCCGCGCACAGCAGGAAGCACCAGTAAACGCCAGGGACGAAGCGTTCCGGCATCGAACAGTACCGACCGCCGTCGAGCAGCGCCTCGACCGGTCCATCACCGCCTTTTTGCAACACCCTGCTGCCTCCCGTGCAGGCGCAGGCTTTGTCGATTGGGATGAACGCCAGGTACCACGTCGATCAGCGACACAAGCTTCGCCCTGAAAATTTCATTGATCATGGAGACCTTCATGCACACCGACACCACTCGTGAGAACCCTCAGGCCAACGTGCCTCAGGGCGACGCCCCTCAGGATCTGGCCGCCACCGCCCCGGGCCAACTGCGTGTGATCAAGCGTAACGGCACCGTGGTGCCTTACACCGGTGACAAGATCACCGTGGCCATCACCAAGGCGTTCCTCGCAGTGGAAGGCGGCACCGCCGCCGCCTCGTCGCGCATCCATGACACCGTCGCGCGCCTGACCGAGCAGGTCACCGCGACCTTCAAGCGTCGCATGCCGTCCGGCGGCACCATCCATATCGAAGAGATCCAGGACCAGGTCGAACTGGCCCTGATGCGCGCCGGCGAGCAGAAAGTCGCCCGCGACTACGTGATCTACCGCGAAGCCCAGGCCAACAAGCGCAAGAGCGCCGATGCCGGCAGCGGCATCGCCGAGCCGCACCCGAGCATCCGCGTCACCCTCGCCGACGGCAGCCTCGAGCCACTGGACATGGGCCGCCTCAACACCATCATTTCCGAAGCCTGCGAAGGCCTGCTGGAAGTCGACGGCGCGCTGATCCAGAAGGAAACCCTGAAGAACCTGTACGACGGCGTGAACCAGAAGGACGTCAACACCGCCCTGGTGATGACCGCCCGTACCCTGGTCGAGCGTGAGCCGAACTACAGCTACGTCACCGCCCGCCTGCTGATGGACAACATCCGCGCCGAGGCCCTGAGCTTCCTCAACATCGCCGCCAGCGCCACTCACCACGAGATGGCCGAGCTGTACGCCAAGGCCCTGCCGGCCTACGTCGAAGCCGGCGCGCAGTTCGAACTGCTCGACCCGAAACTCAAAGAGTACGACCTGGAGAAGCTGGGCAAGGCGCTGAACCACGAGCGCGACCAGCAGTTCACCTACCTGGGCCTGCAGACCCTGTTCGACCGCTACTTCATCCACAAGGATGGCGTACGCTTCGAACTGCCCCAGGTGTTCTTCATGCGCGTGGCCATGGGCCTGGCCATCGAAGAGCCGAAGAACCGTGAAGAGCGTGCCATCGAGTTCTACAACCTGCTCTCCTCGTTCGACTACATGGCGTCGACCCCGACCCTGTTCAACGCCGGCACCCTGCGCCCGCAGCTGTCGTCGTGCTACCTGACCACCGTGCCAGACGACCTGTCGGGCATCTACGGCGCCATCCACGACAACGCCATGCTGAGCAAATTCGCCGGCGGCCTGGGCAACGACTGGACCCCGGTGCGCGCGCTGGGCTCCTACATCAAGGGCACCAACGGCAAATCCCAGGGCGTGGTGCCGTTCCTCAAGGTGGTCAACGACACCGCCGTGGCGGTCAACCAGGGCGGCAAGCGCAAGGGCGCCGTGTGCGCCTACCTGGAAACCTGGCACATGGACATCGAGGAATTCCTCGAGCTGCGCAAGAACACCGGTGACGACCGTCGTCGTACCCACGACATGAACACCGCCAACTGGATTCCGGACCTGTTCATGAAGCGCGTCTTCGAAGACGGCAAGTGGACCCTGTTCAGCCCGAGCGAAGTGCCGGACCTGCACGACCTGACCGGCAAGGCCTTCGAAGAACGCTACGAGTACTACGAAGCCCTGATCGAGTACGGCAAGATCAAGCTGTACAAGACCATCCAGGCCAAGGACCTGTGGCGCAAGATGCTCTCGATGCTGTTCGAGACCGGCCACCCGTGGCTGACCTTCAAGGACCCATGCAACCTGCGCAGCCCGCAGCAGCACGTGGGCGTGGTACACAGCTCCAACCTGTGCACCGAGATCACCCTGAACACCAACAAGGACGAGATCGCGGTCTGCAACCTGGGCTCGATCAACATGGTCAACCACATCAATGACGGCAAGCTGGACACCGCCAAGCTCGGTCGCACCGTGAAGACCGCCGTGCGCATGCTCGACAACGTCATCGACATCAACTACTACAGCGTGCCCCAGGCCAAGAACTCCAACCTCAAGCACCGTCCGGTCGGCCTCGGCCTGATGGGCTTCCAGGACGCCCTGTACCTGCAGCACATCGCCTACGGCTCCGACGCCGCGGTGGAATTCGCCGACCGCTCCATGGAAGCGATCAGCTACTACGCCATCCAGGCGTCCTGCGACCTGGCCGACGAGCGCGGCGCCTACGAAACCTTCGATGGTTCGCTGTGGAGCAAGGGCATCCTGCCGCTGGACTCCCAGCAGATCCTCATCGAGGCCCGTGGCGCCAAGTACATCGACGTCAACCTGGACGAGACCCTGGACTGGGCACCGGTGCGCGAGCGCGTCAAGAAAGGCATTCGTAACTCCAACATCATGGCCATCGCGCCGACCGCGACCATCTCCAACATCATTGGCGTGTCGCAGTCCATCGAGCCGACGTACCAGAACCTCTACGTGAAGTCGAACCTCTCCGGCGAATTCACCGTGATCAACCCCTACCTGGTTCGCGACCTCAAGAACCGCGGCCTGTGGGACCCGGTCATGGTCAACGACCTGAAGTACTACGACGGCTCCGTGCAGCAGATCGAGCGCATCCCGCAAGACCTGAAGGACCTGTACGCCACCGCCTTCGAAGTCGACACCAAGTGGATCGTCGATGCGGCCAGCCGTCGCCAGAAGTGGATCGACCAGGCGCAATCGCTCAATCTGTACATCGCTGGCGCTTCGGGCAAGAAGCTCGACGTGACCTACCGCATGGCCTGGTACCGTGGCCTGAAAACCACCTACTACCTCCGTGCCCTGGCCGCTACCAGCACCGAGAAGTCCACCATCAACACCGGCAAGCTCAACGCCGTGTCCAGTGGTGGCGACCAAGGCCTCGTCGCAGCCCCGGCTGCCGCGCCGGCCACCCAGGCCTCCCCTGGCCCGGCGCCGGTTCCGAAGGCCTGCGCCATCGACGAGCCGGACTGCGAAGCCTGCCAATAACGCAGCCGTAAGCTGCAAGCGGTCAGCGCCAAGCTGACCGCACAACATGGCCGACCGTGTGCTGCTCGCGGGGATGGAACCGCCCTCCCCGCCACCACCCAACCACTTGCAGCTTGAAGCTCAGAGCTTGAAGCTGCTCCTCAAAGGAGCCCCCCTCATGCTGAGCTGGGATGAATTCGACAAGGAAGACGGCGCCGAAGCCGCCTCCCCCGCCAAGAACACCGCTGCACAGGCCCAGGCCGGTGCCGACATGAGCCTGGAGAAACTCAACCAGGTCGGCGGCAACGCCGCCCTCGAAGCCCGCGCCGTCGACGCCAACGACTCCGCCGCCGTAGCCCGCGCCAAACAAGCCCTCAACGACCTCGACATCCAGGAAGGCCTGGACGAGCTCGAAGGCAGCTCCGCGCGCGTGGAAGTCGGCGACAAGCAGATGATCAACGCCCGCGCCGACCTCAACCAGCTCGTACCCTTCAAGTACGACTGGGCCTGGCAGAAGTATCTGGATGGTTGCGCCAACCACTGGATGCCCCAGGAAGTGAACATGACCGCGGACATCGCCCTGTGGAAGTCCGCCGACGGCCTGACCGAAGACGAGCGCCGCATCGTCAAGCGCAACCTGGGCTTCTTCTCCACCGCCGACAGCCTGGTCGCCAACAACCTGGTACTGGCCGTGTACCGCCTGATCACCAACCCCGAGTGCCGCCAGTACATCCTGCGCCAGGCCTTCGAGGAAGCGATCCACACCCACGCCTACCAGTACTGCATCGAATCGCTGGGCATGGATGAAGGCGAGATCTTCAACATGTACCACGAGATCCCGAGCGTCGCGAAGAAAGCCTCCTGGGGCCTCAAGTACACCCGCTCGATCTCCGATCCCAAGTTCGAAACCGGCACCCCGGAAACCGACCGCCAGTTCCTCAAGAACCTGATCGCCTACTACTGCGTACTCGAAGGTATCTTCTTCTACTGCGGCTTCACCCAGATCCTCTCCATGGGCCGCCGCAACAAGATGACCGGCACCGCCGAGCAGTTCCAGTACATCCTGCGTGACGAGTCCATGCACCTGAACTTCGGTATCGACATGATCAACCAGATCAAGATCGAGAACCCGAGCCTGTGGGACGCCACCATGAAGGACGAGGCGACCCAGATGATCCTGCAGGGCGCCCAGCTGGAAATCGAATACGCACGCGACACCATGCCCCGCGGCGTACTGGGCATGAACGCGGCGATGATGGAGGATTACCTCAAATTCATCGCCAACCGCCGCCTGACCCAGATCGGCCTGAAAGAAGAATACCCAGGCACCACCAACCCGTTCCCGTGGATGAGCGAAATCATGGACCTCAAGAAGGAGAAGAACTTCTTCGAGACCCGCGTGATCGAGTATCAGACTGGTGGGGCGTTGAGCTGGGATTGATAAGCCTTAGCCACAGCAGTTGGAGACAATTCCTGCTCCAACTGCTGGCTTCGTATTGCAAAAAATCAGTTATAAGTAGAAAGGGAATTCTAAATTGATCATTGAGAAACTTTCTGAGAAATTTTCAAGAACGCTAGACAGTATAGAGCAAGAAGAAAGTTTTCTAGACCTTATAAAGGCTCTCACCGAATTCCATAGAGACTTCAACAAATATCTGCTGAAAGTACTATCAAAGTCTGGCAATCCAAATGAAGTAAACAGCACAGCCAGCTCAGTGCAAAGCCAGATAACAAGCGAAGTAAGCTCTGCCGTTCGCGCCGCACGAACAAGTACAATCGTCGTATCAGCAAATCGCATAAAAAATCTAACAGAAAACATAGAAAGCAAGCCATTTCAAACCGCGACCATAGCAGCAGAAAACTTTATTGATGCTTTTGATAGCTACATACACACCAAAGATATATCAAACTGCATAGATCTTGTAATTGCTGGCAGAGATCTAAACCTTGCATTACACCAAATCCGCCTAGTAAAAAACGTCATTGAGCCATCACAGGGAAATCAATCAAACCCTAGCATCAGGATTTATATTCCTGGTGAAACAGATCTTGAAGACTTCTCAACCAAACTTCTGTCACTAACAAGAATTATTGAGACCTGCTGCAACATGCTAGACATGAGCATGACTGAAGCCGGCGTTACGATAGAAAAAATTGAATCCGGCAGTTTCTTTGCCAAAATATCCGCTAACCCGCTAGTCGTCGCAATAGCAACAATAATAATCAGCCAAGGCTCAGAGTACTTCTTTAGTCAAATCCGACAACCTAACGAGGCCATAGAAATCCGTGAGAATTCGGATACGCTAGCAAGTCTTCTAAAAATCAGAGAAGTACTTAATGCTAATGGCATACCCACAGCCGAAATGGATGAGACAATCAAAAGCGCAGCACTTTCAATGGCAAAACAGCTAAACAAACTGGTTGGCCACTCTCAATCTATAGAAATCAACGACGAGATCTTCAAAACTCCAGAGTCACGATTAATTACAAGTTCAACACCGACAGAGCAGCCTAATTAACTTCATCAGTTCTCAGCGAGTAAGGTGGACAACGCGAAGCTTGTCCACCCTGGTTCAGGCAACAGAAAAAGGGGACAAGAAAAAGAGATTTATTTTCTCCGTCGCCCTCTTTTACTGGTTTCGCCCTTACGGCGAGTCACTTGACTCGCTTCGCTCGCCCTTCGGGCCAGCCTTCGGCTGTTACTCCGCTGCGCTCCGTTTCTCTTTACTCGCGCAGAAAGTAACCAAAGAGAAAGCGCGCCCGGCATCCGGGTTTCGCTACGCTCAACTCCTCTCGCTCCGGCACTGTTCCGAGGGTCGTCGCGAAGGGCCATCCCTGGCCCATCACTCCTCGTTTGGCATCCATGCCAAACGCCGCTCTCCACAGCACCTCCACTCGGCCTCCTGACGGGATTCGGGGATCGCGGCGCTTGAACGTTTTGTGGAAGACGGAGCAAAAGCAAAGGCAAAACGAGAGCATCGCGGCGTTAGCCGCGATGCTCTCGTTTTGTTTGATGCTGGAACACAGATATCACAGGCGACGCCAAACGCCCCGTCAGGAGGCCGAGTGGAATCGTTGTGGAGGGGGTTGAGCGGCATGGATGCCGCGAGAGCCGCGATGGGCCAGGGATGGCCCTTCGCGGCGTGCCCCTGGAACGACGATGGAGCGAGGGAACCCGACGAAGTCGGGCCGGATGCCAGGGGCAAGCCTTTTTGCTTACTTTTGGGGCGTTTGCCAAAAGTGAGCCGCCGTAAGGGCGGAACCATTATTGGCAACGACACAAAAGCGGCGAGTTCATGCCGTACGTGTTCGTCCCACCACCGCAATGGTGGATGAAAAGAGCGTCATCCACCCTACGCCCGGACACATTGACCATCCACAATTACATCCCTACCCTGAGCCACAGCGCCTAAGAAACGCTTCACGCAGCGGCAATACTGCTCCCGAAAGCAGCGGTATATTCCATTGAGGTAATGGATATGCCAACTCAATCCGCATTCCCCACCATACCCGCCCTCCCCGGCGAAACCCTGATCCCGACGACCTTCACCCGCCACCGCCGCCAACTGCGTGCCCTGCTGCTCGAACCACACTGCTGGTTCTGCACCCGCGACCTGGGCCGGCTGATCGGCCAACCGCACCTGGAAGAACGCGTTACCCGCACGCTGGACGCCGACCAGCTGCTCGATGCGATACTGCTCAACACTCACGGCCAGCCCGAGACGACCCGGCTGATCAGCGAATCCGGCGTGTACGCCGCGCTGATCCACTATTACCACCCGGAAAACCGCTGCATCCGCCGCTGGCTCAGCGCCGACGTGGTGCCGACGCTGCGCGAGGGCGAGCCGGCGAACACTCGCCGCCCGCGCCGCGAAAACCGCCAGGGCCTGTCACTGCTGCACTGGCAGGGCGATGTGTGGATGCCGTATCGGCCTGGCTAGCAGGTAGTCCGATCCCTCCTACGCGACACAAAAAATGACTGTAGGGTGGACAACGCGAAGCTTGTCCACCATGGTTCAGGCAACACACTGCTCAAGGATGAGCCGCCATGCCCGACTACCGCCGCGCCCAGGTTCCTGGCGCCACCTACTTCTTCACCGTCAATCTGCGTGATCGCACCAGCGACCTTCTGACCCGCGAAGTCGACCTGCTGCGCGAAACCGTGCGCGCCACGCGGGCACGGCACCCTTTTCATATCGACGCCTGGGTGGTGCTGCCCGACCACATGCACTGCCTGTGGACGCTACCGCCGGGCGATGCCAACTTCGCCCTACGTTGGAAGGTGATCAAGTTCGCCTTCGCCAAACGTCTGCCCATTACCGAGACACGCACGGTCAATCAGCAACGCCGCCGCGAGCGCGGTATCTGGCAACGACGTTATTGGGAACACCTGATTCGTGACGAACGGGACTACCAGCAGCACTTCGATTACATCCACATCAACCCGCTTAAACATGGCTACGTCGAGCAGCTGGAGGATTGGCCTTATTCGAGTTTTCACCGTGCGGTGGCGATGGGCGTCTATCCCGCGGGCTGGTGTGTAGAGCCCGAGCGGCTTGATCGGGGCTATGGAGAATAAGGGTTCGACGTTATATCGCTATGGTGGATGAAAAGAGCGTCATCCACCCTACGTGACTGCATTCCCACGCAGAGCTTGGGAAACGATCAATCGGGCTTCTGCCCTTTGCCCTTCTTCTTGGCAATCGCCTTCATCCGCGCCGCCGCCTTCTGCACGGTAGCCATCTTTTCCGGGCGTTTCATGCCCCGCCATTTGCGGATTTCTTCCCGCGTGCGGCCGCAGCTGACGCACAGTTCACTGTTGAGCTGGCACAGCGACACGCAGGGGTTTTCAATGTCCTTGGCCACGCTTGCCCCCTGCCGGCTGCTCGACCGAAAACGCCACGTGCTCATTGATACGGGACACGCTGATGCCCACCGCCTCGAACGCGGCCAGGGTCAGCGCCAGCATCCTGGCCTTGTCCGCGCCCGCCAGGGCCCGCGCCTTGCTGGCCTCGCTGTCGAACATCCAGGTGACGATCAGGCTCTCTGGAAAGCGTGCGTAGTTCACCTCATGGGTGAGCCACTGGAAGCCGACGATCTCGCTCTTTGCCGTTTCGCAGGCGTCGGTGAGGGTGCGAATCAGCTCGCGTTCGATGCCTGCATATGTTCGTTTCGAGGCTGCCATAAGGCCCTTCCGGATCGGTGTCGGGTGCGCCGCCATGTTACCCGACAAGGCCCATCCATAGGTCCTCGGCCACAACGCCCGCCGGCCCCTCGGGTTACAATGGCGCTCGCCGTTTTAACAAGAGCCCGCCCCGATGTTCACCCTCACCCACCTCGATGCCTCGCCACCCGAGTCCCTCAAAGCCCAGGTGCTGCAGATGGTGGTGGATTATTTCAGCGATATCAGCCCGGTGCCGCTCACGCCCAGCAACCCGCTGTTCCAGCTGTACCAGTACGTGATCGGCTTTGAAGTGCACCTGTACCTGCAGGCCATGAATGGCGAAGCCGATAGCCCCACGCAGCTGCTGCTGGCCCTGGATGATCAGGACCCTGCCGTGGTGCTGGGTTTCGCCCTGTACCTGCCCAGCCAGGACGATGCCGACGCCTGCACCCTCGCCTATATGGCCGTTGCGGCCAGCCACCGCCGGTGCGGCATCGCCCGGGCCATGCTGCAACGCATCACTAGGTCTCATCCCCATTTGGAGCTGGCCTGCGTGGCCGGCAAGGTGCCGACCTTCGAGGCCATGGGCCTGCAGGTGCTGGCCGCGCAAGGGCCGCAGGTGCTGATGAACACCCGTGACCAGCGCTCCGATGGCCTGGTGGCCGTGCAGGATCTGGCACCGGTGTTCCAGTCCACCGAGGTGCGGCAGATCCACGCCTACCTGCTCAAGCAGCATGGCAAGAAGGCCATGAGCGAAGCCGAGAAACAGCGCGACTATCACCTGGATCAGTTGGCCCGTCAGGCGCGCCAACTGGTTGCTGAAAGGCTGACGCCGACGCTGCACTAAGGCGCGCGTTGCCCTGCAGCGCTGGCGAGGTAGCCAGCGCTGCAGGCGGCGGAGCCTGCCGTCGACTTAGCGTCAGAAGCTGTAGGTGGCGGTGACGACCAGGTTGCGCGGCTCGCCGACACGAATCTGCCCGGCGCTGGTCGCCGAGCTGTGGTAGGTGCGGTCGGTGAGGTTGTTCAGCGCGGCGCGCAGGTCCCAGTCCTTTTGGCGCAAGCCGGCCAATGCATCCCAACGGCCATAGCCCGGCAGCACGGTGGTGTTCTGGTTGTCGGCGAAGCGACTGCCGACCAGGGTCAGGCCGGTTTCGGCGTACCAGCCCTGCTCCGGTTTCCAGGTCAGGAACAGGCTGCCATTGCGCTTGGCGACATTGCTGACGCGGTTGCCTTCCAGGCCGTTGTTGTCCTTGACGATGGTGGCGTCCTGCAGGCCGATACCGCCGCGCAGGTACCAGTTGCCGGCCAGTTGGCCGGTGGCCGTGAGTTCGATACCGCGCGAGCGTTGCAGGCCGGTGAGGATGGTCAGGGTCGGGTCGTTCGGGTCGGTGGTACGGCGGTTGTAGAGTTCCAGCTCGTAGAGGGCGAAGGTGGTGCTCAGGCGGTCATCCAGCCAGTCGCTCTTCACGCCGACTTCTTTCTGCCGGGTGAGCTCCGGGTCCAGATCGTTGGCATTGCCGGATGCACCGGGCGTGATGCCGATCAGGCCACCGCCCACCGGCGAGTAGCTCTTGCTCCACGAGGCGTAGAAGGAATGCTCCGGCAGCGGCGTCCAGACCAGGCCGACGCGCGGGCTGGTACTGTTGTTGTCGCGACCGTCCTCGATGCCGCGCAGCTTGTTGGTGGTTGCCACTTCGAAGCGGTCGTGACGCAGGCCTGCCAGCAGTTGCCATTGCTCGTTCAGGCGCAACTGATCCTGCACGTAGACCGCCCGGCTTTCCACTTCGGTGTGGTTGTTGCTGGAGGCCATCATGGGCCCGGCATGACTCTGGCTGCGGTCCGGGTTGTAGAGATCGAGCGTTGGCACCGCCTGGCCGCCGCGGTTGGCAGGGAGCGAGGTGTAGAGCTTCGGATCGCGGCGCTGGCTGCCGATCTCGACCCCGGTCAACAGGCGATGCTCGAAGCCGAAGGTATCCACCATGCCTTCGGCCTCCAGGTTGTTGAAGAGGTTGCGGGTCTGCAAATCCTGCTGCCAGCGTTGGCGGGTCACGCGGTTGGTCGCTGCAGTGGCAGCGGTCAGGTAGGTGTTGTCGAAGTCGCTTTCGAGCTTGAACAGGCTCAAGGTCTGGCGCAGCTGCCAGTTGTCATTCAGCTCGTAGGTCAGCTTGGAGCGCAGCGATTGTGCCTTGTCGTCGATGTAGTCGCGGTCGTCGCCGTAGGTGGTCTCGCGCTTCACGTCGGCCGGACGGCCGTTCACGCCGGGAATACCGCGATCCGGGGTGCGCTCGAAGCGGCTGAATTCGTACTGCGCCAGCCAGTTGAGCCGGGGCGTCAGCTGCCAGCTGATGGCAGGGGCGAACAGCTGACGGTGGCTGGAGATGCCATCGCGAAAACTGTTGGCGTCCTGATTGCCCATGTTCAGGCGCAGGCTGACGTTCTCGCTCGCCTCGGCACTCAGGTCGGCGTACAGGCTGCGCATGTCCTCGCTGCCGCCCTGGGCCTCGAGGCTGGAGCGGCGCCCGGCCTCGGGCATCTTGCTGATGCGGTTGACGATGCCGCCCTGGCTGCCGCGCCCATAGAGCACCGCCGCCGGCCCCTTGAGCACGTCGATGCGCTCGATGTTGTGCAGGTCGCGCACATATTGGCTGTCGTCGCGCACACCATCGAGGTAGAAGTCGTTGCTGGCCTCGAAGCCGCGGATACGCAGGCCGTCGAAGCGGGTATCCGCCGCGCTACTGACGTTGGGAATGCCGCTCAGCGCCGTGGCCAGGTCATTGGTGCCGTAGTCGAGGACGTTGGCGGTCTTCACCGAGTCGATGGCCTGGGGCACGTAGCGCACCGGCGTGGCGGTGCGGGTGGCGGTGCTGACTTCCCTGGTGCGCGGGTTGTCGGCCTTGGCATCGCGGTCGGCGTTGATCGAGGTTTCCGGCAGCACGATCGGTGCAGCCTGGGTGAAACCGGTAGTCAGTAGGACGGAGAAGCCAAGCGAAACGGGTATGAGACGCAAAGAGGCAGGCATGAAGGAGCGCATCCAGTGAGGGTTGTTTTTGGCGCGCGAATGGTAATGCTTTGCGTTTACTTGCGAAATAGAGTCGCATTCATATTTACGTACGGCGATTCTCCGGGCATCGAGCCTGAGTCACAGTGCTGTAGCGCCTCACTAGTGCGAACTTCCTTTCGATACACAAACGCGTGGGAGCGGCCGGGCGGCGATCCGCTTCAGCCGCGATCAGCTTTGAGGGCGATGATAGGATCGCGGCTAAAGCCGCTCCCACGGAGCAGTGGGCATCCTTTCCAGAGGCGCTCGCTAACGCTTCACGCAAACGAACAGCGCATTACCCGCGCCCTGACTGAGGGGCAGGATGCGCTGGTAGTCGTGCTCCAGCACATGCACCTCGAAGTGCGGCTGCAGTAACGACTCCAGCTCGGCGAAGCTCACCGCGACCATGGGGTGTTCGTCGTTCCAGGTCAGGGTTTCATCGCCCGTGGTCTTGTCGATGCGCAAACGCAGCGCCTGCTGCTCGCCCGCACCGCTGTAGTGCCAGCCGGAACTGAAGGTGAAGCGGCCTTCATCGCTGTCCACGGTATGGGCGGCGAACAAGCGATTGTCGATTCGGGTTCTGTCGACCGCGTTGAAGCAGAACAGGCCGCCGGGCTGCAACGCACGGTGAACATCGGCGAGGCAGGCCGCCAGCCGCGCGGTGGTCGCGCTGTAGTGCAGCGAGTAGAGAAAACAGGTGATCAGGTCGACCGGCTCGGCGACGCTGAACGCGCACATGTCCTGCACGGCGAAGTTTGCCTCGGGGCAGCGGATGGCGGCCTTGTCGAGCATCGGCTGGTTGATGTCCAGCCCGCTGCTCCGAAAGCCCGTATCGAGAAAATGCCGGACGTGGGGCCCGGTGCCACAGGCCAGGTCCAGGTGCCGTGTGCCGCCGTTGCCGAACAACTGGTGCAGGCGTTGCACCGCCTGGCTTTGCGCCCGGTAGTCGATATCGGCGCACATCAGGTCGTAGTAGTCGGACAGGTCCGTATAGAGGGCGTTGACGGGCATCGGAACCTGACCATGGCGGGGTGTTTTCGAGGGTGGCGGATCATAGCCGAAATCCCGCGCGGCGCCGCGACTATTCGCTGCCGGCGAGCGCCCGCCTCCCCTGCAGATGAAGCCGGGTAATGGCCGCCCTAGGTGCAACATCCTGCCGGGTGCCCGGCGGCGAACGGCAGCTTACGCGGCGCTGGCGATCCATTAGACTGCCCGGCAAAATGCAGCCCCGCTGCATACCTCCCTCGCCCGGTCGACTCCGATGCCCAAGGCTCATACCTACCTGCTCCGCTACCCCTCCGCCAGCCTGCTGTTCGTGCAGTTGCTGGGCATCGTGCTCTACCCCTTCATGGAGCAGCTGTCCGAGGGGCGGGCCATCGTCGGCGCCTTTGGCATCGTGGTGCTGGCGATGTCGCTGCGCATGGTGCGCAGCAGCCCGACCATCCAGTGGATCGCCTTCACCCAGGCGGCGTGCATCCTGGCACTGACCGTGGCCGTGGAGTTCGAGAGCAACACCACACTGTCGATCCTGCTGGCGGCGCTGGAGTCGAGCTTCTATTTCTATGCCGCTGGCAGCCTGATCGCCTACATGATGGAAGACGAGCGCGCGAGTACCGACGAGCTGTTCGCGGTCGGCGCCACCTTTACCCTGCTGGCCTGGGCTTTCGCCCATGCCTTTTCGGTGTGCCAGCTGGTCAGCCCTGGCAGCTTCACCGCGGCGATCAATCCCGAGGCGCAGCGCACCTGGGTGGAGTTGCTGTACCTGAGCTTTACCGTCCTGTCGGGCGTCGGGCTGAGCGATATCATGCCGCTTCGGCCTTTCGCGCGTGCACTGGTGATGCTCGAACAGTTCGCCGGGGTGATGTATATCGGCCTGGTGGTCACGCGCATGATCAGCCTGACGGTCAGGCCGAAACACAGCGGCCCGTGAGGCACGCGGCGGGCATTGACGAACCGGCGCCAGCACCTGCACGTTCATAAAACCTGGCAATGCTCGAAGCCATAGCCGATTCGCTGCCGGCAAATCGGCAGCTCACATCTTCGACCCGTAAAGAAAGGCCGATTACCCCGTGGCGCTCGATCCCCTGATCCTGCTGACGATGACCATCGCCCTGGCGTTGGCGGCCTCTCTCTACCTGGCCATCGAATGGCCTGCTGGTGACCTCGCACTGGCTGTTCTTCGTCGGAGTCGGGTGACCAGTTGCCGGTCGCCCTGGGCGAGATGACCCGCCGCAGCTTGCCGGAGGGCTCCTTGGGGGCGCGGCTGGACGGCGACGAGTTCGTGATGCTGCTCAGGGATGCTTCCCCGGAGCGCATCGCCGGCGTGGGCGACCTGCTGCGCCAGCAGTTTCAGAGCACCGCCGCCCAGGCGCTCGCCACGCCTGACGCCGTGACCCTGAGCATCGGTGCCAGCCTGTTCGACCAGCCCCCGGCCAGCCTGGCGGCGCTGATCGAACAGGGTGACGCGGCGCTGTACCAGTCCAAGCGCGGCGGGCGTGACAGCCTGCGCCTGGTGGACCGCACCGCCAACGCCGCAGCGCTGACGGGCTAACCGCCCGGCGCTACCCAGGTCAACGGCCTCAACTGAACATGCTGTCGTCGTCGAAGAAGTCCGAACTGTCGAAGGCATCGGTGTCGATATCGTTGCTCATGTCGCTGCTGCCCGCGTAAGGGGTATCGTCCAGGCCACTGCCGAAACTGTCCTGCAGGGGCGCGTCCTCGCGAATGACTTCGACGATCTCCTGGGGCTGGTTGTGATGGAACATGCTGGTCAGCAGATCCGCCACCATCACCCCGCCGGCCACACCGGCTGCCGTCTGCAACGCGCCGCGCATGAAGCCGCCGCCCTGGGCAGCTGGTGCGGCGCCCGACATGCCGGCCGGTGCCACGGGTGCGGCATTGGCGTGCTGGGAAAAGCGCGTTTCGCCCCAGCCGGCCGGGCGCTGGCTCGGTGCATTGGCCGGCTGCCCGCCCCCGAACAACCCGGAAAGAAAGCCGCCACCACCTGAGCGCTGGCGCTGCGCATCCGCCGCCTGGGCTTCCAGTCCCCGCACGCGCTGGTCCAGACGCTTGATGGCGGCCTCCTGGATCAACAGCGCCTGGGCCATGTAATAGGGCGCGGCGGGCTGGCGGGCCAGGTGGTTTCTGATCTGCGCCTCGGCTTCGGTATCGCGCAGCCCACCCTCGTGCTCGGCTTCTTGCAGGCGGGTGAACAGGCCATCGATCAGGGTTTGCTCTTCGGAATTCATGGGTGCCTCGCTTGGGAGAAATGCACGTCCCTGTTCACGATGCCGCGCGGCGCCCGGCGCCGCTCGATCGTATATTGGAGTGAGCGACAAAATTACAAGTTCCGGGCTGGCCTGCTAAACCCAGCGGCGCGGTTATGCAGGCCGTGCCGGCCAGTGGCCAGGTCGCGAACGCCTCTCCCGGCGGCGTATCTGGGCAGGCCGACGCACCAAGATGGAGCGATGATCGGGCAGTACCCCATAACGACAAGGAAAGCCCCATGAAAGACTCGGCGCGCGGCCTGCTGCTGGTCACCAGCGGCATCGTGCTGCTCAGCTTCGATGGGCTGCTGGTGCGCCTGGTAGAGGCGGACGGCTGGAGCATCGTGTTCTGGCGCGGCTTGCTGATGTTCATCGCCCTGGGCGCCTTTTCGCTGTCGGCCAGCAGCCGCGCGAGCCTGCGCGCCAAGCCGCTGTCGGGGGCCGCGTCGGCGGTGCTGCTGGCGCTGATCTCGATCTTCTTCGTGCTGGCGATCGTGCACACCACGGTGGCCAATGTGGTGGTCATCCTCAGTACCGCGCCGCTGTTCGCCGCGCTGTTCACACGCTTGTTCCTGAACGAGGCGGTGGCACTGCGCACCTGGCTGGCGATCGGCGTGGCGACGCTGGGCATCGTGCTGGTGTTCGCCGGCTCCTTTGCCGCCAGCGACCTGCTGGGCAACGGCTATGCGCTGCTGTCTTCGGCGGCGTTGGGCGCCAACCTCACCTTGCTGCGCCGCCATTCCAGCCTGGCCCGCATGCCGCTGATCGCCCTCGGCGGGCTGGTCGCCGCGCTGATCGCCCTGCCCAAGGCGCAGCCCTTCGGCCTGGATTCGGCCAGCTATCTGGCGCTGGGCATCATGGGGCTGGTGCAGATGCCGGTGGCCACCTTGCTGATCAACAGCGCCACGCGCTACCTGCCATCCGCCGAGGTGGCGCTGTTCTACCTGCTGGAAAGCGTGCTGGGCACCCTGTGGGTCTGGTACGTCCTGCACGAGGTGCCGGCACACGCCACGCTATACGGCGGTGCGCTGGTGATCGCCACGCTGGTGGTGCATGCCGGCATCACCCTGCGCGCCCGCCCCGCCCTGCCGGCCTAGGGCGGCCGTGCGTGAAACGGCAGCAGACCCTAAGCGCAAATACGCACGCCCATGTCGACCCCAGACAACCGGAGGGTGTACGCGAGCCCTAAGGTGAACCACCTTCATCCCACCAGGAGCCCTTCATGGCCAACAAACCGATTACCGTACTGCGCGACACCCAGCCGATGCCCGTCGTCGACGCCTGCAAATGGGAGCGCATCGAGGGCGAGCCGCACACGGTCAACCTCAACGCCTATACCAGCGACGATGGCAGCAAGATCATGGGCACCTGGATCTGCACGCCAGGTAAATGGCGGGTCGAGTACGTGAAGTGGGAGTACTGCCACTTCCAGGAAGGCTACTGCATCATCACCCCGGACGGCATGGCGCCGATCCACCTCAAGGCCGGCGATATCTTCGTCGTCGAGCCGGGCATGAAAGGCACCTGGGAAGTGGTCGAGACGGTGCGCAAGTACTTCGTGTTCGCCTGACCCTTGCGGCTGCAAGGCCACCGCCAACGCGGTGGCCGATCAGCCTGTCATCGGATGACTCCTCCCAATACCCGCGTACCATTTCCAGCCAATGAATCCTTTTTATATCAATCAAATAGCAACCATAGCGAGCAGCGCTGTGATTCCGGCACGATAAGAGCTTTCATGGTTGTCGTACATCTTGTAGGTTGTTAACGCCGTTTCGGCCCGATGATAACGACAAGAAGGGACATGACATGAACGACATCCAGCCACCCGGCAGCTCGCGCCGCCGCTTCCTCAAGCAATCGCTGATCTGCTCCGCCGCTGCCGCCAGCGCCGGCTCGTTGCTGCCGCAACTGACCAGTGCCGCCCAGCCCCTCGGCCTGCGCTACCCCGACAGCGCCGTGCAGGTGCTCGATGACAGCTTCCTGCAGCTGCGCCTGTTCAACGCCAGCGTGGAGAAGCTCGCCGATGGCCTACGCTGGGCGGAAGGCCCGGTGTGGTTCGGCGACGGCCGCTACCTGCTGGTCAGCGATATTCCCAACAACCGCATCATGCGCTGGGACGAGATCAGCCAGACCCTGGGCGTCTACCGCCAACCCTCGAACTATGCCAACGGCCTGGTGCGCGACACCCAGGGCCGGCTGATCGCCTGTGAAGGCTCCACCACCCAGGAGCTGGGCCGGCGCATCACCCGCACCGAACACGACGGGCGCATCACCGTGCTGGCCGATCGATTCGACGGCAAGCGCTTCAACTCGCCGAACGACGTGGTGGCCAAGCGCGACGGCTCGGTGTGGTTCACCGATCCGCCCTTCCAGACCGGCAATTTCTACGAGGGCTACAAGATCGAGCCGGAGTTGCCTCACGGCGTCTACCGCATCGACGGCGAAACCGGGCAGGTCACTCGTGTGGCCGACGACCTGGGCGGCCCCAATGGCCTATGCTTCTCGCCGGACGAGAAGATCCTGTACATCGTCGAAGGGCGCGCCAAACCCAACCGCCTGGTCTGGGCCTACCCGGTGAACGACGACGGCACCCTCGGCCAGCGCCGCAAGCACATCGAGGCCACCGACACCGGCGCCCTGGACGGCATCAAATGCGATGAATTCGGCAACCTGTGGTGCGGCTGGGGCAGCAACGGCTCGCCGGAGAGCGAGCCGGAGAAACTCGACGGCGTACGGGTGTTCAACAGCGAAGGCCAGGCCATCGGCCATATAGCACTGCCGGAGCGCTGCGCCAACCTGTGCTTTGGCGGCGAGAAAGGCAACCGCCTGTTCATGGCCAGCAGCCATGCGCTCTATTCGATCTTCGTGAACGCGCGGGGCGCGACCCTGGTATGAACGCCGACAAACGTACCCAAGCGGCCAAGCGCGCGGGCCGCAACCGGATGGTCGACGACGAGGCGGCGGCCCTCGGCTGACCGTAGGTGGGCATTGAAAAGCCGGGCATTTTTGGGTTGGCAAGACTGCCCGGCGCCGCGAAAAACCCAGTTCGAGGCCTGGCACGCGCCATCAGCGCGGCTATGCTGAAACTCCATATAGTCCGCCGGATTTTCCCCAGGAGCCTCATATGGATATCGCCAGCCTCTTCGCCGAACTGCATACCCTGCCCAGCGTGCCCAAGGTCGCCCAGGACCTGATCCAGCAATTCGACAACCCCTCCACCAACCTGGAAAGCGTGGCACGCAATATCGAGCGCGACCCGGTGATCGCCGCCAAGGTGCTGCGCCTGGCCAACTCGGCGCGCTTTCGCGGCTCGCGCGACGCCAGCAGCGTCGAGGATGCCGCCATGCGCCTGGGTTTCAACACCCTGCGCACCCTGGTGCTGGCCTCGGCCATGACCGGCGCCTTCAAGGTCGACACCGGCTTCGACCTCAAGGGCTTCTGGCTGCGCAGCTTCCGCGTGGCAAGCATTTCCCGCGCCCTGGCCAAGCAACTCAAGCTGGACGCGGACGCCGCCTTCACCTGCGGGATGATGCACAACATCGGCGAGCTGCTGATCCAGAGTGGCGCCCCGGACTTCGCCCGCCGCCTGAACCGTCACCCGCACCGTGAAGCCGCGGCCCAGGCCGCCGAGGAAACCCTGCAGCTGGGCTTCGGCTACCCGGAGGTGGGCGCCGAGCTGGCGCGCCGCTGGCAGCTGCCGAAGCTGATCCAGAACGCCATCGCCTACCAGGGCAAACCTGCCCAGGCGCCCGATGGCGGGCAGTACGCGCGCCTGGTGGCCCAGGCCATCCACGTCGAGGAAAGCCTCGAGGCCCACGGCCTGAGCGATGAAGGCAAACAGCACCTGGACGGCCCGTTGTTCGAGGAAGTCGACCTGGCCAAGCTGTTCGAGGCACTGCCCGCCGTGCTGGAGGCGGACAAGGCATTTGGCGAGCTGTTGAACTAGGCCGGCGGGAGGCGGCTGGACTCCGGCAAATGATCAGCGGGCCGTGGTGATGACGCCAGCGGCCCGTTTCCAACCCAGGCACCGCGCCATCCCCTGGTGCTGCCTGTCCAGCGATGGCGGCATCGTTGCCGCCAGTGGGCGCTACGCCCTTGCCCCTAATGTTCGGCTGACTGGCGTGCCCACTGCACGGGCCGCAGGCATTTCACGTTGCAGACCACATGATCCCTACTCGGACGCATTCGGCTGCTTGGCTGTCTGCGCGAAGGTCATGATCACATCGCGCACCACCTTGCGCTGCGCGGCAGGCAGGGCCAGAAAGGCTTCGATGGCCTCTCGCTCCGGGTAGAACTGGGGGTCTTCCCAGCGACCACGCTGCTCGCGCACCGCCATGGCCGCGCGCTCGCCGAAACGCAGCGCCTGGGGTTCGATGCGCAGCCAGTCGGCCAGCACCTGCAACTTGTCCTGGGAGGGAATGGCCTGGCCGCGCAGCCATCGCGACACGGCCTGGAACGTCACCGAACGCCCCCAGTAGCGGGAGTTGAATTCCCGCTCCAGCACGGCGGGACGATCAGGGTAGCCGGCGGCGAGCATGGCGTCGCGCAGGCGCTGGGCAAATTCGGTTTTCTCGGTCATGGGCGGACGTTAAATTCCGCTTCCATGCTAGATTGAACATACGGTTGAATTATAAATGAAATTCATGATTTCATGACAGCTAGCACGATGCAGATAATGCACAGGGAGGCGTCATGAACAAGGTGTGGTCATTCCAATTCGAAGGACAGCATGTTGCCGTTCGCAACGGTGCCGATGGGCGCCTCTGGTTTTCCGCCGATACCATCTGTTCAGCCCTGCAGTATTCGGACAGCCAGGCCGCGCTGCTTTACCACTGCAACCCGGGTGGTATTCTGTTCGGCAATGAGCAGTCGCCGCGGGCGATGATCGACTTGCGCAACGTTCTGCAACTGAGTCATAACAGCCCTCCGAGCCGTGCCGAACGACTGTATGACTGGCTGTGCAGGATCGTTTTAACATCGCAGCTCGATCATTCAGCGAAACCACAGCGCCACCAGCTCGCCACCAAAGACCATCACCTGCAACTGCTGCACTGGCAGGACGACTGGTGGTTGTCGATGCAGGACGCGGTAAAGCTGTTCGGTAATGGTGAAGACCCCATAAAGGTCGCGCAACGCAAGACTTCCTCGTAATCCGCTCCGTCAGTGACCGCAGCACTGCTTGTACTTCTTGCCGCTGCCGCAGGGGCACGGGTCGTTACGGCCGACCTTGGCCTCGTCGCGGCGTATCGGCAGCACCGGCTCCAGGTGCTGCTGCCAATACTGATAGAGTTCCACAGCGGCAGGTTCCACCATGGCGACCGACACGTCGTACTCCGCATCGGACATCGCGTTGAGCATATCAACCCCATCCTCGCTACCGTGCACGAGGATGCTCGCCAGCGCGGCCTCAAGCTCATCGGGCAGCTCGGCGTCGATCCAGCCCGCCACCTGGGCGCCGCGCAGGTAACCCGCGCACCACTGCGACACGATCAGCTTCTCACCCTTGCCATTGTCGTCGGCCAGGAAGATGGCCTCGTAGTCGTCCGGCTCCTCGCCGAGCATGTAGGCGGCTTCGCTCATCAGCTCCACGGCCAGCTTGGTGAAGCGCTCGCCTTCCTTCTCGTTCGCCCACTTGGGCAGTTGCTCGGCCCAGATGTGCGGATACCAGGTGCCGGGGTCGATCTGCCGAGGCCCGGACACGATGGCCGCGAAATAGCCGTCCAGTTCGCTGGCGGAAAGAATCGAGTCGTCGTTGCCGTACTCGAGCAACAACTGATCGAGCTTCTCGAGCCCTCTGTTATCCATCGCAAACGCCCCTCTGAAAAAAGGCCGCTACTTTCCCACAGATGGCCGGCCGCCGACAGCCTCGCCAGCCGTCCGGCACATCGCGGGTGCCGAGGCGGCGATGGCCCGCTACAATGCGCGCCTAACCGTGCCCCAGAGGGCCGCTGCAGCGCCTGTAGCCCCTCGCTGCCTATAAAGAAAAACCATGTCCTTGCCCAAGAACCACCTGGAACTGCTCAGCCCTGCCCGCGATGTCGAGATCGCCCGCGAGGCCATCCTGCATGGCGCCGACGCCGTCTACATCGGCGGCCCGAGCTTCGGTGCCCGGCACAACGCCTGCAACGAGGTGAGCGATATCGCCAGGCTGGTGGAGTTCGCCCACCGCTACCACGCACGCATCTTCACCACCATCAACACCATCCTGCATGACGACGAGCTGGAGCCGGCGCGCGCGCTGATCCACCAGCTCTACGACGCGGGCGTGGACGCGCTGATCGTGCAGGACCTGGGCGTGCTGGACCTGGACATCCCGCCCATCGAACTGCATGCCAGCACCCAGACCGACATCCGCACCCTGGGCCGCGCCAGGTTTCTCGACCAGGCCGGCTTCTCCCAGCTGGTGCTGGCCCGCGAGCTGAACCTGAAGGAAATCCGCGCCATCGCCGATGAAACCGATGCCGCCATCGAGTTCTTCATCCACGGCGCGCTGTGCGTAGCCTTCTCCGGCCAGTGCAACATCTCCCACGCGCAGACCGGGCGCAGCGCCAACCGCGGCGACTGCTCGCAGGCCTGCCGCCTGCCCTACACCCTCAAGGATGAGAAAGGCGGCGTGATCGCCTACGAGAAACACCTGCTGTCGATGAAGGACAACAACCAGAGCGCCAACCTGCGCGCGCTGGTCGAGGCCGGCGTGCGCTCGTTCAAGATCGAGGGCCGCTACAAGGACGTGGCCTACGTGAAGAACATCACCGCCCATTACCGCCGCGAGCTCGATGCCATCCTCGAAGACCGCCCGGACCTGGCCCGCGCCTCCAGCGGCCGTACCGCGCACTTCTTCGTGCCCGACCCGGACAAGACCTTCCACCGCGGCAGCACCGACTACTTCGTCACCGAGCGCAAGGTGGATATCGGCGCCTTCGACTCGCCGACCTTCACCGGGCTTTCTGTGGGTCACGTCGAGAAGGTGAACAAGCGCGACCTGATCGCCGTCACCCATGAGCCGCTGTCCAACGGCGACGGCCTCAACGTGCTGGTCAAGCGCGAGGTGGTCGGTTTCCGCGCCAACGTCGCGGAACTTAAAGGTGAGTTCGAGGAAGACGGTGAGAAGCGCTACCGCTACCGCGTCGAGCCCAACGAAATGCCGGCCGGCATGTTCCGCCTGCGCCCCAACCACCCACTGAGCCGCAACCTGGATCACAATTGGCAGCAGGCGCTGCAGAAGACCTCGGCGGAGCGGCGCATCGGCATCCAGTGGCAAGTCGAGCTGCGCGAAGAGCGCCTGAAGCTGACCGCCACCAGCGAGGAAGGCATCAGCACCAGCGTCAGCCTGGCCGGCCCCTTCGGCCCCGCCAACAAGCCGGAACAGGCCCTCGACGGCCTGCGCGACCTGCTCACTCAACTGGGCACCACCATCTACCACGCCCAGGGCGTGCAGCTGGACGCGCCCCAGGCGTTCTTCGTGCCCAACTCGCAGCTGAAAAGCCTGCGCCGCGAAGCCATCGAGGCACTGACCGAAGCCCGCGTCGCCGCCCACCCGCGTGGCGGGCGCAAGGCCGAGAGCAACCCGCCGCCGGTGTACCCCGAGTCGCACCTGTCGTTCCTGGCCAACGTGTACAACCACAAGGCCCGCGAGTTCTACCACCGCCATGGCGTGCAACTGATCGACGCCGCCTACGAGGCCCACGAAGAAGAAGGCGAGGTGCCGGTGATGATCACCAAGCACTGCCTGCGCTTCTCCTTCAACCTGTGCCCCAAGCAGGCCAAGGGCGTCACCGGCGTGAAGACCAAGGTGGCGCCGATGCAGCTGGTGCATGGCGACGAGGTGCTGACCCTGAAGTTCGACTGCAAACCCTGCGAGATGCACGTGATCGGCAAGATGAAAGGCCATATCCTCGACCTGCCCCAGCCGGGCAGCGCCGCCACCCAGGTGGTCGGCCATATCAGCCCGGAAGACCTGCTGAAAACGGCGCGCCGGCAGGCGCCGCACTGACCCTCGGCCACGCCACCCTCAGCGCTTCAGCCAAGAACCGCAGCATAGGGGCCCACTGACGGGCCCCAGTCCCCTCGCCTACAAGGAAGTAGCCGCATGACACGTTGGCTGGATAAACCCTCGATGGACAGCGACGAGCTGATCGATCTGGTCATCGATCGTTCGCAGCGTTTTCTCAGCCGCTACGCTTCCCCCGTTGCCAAGTTCTGCCCGCCATTGTTCGGCTTCGCGATATTCCTGCTCTACTTCAATCGGCACGGTTTCTACCCGACCTTCGACCTGTTCCAGTTCTCCTCACTGCTGCTGGCCGCCGCGGTACTTGGTTTCGTGCTGATAGGCACTTATGTACTTCTGCTAGTAGTGCCAGGCGCCTGGCTCCATTACGGGTTCGTCAACTCGCCACCGATCAAGGAGGACCTGCGCTATGTAAGACCAGCCAACGGCAAGCAGAGCTTCCGGTTCATTAGCATTCTGCTGGGTCTTATATATGTCGCCCCCTTTGCGTTCAGCGCGCTATGTGCAATGTATGTGGCGTTCTCGTACACCTCGCTCTTCCAACCAGCCATATTTCTGATTCCTGCACTGATGACCCTACTTGCAGGTTTGCTGCTTCAAAAGCTGCTGGAGCTGCGCAGCTACAGCTTCCTGCGCTACATGTGGTCGGCTTACCTTCCAACCGTAATCGTTGCATTCCTGAGCGTTCGCATCATTCTCGATGCGTCGGCCGGCATTGACGGTATCGACAACAGCCTGCTTCAAGCTTGTGTCGTCTATGGCACGCCACTGTTGATCAGTTTGATTGCAGGTCTCTGTGCCACCGGCTTCATCGCCGGCTGGAGCTTCACCCTGCATTTCGCCACCTTCTTCGCCCTGCTGATCGCCTTCTACAGCGGCCTTCTCACCACTCTGCCAGACAAAACCGTGCGCGCCATCGGCCTGGGCAACTACCAGGCCGAGCGCATCATTCTGGATAGCAGCTATTGCGACAGCGATGCGCAAAAGGCCCTGGCCTTCGATAACCAGTGTTCCCTGACAGACGTCCATGTGGTCTGGCTGATGGGCGACAGCCTGCTGTTCAAGCTCGACAAGGAAGGCAAGCAATTGATCCAGGTGCCGTCGCGCTTTATCAAGATGGTGGTCAAGGCTTCGGATTGAGCCGGCGTGCAGTACTCCAGCGCACACGCAAGCTCCACCCCTGCTGCATCCCCGCAGCCGCCAACAGGATGGCCGCCACGCCCAGCCACTGCAGCGCACCGAGCTGGTGATCGAAGGCGACCCAGTCCACCGCAATCGCCGCGATCGGGTAGATGAACGACAGCGCGCCGGTCAGCGCCGTGGGCAGCTTCTGGATGGCGCCGTACAGCAGCACGTACATGCCGCCGGTATGCACCACACCGAGGGTGAGCAGGATCGCCCAGGTCTGCTGGCCCTGGGGCAGCGTGGTGAAATCGGCCAGCGGCGCCAGCATCAGCACGCCAACGCTGACCTGGATCAGCGCGATCAGATGCGGTGGCACGCCCTTGAGCTTCTTGATGAGCAGGGCGGCCACGGCGTACAGAAAGGCGGCGCCCAGGGCGAAGGCGATGCCCACCAGGTAGTCACCACCGCCCTGCCCCGCACTGCCGTGGGCGCTGACGATGGCCAGCATGCCGAGAAACGAGATCGACAACCAGGCGAGCTTCTGCAGGGTCAGTTTTTCGCCGAGAAACAGCGCCGCCAGGATCACCAGCATGAACGGCTGCACGTTGTAGACCGCGGTGCCGATGGCGATCGAGGCGCGGGAATAGGACGCGAACAGCAGCAACCAGTTGCCGACGATGGCCACTCCACTGACCACCGCCAGCATTGCGGTATAGCGGCTGAGCAGGCCCGGGCGCAGAAAGCCCAGCATGGCGCAGACCACCAGCAAAGTCAGGGCGCCGAACACGCAGCGCCAGAACACCACCTCCAGAACCGGCAAGCCGGACAGCAGAACGAACCAGCCGATGGTGCCGGAAATCAGCATGGCGGCGACCATTTCCAGCGTGCCTCTGTGAATCTGCTTGTCCATCATCGTGCTCCTTCAGTGAGGCACGAATTATGGCAAGCGGCGCGATGGCGCTCCATGGCGAAAGAGAGGCGGAAAGGGCATTCCGCCTTTACTATCAAGGCAGAAAACCGGAATCACCTTTGGAGCCAATATGATCGATGAAATCGACCAGCAGCTGATCGCGGCCCTGACCGAAGACTCGCGCCGCTCGCTCAAGGCCCTGGCACACATCAGCGGCCTGTCCTCGCCGAGCGTGGCGGAGCGGCTGCGCAAGCTTGAGGAAAAAGGGGTACTGAAAGGCTATGGCGTAGAGGTCGACCCGCGCGCATTCGGCTACCAGCTGCAGGCCATCGTGCGCATTCGCCCGCTACCCGGCCAGCTGCATGAGGTGGAACGGCAGATCCAGGCCACGCCGCAGTTCACCGAGTGCGACAAGGTCACCGGCGAGGACTGCTTTATCGCCCGGCTGCATGTGCGCTCGATGGAACAGCTGGACGAAATACTCGACCATATCAACGTCTATGCCCTGACCAATACGGCCATCGTCAAGAAGACCACGGTGAAGCGACGGCTGCCGCCCATGGCGTGATGACGAGACGCACGACTCGCCATCACGGCCGGCTTTATTTCAACTGGCTGGCAAAGCGCTCCACGGCGCCGAGCACCTGCTTGGCGCCCTGACGAATCTCGACGATCACGTCGCCGGCCTGGTTGGCCAGCTCCAGGCCCGCCTCGGCCTGCTGGCGGCTGCTGGCCATGTCGCGCACCGCAGCATCGACCAGCTTCTGGTTTTCCTGCACCACGCCGACGATCTCCTCGGTGGCCTTGCTGGTGCGGCTGGCCAACTGCCGGACCTCGTCGGCGACCACCGCGAAACCGCGCCCCTGCTCACCGGCACGGGCGGCCTCGATGGCAGCGTTGAGCGCCAGCAGGTTGGTCTGCTGGGCGATGCTGCCGATGGTCTGCACCATGGTGCTGATCAAAACCGACTGCTTGCCCAGGGCCTCGATGCCCTCGGAGGCCGAGCCCATCTGTTCGGAGATGCGCTGCATGGTCTGCACGGTATCGGTGACCACCTGGGCACCGCGCTGGGCGGTGGTGTCGGTCTGCTGGGAAATGCCGTAGGCGATTCCCGCTGCCTCGTTGACCTCGTCTTCGCGGTTGACCTGGTCGGTGATCACGGTGGCGAACTTCACCACCTTGTAGAGTTTGTCCTGGGTATCGTGCACCGGGTTGTAGGTCGCTTCCAGCCATACCACGCGGCCGTGGCTGTCGACGCGCTTGAAGCGCCCGGCCACGAACTCGCCACGGTTCAGGCGTTCCCAGAAGTGCTTGTAGTCGACCGAGTGGGCTTCCTGCGGGTCGCAGAACATGCCGTGGTGCTTGCCCTTGATGCGCTCCAGGCTGTAGCCCATCGCATGCAGGAACTGATCATTGGCGGTCAGCACATGGCCACTGAGATCGAACTCGATCACCGCGGTGGAGCGCAGCAAGGCGTTGATGAAATCCTCGTTCTCACGGGCGCGGTTCATGGTTTCGGTGATCTCGCTACCAATGCACTGAATGCGATGGACCGCACCGCGCTCATCGACCACCGGCTGCCAGCACGCCTGCAGCCACACCAGTGCGCCGTCGGCGCGCAGGAATCGGTAACGATCGCGCACCGAGTGCCCGGTGCGAATGGCCTCGCTCAAATTCTTGAAACACGGCAGGTTCTTTACGTACGCCGGCACGATGTCGCTCATCGGCCGATTGACCAGCTGCTCGGGCCCATAGCCCACGAACCGTGAGAAGTTGGCGTTGGAATCGATGATCCGGCGATCAGCATCGATGGTCAGCATGATCATCTCGGTCTCGATGCCCTGATACAGCTGTCGGAGCAACGACAGTTCGGCATCCTTGGCCTGCAATTCTTTTTTCCACTGGTTACCGAACATGCTCTCTCTCCAGAAGGCAATCACGTTGAAAGTCATCGGCTGCCCTGGCGATTTATTGAGGGCCGTCCAGCCGCAAGATTGCACACCACTCTGCCATCAAGCATAGAGGTAGGTAACGGGTCACGGGGGTTTGCAGGCAAAAATATGCCGCTCGCAAGACCGGGCGGATCCGAAGGCAAATTGGCAGTGCCGCTCAGGTGAAGTGCAGGCTTTACGGCGAGGCTGCCGGTGCTCGGGTTCCCCGGCCTAGCCCTGATCACGCAGCGCCTGCAGCGTGGCACGTCGGCAAAATACCGGCTCTAAGGACTCGGTTGCGTTACTCTGGCGCGATCATCCGCGTGGAGAAAATCCATGGCTTACCCACCCCACCTGCAGGCCGGTGATCGCGTCGTGCTGTTCGATGGCGTGTGCAAGCTGTGCAACGGCTGGAGCCGCTTTCTGATTCGTTATGACCGCGCCGGCAAGCTCAAGCTGTGCAGCGTGCAGTCGCCCCAGGGCCAGGCGATTCTGGCGTGGTTCGGCATGCCGCTGGATCACTTCGACACCCTTCTTTATGTCGAGGGCGACCGGGCCCTGCAGCGCAGCGACGCCATTCTGGCCATCCTCGGCCAGTTGCCGGCACCCTGGCGCTGGGCGACGGTGGCGCGCGTCATACCACGCCGCCTGCTCGACTGGGCCTACGACCCCATCGCCCGCAATCGCTACCGCCTGTTCGGCCGCCACGACCACTGCCCGGTGCCGCGCCCGGAAGACCGCGAGCGTTTCCTGCATGACTGACGCCCGGCTGGCGCGCCTGGCGTTGGCGGCGATCTTCATCTACCACGGGCTGGTGCCCAAGCTGCTGCTGCGGGACGCCACCGAACTGCAGCTGCTCGACGCCCATGGCTTGCCCCATGGCCTGCTTGCGTTGGCGGGTGCGGGCGAGGTGCTGCTGGGGCTGCTCATCATGCTGCTGCGCCAGCAGCGCTGGCCGCTCTACGTGGCGCAGGTGGCGTTGCTGGTGCTGCTGGTGGATGTGGCGGTCTTCGCGCCCGCATTGCTGACCCAGGCGTTCAACCCGCTGACGTTGAACCTGGCCGGCCTGGTGCTCGGCGTGATCGCCCTGCGCGGACACCCGGCGCAGCCGATGCCGCGTTAACGGCCTTCCTGCTCGCGCAGGAGCCGCGCGATTTCGGCCTGACGCCGATAGGCCGGCGCCTCGACGGCATTGAAGTCGCGGCTGTATCGCGCCGCAAAGCCCGCCGTGCCCCATTCCCGGTACTGCTGCACGTGCAGCAGTTCGTGGGCCCACAGCGCGGCATCCTGCTCGGCCATCCGCGCATCGCGAAACACGATGATGTCGATCAGGGTGACCGCCTGGATATCCGGGTTCTGCATCACGTTGCGGGCGGCGCTCAGCTCGTCCAGGTCGCCGACCTTGTAACGCACCGCATCGAGCAGTTCGGCGGCGTAGAACGGCAGCAGCTGTTGGCGGATCTGCGGCGGAATCGGCAGGATACCCTGGCGCGCCGCCGATTCGCGCGAACGCAGGATCCAGCCTTCCAGCGCGGCGGCGGTGATGGTGCCGGCGCGCTCCTGCATCGGGCCAAGCACGCCGTTGGGGTCCGGCACGCAGATGCAGCCGCCCAGGCACACCCGGGTTTCACCCGGCGCGCAGGCCAAGGCGGCAGGCAGCGGAAAAACCGTCAGCAACACGTACAGCAGAACCCGTCTGGACATCTAACGCTCTCGATCAGACAAAGACGCGACCATGGCGCCAGCCGCTGCGGTTGTCCAGCCCTGCCGCCGGGTAAAGCCAATTGCCTACGCGCCAGACGATGACGGGCTGAGCATCTCGATTTCACGAATCTCGAAATCGCGACTCAGGTACGCCATGCACCGCTCATGAAAATCGCGCATATGGGGCAGCGCCGTGTGCACCGCCAAGTGCTCTCTGGACTGCCAGACCTCGAAGAAGATGAACAGCGTCGGATCGCTGGCATCGCGCAGCATGTGGTACTCGATGCAGCCAGGCTCGGCGCGGCTGGGCTCGACATAGGCGCGAAACAGCTGCTCGAACGCATCGGCCTGCTCCGGGCGGGTATGGGCGTGAAGAATGAAACCGTACATGGGCGTCTCCTGGGTGGGTACTGCCGCACCGTACCGCAGGCAAACGCATTACATTCATGCATTTCAGTCAAAAGTAATTTGCCCCTGCCGGTATTTTTCACCTGCGCGCGAAGCCGTAACCTGAGCCCATTCAATCAGTTACCGAGACCTCCATGAAAAACATCCTGCTCCTCAACGGCGGCAAGCAATTCGCCCACTCCGATGGCCGCCTCAACCGCACCCTGCACGACACCGCCGCCGCGTTTCTCGATCAGGCCGGTATCGCGTTCAAGACCACCGAAATCGACGCCGGCTACGACGTCGCCGAGGAAGTGCAGAAATTCCTCTGGGCCGACGTGGTGATCTACCAGATGCCGGGCTGGTGGATGGGCGCGCCGTGGATCGTCAAGAAGTACATCGATGAAGTCTTCACCGAAGGCCACGGCAGCCTGTACGCCAGCGATGGTCGCACCCGCTCCGATGCCTCGCAGAAGTATGGCAGCGGTGGCCTGATCCATGGCAAGCAGTACATGCTGTCGCTGACCTGGAACGCCCCGCAGCAGGCCTTCGACGACCCCAGCGATTTCTTCGAGGGCAAGGGCGTGGATGCGGTCTACTTCCCCTTCCACAAGTCCCAGCAGTTCCTGGGCATGAGCGCCCTGCCGACCTTCCTGTGCGTGGACGTGATGAAGCGCCCGGATGTCGAGCGTGACGTGCAGCGCTACCGCGAGCACCTGGCGCGCGTCCTGCAGAGCGCCTGATCCGGCATGACAAACGGGGCGGCGACCGGCACTATCGGCCGCTCCGCCTCGCCATGGATTGCCCCTATGCCCATCCCCAGCCTCCATACCCCGCGCCTGCTGTTGCAGCCCCTGCAACTGGCAGACGCCGAGCAGATCCAGCCGCTGTTCGGCCAATGGGAGGTGGTGCGCTACCTCAATGCCCAGGTGCCCTGGCCCTACCCGGCCGATGGGGCGCTCGTCTATCTGCGCGATGTCGCCCTGCCCGCCATGGCTGCCGGCCGGGAATGGCACTGGACGCTGCGGCCCGGCGCCGAGCCCGCGCGGGTGATCGGCGTGATCAGCCTGATGGATACGCCCGGCAACAATCGCGGCTTCTGGATAGCGCCAGCCTGGCAACGGCAGGGCCTGATGAGCGAGGCCTGCGTGGCGGTCAATCGCTACTGGTTCGAGGTGCTGCAACGCCCGCTGATGCAGGTGCCCAAGGCGGTGGCCAACACGGCGTCGCAGCGCATCTCCGAGCGTGAGGGCATGCGGTTGATAGAGACCGGCGAAAGCCATTACGTCAGCGGCCGGCTACCGTCCCAAACCTGGGCGCTCAGCCGGGATGAATGGCTAAACCAGCAGACCTGAAATCTGCTGGCCTGCGCCTTACAGCGGCTGCACCTTGAGCGGGCGGGAAAAGCGGTAGGTGGTCACGCAGCACAGCAGCAGGCCACCGATACCCAGCAGGCCGCCGACGATGCCGACATTGGCCACGCCCAGCTGGCTGCTCACCACGCTGCCGAGCAAGGCGCCACCGCCGATGCCGATATTGAAGATGCCGGAGAACAGCGCCATGGCCACATCGGTGGCGTCCGAGGCGAGGTTCAGCACCTTGGCCTGCAGTGCCAGGCCGAAGCACATCATGGCAATACCCCACACCACGCTCAGGGTCGCCAGGTAGGCGTGCTCGCGGGCCACGGGCAACAGAAGCAGCATGCACAGGCTCAGCACGGTTATCGCGGCGATCACGAAACCACGCGGAAAGCGGCCGCTGTAGCGGCTGAACAGGATGGAGCCGATGATCCCGGCGCAACCGAACAGCAGCAGCAATACGGTGACCATGTCGGCGGCGATGCCTGCAACTTCCAGCGCAAACGGCTCGATGTAGGTATACGCAGTGAAGTGCGCTGTGATCACCAGCGCAGTCAGCACGTACACGGTGACCAGCGCCGGGCGCTTGAACAGTACCGGCAGGCTGCGCAGCGAACCGGAGTTCTGGCTCGGCAGCAGGGGCAGGTTCTTCATCAGGCACAGCACCACGACGCCCGCTACCACGGCGATCACCGTAAAGGTGGTGCGCCAGCCCAGCACCTCGCCGATCACCCGGCCCAGGGGAATGCCCAGCACCATGGCCAGCGCACTGCCGGTGGCCAGCAGGCCAAGGGCCTGCGCCTGCTTGCCTTCAGGTGCTACGCGCACCGCCAGGGAGGCGGTGATCGCCCAGAACAGCGCGTGGGCCAGGGCGATGCCGATGCGGCTGACCACCAGCACGGTAAAGTTCCAGGCGACGCCGGACAGCACATGGCTGGCGATGAACAGCACGAACACGAAGGCCAGCAGCTTGCGTCGCTCGATATTACGGGTCAGCAGCATCAGCGGCAGCGACGCCAGCGCCACCACCCAGGCATAGATGGTCAGCATCAGGCCAACACTGGCGGTGGTCATCTCGAAGCTATAGCCGATCTGGCTCAGCAAGCCCACCGGCACGAATTCAGTGGTATTGAAGATGAAGGCGCCGAGCGCCAAGGCGATCACGCTCAGCCAGCTGCCGCTGTGCGCTCTTTCCGGTGTGTTCATTCCGCTGATATCCACCTTTGGGGAACGCTGACTACAACGGCCAGTCGCCCGAAGCCGGATGGCAGCGAGCGCGGTAGGAAGCGAACGGGAAAAATGTAAGACCCATACCTGACGAACACGCACCCGGCAGCTCGCGCTCCCGAAGCGGCGGACGCTGGGAGTTGCGATGCGGGGTGCGGAAAATTATAGGTATGGGATGACCTGCGGCGGCGATTCTACGCACGGCCTGGCGGCTGAACAATACGCTCGGGAAGGTGCTGATTGGATGGGCGACGGCCGGTCTTCAGAACGATCATCGGTTGCTGTCTATGAGCGTGGGAAGTGGCAGCTTCAAGGCAGAAGCGGACATTGAGCTTCAAGCCGCAGGCCTCAAGCTGCAAGAACAAGAGAGAGCAATGCGGACTGCTTTTAACCTGTAGCTTGGAGCTTGCAGCTTGCGGCTGCTTCCGCCACTTACCAGCCCTAATCCGGCACCTCCACGCTGATATGAATCGCATCGTGGCGCCAGTATTCGAGGTCGCAGTCGATCAGCCGGCCGTGCTGGTCGCGGTTGACCCGGGTGATACGCAGCGCCGGGCTGCCGGCGGCGACCTTGAGCGCGGCAGCAGCGTCGGCGTGCAGGGCCGTGGGCACCATGTCGAAGCGCACGCGGCCGTAGCGTATGTCGTACTGGCTGGCGTACAACTCGGTGAGCGAGCGGGTCAGGTCATAGTCGAGAATGCCGGGAAAGTAGCTCGGGTTGAGGTAATGCTCGACATACAGCACCAGCCGCCCATCGATGCGCCGCGCGCGGCGGATCTGGTAGACGCTCGACAGCCCCGACAGGCCCAGCACCTGGCAGATCTGCGCGTTGGCGGGCATCAGCCGGGCGCTCAGCACCTCGGTGGCCGGCACCCGCCCCTGCTCGGCGACCATGGCGTGGAAGTGGGTGCGTACCGACGGGTTGTAGGCCACCCGCGCCGGCGACACGAACCAGCCGCGGCGCTCCTCGCGGTACACCAGCCCCTGGGCCTCCAGCTGCCCCAGTGCCTCGCGTAGGGTGATCCGGGTGGTGTCGAACAGATCGCTCAGGCGGCGCTCGGCCGGCAGTTTGCAGCCGGCGGGCAGTAGGCCGTGTTCGATCTGTTCCTGCAGCGCGCGGCAGATGGTGGTAACGGCCCGCGGCGTGTCATCGCGCATCACCCTGATTCCTTTTGGACTAGACCAGCCCCATCACGGGGCATGTTGCGGCCATCTCTACGCCGCACCTCTTGCCGCCCAGGCTAGGCAAGCACCATGACCGGCAGATGACAGCCAGGCTGCAAGCAGGGGCCATGCCAGGCAATTCAATGCCTTGGGCTGGTCTACGCTCTCTAGCGCAACGCCAGTGATGGGTATCCGACCCCGTCGACACAAAACTGTCATTGGCAGCGCCTACATTGGCTTGGCTCTTGCTGATCTAGACCAACCTCGCATCGCAAAGGAGTTTCCAATGAAACAACTGCTACTGGCATCGCTGATGGGCAGCGCCATCGCTCTGGCTTCCCACGCCATGGCCGCCGACACGGACTTGACTGCACTGGAACAGGCCGCACGCAAAGAAGGCGCCGTGAACAGCGTCGGCATGCCGGACAGTTGGGCCAACTGGAAGGACACCTGGCAGGACCTGAGCGACAAGTACGGCCTCAAGCACATGGACACCGACATGAGCTCGGCCCAGGAAATCGCCAAGTTCGCCGCCGAGAAGGACAACGCCAGCGCCGACATCGGTGACGTGGGTGCCGCCTTCGGTCCCATCGCCGTGCAGCAGGGCGTGACCCAGCCCTACAAGCCCAGTACCTGGGAGCAGATTCCCGAGTGGGCCAAGGACAAGGACGGCCACTGGGCGCTCGCCTACACCGGCTCGATTGCCTTTATCGTCAACAAGCAGCTGGTCAAGGACGTGCCGAAAAGCTGGGCCGACCTGAAGACCGGCAAGTACCGCGTGGCCATCGGCGACGTCAGCGCGGCCGCCCAGGCGGTCAACGGCGTTCTGGCCGCCGCCATCGCCAACGGCGGCGACGAGAAGAACATCCAGCCGGGCCTGGATTTCTTCGCCGAGATTGCCGAGCAGGGTCGCCTGTCGCTCGCCAACCCGACCATCCAGACCCTGGAAAAAGGTGAGGTGGAAGTTGGCATCGTCTGGGACTTCAACGGCCTCTCCTACCGCGACCAGATCGACCCGAACCGCTTCGAGGTGCTGATCCCGTCCGATGGCTCGGTGATCTCCGGCTACACCACCATCATCAACAAATACGCCAAGCATCCCAACGCCGCCAAGCTGACCCGCGAGTACATCTTCAGCGATGCCGGGCAGATCAACCTGGCCAAGGGCAACGCCCGTCCGATCCGCGCCGAGCACCTGACCCTGCCGGCCGAGGTGCAAGCCAAGCTGCTGCCTAACGAGCAGTACGCCAAGGTCAAGCCGATCAAGGATGCCGCCGCCTGGGAAGCGACCTCCAAGGCACTGCCGCAGCAGTGGCAGGAAAACGTGATCATCAATATGGAGTGATTCGGGACACCGCATCCATCCGCTACGTGGCATGTAGGGTGGATGGCGTTTTTTCATCCACCATTGCGCTCGTGAAATGGTGGACGGATGAAGCGTCGTCCACCCTACGCTTACGATCTTCTCAACCCAGGATTACCCATGCCGTCCAAGGTCATCCTCGTCATTCTCGACGGCCTCAATTTCGAGGTCGCTCGGCATGCGCTCGGCCACCTGCAGGCGTATCGCGCCGCTGGCCGTGCTGCGCTGTACAAACTCGAGTGCGAACTACCATCGCTGTCACGGCCGCTCTACGAGTGCATTCTCACTGGCGTGACGCCCATCGACAGCGGCGTCGTGCACAACAACGTGGTGCGCCTGAGCAGCGAGCGCAGCGTGTTCCACTACGCTCGCGCCGCCGGGCTGAGCACCGCAGCCGCGGCCTACCACTGGATAAGTGAGCTGTATAACCGCGCGCCCTTCGTGGCGGCCCGCGATCGGCATACCAGCGATGCCGAGCTGCCGATCCAGCACGGGCATTTCTATTACCTTGACCACTACCCGGGCTCGCACCTGTTCGACGATGCCGAGAGCCTACGCCTGGCCCATGCGCCGGACTTTCTGCTGGTGCACCCGATGAACATCGACGACGCCGGCCACAAGCACGGCCTGAACAGCAGCGGGTACCGCAATGCTGCGCGGGTCGCCGACATCCTGCTGGCCAATTACCTGCAAGGCTGGCTGGACGCCGGTTATCAGGTGCTGGTGACCGCCGACCACGGCATGAACGACGACCGCTCCCACAATGGCTTGCTGCCCGAAGAACGCGAAGTGCCGCTGTTCGTGCTCGGCGATGCCTTCAGCCTCAGCGAAGCCGCCGCGCCGAAACAGCTGGAGCTGTGCGGCACCATCTGCGAGCTGCTCGGCGTGGCCCATGACAAACCTCTGTGCCGGGAGCTGCTGCGATGAGCGCCACCCACAAGCCGCGCGGCAAATGGCTGGCCCTGCTGTGCCTGCTGCCCTTCGCGGTGTTCTTTATCGCCTTCCAGATCGCGCCCTTGGTGTGGGTCGCGCTCAACAGCCTGAACACTCCGGATGGCTGGGGGTTGGGCAATTTCGAGAAGGCCTTCGCCTCGAAGTTCTACATGCAGGCGGTCAAGCACAGCCTGCAGATCGCCTTCTGGTCAAGCGTGTTCGGCATGCTGATCGCCATCATCGGCAGCTACTCGCTGCGCCAGGTGGATTCGAAGCTGCGCGACTTCGTGATCGCCTTTTCCAACATGACCAGCAACTTCGCCGGCGTGCCCCTGGCATTCGCGTTCATCATCCTGCTCGGCTTCAACGGCGCGCTGACCCTGCTGCTGATCCAGGCCGGGCTGATCGACAGCTTCAACCTGTACTCCAAGAACGGCCTGATCGTGCTCTACACCTACTTCCAGATTCCCCTCGGCGTGCTGCTGCTCTACCCGGCCTTCGACGCCCTGCGCCAGGACTGGCGCGAGTCGGCTGCCTTGCTCGGCGCCGGCACCTGGGACTTCTGGCGGCACATCGGCCTGCCGGTACTGACCCCGGCGCTGCTCGGCACCTTCGTGATCCTGCTGGCCAATGCCCTGGGCGCCTACGCCACGGTGTACTACCTGACCACGGGCAACTTCAACGTGCTGCCGATCCGTATCGCCGCGATGATTTCCGGGGACATCTCCCTCGACCCGCACATGGCCAGCGCCCTGGCGATGATCCTGGTCGGTCTGATGGCGGCGATCACCCTCATCCATCAATTGCTGCTGAGGAGGAGCTACCATGTCCCGCGCTGATGCCCCGGGGGCCGGTCTCTACCACCGCGTGGTGGTCTGGCTGCTGTTTCTGATCCTGCTGCTGCCCCTGGCCGGCACCCTGCTCTACTCCCTGGCCACCAGTTGGTCGGCGACCATCCTGCCGGACGGGCTGACCTTCAAGTGGTACCTCGAGCTATGGGGCGAGCCGCGCTTTCTCAAGGCCTTCGCCCAGTCGCTGCTGGTCTGCTTCGGCGCCCTGGCACTGTCGGTGGTGCTGATCCTGCCGCTGCTGTTCGTGGTGCATTACCACTTCCCGAAACTCGATGCGGTGATGAACGTGCTGATCCTCTTGCCGTTCGCCGTGCCGCCGGTGGTGTCCGCCGTCGGCCTCTTGCAGCTCTACGGCTCCGGTCCGCTGGCCATGGTCGGCACGCCGTGGATCCTGATCGGCTGCTACTTCACCATCGCCCTGCCGTTCATGTACCGAGCCATCACCAACAACCTGCAGGCCATCAACCTGCGCGACCTGATGGACGCCGCCCACCTGCTCGGCGCCAGCACCTGGAAGGCCGCCTTTCTGGTGGTGCTGCCCAACCTGCGCAAGGGCCTGATGGTGTCGCTGTTCCTGTCCTTCAGCTTCCTGTTCGGCGAATTCGTGTTCGCCAACCTCTTGGTCGGCACGCGCTACGAGACCCTGCAGGTGTACCTCAACAACATGAAGAACAGCAGCGGCCACTTCAACAGCGCCCTGGTGATCTCCTACTTCTTTTTCGTCCTGGTGTTCACCTGGGCGGCCAATCGACTGAACAGGGACAAGGCATGAGCTTCCTGAGCATCCAGAACCTGCACAAGAATTACGGCGGCACCGCGATCTTCAGCGACATCAACGCCGAGATCGAACAGGGCGAGTTCGTCACCCTCCTCGGCCCGTCCGGCTGCGGCAAATCCACCCTGCTGCGCTGCATCGCCGGCCTTACCGAGGTCAACGGCGGCAAGATCCTGCTCGGTGGCGAAGACCTGGTGCCGCTCGCGCCACAGAAGCGCGGCATCGGCATGGTGTTCCAGAGCTACGCGCTGTTCCCTAACATGACTGCCGCCCAGAACGTCGCCTTCGGCCTGCGCATGCAGAAGGTCGGCAAGGAACAATCCGCCGCCCGTGTGCAGGAAGCCTTGGCGATGGTCGAGCTGGGCGACTTCGCCGGCCGCTACCCGCATCAGCTGTCCGGCGGCCAGTGCCAGCGCGTCGCCCTGGCCCGCTCGCTGGTCACCCGCCCGCGCCTGCTGCTGCTCGACGAACCGCTGTCGGCCCTCGATGCGCGCATCCGCAAGCACCTGCGCGAGCAGATCCGCAGCATCCAGCAGGAGCTTGGCCTGACGACGATTTTCGTTACCCACGATCAGGAAGAGGCATTGGTCATGAGCGACCGCATCTTCCTGATGAACGCCGGGCGCATCGTCCAGAGCGGCGACGCGGAAACCCTCTACACCGCGCCGGCCGACGCCTTCGCCGCCGGTTTCATCGGCAACTACAACCTGCTCGACGCGCCCACCGCCAGCCGCCTGCTCGGCCGCCTGGTGAGCAGCCAGGTGGCGATTCGCCCGGAAGCCATCGTGCTCGGCAAGGGCCCGATCAGCGCCACCATTCGCAGCCACGCCCTGCTCGGTAATATCATCCGCTACCGGGTGGACGCCGGCGGCGTGGAACTATTGGTCGACGTGCTCAACCGTAGCGCCGACGACCTGCACGCCAACGGCCAGCCCATCTCACTGGATATCGCGGCGAATGCCGTGCGAGAGGTAGCTTGATGGCCCTGGCAATTTTCGATCTCGACGAAACCCTGATCAACGGCGACTGCGCCAGCCTGTGGAGCGAACACATGGCCACCCTGGGCTGGGTCGACGGCGAGAGTTTCATCGCCAAGGATCACCAACTGATGGCGGCGTACGCCGAAGGCAAACTGGCCATGGAGGACTACATGACCTTCAGCCTGTCGCCGCTGGTGGGGCGCACGCCCGAAGAAGTCGCCTTCGTGGTCGAGCCCTTCGTGGAAGACGTGATCGAGCCGATCTTCTTCAGCGACGCCACCCGCTGCCTGGCCAACCATCGCGAGGCCGGCGACCGCATCCTGATCATCTCCGCCTCGGCGCATTTTCTGGTCAGCGCCATTGCCGAACGCCTGAAGGTCAACGAGGTACTGGCCATCGACCTGCACGAGGAATACGGCCATTACAGCGGCAAGACCACGGGCGTGCTGACCTACCGCGAGGGCAAGGTCACCCGCCTGCATGCCTGGCTCGAAGAAAACGGCGAAAGCCTGGACGGCGCCCACTTCTACTCCGACTCACGCAACGACCTGCCGCTGCTGCAGCGGGTCGACAACCCCCACGCGGTGAACCCCGACCCGGTGCTGCGCGAGCATGCCGAACGGGAGGGCTGGCCGATTCTGAGCTGGAGTTGAGGCAGAGGTCGATAACAGCAATGTGGCGGTAGCGGCCGTTCGCCCCGTAGGGTGGATGGCGCTTTTTTTCATCCACCGTTGCGATTGCAGAGCGGTGGACGGGTCGGGCCGCGTAGGTGAAGCCTCGTCCACCCTACGAACTGAGCCCTATGGAATGGTTTATCTGTGGGAGCGGGCCATGCCCGCGAAAAAAGCCACGGGCATGGACTAGGCGCCCCCACCCGTTCCCACAGGTAAAGCAAGGATGTCCGCTGCTGCCTTGATGCTACCCAAGTGGCGCCGTTAAAGAAGATCGTAAACCGCCTCTTAGAACGTCACACCCGCAATCAACGCGATATTGCTGTAAGGCCGGCACTCCCCGGTACGAATCTGCACACGAGCCTTGGCACAGGCGACCTTGAGCTCGTCATGGCTGACCAGTTGGCGCTCGCCCAGCTCGCCTTCTGCGCTCAGTTTCTCGATGGCTCCGAGCGCCAGTGGCGCCACCTCCAGGGTTTCCCTCGCCAGCAGATGGCCTTGCACCTGCATCTCGCTGAGCACCACCTGCAAGGTGGTGACGAAGTCCGGTACACCGGCGGTCAGCGCCAGGTCGATGCATGGCGTACCTGCGGGTACCGGCATGCCGGCGTCGCCAATGACGATGATGTCGCCATGGCCCAGGCGAGCGATGGCGGCGGAGAGTTCGGCGTTGAGCAGTGGCGTCTTCTTCATGCGGGCAACTCGTGGCGATGAGGGATGGAGGGCTGTGCGCCCGGCCGGGTGACGGCCAGGGCGGCAGCTTGCTGGCCGAGGCGGATAGCGCTTTCCAGCGGCATGCCTTCGGCCAGCCCGGCAGCGAACCCACCGACAAAGGTGTCACCGGCGGCGGTGGTGTCGACCGCCACCACAGGCTCGACCGGCAGGTGCAGATGGCGCTCGCCATCGGCGTAGAAAACGCCCTGGCTGCCGAGGGTGATCAGTACGCGGCGGGCGCCACTGGCCAACAGTGTTTCCGCGGCCTGCAGCGCGCTGCGCGGCGAGTCGACAGCGATACCGGTCAGCAGCGCGGCTTCGCTCTCGTTGGGAATCAGGTAGTCGATCAGGCTGTACCAGCTTTCCGGCAATGGCCCAACGGCGGGTGCCGGGTTGAGGATCACCGTGCGGCCCAGCGCGTGAGCGCGGGCCAAGGTGGCCTCGACCGTGGCCATGGGCACTTCCAGCTGGGCAATGACGATATCGGCTTTCTCCAGCAACCCATCATGGTCGGCCAGGCGCTCGGCGGTCATTTCGCCGTTGCCGCCCGCCGCGATGACGATGGCGTTCTGGCCGGCGTCGTCGACCAGAATCGTCGCGATGCCGGTGGCCACACCGGGCACCGTCGCCACGCCGCTGCAGTCGATGCCTTCGGCAAGCAGGCCGGCGCGCAGCTCGGCACCATTGGCGTCGTCGCCCACGCAGCCGACCATCGCCACCTTGGCGCCGAGGCGCGCCGCGGCCACGGCCTGGTTGGCGCCCTTGCCGCCGGCGGCAGTGGCAAAGCCGTGGCCGGACAGCGTTTCGCCGCCAACCGGGAAACGCGGCGTGCGGACGATCAGGTCCATGTTCAAGCTGCCCACCACAACTACTTTCGCGTGCATTACCGGTGTTCCTCTCAATCCGCCAAAGCGCGCACGCGCTCAGGCCGGCTCAAACAAGGGGCGCCGCGCTGGATTCGCGCAGCACGAGGGTGGGTTCGATGAGTCGCTGTTCGGCGCTCAGGCTAGGGGTGCGGATACGCGCCAGCAGCCGCGCAGCCGCGGTCTCGCCAAGTTGGCCGATGGATTGGCCGACGGTGGTCAATGCCGGGTGCAGGTAGCGACTGACTTCGATGTCATCGAAGCCCACCACCGAGAGCTGCCGCGGCACGTTCATCTTACGTTCGGCAGCGGCGCGCAGCACGCCCAGGGCGATCATGTCGTTGCCGGCGAAAATCGCCGTTGGCGCGTCATCGCCGCCCAGCAGTACTTGGGCCGCCGCGTGCCCGGCCGGGCTGGTAAAGGCGCAGTCGGCCACCGGCAGCGCCCTGACGTTGGCTTCGGCCAGGGCCCGTCGGTAGCCCGCCGCGCGCAGCTGGACCACCTGGGTGCTGGCCGGCCCACCGATACAGGCGATATGCCGATGGCCGAGTTCGAGCAGGTGTCGTGTCGCCAGGTAGGCGCCGCGCTCGTGATCCACCTGCACGCGATCGGCCGTCACGCCATCGAGGGAACGGTCGACCAGCATCAGCGGCACCTTCAAGCCCGCCAGCGCCTGGGCGAATGCCGCATCGCTGGCCACGGTGGCGACGATCAGCCCGTCGATGCGCCGCTCCAGCAGCACGCGCAGGTAGCGCAGCTGCTTGTCGATGTCATCGTCGGAATTGCACAGGATCACGCTGTAGCCGTTGCGTTCGGCATGGTCCTCGATGCCGCGGGCCAGCTCGGCGAAGTACGGGTTGCTGGCGTTCGGCACCAGCAAACCGATGGTGCCGGTGGCGCGGGCTCGCAGCGAGCGGGCCACGCCGCTGGGCACATAGCCCAGCTCGGCGATGGCCGCCTCGACCTTGCTGCGCACCGGATCGCTGACCGGCCGGGTTCCGTTCACCACGTGTGACACCGTGGTGTAGGAAATACCGGCCCGGGCGGCGACGTCCTTGATGGTGGCCACGACGAATCAGGCCCGGCGCTTGGCGCGGTAGCTGCGGTAGGTGTCGAGGATCACCGCGATGACGATCACCGCACCGGTGATGATGCGCTTGGTCGGCTCGCTGGCGCCGATCTGCGCCAGGCCTGCGGCCAGCACGGAAATGATCAGCACGCCAAAGAAGGTGCTGATCACCGAGCCACGGCCACCCATCAGGCTGGTGCCGCCGATCACCACCGCGGCGATCACCTGCAATTCCAGGCCAGAACCGGCATTCGGGTCGGCGGCTTCCAGGCGGGAAATCTGGAACAGTGCCGCCAGGCCGGCGAGCAGGCCCATCAGCGCGAACACCGAAATCTTGTAGGGCTTGGGGTTGATGCCGGCCAGACGTACCGCTTCCTCGTTGGTGCCGATGGCCACCAGGTAACGGCCGAACACGGTACGGGTCAGCAGCAGGTGCGCGGCAGCGATCACCAGCAAGGCGATCACGAAAGACGGCGAGATACCGGCTGCGAACGGCGTCGACAGCCAGGCGTAGGCATCGCCGATATAGGCGGTGCGCGAGTCGGTGAGCTGGTAGGCCAGGCCGCGGGCCATCTCCAGTACGCCGAGGGACACGATGAACGACGGAATGCCCCAGGCCACGGTGATGATCCCGGTGACGCTGCCAGCCAACGCCGCGCAGGCCATCCCCAGCAGCGCCGCGGGCAGGATGCCCCAGCCGAAGCCGAGGGTCGCCACGCTGACCACGGCAGCGGCCAGGGCCAGCACCGAACCGACGGACAGGTCGATGCCGCCAATGATCAGGATCAGTGTCATGCCCACCGCCAGCACCATCAGATCGGGGATCTGGTTGGCCAGGGTGGTGAAGGTCGAGTAGGACAGGAAATGGCTGCTCAGCGATGAGAACAGCACGATCATCGCCAGCAACGCGCCAGCCAGGCCGAGGTAGGTGCCCAGGCCCTGGTGCGTGCCACTGCGCTTGGTGGGCGTGGCGGACAGAGTGGTCATTGGCAAAGCTCCTGTAACGGGGGTGCGACATCGCCGATCAGGGCTTCGCGGCTGCGGTAGCCGGCAAAAGCGGCAGCCAGCAGACGATCCTGGCTCCAGTCGTCGCGGTCGAATGTTTCGATAAGGCGGCCAGCAGACAGCACGCCGATACGGTCGCAGATCAGCATCAGCTCACGCAGGTCACTGGACACCACCACGAGCGCCTTGCCCTGGCGGGCCAGCTCACCGAGCAGGCCGTAGATTTCGAACTTGGCGCCAACATCGATGCCGCGGGTCGGCTCGTCGAACAGCAGCACTTGGCAGTCGCGCTCCAGCCAGCGGCCGATGACCACCTTCTGCTGGTTGCCGCCGGACAATTCGGCAACCGCCTGGTGAGCGCCGTTGCAGCGAATGCGCATGGCGTCGATCTGCCGCTGCGCCAGTGCCTGCTCCGCTGCCGGGCGCATCACGCCATGCCTGGAAACGGCCGGCATATTGCCCAGCGCCAGGTTGGCGGCAATCGGCTGGCCGAGCAGCAGGCCTTCGCCCTTGCGGTCTTCGGTGATCAGGGCGATACCGTGGCCCACCGCTTCAGCCGGTGAACGCACGCGCACCGGCGCAGGCGGATTGCCGATGGCCACCTGGCCGCTGTCAGCCGGGTCGGCGCCATAGATCAGCCGCAACAATTCGGTACGGCCTGCGCCGATCAACCCGGAAATGCCATAGATCTCCCCTGCCCGCACGCTGAACGAAACATCGTCGACCTTGCCGCGGCGGCACAGATTGCTGACCTGCAGCAGCGGCGCACCCATCTGCCGTTCGCCCAGGTCGATGGCTTCACCGACCTCGCGGCCGACCATCAGGGTGACCAGCTCGTCGCTGCTGTAACGGTCGATGGGCTCCACGGCGACCAGTTGGCCGTCACGCAGCACGGCGACGCGCTGCGCCACCTTGGCCAGCTCTTCCAGGCGGTGGGAGATGTACACGATGGCCACACCGGCGTCGCGCAGGCGCTGGATCTGCTCGAACAGCAAACCGACTTCACGGGCAGTAAGCATCGCCGTGGGTTCGTCGAGCACCAGTACGCGGCAGTCACCAATCAGGTTTCGGGCAATCTCGACCATCTGCTGATGGCCAACGCCCAGCGCTGCCACCGGGGTATCCGGGTCGATGGCCTCCAGGCCGACCCGCGCCATGGCCTCGCGCGCCATCTCGCGCAGGCGGCCACGGGAAATCCAGCCGCCTCGGCTGGGCAGGTTGTCGAGAAACAGGTTCTCGGCCACGGTCAGCGTCGGCAGCAGGTTGAGCTCCTGCAACACCATGCGCACGCCGAGGCGCTCGGCCTCGCGGCGGCTGGCCGGGGCATAGGGCTGGCCGAGAAAGCTCAGGGAGCCGGTAGTCGGTTGTTCCAGCCCACAGAAAATCTTCGACAGGGTACTTTTACCGGCGCCGTTCTCGCCGGTCAGCGCCAGCACTTCACCGGCGCGCAGCTCCAGCTCGACCCCGCCCAGCACGGGCTGGACATAGGTCTTGCCGATATTGCGGGCGGCGAGAACGGTCTCGCCGGCCACTACCGCATGGGTCACGGCTTGGTCACGAGTTCGACCGGGGTTTCGATCACGCCGTCTTTGGCGCCGGTGGGCTCGCCCTTGACCAGCTTGAGCGCCGCTTCGATGCCGAACACCGCCTGGCGAGCGGCGAACTGGTCGGCGGTGGCGAGCACGCGACCGTCCTTGAGCATCGGCTTGATGGCGTTGATGTTGTCGTAACCGACAACCTGCACCTGGTCCTTCTTGCCGGCCGCGCGCACGGCAGAGACCGCGCCGAGGGCCATGCTGTCGTTGCCAGCCAGCAGCGCTTTCAGATCCGGGTACTCGTTGAGCATGGCCGAGGCCACCGCGTTGCCACGGTCGATTTCCCAGTTGCCCGACTGCACGCCGACGATCTTCATGCCGGCCGCCTCCATGGCGTCCTTGAAGCCCGCGGTGCGCTGCTGCGCGTTGGTGGTGGTGGAAACGCCCTCGATGATGCCGACTTCGTCACCAGCCTTGAGCTTGTTCTGGGCCAGGTATTCACCGACCAGGCGCGCGCCCTTGCGGTTGTCCGGGCCTACGAACGGCACGTCCAGGCCTTTGCTCTTCACCACGTCGGGGTCGAGACGGTTGTCGATATTGACGACCTTGATGCCGGCATCGCTGGCTTTCTTGATCACCGGCACCAGGGCCTTGGAGTCAGCCGGGGCGATCACCAGGGCATCGACCTTGGCAACGATCATCTGCTCGACGATACGGATCTGCGCCGAGGTGTCGGTCTCGTCCTTGATGCCGTTGGCGATCAATTCGAACTGGGCAGGGTTTTCTTTCTGGTAGGCCTTGGCGCCATCTTCCATGGTGCGGAAGAACTCGTTGGCGAGGGACTTCATCACCAGCGCAACGCGAGGCGTATCGCCTTCGGCGGCATGGGCACTGGAGAAACTGACAAGGGCAGCGGCGCCAAGGGCAATGGCGGCGCAGAGACGGGCAGGACGGAAACCGGACATGGGCGAACTCCGTAGTTATTGTCGTTGTTATAAATGCGCAAACGTTTGCGTGGGAATAAAATTATGAAATGGTTGGCGAATTGTCAAATGTTCGAGCATCGCAGCCCTGCTCCGCTGTAAGGCCCGAAATGCTCTACCGCGCTGGTTTGCTCAGCAAACTTTTCGCTACCATGGTCGGCGACTCATGCCGCCATGGTGGCGTGGAGTTGGGGCGCCGCGTCGCCCTCCATGGACATGTCTCGATCAAGGAATATCATCATGCTCAAACCCCTTCTGCTGGGCGTCGGCCTCGCCGCCCTGCTCGCTGGCTGCTCCAGCCACCCCACCCAACCACTGGACCAGCGCCTGCTTGGCGATTGGCAAGGCATGCGCGACAAGAATGGTCGGTGCCAATTCTTTGCCTGGAATTCGAGCTTCGGTGCCGACGGCCGCTTCAAGATCAGCTTCTTTGCCGATGAGCAGAGAACGCGCCCGATCCAGACCGAACAGGGCACCTGGACGGCCCACGGCGGCAAGAACCACCTGACCACCGATGGTGTTAAAACCACCGAGGTGTACGACTATCGCTTCGTCGATGCGAACACCGTCGAGTACGTCAACCTCAACGCCGACCCGACCGCCGATTGTCAGGCCGACTACCGCTTTACCGAGCACCGCGTCGGTCGCTGAAAGGCCGGGCGCTACCAGCCCATGTCGGCAGCGCCCACCGCGCCGCAAGGATGAAAGCCATGAAACACCTGATCGCATTGCTCGGTGCCGTCGCTCTGCTCGGCGGCTGCATGACACTCTCCGGCACCTACCAGCTTTCGCTGCAGGATGCTGACGGCCAGCCACTGGCCCGCAACATGACCATGGTCGCCGAAGGCAGTGGTATCTACACCGTGCGCAATGCGATGTGCTCGGCCCACCCTGGGGCCACGGTGATCATCCGTGATCTCAAAAGCGGCGAAGAGCTGAAGAGCGAAAGCCCGGACAAGTGCTGACGGGCAACGCGGTGGGTCATTCGATACCGATGCGGTATTCGACGGCCCGCCGCTCTTTCCCACCATGGGAAGAGGAAAACACTACCGAGTCCTCCCCCGCCTTGTCGCCCGCCAGATAGACGAAGCGGTCCAGCTTGGCAATATCCCCGTCGACCTTGTACTCACGCTTCCAGCGGCCCAGCCTGGGCGTGCTGCTACCCATTTTCTCCACTGGCACCCATAGGTTGATGCGCGTCTTGCGACCCTCTTCGCTGAGGTGATCGAGGATCACGCAGCGCTCGCCGGGTTTGACCCGCACCGGGATGACGAAATTGCCATGGGTCTGGTCGCGAACCGCCGCCGCCGTATCCACCTCGCAAGCCATGCTCTGCAGGCTGATCGACAGCAGCGCCGCTGCGCAGCATGCAGAGCGCTTCATGGGCTCACCACTTCGCTGGCTGCATAGCGCTGCGCCGGCTCGACGATCTGCTCCTGGGCGCTCACCAGCGGCAGATCCCGGGAGCCTTCGGCGGTGGCTCCTACCAGGGCGTACAGCGTAGCGGTGGCCAGCTCCAGGGCCTGGGGCAAGGCATGGCCGGACAGCAGCCGCGCCAGCAGGGTGGCCGAGAACACGTCGCCCATGCCGTTGGGCAGCGGATGCAGCGCAAGCCGCGGTGTGTTGACCAGCCAGGCGCCCTCGCCATTGACCGCCAGGGTGCACAGCTGATCGCCTGGAATGTCCGGGGTGGCCAGGCTGGTGATCACCACCACGTCCGGGCCGCGACCGCGCAGCTGACGCGCCACCCGCACCGCCTCGTCGACGCTGCCCAGCTTGCTGCCGGTCAGCAGCTCGAACTCGAACTGGTTGGGGGTGATGATATTGGCGCAGGGAATCGCCAGGTTGCGCAGGAAATCCGGGATCGCCGCATTGACGAACACGCCACGGCCGACATCGCCCATCACCGGGTCGCACAGGTAGCGCACGCCCGGGTTGTCACGGCGGATCTCGTCCACCGCCTCGAGAATCACCGCGCCGATGGCCGCATCGCCCAGGTAGCCGGACAGCACTGCCGAGACCCGGGACAGCGCACCGCGATCACGCAAGCCGGCGAGCACTTCACGGATATGCTCGGCATCGAATACCTGGCCGCGGAACTGGCCATAGCCGGTGTGGTTGGAAAACTGCACCGTATGCACCGGCAACACTTCGAAGCCCAGGCGCTGCAGCGGGAACACAGCAGCGTCGTTGCCGACATGGCCGAGGGCGACGTGGGACTGGATGGACAGCACCAGAGGTGGGGTGGTAGCGCTCATGGGAAGGCGGGATCCTGTCATGGACGGCGCGAGGCCAGTACCGGCATTATTCGCCAATCCCCCGGAGATTCCACGGCAAACGGGGTGCCCATGCGACACGTCGAGGAGTGCTCCCAATGACCGCCGATATACACGCCATCCAGGCCGATATCACCAGGCTGCAGGTCGATGCCATCGTCAATGCCGCCAACTCCTCGCTGCTTGGCGGCGGCGGCGTGGACGGCGCCATTCACCGCGCCGCGGGCGGTGAACTGCTGCACGAATGCCGGCTGCTCGGTGGCTGCCAGACTGGCGAGGCCAAGCGTACGGGGGGCTACCGATTGCCGGCCGCGTCCATCATTCATACCGTGGGGCCGGTCTGGCGTGGCGGCGATCAGGGTGAAGCCGCCCTGCTCGACGCCTGCTACCGCAACTCGCTGCGCGTAGCCGAGCAAAGCGGCGCCCGCTCCATCGCCTTTCCCAGCATCAGCACCGGCATCTATGGCTACCCCATCGAAGCGGCTGCGCGCCTGGCGGTGGCCACCGTTCGTGAAGCACTGGCTGAGCATCCGGGGATCGACAGCGTGCTGTTCTGCTGCTTCTCGGCCAGCGACCTGGCGGTTTACCAACAAGCCCTGGCCGAACAGCCGCGCTGAGTCAGCGCGGCAGCGGCGCCTCCTCCGGCACGATGCCCTGCTCACGCAGCGCCTGCCAGAAGTCTGCCGCAATGCTGGCCTGGAGCTGAGCCACGTACTGCGCGGGGCGAGCCGGTGTGGCGCTGCCGGGAATGACCGACTGCACCACCGGATGGGCCAGGCAGAATTGCAGCGCCGCCGCGCGGATATCGACCCCGAATCGTTCGCCCAGCAGGCGCAGTCGCTCGGTCTTGCGGCGCACCTCGTCAGGAATGCGGTCATATTCGAAGTGGTCACCGCCGGCCAGCACCCCCGAGTTGAACGGCCCGCCGACCACGATGCCGACGTCACGCGCGGCGCATTCGGGGAACAGCGTTTCCAGCGCCTCGCGATGGTCGAGCAGCGTATAGCGGCCTGCCAGCAGGAACAGGTCCGGGTCGGACTGTTCCAGGGCCAGGCGGCAGGGCTCGACCAGGTTCACGCCCAGCCCCCAGCCACCGATCATGCCCTCCTCGCGCATGCGCGTGAGCGCCACCGCGGCGCCCTGCATGGCCTCGGCGAAGTAGTCGCGCCACTTGGGGCCATGCTGGTCTTCGGAAACGTCGTGGATGAATACCACATCGAGCCGGTCCACGCCGAGGCGTTCCAGGCTGCTCTCGATCGAGCGTCGGGCACCGTCTGCCGAGTAATCGATCACCCGGCGGTTGGGCAACTCATGGGTGAAGGGCTTGGCGTTCTCGGGCTGCTCGGCTGGCTGCAACAGCCGGCCGACCTTGCTGCTCAGTACGAATTCGTCGCGCGACTTGCCGCTGAGGAATGCTCCGAAGCGTTGTTCCGATAACCCCGCGCCGTAATGGGGAGAGGTATCGTAATAGCGAATACCGGCCTGCCAGGCGGCGTCCAGGGTGGCCTGGGCCTGCTCGTCGGGCACCGCCTTGAACATGTTGCCGAGCGGCGCGCCACCGAAGCCGAGGGTTGGGAGCTGGATACGCATGCTGCCTCCTGATCGTGGGTGTGTCTGTTGGGGACAGACACCCACGGCCATTCGTTCGGCCTTTCCGCCCGGCAGCGGGCTCGACATGCAAGCGGTGCACTTGCCGAAAGGCCGCTCACGCCCTGTTCAGCGGCTCAGAACGCCAGCTTGTAGCCGATCACCATCAGCATGATCGCCAGGAACGGGCGCAGCAGGTTGTCGGACACACGCCCGGACAGGTGGCTGCCGAAGAAGATGCCCGGCAACGAGCCCAGCAGCAGGTAACCCAGCACCCCCCAGTCCAGGTTGCCGAGCCCGGCATGGCCCAGGCCGGCCACCAGGGTCAGGGGCACGGCGTGGGCGATCTCGGTGCCCACCAGGCGGCGCGTGACCATCAGCGGATAGAGCAGGAACAGCGCCACGGTACCGAGGGCGCCGGCACCGATGGAGGTCAGGGTGACCATGAAACCCAGCACCAGGCCGACCACCACGGTCAGCGCATTGAGGCGCCCGGGGCTGAAGTGGAAACCGTCCCCGGCATGGCGGCTGGCGAAGGCGAACAGCTGTTTCTTGAACAGGATCGCCGTGGCGGTGAGCAGCAGCACGATGCCCAGCGAATGTTTGATCAGCGCATTGGTGGCGTGCTGATCGCCTGGCAGCAGGGTCAGCGCCAGCAGGGTCAGCAAGGCGGCCGGCACGCTGCCGGCGGCCAGCCAGGCGGTCACCGACCAGTCGATATTGCGGTTGCGCTGGTGGACGAACACCCCGCCAGCCTTGGTGATCGCCGCGTACAGCAGGTCGGTGCCCACCGCCGCCGCAGGGCTGATGCCGAACCACAGCAGGATGGGCGTCATCAGCGAACCGCCGCCCACGCCCGTCATGCCCACGATAAAGCCAACCACCAGCCCCGCGACAACGAAGCCCAAACCGCCAAAATCCATACCTGCCCCAATTGCCGTTGTCGGCTCATTTTCGCCAGCCGCGCAGGATAACCACTTGAAGGGAAAGGACTTATACCGAATGTGCATTTGCTTATAACGCACACCGCCCTGGCCGGCCCGCATCCAACCGCCGCGGGCGAGAATCAACCTTCCCACGACCGGCGATGGCCGAAAGCAGACACTTACGCCTGGCTGTTTTCGACCTAGCTACATGACCTCGGATGCCGAGCGATCGCGTCAATCTCAATAAGGTAGCCGTGATGCAGTGCGGGGACCGGCACCACGGCACGAGCTGGGCGATGCTCACCCAGGCAGCGGGCATACCGCTTGTCCAGTTCCGGCCAATGTTCGATGCCAACGATGTACACGGTCACCTTCAACAGGTCACCCGGTTGACAGTTAGCCTGTGCCAGGATCGCCAATAAGTTATCGAGAGCAATCGAGGCCTGAACATCAAAACTCTGGTCGGCGCTATGGCTGCCATCCGCACGTACCGGCAGTTGCCCGGATATAAAGAGCATGCCTTGATAGCCAACTGCCTGAGCGTAATGACCGCCAGGAGCGGCTGCGGCGCAGGTGTGTATACGCTCCATGAGCATCGCATCCTCACCAGCCATTGAGGCGGCTCCAGGTGCGTACCTGGCCGCTGGTATCGCAGGCATGGTAATGGGGGAACTGAGCGCCAGTTGCGCAGGCATGGTTGGGAAGGATGCGCAGGCGACTGCCAATCGGAAACAGGGCAGCCAGATCCAGCCCGAGCTCGGGTTCGAAGGTGATAATCCCGTGCTCCTGATTTACACCGCCGAGCAGTGCTCCCTGAATACAATCACCCTCGATGGTGCAAACCTGGCCGTAGGCAAAGTCCCGGTTTTGCTTCTGTGTGCCGCGGTCACGGCTCATGGCCATCCAACCTGAATCCGTAATGACCCAGCCTTTCTCAACCTGATGGCCGATTATCGTGGTCAACACGCTCAGCGCCATTTCTTCGGGCTGACACACACCAATGTTGTGCATCACCAGATCGAAGAAAACGTACACCCCGGCACGCACTTCGGTGACTCCTTCCAAGTTGAGTGCCGACAGCGCCGTCGGAGTCGAGCCAACGCTAACCTGAGGGCACGGCAGGCCGGCTGCTCGAATTGCCTGCGCAGCGGCAACACAGGTGAATCTTTCCTGTTCGGCCAAGGCCTGCAAGGCTTGCAAGCTATGCATTTCATAGCTGGATCCTGCGTGGGTCATTACCCCGACCAGTTGCATACCACCGCCATACAGCACCTGGGCGACTTGCAGTAAGGCCGGATCATTGACCTTTAGCCCGGAGCGATGGCCGTCGCTGTCAATTTCAATCCATACTTCGAAGTGCTCATCGTGCTTTTGGCCGAAGTCGACGATGGCCTGCGCTCCCGACACGCTATCGGTAATGATCCCCAGCCGGCATCCTTGCCGTTTGAGCGCTAGGGCTTGGGGCAATTTTCCCGGCGCCATGGCCACGGCATAAAGCACATCGGCGATGCCATTCGCGAAGCAGTATTCGGCCTCCTTCAGTGTAGAAACCGTCACCCCCAAAGCACCGGCGGCCATCTGCGCTTCAATCACCTGCAGGCACTTACTGGTTTTTATATGCGGGCGCAGGCGTACGCCCAAGGTATCCATTCGCCCCTGCATGCGAAGGATATTGCGCTGCATGCGAGCCTCATCGAGGATCGCTGCGGGTGTTTCCAGGGTTTCAAGAGTGGCGAACATGGTCCGTAATCCAACGGTGGCTGTGGGGCCGACTCTACGCTGCACTCGTAAACCTGTGATTCAATAAAATGTCATTTATCTTTAAGTGAATCTGAATGATCGCTATTGAGGATTTGCGTCTAGCAGTAACCCTAGCCCGCTCTGAATCGCTGAGTGCCGCTGCCAGAGCGCTGAATGTGTCGCCGCCTGCTTTGTCCATGCGCCTGCGTAAACTCGAAGCGCAGCTCGGCGTTACTTTGGCTAATCGCGATTCCCGCCGCTTGAGCTTGACTGTCGAAGGCGAGCGCTTTGCACGGGAAGGAGCGTTGTTGCTGGAGCGACTGGAAGCGCTGCCAGAATCGTTCAAACAGTCCGACGACCAACTGGTAGGCGCCCTGCGCCTGGCAGCTCCCTTCGGTTATGGGCGACAGCGCTTGGCACCGCTGCTTGCGCGCTTCGCCAAATTGCATCCGCAGCTGCGCCTGCACCTGGACCTGCGCGAAACGCCCTGGCCGGATCGCCACGACAGTGATGCGGTGATCCATATCGGCCAGGTCAATGACAGCTCATGGGTTGCTCTGCCGCTGGCCCAGAACGAGCGTTGGTTATGTGCCAGCCCGGACTATTTGAGCCGCTACGGCACGCCGAAAGCACCGGATGAATTGACGAAGCATCGCTGCATCTGCATTCGGGAGAACGAGGAAGACGTCACTTTGTGGCACCTGCGCAAGCGCTCGGCGCGGCACACTATGCGCATCGAGCCGGAGCTGCAGACTAACGATGGGAGTGTTGCTCGACGCTGGGCAGAACTCGGCCTGGGTTTGGTACTACGCTCGCAATGGGATGTAACGGATGCGATTGCTCGGGGCACCTTGATAAGGGTGTTGGAGGACTGGAAGTTCGACATCGCACCCATCACTTTGCTGGTGCCCTCGCGAAAGAATCGCAGCCCCCGTATTCAGGCATTGATTAGTTTCTTGGAAGCATCACTGAAGGGGGCAGCTGGCGACGAAACACGCTTAGCCAGATAAGTCTCTAGCGCCATGGCCAACGCGTCGAAAGCCTGCCGGATACGGGGTAGGCGCCGTAAATCTCGGTGAGCGGCTATCCATACATCTACGTCAAAACCAAGAGCCTCTGGCAAAACGGGGATCAGCCGGTCACGCATTGCTATCTGGCTCGCACATACGCCTATACCAATACCCGCGCGCAGCACGGCTTGCTGCGCTAGATGATTGTCACTTCGCAATTGAAATCGCTGCTGCTCAAAGGGAAAACCCTGCGCGCTAAGCGTCTGGATGTCGGCGAGATTGCGGTCGGGGCCGATCATTGGCAGGCGAGCCAAATCATGCACGCAGGTGGGCATGCCATACCTGGCAATCAACTCGGGGGCGGCATACAACCCGATCTGAAGAGCACCCACGCGTCGTGTTATGACGTCTGATTCTGTTGGGCGCTGAGTGCGGACAGCGATGTCCGCTTCCTGTTGGGCAAGGGCTTCGAGGCGGTTGCTGACACTCAATTCGAAGGTCAGCTTCGGATGGGCAAGGCCGATAGGTTGTAGCAACGGTGGCAGAACCTCTATGCCCAGCAAATCGCTGCTGGTGATACGCACTGTACCGCCACCGTTTAGCGCTTCAGCTGAAGCTGCTCGGTTAAAGGCCTCGGCTGATAACGCCATGCTCTCCACGTGTGCTACCAGCTCGCGGGCTGTCTCGGTGGGGACCAAGCCAGCCGGAGATCGAGTGAACAAGTTGACACCCACCTGGCCTTCTAACAACTCGATACGGCGACGCGCGGTAGCCTGTGTTATTCCCAGTACTCGTGCGGCGCCGGACAAACTACCGGTGCGCAGGACTGCAAGGAATGCGCGCTGATTTTCCCAGTTCAAAGTCAGTGGGCTCATACATTCTCTACCTGTGGTTCAGCAAGTTTTGAGAGTTGGCTTCACCCCAGCGCAGCGTCATGCTCCGGGCATACCGGTCGACTCGTATAAAGGGGTGTTGCATGAAAATTACAGGCGGATGCCATTGTGGTGCGGTGCGCTATGAGGTCGCTATGGACGAGCTGCCGCTGACATACGCTTGTCATTGCCTCGATTGCCAGACAGCGAGTAGCAGCGCGTTTGGCCTGCATGCGCTAATGCCCGAGGAAACGTTGCAGATCAGTGGAAGGTTAACTAGCTATCGCTACGGAAATGCTGGTGTGGCTAGTAATCATCGGCTTTGTGCCGAATGCCATACACGTATTTACAACACCACCAATGCTGCTCCCGGCATGGTCGTATTACGTGCAGGTACTCTAGATGCAAGCAGCATGATCGAACCTTGCGCGCATATCTGGGTCAAGCGCAAGCAGCCGTGGCTGCAGCTTCCAATCGATATGCCTCAATGGCCAGAAAGCCCAACACCAGAAGCTTTCGCGCAAGCGTTAGCCCGCTCCCCTGTAACGGGTAGAGCGGCAAGAATGCCATGCAATTAGTCACATCAACAACGTTGACCTGAGAATGAGCCACGTATAGGTTAGCGGCATTCGAGCTTATCTAGTCGCTGCGCCACGAGGTTCACATGTCGGATCGCCAATACTTGAGCGAGGTTGTGGAGGCCGCTTATGCCGCCTTCTCCTCCCGCAATCCCCAGGGCCTACTTAAGTTGTGCACTAGTGACTGTCACTGGCAGGCGCCCGGACTTTCCGATCTCATGCCATGGGTCGGCGAGCACAGAGGCCATGCCGGCGTACTCGAGTTCGTACAGCTTTTAGACCAGCACTTGGACTTCATCACTTTCGCGGCCCAGTCTCTCATCGTCGATGAGGTGCAGGACCAAATAGTCGCAATCGGCGTTGCACGTTGCAGGGTCAAATCAACTGGACGCATTTACGTCAATCATTGGGCCCATCTCTTCACCTTCCGCGATGGGTTGATCAAGGGTTTCCGCGAGTACCCCGACACCGCTGCGCAGCTGGTTGCAATTCATCCCGCCCTTTCGGTTCTGGCCACTGCCCCAGAGGGAATTCATCATGACTGACTCGGTTACCTCGGGCCTTCTCGCGCTACGCGCGTTGATTCGCGGCGAGATCGCGCCATCCTCCATCGCCCAGACCATGGGGCTGACCGCGGTCGATGTTGAACCAGGTCGTATCGTCCTGGAGGCTCGCCCGGATGAGCGCCACCTCAATCCAGCGGGCGCGGTTCATGGCGGCTTCGCAGCGACCTGTCTGGACGGCGCGGCGGCGCTGGCGTTGTTTTCCACCCTGGAAGTCACGGCGGCTCACTCGACCGTCGACCTCAATGTCAAATACGTACGGCCCTTGAATGCGGGTGAAACCTATCACGTGCAGGGATGGGTGGTGGAGCGCACTCGTAGCCTGGCCATATGCGATGCACTACTGCTGAATTCGGCCGGCAAGCTGTGCGCCAAAGCCACAACGACATTCGTCATAAGGGGATAGCACGATGAAAGAGTTGATCGTGCGTGGTCCCGGTCGGCTGGTCTGGGAGGAAGCGCCTGCGCCCGGACTCGGGAGCGGTACCAGCGCACTGGTGAGGCCAATCGCGTCCGCGTCCTGCGACCTCGATCGCCGACTGATCGCAGGCATCACTCCTTTCAAGCCACCATTTGCGCTGGGCCATGAATGCGTAGCCGAGGTGCTGGAGGTAGGCGAAGAAGTCACTACGTTAACGCGTGGCGATCTGGTGTCCGTACCCTGGAAAATAGCCTGCGGCCAGTGTGCTCAATGTCTTGCGGGGCGGGCCACCGCGTGCACCACGGTGCCCCGTCACGCAGCATACGGTGTACCCGCCGGGGGACATTGGGGCGGGTTGTTCTCGGAAGTAGTCCACGTGCCCTTTGCGGATGCGATGCTCGTGAAGCTGCCGCCGGGATTGAATCCACTCGCCGTGGCCAGCGCGAGCGACAATCTGACGGATGCCTGGGTAGCAGCGAGTCGACCTATCGCAACACGCGACAAGGCTAGGGTTCTCGTCGTCGGAGGCACGGAAAGCCTCGGTGTATTGGCGGTGCAGATGGCGGTCGCGGCAGGTGCCGCTAGCGTTGACTACCTGGACGACAACGTTTACCGCCGCGACCTTGCTCTGCGCAGCGGGGCCAACGTAGAGCTAGATCCGGTTCTCGATGAGCATTATGACGTCGTCGTTTCCGCTACGCGTGATCATCGGGCATTGCATCGCGGTCTGTTGGCGCTGGCGCCGGGTGGGCATTGCTCATGTATTGGGATCATATTCGACGACCCCAAGATACCGCTCTTTGAGATGTACCTACGCGACGTCACACTTTCGGTAGGCGCCTGCAATGTTCGCCCCCACATTCCGAAGGTTTTTGATTTGGTACGCGGTGGGCATTGTGATCCGCTGTTGGTAAGCCCAACCGTAGTGACCTGCGAGGAGGCGACCGAAGCCTTGGTCCAACCGCTGGCAAAGTGCATCGTGGTTCGTGATCGCATTACTTGACGAGGTCAGTTGAGACGCTCGGCCAGTGACATCATTACCTTCCTCCAGGCGTCCTGGCCATCGGAGTCAACGCCTGCAAAAGCCTCCCGCAGGGCACGCCGCTCCAGTTCAGTGGCTTCCTGTTCCAGTGCCTGGCCGTGTTGGGTCAGCGACAGCAGTTTGTAGCGGTGACGATCCGGCTGACGGTTGTAGCAAACCAGATCGCGTTCGAATAGGTGTGCGAGAGGACGATGTGCCGCCTGCTTGCTAACCCCCAGTGTGGCGGCTAGATCGCCCACATTGATTTCATCGGCACGTGCGATGACATACAGCACTCGATGATGGACCCGGGAGAGGCCTTGCGCTTCTAGAAACCGATCAGCATCCACTGTCAGACCACGAAAACCGAAATGCAACAGCTCAAGAGAGTGATCGAGTGGATCCAGCGACTTCATATGAACAGAGGCCGAATTGATCTTTTTCTCTATGACCATGGAGCCTGCTCCCAATCTGAACTGCGGCGCAGCCTAAGTGCTTCGCCACCCTAGAACAACCCGAACAATCCCATAGCGAGTCAGATATGCGCCTTATACACGCAGCAGCATCACCCTTCGCCCGAAAAGTTCGCGTGCTGGCAGCCGAAGCCGGCCTCACGCCGCAGATACAACTTATTGATACGGCCGTTCTACCGATAGCTCTCAACGAGCGGGTCAATGCCCTAAATCCGCTCGGCAAAGTTCCGGTGCTAGAGATCGACAAGGGTGAAGTGCTGTTCGATAGCCGGGTTATATGTGAGTACCTAGACAGCCTACACGACCAGCCTCGACTTATCCCCTCCGAGCCCGCCGCCCGCTGGCGTGCGCTGCGAATAGCCGCACTGGCGGACGGTTTGATGGACGCCGCGCTTTTGGTTCGATATGAGCGAGCGGTTCGCCCGGCAGAATATCAATGGAGCGAGTGGGTGGAAGGCCAGATGAGTAAAGTTTACCGAGCGCTGGCGGCCCTCGAATCGAACGCAGACGAGCTAAGTAAAATGCCAAGCATCGCCCACATATCCGTAGCCTGCGCACTTGGGTATCTCGATTTTCGCTTTTCTGAGATCGGGTGGAGAGATAACCACCCTGAGTTGGCGAGGTTTCAAGAGTCCTTCGCGGCGCGCGAATCGATGCGAGCGACTATCCCCGGGTGAACCGGGGACGGTACGTGGGCTATCCCATACCAGGTCAGACTATGTAGCAGGGCCAACTCTGCTAGCTGTGATACTGCCAAGCTTGTGGGCGGCTTTTGGGTATCAGGCAAAGCCGTAGCGACATGCACGATAAACCACGCCGAAGGTAATCAGCACCAGCCCGGCCGCCGCCCAGGGCAGCCCCTGCGCGCCGACGCCATCGAGCAGCAAACCGCCACCGATTCCGCCACCGGCGATGCCCAGGTTCCAGGCCGTCACGCACACCGACTGCGCCACGTCGGCCTCCTCACCGGCAGCGCGCATCGATGCCGTTTGAAACAACGCCGGCACACCGCCGAACGCCAGTCCCCAGGCCGCCACGCCGGCATACACCAGCCAGGCCGAGGTATTGCAGAGCCCGAGCAACAGACAGGCAGCGGCCAGCAGCGCGGTGCTGAACAGGCTGAGCGAACGTAGCCGGCGATCTATCAAAAGACTGGTCAGCCAGATACCCGCCAGTGCGGCCAGGCCGAATACCAGCAGTACCCGGTCCACCTGTGCAGCCAAACCCGATGGCGCGAGATAGGCGGCGATGTAGGTGTAGAACAGGTTATGGGCCAGTACGTACAGCAGAATGGCAAGGGCCGTCATGCTCAATCACATACACCGCCCAGCCATTGTACTCAGCCTTCTCCAGGGCGCGGGCGATCACCGCCTTGGGCGGCGCGCAGGGCCGGGTGGAGAACAGCCCCTCGGCCGCCACTGCACTGAACAGGGCGTGGAAGCCATCGAGGTCGCCCGGGCGTATTCTGCGCGACTGCATAGTGATCTCTGCTGCTGGAAACAGGTGCATGCTAGAGGAAAGGACGAAGCGGCGCATCACTCCCATGTAAAGCAAGCTTGACTAAGGACGACGAATACGCCAATGTAAAGCACGCTTTCCATATCGAGCCATGACCATGACCAGTACGCGCCCCTTTCTCGTTCAATTTGCCGTGGCGATGATCGCCTACACTGCCGCCGTGGCTGTCAGCAGCGTGCTGCTCGCCAGCCTTCCCCAAGGTTCGCTGCGTACCCTCTGCGCACTGATTCCCGTCGTGCCGATGATCCTCGTGGCAATCACGGTGATTCGCCAGGTGCGCCAGCTGGACGAACTGGCCCGCACCATCCACCTGGAAGCCTTGGCCATCGCCTTCGTCGGTACGGCACTGCTCACCTTCAGCTACGGTTTTCTGGAAACCGCCGGCTTTCCGCGCCTGTCGATGTTCTTCGTCTGGCCGGTGCTGGGCACCTTGTGGGGCTTGGGATCCTGGTTCAGCTGGAGGCGCTACCGGTGATCAACCAGGTGCGCGAGTTGCGCAGCCAGCGCGGCTGGTCCCAGGCCGAGCTGGGCGAGCGCCTGGGCGTCTCCCGGCAAACGGTGAATGCCATCGAAACCGGCCGCTACGACCCCAGCCTGCCCCTGGCCTTCAAGATCGCCCGGCTGTTCGAACGCTCTATCGAAGCCATCTTCCAGGCGCCGGACGCATGAATACCCACACTTCCACGCCGCTCGAGGCGTACCGCCTGGCCGTCGAACAACAGGGTTTCGTCAGCGACGCCGCGCAACAGGCCGCGGCCGAACACCTGCAGCGCTGTTATGAGGCCCTGCATCGCGGTGGCGTGCCCCAGGGCGTCTATCTCTGGGGCCCGGTGGGACGCGGCAAGACCTGGCTGATGGACAGCTTCCACGCGGCGTTGCAGGTGCCCGCCCGGCGCCAGCATTTCCATCACTTCATGGGCTGGGTGCACCGCCGCCTGTTCGAGTTGACCGGCACCGCCGCGCCCCTGCAGGTACTGGCCCGGGAGCTGGCCACCGAGATCCGCGTGCTGTGCTTCGACGAGCTGTTCGTCAGCGATATCGGCGACGCGATGCTGCTGGGACGCCTGTTCCGCTCGCTGTTCGACGAGGGTGTGGTGCTGGTCGCCACCTCCAACCAGCCGCCGGAACAGTTGTACGCCGGCGGCCATAACCGTGAGCGCTTCCTGCCCGCCATCGACGCCCTGCTGCAGCACATGCAGGTGGTGGCGGTGGACGGCAGCCAGGATCATCGCCAGCACCCCGGCCAACGGCGCCAGCGCTACTGGCTGCGCCAGGCCGGCCAGCCGAGTGCCCTGCCCGGGCTGCTGGAAGCACTGCGCCAGGGTGAGCCCGTCAGCCACCAGCCACTGCTGGTCGGCCACCGCCAGATTGGCGTGCACAGCCACAGCGAAGGGGTACTGCATTGCAGCTTCGCACAGCTCTGCGAGCAACCGCTGGCGACCGGGGAGTTCATCCTGCTCTGTGATCGCTTCAAGGCCATCGTGCTGGGCGACGTGCCGGCCCTCAGCGCGCAGCAGCGCCCGGCCAGGATCGCCCGCGGCACCGAAGACGCCGCCGAGCGGGTGGTTGCCGGCGACCGCCAGCTGCCGGCGCTGTCGATTCACGACAATGCCGTACGGCGCTTTATCGCCCTGGTGGACGAGTGCTATGACCGCCGCGTGCCGCTGTATCTGGAAGCCGCCGTGCCCCTGGACGAGCTGTACACCGAAGGCTACCTGGCCTTCGCCTTCCGTCGCACCCTGAGCCGCCTGCAGGAAATGCAGCTGGAGCGGTTTGGCTGAAGACGCCTTGGCCGGGCCGACTCAAGCCGAAGCCTGTGGCACCAGCCCGAGAAACGCCTGGATCTGCGCCTTCTTGGCGATGGCGTCCTGGTAGCCCAGCTCGATCAGCTCGCTGCAATAACCCGGCTCGAACAACAGGTAGCTGAGCACCCCGCCGCCGCCGTCGCGGGTCGCGCCGGGGCCGCGCAGGAACAGACGCAGCGCCGCCGGCATCTCCCGGCGATGGCGCGCGGCGATCACGTCCAGCGGCTGGCTCGGCGAGATCACCAGCACCTCCACCGGGGTGAGCCCATAGGTGCGGCTGCGCTGTTCGGCGGGCACCAGGCGGCCCAACTGGTTGAGACGCTCGAGCAGCTCGATGTCGCTTTCCACGTTGTCGATAAAGGTGCTGTTGAGCATGTGCCCGGCGATCTGCGCCAGGCTCGGCTGCACACCGCCGGGCACCGGCACGGGCGCCCCGCCAGCCTGGTTGCCGACCGGGTTGCCGCTGACCCCCACCACCAGCACCTTGGTCGCCCCCAGGTGCAGTGCCGGGCTGATCGGCGCCATCTGCCGTACCGCGCCGTCGCCAAAGTACTCGCGGTTGATCTTTACCGGCTCGAAAATCAGCGGAATCGCCGTGCTGGCCAGCAGGTGCGGCAGCGCCAGGCGCGTCGGCACGCCGACCCGGCGATGGCGGAACCAGGGGTCGATGGCGGCGCGGCCCTGGTAGAAGGTCACCGCCTGGGCCGACTCGTAGCCGAACGCGGTCACCGCCACGGCGCGCAACTGGCGGTGGCGAACCGCGGCGGCGATGCCGGAAAAATCCAGTTCGCGCTCGAGCAACGCTGCCAGCGGCGAGCTGTCGAGCAGCGCCACCGGCACCTGCTTGCCGAGGCCGAGCATACTGTGGCCGATGAAGCGACTGGCCTGGCGCAGCACGCCGGGCCAGTCGCTGCGGTACACCTGGTGGGTATGGAAGCTGCGCCACACGCTGCTCAGGCGCTTGACCGCCTCCCGAAAGTGCAGCGCCCCACAGGCCAGGCTGACGGCGTTGATAGCCCCGGCCGAGGTGCCGACGATGACCGGAAAGGGATTGTGCGCCCCATCCTCGGGCAGCAGCTCGGCGATCGCCGAGAGCACACCGACCTGATACGCGGCCCGTGCGCCACCGCCGGAAAGGATGAGCCCGGTGGTGGCCGGGTTGCCGCTAGCGTCCTGCTTCATTCGTCGATTCCGCTTCGGAGGGTCAGTAGAGTTTAGGCTCGCCTGGTGGCCGAGTCTTAAAGCGCCGGTGCGCCCACAGATACTGCTCGGGGCAGGTGACGATGGCCTGTTCGACCCACTGGTTGACCCGCAGGCAATCGGCCTCTTCGTTTTCGCCGGGGAAATCCGTGAGCGGCGGGTGGATGGTCAAACGGTAGCCGCCACCATCGGGCAGGCGCATCTGGGTGAACGGCAGCACGATGGCTCGCCCCAGGCGCGCGAACTTGGTGGTGGCCGTGACGGTCGCCGCCTGGATGCCGAACAAGGGCGCGAACAGGCTCTGCTTGCGACCGTAGTCCTGGTCCGGCGCGTACCAGATCGCCCGGCCGGCGCGCAGCACCTTGATCATCGCCCGTACGTCCTCGCGCTCGATGGCGGTGGCGTCCAGGTTATGGCGCTCACGCCCGCGGCGCTGCACGAAGTCGAACACCGGGTTGCCATGCTCGCGGTACATGCCGTCGATGGTGTGCACCTGGCCGAGCAAGGCGGCGCCGATCTCCAGGGTGGTGAAGTGCACGGCCATGAGAATCACCCCCTGCCCCCGTGCCTGGGCCTGCTGCAGGTGCTCGATGCCCTCGATATGGGCCAGGCGCGCCAGCTTGTGGCGCGGCCACCACCAGCTCATGGCCATCTCGAAGAAGGCGGTGCCGGTGGAGGCGAAATTCTCCTTCAACAGACGCTCGCGCTTGTCTGCCGGCATGTGCGGGAAGCACAGTTCCAGGTTGCGCCTGGCGATGCGCCGACGCGAGCCGGCCAGGTGATACATCAGCCAGCCCAGGCCACGGCCCAGGCGCAGCAGCGCGCCGTAGGGCAACTGCACGGTCAGCCACAGCAGGCCGAGGCCGGCCCACAGCGGCCAGAACCGCGGGTGAAGAAAGGTGCGGCGAAAGACGGGACGATCCATTGACGATCCGGGATGGCGTTCAAAGCCGCCTAGTCTACCAGCAGGTTCGCCGCTCTCGGGAGTGAGGCGTCGGGACGCTCAGCGTTGCCAGTCGATCTGCAGGGTTTGGTCGGCCACCATGCGCTGCATGTGGTCGGCCACCACCGGTTCGAGGCGATCGAGCGTGGCGGCGTCCGGCGCCTCGATGACCGCCGTCAGGCCACCTTCGAAACGGGTCAGGGTAAGGCGCGCCGGGTCGAAGACGATCTCGCCGCGCTGCTCGTCGAAGCTTACCTGGAATTTGTGGCTCCAGTGCCGGCACAGGCGGGTCAGGCAGCGCTGCCCCTGTTCGGTGGTGACCGTTGCACGGGATTCAGGCATGACAGTGCTCCTGAGGGATTGGCGATGCCGGAAATCTAGCACGCCGCTTCGCTACCCCGCATTCGCCATTATTGATGTAATCGATCGAAAAGCCTGGACTTGCATGGCGGCCGGGGCGGCGTCAGGATCGTACCCCAGCCAACAACAATAGCCCCTCACGGCCAGGAGAATGCCATGCAAGAAGTCGTCATCGTCGCCGCCACCCGTACCGCCATCGGCAGCTTTCAGGGGGCGCTGGCGGACGTGCCGGCCACCGACCTGGGCGCCGCGGTGATCCGCCGCCTGCTCGAGCAGACCGGCCTGGACGGCGCGCAGGTCGACGAGGTGATTCTCGGCCACGTGCTGACCGCCGGCGTCGGCCAGAACAGCGCCCGCCAGGCGGCGATCAAGGCCGGCCTGCCCCATGGGGTGCCGGCGCTGACCCTCAACAAGGTCTGCGGCTCGGGCCTCAAGGCCCTGCACCTGGGCGCCCAGGCGATCCGCTGTGGCGACGCCGAGGTGATCATCGCCGGCGGCATGGAGAACATGAGCCTGGCGCCCTACGTGCTGCCCAAGGCGCGCACAGGGCTGCGCATGGGCCACGGGCAACTGGTCGATACGATGATCAGCGACGGCCTGTGGGACGCCTTCAACGACTACCACATGGGCATCACCGCCGAAAACCTGGTGGACAAGTACGCCATCAGCCGCGAAGACCAGGACGCCTTTGCCGCCGCCTCCCAACAGAAGGCCACGGCCGCCATCGAAACCGGCCGTTTCGCCGACGAAATCACCCCGATCCTGATCGCCCAGCGCAAGGGCGAGCCCGTCGCCTTCGCCACCGACGAGCAGCCCCGCGCCGGCACCACGGCCGACACCCTGGGCAAGCTCAAGCCGGCGTTCAGGAAGGATGGCAGCGTGACGGCCGGCAACGCCTCGAGCCTCAACGACGGCGCCGCTGCGGTGTTGCTGATGAGCGCAGGCAAGGCCCAGGCGCTGGGCCTGCCGGTGCTGGCGCGTATCAAGGCCTATGCCAATGCCGGCGTCGACCCGGCGATCATGGGCATCGGCCCGGTATCGGCCACCCGCCGCAGCCTGGAGAAGGCCGGCTGGACGCTGGATGAGCTGGACCTGATCGAAGCCAACGAAGCCTTTGCCGCCCAGGCGCTGTCGGTGGGCAAGGAGCTGGGCTGGGATGCCAGCAAGGTCAACGTCAATGGCGGCGCCATCGCCCTTGGCCACCCGATTGGCGCCTCGGGCTGCCGGGTGCTGGTCACCCTGCTCCACGAGATGCTCAAGCGTGATGCCAAAAAGGGCCTGGCGACCCTGTGCATCGGTGGTGGTCAGGGCGTGGCGCTGCTGCTCGAACGCAGCTGAAAACGGTGCGGCCCAGCCAGCTGCTGGGCCTGATCCGCGATACGACAAGCCTTCTTGCGATGAGACCGCCAATGAGCGACCGCCTGCGCTACCTGTTCGCCGAATGCCGCAAACCCTGTGCGCAGCGCCCGGAGGTCACGGCCATCGTGCTGTTCGCGCTGCTCTGCGAGGACGACGACGTGGTGTACCTGGAAATCCGCTACATCGACTACGCCAGCGGCCTGGCGGAAGGCGATCACCTGTGGCTGTCGCTCGAAGAAGCCAAGCAAGACCTGCTCGACGACCACGGCATTACCGAGCAAGACTGGCGCCCATTGTCAGCACGGGAAATCGCCCGCATAGACCGCACCATCGAATAAGGGCGGGCTCAGCGCCGCTGATCTGCGCAACGTTGTTCAGGTAACCCGTTCGGCCACCGGCAGCTTGGCGATGGCCTCGCGGGTTTCCCGATCCTGGGCGTCGCGCCAGGTGCGGAACGCGTCCAGCTCGCCGCCCCAGGTCTTCATCACCCAGGCCAGTACCGCCAGGTCATCGACCAGGCCAAGGCCGGGAATGAAGTCGGGAAGCGCATCGAGCGGCGACACGAAATAGATCAGGCCGGCGACGATCGCCACCAGGGCCTGCGGGTTGACCGCCCGGTAGCTGCCCCGCCACCAGGCCACGCAGAGTTCCTGCAACAGAACCAGGTCGCCTCTCAACGACGACAGGCTGCGCGCGCCACCGCCGCTTTTGCGGGTCACGGCCAGCAGCAGTGCTGGCAGACGGCCGCGCTTGAGGAAGCGCTGCGCGATGGGCAGGTAACGGGCAAAATTCCACGGTGCTTTCATGACCACTCCTCGTCAGCCCGCACGGCTGCTGGGCTGTCTGTGGTTATCCACCATAGCTGTGGATAACCTTGTGAACAGTTATGGGATTAGCTTACCAAAGCCCCCTGTGATGCGGCCTCGCCACAGATCGGACATTTTTTATCCAGCGAATAAAACCTTGCTAAATCAATCATTTAAAAAAATCAAAAGATTTCGTAAAAAAACTGACCAACTGAATAAGAAGCTTTGTCGCAGTGTGCATAACCGCCCTGTCAAGGCTTGTAATTCGAGCTTTTTGCGATTAGGAACCTCCACAAACGACAACGCCCCGACAGGCGGGGCGTTGTTCCAGGCAGCTGAGGCTTACTTGGCCGGAGCGGCCTCGGGAGCTGCTTGCTCGGCAGCGTTCTGGTCCTTGATGCCCAGCAGTTCGAGGTCGAACACCAGTACCGAGTTGGCCGGAATGGCCGGGCTCGGGCTCTGGGCGCCGTAGGCCAGTTCGGCCGGGATGTACAGCTTGACCTTCTCGCCCACGTGCATCAGTTGCAGGCCTTCGACCCAACCCGGGATCACGCCACCAACCGGCAGGTCGATCGGGGTGCCGCGCTCGATGGAGCTGTCGAATACGGTGCCGTCGGTGAGCTTGCCTTCGTAGTGCACGGTGACCACGTCGTCAGCCTTGGGCTGCGGGCCGTCGGCCTTCTTGACCACTTCGTACTGCAGGCCCGAAGCGGTGGTGGTGACGCCGTCACGCTTGCCGTTCTCTTCGAGGAATTTCTTGCCGGCGGTAGCGGCTTCTTCGTTCATCTTGGTCATGCGCTCTTCGGCACGCTTCTGCAGAGAGGCGAAAGCCTCGATCAGCTCTTCGTCCTTCAGGCGCTGCTCTTTCTTACCGATGGCGTCTTCGATGCCCTGGGCAACGGCATTCGGGTCCAGATCATCCATGCCTTCCTGAGCCAGGCTCTTGCCCATGTTCAGACCGATACCGTAGGACGCCTTCTGCGCCGGAGTTTCCAGTTTTACGTCGCTGGTTTGCGAATCACAACCGGCGAGCACCAGGCCCACCAGGGCGATCGCTGCTGCCAAACGATGCTGTTTCATGCTGATTCCTTGTCCGCTGCGCCCTAGGGGCTATCGAGTGAAGGCGCGAGCTTAGGGTGTGTGAGTGTATCAACGCAAGCCGCGGTGCTTGGAATTACCCAGGCAGATCACGGGTACTCTGCGAGAAATGGCGAGCGGTGGCAAAAAGCCGACCGAAACGTCCAGCACGTGCCGACACAGCGACGTAACTGACTAGCCGGTATGAGTTTTCCCAGGCTGAGAAGTTCAGTGGTGGCCGGCGAAACCGGGCTCACCCGAGCGCTGACCGCGCTCGCGCCACCCGTGAGGCGGACTCGCGCCCGAGCACCCGGCTGATGCGCTGCCCTGCTCCGATCAGCCGGGCCAGATCGACCCCGGTCTCGATGCCCAGGCCCTGCAGCAGATAGAGCACATCCTCACTGGCCACGTTACCGGTCGCGCCCTTGGCATAGGGACAGCCGCCAAGGCCGGCGACCGAGGCGTCGAACACCGCGATGCCCTCCAGCAGACTGGCATGGATGTTGGCCAGCGCCTGCCCGTAGGTGTCGTGAAAGTGCCCGGCCAGGCGGTCGCGCGGCACTTGCCGGCCCACCACCTCGAACAGCCGGCGCACCGCGCCCGCGGTACCCACGCCGATGGTGTCGCCCAGGGACACCTCGTAGCAGCCCATGGCCCGCAACTCGCCGGCAACGGCCGCCACCTGCTCGGCCGTCACCTCGCCCTCGTAGGGGCAACCGAGCACGCAGGACACATAGCCACGCACCCGCACACCGTGCTGCCAAGCCGCGTCCAGCACCGGCTCGAAGCGCTTCAGGCTCTCGGCGATCGAGCAATTGATATTGCGTTGCGAGAAGGCTTCGGAGGCCGCGGCGAACACCGCCACCTCACGTACACCCGCCTGCAACGCCGCCTGCAGGCCCTGCAGGTTGGGGGTCAGCGCCGCGTAGGTGACGCCGGGGCGCCGATCGATGCCGGCAAACACCTCGGTGCTGCCGGCCATCTGCGGCACCCATTTGGGCGACACGAAACTGCCGACTTCTATATAGGCGAGCCCGGCGGCGCTCAGGTCATCGACCAGGCGCACCTTGTCGGCCACGCCGATCGGCTGCTTCTCGTTCTGCAGGCCGTCACGGGGCCGACTTCCACCAGGCGCACATGGCTGGGCAGGCTCATGGCTGCCCCTCCAGTTCGACCAGCACGGCGCCTTCGCCGATCAGCTCGCCTTCGGCGCAGTAAATGGCTTTGATGGTGCCCGCCTGGGGCGCGCGAATGCTGTGCTCCATCTTCATGGCTTCCAGCACCACCAGGGCAGCGCCCGCCTCGACCTGCTGCCCCGGTGCGACCAGCACCCGCACGATGCTGCCGTTCATGGGCGCGGTAAGCCCCCCGCCGTGGGCATTGCTCGCGTTGGCGGCGCCAAGTGGATCGAAACGGCGCACGGCCAGCCACTCCACACCCCAGCGCAGATACAGGGTGTCGCCTTCACGCACCGCAGTTTTCGGCGCGGCGGTATCCGGCTCGAGCTGCACGCGGCGCGTGGTTTCACCACAGGTCAGCGTCGTTGGCAGAGCGGCAGAAGCGGCGCTGCGCCAGGCGCGACGCGCCGCCCAGGGCGAATGCGGATCGTCCGCTCGCTGGCGGTCGATGTCGGTTGCCAGCAAGGCCGCGCCAGCCTGCTGCCAGAAGGCATCCGGCAATTGCTGCGCTGGCGGCAACAACTGCGCCTGGTGCCGTTCGATAAAGCCGGTGTCCAGTTCCGCGGCGGCGAACGCCGGGTGGGCGAGGATGCGCTGCAGAAACGCCAGGTTGGTCTTGAAGCCACCGACCAGGGTCTCGGCCAGCATGGCCAGCAGCCGTTGCCGGGCTTCCTCGCGGTTCTCGCCCCAGGCGATCAGCTTGGCCAGCATCGGGTCGTAGAAGGGCGATACCTCATCGCCCTGCTCCACGCCGCTGTCGACCCGTCGCCCCGGTCCGCCTGCCGGCTCACGGTACAGATCCAAATGCCCGCTGGCCGGCAGAAAGCCGCCTTCCGGGTCTTCGGCATACAGGCGCACTTCGATCGCATGGCCATTGAGCGGCACCTGCTCCTGGCGGATCGGCAGCGGCTCGCCACGGGCCACGCGGATCTGCCAGGCGACCAGGTCGAGGCCGGTGATCGCCTCGGTCACCGGGTGCTCGACCTGCAGGCGGGTGTTCATTTCCATAAAGAAGAAGTCGCCGCGGACATCGAGCAGAAACTCCACGGTGCCGGCGCCCACATAGCCGATGGCCTGGGCGGCACGCACCGCGGCCTCGCCCATGGCCCGGCGCAGTTCGGCAGACAGGCCTGGCGCGGGTGCCTCTTCGACCACCTTCTGGTGGCGGCGCTGAATCGAGCAATCGCGCTCGTTGAGGTACAGGCAGTTACCATGCTGATCAGCGAATACCTGGATCTCCACGTGGCGTGGTTGCAGCACGTATCTCTCCACCAGCATGCGTGCGTCACCGAAGGCCGACTGCGCTTCGCGTTGCGCCGAGGCCAGGGCGTCGGCCAGATCCGCCTCGCGCTCGACGATCTTCATGCCCTTGCCGCCGCCACCGGCCGTGGCCTTGAGCAACACCGGGTAGCCGATCCGCTGCGCGGCACTGCGGAAGGTTTCCAGGTCCTGAGCCTCACCGTGGTAACCGGGCACCAGCGGCACGCCGGCCTCCTCCATCAGCGCCTTGGCCGCCGACTTGCTGCCCATGGCATCGATGGCGCTGGCCGGCGGGCCGAGAAAGATCAGCCCGGCGGCTTCGAGCTTGCGGGCGAAGGTGGCGTTCTCGGACAGGAAGCCGTAGCCGGGGTGGATGGCTTCGGCGCAGCTGGCCCGGGCGGCCTCGATGATCCTGTCCATCAGCAGGTAGCTGTCGGCCGGTTTGGCGCCGCCCAGGTCGATGGCCAGGTCCGCCTCGCGTACATGCCGGGCGCTGCGGTCGATGGCGCTATGCACCGCCACGGTGGTAAGCCCCAGGGCCTTGGCGGTACGCATGACCCGGCAGGCGATTTCGCCACGGTTGGCGATCAGCAGTGTGGTGATGGTTTTCATGACTGGGTCTGCCAGGCGGGTGTGCGTTTTCCCAGAAAGGCGCCGAGGCCCTCCTGCCCTTCTTCACTGATGCGGATGCCGGCGATCACGCTTTCGGTACGCTGGCGCAGGGCGTCGCTGAGCACGCCACTGCCGACGCCATGCAACAGCGCCTTGGTCTCGCGCATGGCCTGGGGGCTGTTGAGCAACAGCGTGGCGATCCACTGTTCCAGCTCGCTCTCCAGCTCGGCTGGCGGATAGCACTCGGCCAACAGGCCCAGTTCCCGCGCCCGCTCGCCAGTGAAGCGCTCGGCGCTCAGGGCATAACGGCGCGCCGCCCGCTCGCCGATGGCCTGCACCACGTAGGGGCTGATCACCGCGGGCGCCAGGCCGATGCGCACTTCGGAGAGGCTGAACAGTGCATCACTGGCGCCAATGGCGATATCGCAACAGGCGGTCAGCCCCACCGCACCGCCGAACGCCGCGCCCTGCACCACGGCGAGGGTCGGGCACGGCAGGTGGTAGAGCTGGCTCATCAACTCGCCCAGCTCGTGGGCATCCTGCAGGTTGGCGGCGTAATCCAGCCTGGCCGAGGCCTGCATCCAGGCCAGATCCGCGCCAGCGCTGAAGTGCTTGCCGCGCCCACGCAGGACTAGAAAACGCGTGCTGTCATCGGCCGCCAGCTGGCGTAGCGCCTGGATCAGCTCCCGGATCATCTCGGCATTGAAGGCGTTGTGCTTGTCCGCGCGGTTCAGCCACAGGGTGGCGACGCCGCGCGGATCAAGCTGCAGTTCGAGGGTGGTGAAGTCGGTCATCGGTCTGTCCTCGCTACATGCGGAACACGCCGAAGCGTGTCGGCGCGATGGGCGCATTGAGGCTGGCGGAAATCGCCAGGGCCAGTACGTCGCGGGTCTGCGCCGGGTCGATCACCCCGTCATCCCACAGCCGGGCGCTGGAGTAGAAGGCATGGGCCTGGCGCTCGTACTGCTCGACGATGGGCTGTTTGAGGCGCTGTTCGTCTTCGGCGGAAAATACCTGGCCGGCGCGCTGCGCCTGCTCGTGCTTGACCTGCACCAGCACGCCGGCGGCTTGCTGCGCGCCCATCACGCCGATCCGCGCGTTGGGCCACATCCACAGAAAACGCGGATCAAAGGCACGCCCGCACATGCCGTAGTTGCCGGCGCCAAAGCTGCCACCGATGATCACCGTGAACTTCGGCACCCGGGCACAGGCCACCGCGGTGACCAGCTTGGCGCCGTGCTTGGCGATACCGCCCTCCTCGTATTTCTTGCCGACCATAAAGCCGGTGATGTTCTGCAGGAACAGCAACGGGATGCCACGCTGGCAGGCCAGCTCGATAAAGTGCGCGCCCTTCTGCGCGGCCTCGGCGAAGAGGATGCCGTTGTTGGCCAGGATGGCGATCGGGTAGCCGTGCAGATGGGCAAAGCCGCACACCAGGGTGGTACCGAACAGCGCCTTGAATTCATCGAACTGCGAGTCGTCGACGATCCGGGCGATCACCTCGCGCACGTCGAACGGCTGCTTGGCGTCGGCGGGAATAACCCCATACAACTCATCGGCCGCATAACGTGGCATCACCGGCGCTTGCGCCTGCAGCTGGCCGAGCTTGCGCCAGTTGAGGTTGGCCACGCAGCGCCGGGCCAGGGCCAGGGCGTGCTCGTCGTTCTCGGCATAGTGGTCGGCCACGCCGCTGGTCCTGCAGTGCACATCGGCGCCGCCCAGTTCCTCGGCGCTGACCACCTCGCCGGTGGCGGCCTTGACCAGTGGCGGGCCGGCAAGAAAGATGGTGGCCTGCTCACGCACCATGATGGTCTCGTCGCTCATCGCCGGCACGTAGGCGCCGCCAGCGGTGCACGAGCCCATCACCACGGCGATCTGCGCGATGCCCTGGGCGCTCATGTTGGCCTGGTTGAAGAAGATCCGCCCGAAGTGCTCGCGATCAGGGAACACCTCGTCCTGACGCGGCAGGTTGGCGCCACCGGAATCCACCAGGTAGAGGCACGGCAGGCGGTTTTCGCAGGCGATGGCCTGGGCACGCAGGTGCTTCTTGACGGTCAGCGGGTAATAGCTGCCGCCCTTTACCGTGGCGTCGTTGGCGATGACCATGCACTCGACGCCCTCGATGCGGCCGATACCGGCGATCACCCCGGCGGCGGCGACCTCTTCGTCATACACCTGGTAGGCGGCCAGCGCGCCGATCTCCAGAAACGGCGAGCCGGGATCGAGCAGCCGGTCGATGCGCTCGCGCGGCAGCAGCTTGCCCTTGCCGGTATGTCGCTCCTGGGCCTTGGCGCCGCCGCCTTCGCGGGTGCGGGCCAGCAAGGCGCGTAGCTCTTCGACCTGGACGAGCATCGCGTCGCGGTTGGCGGCATATTCGCTAGAACGGGTGTTGAGTTGGCTAAGCAGAGTTGCCATGACGCGGCTCCGACTGACGGACACTTCTAAAAGCTATCTGCGTTTTTAAAGGTGTCCGGTAACAGGAAAACGAGGGGCTCTGATCAAGCCGTTTCGTTGAACAGCTCGCGGCCGATCAGCATGCGGCGGATCTCGCTGGTGCCGGCGCCGATCTCGTAGAGCTTGGCGTCGCGCCACAGGCGGCCGACCGGGAATTCGTTGATATAGCCGTTGCCGCCGAGGATCTGGATCGCCTCGCCGGCCAGCCAGGTGGCCTTTTCCGCAGCGTAGAGAATGACCCCGGCGCAGTCCTTGCGCACCTGGCGCACGTGCTCGCGGCCCAGCGCGTCGAGCTGCTTGCCGACCGCATAGAGGTAGGCACGGCAGGCCTGCTGGGTGGTGTACATGTCGGCCAGCTTGCCCTGGATCAGCTGGAACTCGCCGATGCTCTGGCCGAACTGCTTGCGGTCGTGGATATAGGGCACCACCACATCCATCGCCGCCTGCATCAGGCCCAGCGGGCCGCCAGAGAGCACGGCGCGTTCGTAATCCAGGCCGCTCATCAGCACCCGCGCGCCTTCACCGACACCGCCGAGGATGTTTTCTGCGGGTACTTCGACATCCTGAAACACCAGCTCGCCGGTGTGCGAGCCGCGCATGCCGAGCTTGTCGAGTTTCTGGGCCACGGAGAAGCCCTGGCTGCCCTTCTCCACAATGAAGGCGGTCATGCCCTTGGCGCCAGCTGCCGGATCGGTCTTGGCGTAGACCACCAGCACGTCGCAGTCCGGGCCGTTGGTGATCCACATCTTGCTGCCGTTGAGCAGGTAATGGTCGCCCTTGCGGTCGGCGCGCAGCTTCATCGACACCACGTCGGAGCCAGCGTTGGGCTCGCTCATGGCCAGGGCGCCGATATGCTCGCCGCTGATCAGCCCGGGCAGGAAGCGGCGCTTCTGTTCGTCGCTGCCGTTGCGGTTGATCTGGTTCACGCATAGGTTGGAATGGGCGCCGTAGGACAGGCCGATGCCACCGGCGGCACGGGAAATTTCTTCCATCGCCACCATGTGCGCCAGGTACCCCATGCCGGCACCGCCGTATTCCTCGCTGACGGTCAGGCCGAGCAGGCCCATGTCGCCGAACTTGCGCCACAGGTCCATGGGGAACTGGTCGGTGCGGTCGGCCTCGGCGGCGCGCGGGGCGATTTCCTTGGCGGCGAAGCCGGCGACCGCATCGCGCAGCATGTCGATTTCCTCGCCGAGGAAGAAATTCAGACCTGGCAGGGTACTCATGTAACGACTCTCCTTTGTTGTAGTTGTAGGAAGCGTCAAACGGTCGGTGATCGGTGGTTCAGGCGGTTGCGGGAATGTCCTTCAGGGCGCTCAGGCAGCGCTGCTCGGCGGTGTCGAGTTCGCGCTGCATCTGCTGGATATCGAGCAGTTGGCGAGCGAGGTGCTCGCGGCGCTCGGCGATCTTGTCCAGAAAGTGGTCGAGCTGCTTGCGGTTGCCGCCGGCCGGGTCATAGAGATCGATCAGCTCCTTGCACTCGGCCAGGGAAAAGCCGATGCGCTTGCCGCGCAGGATCAGCGTCAAGGTCACCCGGTCGCGAGCGCTGTAGATGCGCTCTTGGCCACGCCGCTCGGGCGCAAGCATGCCCTGCTCCTCGTAGAAGCGAATGGTGCGGGTGGTGACGCCCAGCTCCTGGGCCAGATCGGAAATGCTGTGAGAAACGCTCATGTTGCGGCTGCGCCTCTAAGTTACCTTTTACGTAAACGTAAGCCCGCAATCGCAGGGCTGTCAAATCGTTCGGTAACTGCCTGGCCAAAACGAAGAACGCACGGCCCTGGAGGCCGTGCCTTTCATCGACTCATGGCTGCGGCTTGCCGTCCCACGGCACGCCATCGAGGGGGCGGCGGCGCGCCATCTCTTCTTCATCGAGCCCTTCCCCGGCGCCGATGTCGCCTTCGCCCACCACGCTAAGATCGCGGTCGGCCGGCATGTCATCGCCACGCTCACGGGGGGAGCGCGCGCCGGTGTCGTCGATCAGGGTTTCAGGGCTCAGGTCGTCCAGGCTCACGCCATCTTCGTGACGGCCTTCCTTGAGGGTTTCGCCACCACTCTGTCCCGCTTCGCGCACACGCTCGTCGGGGTACTCGTGCTGCACTTCGTCGTCGGGGCGACGATCGCCAATACGCCCTTCGCGATCATCCTGGCGGTCGCTGAAGTCGAGCTGTTCGATCGACCCCATGCGATCCTCCATGTCGTCGATCTCCTGGGGCGTGGCAGATTGCTTGGATGTGCTCATGATCATCTCCGCTGTGGGTCTATCTGGTGGACTCGCCCTGCAGCGGGAAAATTCAGGGAAAGTGACGACCTCACCCTTCGCCGACCAGTTGCTCCATCGCCTCCTCGATCACGCTGCTGCCGGTCGGCCGCACCAAGCGGGTGACCTCGACGCCATCGCGCAGCAGCACCAGGGTCGGCCATAGTTTGACCCGGAACGAACGCCCCAGCGGGCGGCCACTGCCGTCCTCGATTTTCAGGTGCCGGACTTCGGGGTAATCCGGCAACACCTTGGCCAGCAGCGGCTGGGCGGCCTGGCAGTGCCCGCACCAGTCGGTGCCGAATTCGAGCAGGGTCATGCCGGGCATCGCCTGCACCTCGGCGGGCGTCGGGGCGGTGGCGCTATAGGAATTGCTCATGGGATCTCCTTGCCGATGGCACAACCGAAACCGCCCCGTTAAGGCGGGGCGGTCGGGGATTGCAGCGTATCAGACGCCGTCGCTGAGCTTCTTGGCGACGGGTTTGACGCGCTCGGCGATTTCGCCTTCGATGCGCGTCACGGTGTCGGCGATGCGGTCCACGTCGGGGCGCATCGAGCGAGCGTCCTCCATGATGCTCTTCAGGCGGCAATGGCCGCTCAGGCCGCGGGCCACCAGCATGCCGCCAAACGCTGCGCGCACCAGGCCGAGCACGCCGCCACGCTTGAGGCCGCCACGGGCCATGGCGATACCGCTGCCGATGGAAAGCGCACGCTCCCAACCCTGGACGTTACTGCTGCCGTGTTTATCAGATATGGACATTGCGTTCGCTCCGGTCGCTGATTGATATCCAACCGACTGACCACAGCGGCCCGGCGTTCGACCCTGCCGACAGGCGGAAGAGCGCCGTGGCGCCAACAGAAACGGCTGCCCTGAAAAGCCGTCGCGTACGCAGCCGACCGATCAGGCGCAGCCCGAATCAGACCAGAAAGGAAATGGCGCCGGTGATCACCGCCACGAAGGTAACGGCCAGCGACAGCAGCACGGCCCACTTCACCGTGGCCTTCTGAAAATCGCCGATGTCCTTGTCGACCATGCCCACCAACAACAGTGTGGAGGCCACCAGCGGGCTCATCAGGTGCACCGGCTGACCCAGGATCGACGCCCGGGCGATTTCCAGCGGGCTGATGCCGTAGGCCGCCGCGGCCTTGGCCAGGATCGGCACCACGCCGAAGTAGTAGGCGTCGTTGGACAGCACGAAGGTCAGCGGCATGCTGGTGATCGCCACCACCAGCGGGAACAGGTGCCCCCAGGACGGTGGAATCATGTCGACGATGCTTTGCGCCAGCGCGTCGACCATCTTGGTGCCCGAGAAGATGCCCGCGAACACGCCGGCGGCGAACACCAGCAGCACCACGGTCATGGCGTTGCCGGCATGGGACAGGATGCGCTCCTTCTGGATGTCGAGTTGCGGGTAGTTGACCATCAGGGCGATCACGAAACCGATCAGAAACAGCACCGCGGCATGGGCCAGGCCCATCACCAGCGCCGTCATCACCGCGACCACCAGCAGCAGGTTGATCCACACGAAGCGCGGACGCTTGTAGGGCTGGTCGCCAAGGATCTGCTTGATGTAGCAATCGCCACCGCCAGCCTGCAGTTCGGTGTTGCCAATGCGCGTGCGCTCCTTGCGGCCCAGGATATAGGCGATCAGCACCACGCAGGCGGCGCCAGCGACCATGGTCGGCAACAGCGGGACGAAGTAGTCGGAGGCATCCAGGCCCAGGGCGGCGATGGCCCGGGTGGCCGGGCCGCCCCAGGGGGTCATGCCGCTCATGATGCTCAGCGACAGCATCGACACCGTGGCGAGCACCATGGGGTTCATGCCGATGCGCCGGTACAGCGGCAACATCGCCGCGCAGGTGATCATGTAGGTGGTGGTGCCGTCGCCGTCCAGAGCGACGGTCAGCGACAGCAAGGCGGTGCCGACCGCGATCTTCACCGGGTCGCCATTGACCTTGCGCAGGATCACCCGAATCAGTGGGTCGAACAGACCGGTATCGATCATCAGGCCAAAGAACAGAATCGCGAACAGCAGCAACGCCGCCGACGGCGCGACCATCTTCAGGCCGTCGAGAATCATCTTGCCGGTGGAGTCGCCGAAACCGCCGGCGACGGCGAACATGATCGGAATGAAGGTAAGTGCCACGATGGGCGACATGCGCTTGGACATGATCATGTAGGTGAACACGACCACCATCGCCAACCCGAGTAGAGCGAGCATCTGAATTCTCTCTTGTTTTGTTATTGAGACGAGCATTCGCTACCGCACCGGCACAGCCGCTGCGGCAGAGGTTCACACGATGTTTATTTCAACGGCGACTGGGGCTGGGCAGCCCCTTGCCAGGCGGGCGGCGTCTGGCTGCCAGGTGGCGCGAGCCGCTCGTCGAGCACCGCGTGCAGGGTCCTGCGGTCGCAGGCGCCTTCGGAAAGCGACACCACCACGGTAGCCACCGCGTTGCTGGCCAGGCTGGTGAGCGCCCGCGCCTCGGACATGAAGCGGTCGATGCCGATCAGCAGCGCCAGGCCGGCCAGCGGCAGGTCGTGCATCACCGACAGGGTCGACGCCAGGGCGACGAAGCCGCTGCCGGTGACACCGGCGGCGCCCTTCGAGGACAGCAACATGACCGCGAGCATGGTGACGATCTGGGTGAGTGAAAGGTCGATGTTGCAGGCCTGGGCGATGAACACCGCCGCCAGGGACAGGTAGATCGCCGTGCCGTCGAGGTTGAACGAATAGCCGGTTGGCAGCACCAGGCCGACCACCGATTTGCGGCAACCGAGGGCCTGGAGTTTTTCCAGCATGCGCGGCAGCACCGGCTCGGTCGACGAGGTACCCAGTACCACCAGAAACTCTTCACGCAAGTAACGCAACAGCTTCCACAGGCTGAAGCCGTACAGGCGGCACAGGCTGCCGAGCACCACGAAGACGAAGAACGCGCAGGCGATGTACAGCGTCAGGATCAGCTTGGCCAGCGAGCCCAGGGAGGTGATGCCGTACTGGCCGACGGTAAAGGCGATGGCGCCGAAGGCGCCGATCGGTGCGAAGCGCATCAGGTAGGAGAAGATCTTGAAAACCATCTTCGACGCAGCTTCGAGCACGTCGAGTACCGGCTTGCCCGATTCACCGATCGACGACAGGGCAAAGCCCGACAGCACGGCGATGAACAGCACCGGCAGCACCTCGCCCTCGGCGAAGGCGCCCATGAAGGTAGTGGGGATGATGTGCATGAAGAACTCGACCAGACCGAGCTTGGCGGCCGAGTCGGTGTACTGGGACAACCCCGCGGTGCTCAGCTTGCTGGGGTCGACGTTCATGCCCACCCCCGGCTGGAACAGATAGACCGCGCAGAGGCCGATCATCAGGCTGATCACCGTGAGGCCGAGGAACAACCCCAGGGTCTTGCCCATCAGGCGACCCAACGCGCTTTTCTCGGTCATGCCGGCAATACCGGTGACGATGGTGCAGAACACCACGGGCGCGATCATCATCTTCACCAGCTTGATGAACGCATCGCCCAGTGGTTTGAGGGCAGTGGCTTGCTGCGCCCAGAAGTGCCCGACCAGCACGCCCAGCAACACGGCGCAGAGGATCTGGAAATATAACGATCTGACGACTTTCATCAGGCATCACCCATTTATAGAAATTGTTCGGATGCGCAAATTTTCGTGCCGGCCGGCGGTTCAGCCGGCCAGACGTTGCCCTTCCGGGGCGTGTACCTCTCCGGTAAACAGCCGCCGAGCGGTGCGCACCACGGAGGCGCGAATTGTCTGGCCGCTGTACGCCAAGGCGACTTCGATAGACCCGCTCGGGTGCTCGATGCGTACGTGATCCAGGCGCTCTGCGTTGTCATCAAGCCCGAGCATGTCGGCCGCCACGGTGTGCGGGCTGACGCAGGCAGTCGCCAGGCCGATCGAACCGGTGATTGCCAGTGCACGGTGACAGGCGTGAGGCATGAAATACCGTACCTGGATGGTGCCGCCCGAGGAGGCAGGCGCCAGCAGGACCGGCTTGGGAATGACTTTTTCGCTGACGTCGCCCAGGCCCATGGCCAGGCCCGCCTGCAGGCGGATCGACTCGAGGCGGGCGAGAAACGCCTTGTCGGCATCCAGTTCGGCGGGCGACTCGCGACCGCTCTTGCCAAGACTTGCCGCGTCGATCAGCACCATCGGCATGGCCATGTCGATGCAGGTGGTTTGCACGCCGTCGAACCGGTCGCGGGTGTTGCCTGTAGGGAACAGCTTGCCGGTCTTGCTGCCGGCAGCATCCAGAAAGGTCAGCTCGATGGGCGCGGCAACACCTGGCACACCATCGATACGGGTATTGCCCGCATAGGTAACCACGCCGCCAGGGGTCTGCACTTTCGAGCAGACGAAGGTGCCGGTGTTGAGGTTGCGAATACGCACTTCGGTGGTCGCGGGGCCGGCCTTGACCAGCCCCTGCTCGATGGCGAAGGGGCCAACGGCACACAGCATGTTGCCGCAGTTCGGCGCAGTATCCACGCGACGCTGGGAAACCATGACCTGCACGAAGAGGTAATCGACATCCGCATCCGGGTGGCTGGACGCACTGACGATGGCGACCTTGCTGGTCTGCGGGCTACCACCCCCGATACCGTCGATTTCGAGCTCGTGCCCTGCCCCCATGACCGACAGCAGCACTTCGTTTCGCTCGTCAATCGAATCAGGCAAATCGCTGGCCAGGAAAACCGGCCCTTTGGAGGTACCTCCGCGCATGAGCACACAGGGAATACGCATGACTTCTTCTCTTTCACTGATCAATCAGACCGATTGATGCCTTGAGCAAAAGAGTCACACGCACTGACAATTCCATCAAATGCAAATATTTCAGAATTTAATGCATAAAACGCATTAAATAAATTTCGGTCGCGTACACTACTCGCGGGCATTGGCTAACCGATCGAGTGGTCATAAGCAGCGAATGGTACTCAACAAAGTGTCATATACGCCCAATTCTGATGAGTAATCGTATAGGGAGAAGGTGCACAATTGCGCGCCGGCAGCCTGAAGCTTGCTTGCACTCTCCAGCGGAGTTTCGCGATGAATCGGCGAAATTCCGCTTGGAGCAAGGCCGTCATTAGCTGGGCAAATGTTAGAAACGGGTGCGCAGATCTGTAGCTATTCCACCCTACGCCTGCTTGTCCGTCCCCAGGGCGGTATAGCCGGGCCACTGCTTGAGCAGGGTCTCGACGAACTGTTCGGCGGCAGGCGACAGCGACGAGCCATGACGCCGCACCAGACCCAGGGTACGGCTGATAACAGGATCGACCAGCGGGCGCTGCACCAGTATCGGGTGATCCTCGGCCGGCATCGCCAGGCTCGGCATGGCAGCAATCCCCAGGCCCGCCTCGACCATGCCCAATGATGTGGACAGGTGCTGCACCTCGTAGAACCAGCTGGGCCGCCAATCGAGGTGCGCCAAGCCGTGGTCGAGCAGCACCCGGTTGCCGCTCAGCCGGCCAACGCCGATCAACCGGTAATCGCTCAACTCACGCCAGGCCACCTGGGGCTGCTCGGCCAGTGGATGGTCACGTCGGCAGGCCAGCACAAAGGGCTCGTTGACCAGCGGCGTGAAGTCGATCTCGGCGTGCTGCCCGCTGAGCATGTTGATGCCGAAATCCGCCTCGCCGCGCAGCACCGCTTCCAGCCCCTCGTGGGCGCTAAGGTCAAGAATGCGGATACGGATCTTCGGGTACTGACGATTGAAATCGCGAATCACCGTCGGCAGGAAATAGAACGCTGCGGTGGGAATGCACGCCAGCGTCACCTGCCCGGACTGGCGCTCGGCCAGCTCGCGAATGCCAAGGATGGAGCGCTCGAAATCATCGAGCAGGCGCCGCGCCTTGGGCAGGAAATCGCGACCGACAGCGGTAAGGCTGACCCGCCGGGTGGTGCGGTCCAGCAGTTGGGTGCCCAAGCCCTCCTCCAGCTTCTGCATGCGTCGGGTAAGGGCCGGTTGCGAGAGATGAATGGCGTTGGCGGCTTCGTGAAAATTGCCGAACTCGGCGATCTTGACGAAGGCGCGCAGGTCCTGAAGCTCGTAATTCATGCAAAAAACCTATCAATCGATATTTTTATTTTCCAGCGCAGATTAGTGCATTAAACCGCATCTGGCGATCTACGCCCAACTCGAAACCTGCCCGCACGCATTAATGCACAAAATACATTAATAACCAAAATATATGCAATTTACAAAACAAACGTGGCTAACCACCATTCAAACAAGGCAACAATAAGAAAATTTATTGCACTGGAGACATCATGCAAGCCATTCCCTGCGTGTTGATGCGCGGCGGCACCTCTCGCGGCCCGTTCTTTCTGGCCAATCACCTGCCCGCCGATGTCGCCCTGCGCGACGAGTTGCTCCTCAACCTGATGGGTTCCGGTCATGAATTGGAAATCGACGGTATCGGTGGCGGCAGCCCCCAGACCAGCAAGGTGGCGATCGTCAGCACCTCCGATCACCCCGATGCCGATGTCGACTACCTGTTCGTGCAGGTCATGGTCAACCAGCGGCGCGTCGACACGGCGCCCAATTGCGGCAACATGCTCTGCGCGGTGGGCCCTTTCGCCATCGAGCATGGCCTGGTCAAGGTCAGCACGCCGGTTACCCGGGTGCGTATCCGCAACCTCAACACCAACACCCTGGTCGACTCGGAAGTGCAGACGCCCAAGGGCAAGGTGCGCTACGAAGGTGACACCTGCATCGACGGCGTACCTGGCAGCGCCGCGCCGATCAAGCTGACGTTTCTCGATGCCGCCGGTGCCAAGACCGGCCAGTTGCTGCCCACCGGCACGGTGCGCGACCATTTTGACGGCGTAGACGCGACCTGCATCGACATGGCCATGCCCATGGTGCTGGTGCAGGCCGAAGCGCTGGGCAAGACCGGCTACGAAACCCCGGCCGAGCTAGATGCCGACACGGCTCTGCTCGAACGCCTGGAGCGCATTCGCCTGCAGGCTGGCGCCGCCATGGGCCTGGGCGATGTCAGCCAGATGGTCATCCCCAAGCCGGTGCTGCTCGCCCCGCCGCGTGAGGGCGGCACGTTGTCGACCCGTTACTTCATGCCGCACACCTGTCATCGCTCGATCGCTGCCACCGGCGCCATCGGCCTGGCCAGCGCCTGCGCCCTGCCCGGCAGCGTGGCGTTCGACATCGCCCCCATCACCGGCGCGGCACTGGTACGCCTGGAACATCCGGGGGGCGAGATCGAAGTGTCCCTGGCACCCGGTGAAGACGCCCAACCACACAGCATGCAGGCCTCACTGATTCGCACCGCACGCCGCCTGTTCGCCGGCGACGTGTACGTGCCGCAGGCCTTGAGAGGCACGCCCCGCAAGAACTGACGCCAACCGACACTGCACCCCCACGAGTAAATAATAATGACAAGAAAGCACCTGTTTCATGCCTCCGTTGCCCCTGCTGCGGTACTGGCCGGCCTGCCGCTGGCCGTCGGCACCGCGCTGGCCGACGGCTTCATCGAAGACAGCAAGGCCAGCCTGGAGCTGCGTAACTTCTACCTCAACCGTGACTTTCGTGACGGCCCCGGGCAGAACAAGCGCGAAGAATGGGCCCAGGGCTTCATTTTCAACATGGAGTCCGGCTACACCACCGGCACGGTCGGTTTCGGTATCGACGCGCTAGCCATGCTCGGCGTCAAACTCGACTCATCGCCGGACCGCTCCGGTACCGCACTGCTGCCGCGCGACAGCAAACAGCGCCCCGAAGACGACTACAGCAAGCTTGGCCTGACTGCCAAGGTGCGCTTCAGCGAAAGCGTGCTGAAGGCTGGCACCCTGCTGCCGAAGATGCCAACCCTGCAGTTCAGCAACAGCCGCCTGCTGCCCCAGACCTTCGAGGGCTGGCAGCTGCAGAGCAAGGACATCGAGCGCCTGACCGCTTCCATCGGGCAGATTTCCCGCGTGGTACAGCGCGATGTGTCGGGCTCCGAGAAGCTGGCCCTGAACAACAAGAACGGCCGCTTCGGCGGCAGCCCCAGCAGCGACCACCTGCGTTTCGGCAGCCTCGATTACGCCCTGGCCCCCAACACCCAGCTCAGTTACCACCACGGCGAGCTCACCGATATCTATCGCCAGCACTTCCTCGGCCTGCAGCACACCCTGCCCCTCGGCCCGGGCAAGTTGAAAAGCGACCTGCGCTATTTCAACAACAGCGAAAGCGGCCAGGCCCGAGCCGGCAATATCGACAACCAGGTGTACAACGCCATGTTCACCTACAGCCTGGCGGGCCATGCACTGGGCCTGGCCTACCAGCAAATGCGCGGTGACGAAGGCTTCACCTATGTCGACGGCGCCACGCCGTACCTGACCAACTTCCTGCAGATCAACGACTTCGCTGGGCCGGACGAACGCTCCTGGCAGCTGCGCTACGACTACGACTTCAGCAAGGTGGGCATCCCCGGCCTGACCTTCATGACCCGTTACGTGCGCGGCAGCGGTATCGACCTGGCCAACGGCGCCACCGGCGCCGAGTGGGAACGCAATACCGACCTGGCCTACGCATTCAGCCAGGGTCCGTTGAAGAACCTTACGGTTACTTGGCGCAATGCGGCCTACAGCGCCAACTTCACCCGTGGGGTCGATGAGAACCGCCTGATTCTGAGCTACGCCCTGCCGATCTGGTGATACGGCGAACCACCTGCAAATAACTCCAATACAGGTAAACAGCGATGAAAAATCTCAAGCACCGCCTTCTTCTGCCCCTTGCCGGCGCCCTGCTGATGACCAGCCTGCAGACCAACGCAGCGCAGCCCAATCGCCCCGAGTGCATCGCCCCGAGCAAACCAGGTGGCGGCTTCGACCTGACCTGCAAGCTGGCCCAGGCCGGTTTGAAGGACAACGACATTCTCAAGTCGCCGATGCGCGTGACCTACATGCCAGGCGGCATCGGCGCCGTGGCCTACAACGCAATCGTCGCCAACCGCCGCAATGATCCCGGCACCCTGGTGGCCTTCTCCGGCGCCTCGCTGCTGAACCTGGCACTCGGCAAATACGGCCGCTTCGACGAGAACGAAGTGCAGTGGCTGACCACCATCGGTACTGACTATGGCACCCTGGCGGTGCGCGATGACTCGCCATACAAAACCCTCGACGATGTCGTCAAAGCACTGAAGAAAGATCCGAAAAGCGTGGTCGTCGGTGGCGGCGGCAGCATCGGTGGCCAGGGCTGGATGAAGATCGCCCTGCTCGCCAAGGCAGCGGGCATCGACCCGAGCGAACTGCGCTACGCCGCATTCGAAGGTGGCTCCGAGCACTACATGGCACTGATGGGCAAGCACGTCGACCTGGTCACCGGCAGCGCCAGCGAAATCGCTTCGCAGCAAGGCAACAACATCCGCACCCTGGCGGTATTCAGCGAAGAGCGCCTGCCGGGCGACCTGGCCTCCATCCCCACCGCTCGCGAGCAGGGATACGAGATCCAGTGGCCGCTGATCCGTGGCTACTTCCTCGGCCCGGATGTACCCGAGGAGCAGGTGCAGTGGTGGCGCGAGGCGTTTACCAAGCTGGAATCCTCGCCAGAGTTCGAGCGCTACATGGTCGACCGTGACGTATTGCCGCTGTACGTAAGCGGGCCGCAATTGCAGGCGCTGGTGAAAAAGCAGGTCGCCGAGTACCGCGAACTGGGCCGCGAGTTCGGTCTGGTCGAATAAATCCCTTCCGGGAGAGCCGCTCGGCTCTCCTCACGGAGCACTCCCATGCAAGACCGTATTTTTGCGGGCGTCAGCCTGCTGCTTTGTCTCGGCCTGTCGATGGCGGCCTGGAGCTACCATGCGCCGTTCTCGTACGAGCCTGTAGGGCCGCGGGCCTTTCCCCTGCTGCTGTTGCTGATGATCGCCCTGGGCGCCATCTACCTGCTGTTCAAACCGTCACGGGCCAGTATCGAGGGTGCCGAGCCCGCGCTGGATCGCCACGTGATTCGCAAGATCGTGCTGTGCATCGTCGCCCTGCTGATCTACTCCGCGCTATTCGAACTGGCCGGCTTCATCATCGCCAGCACCCTTTTCGCCATCGCCATGGCGCGCCTGTACGAAGGCACCTGGAAAGCCAGCCTGACCTCCGGCGTGCTGCTTGCGGTGGGCCTGTACCTGCTGTTCGACAAGATCCTCGACGTCCCGCTGCCGCTCGGCATTCTTTCCAGCCTGGAGATCTGATCCGTGGATACTTTTAGCTACCTGGGCCAGGGCTTCGGCGTCGCCCTGAGCCCCTACAACCTGTTCACCGCCCTGTGCGGC